>NZ_JBXENJ010000002.1:0-808100 GCF_056836725.1 Priestia sp. 3CA3
CAGTGCAACGGGGTTTTTTAACGAATACATAACGTTATTAATCTGTATATGTACTGTGAAAAGCGGCTTCAATATATGCAACTTGGAAATGATAATGTCCAATTAAATATTTCACAATATCCACTTGATCGATTTTGCCAGGCTTATCGACCATCGCTTCTTTCACCATTTTTTCAAATGTACCTTGATCAAATTGTTCTTCATGAATAACAATTGTTTCAGAGTACGTTTCGCCTTGTCCTTCTGAAATGCGGTAATAATACAATTTTTTCACCTCAATTTATCTTAAATACATGTATACCCCTAACTAATAACATTCAAACATTTTTTCAACGTTCTTTTTCCGCTTTACGATAGGCTGCGGCTTTTGCTTTTACAAGCAGCCTTGTAAACCAATACGCTACTAACGTTATCCCTATATCAATCAGAAAAATACAGAACAAGCTCATTCCTTTTCCTGAATCAATAAATTTAAAATGGTGTTCAAGGGGCGCCAGTCCAAATGAAAAAACAGCGCTCAGCAGAATCGTATACAGATAAAAATTCTTTTGGTGATTCGTACAATATTGATAAAGCAGCAGAAAGCCTACCGGCAAAATAGAAGCGGTAATATTCGTTGCGTTTGGAAGCAGCGGCGTTAAAAAAAACGTGTGCGTTAAATGACCGCTTCTCCCAAGTGCAATATCAATATATGCCCAGAGCATGTGCACTGTGTAACCGAAGAAAAACACCTCAAAGATCCTCGTCCGATCTACGGTAAAATACAACAACACAAGAGGAAGAACGAGCGAAGCAACCACCACCCAAAACTGCCAGTTTCCGAAATCTGAGTACTGATGCCAATACGACGATAATAACTCCTGGAGCTTATCGCTTTGTTCATGTATGTTTCCCCAGTATTGTTTATAACTCACTGAAGCACCCTCCTATATAGAATCTCTGCTTATGTATGTACGAATAAGCTCCATTTTATACAGAGAAACATGAAAAGCGGCCATTTATTGCTTGTGATTACCCAAATTGGTCACCGGGAGTTCACGTTCAATTACTTCTTCCTCTTTTCGATCAACAGCGTACGCTTTTGCTGTAGACCTTGAGCTAACTGACGCGGATAGCTTCTCATCTTTAAAATGCAGCGCGACTCCGTCATCTACAGCGTAGCCTTCTTTCATTTCCCTGCTTGCCATTAACTCATGATACGAAGGTCTTCGATTGCTTTCTCCGTCGTAGTGAGGACAGTTGCTGCCCGTTAAAAATCCTAAACAGTCGATTTTAGACAGTTTATTGTTCATTGAATCGGTGACGCCTTCTTCAAACCAGCAAATCGAACCTGCGCTTATTCCTGCTAAGATTATTCCTTTTTTATAAGCTTCTTTTAGAATTGTATCAAGTCCCCACTCTTTCCATAAAGAAAGCATATTCCTTGTATTACCGCCGCCTACATACAAAATATCGTGCTGCATCACATATGCTTTTAAATCTATAAAGTTTGGTGAAAACAGCGATAAATGAGACGGTGTACATACCAACTTCTCAAACGCTTCATAAAACCTTTCTATATAATTATCGGCATCTCCGCTGGCTGTAGGGATAAAACAGATTTTCGGCACATCTATATGAGCTTGTGAAAGTATGTATTGATCCAGAAGCAAGTTATCCTGCTCCATCGAAAAACCTCCGCCGCCCATGGCTATAATTTGTCTCATTTCAATCATTCCTTTCAAAAAAGTGATATAGGAAATGTAAATTCATACTATTTCAAACAAGAAGTTTTCCGTATAATGGAAGAGTGATAAAAAGGTGGTGCAAAGCTCTTGAAAATAGTACGAACACTTTTACTAATACTAGGCATTTTTATTATCTTGTTTTGTATCTTTGGCTATATCGATTATAACGGTCAAAAAATGGAACTTGGAGCCAAACAAGAAAAAAACATTCCTTCTTCCATTAACACTGACGGGGGAACTATTACGCTATCTGCTATCAGTAAAAAATACGATAAAACGCAGTTTGGCTTTTTTGTTATTCAAAACAATTCGACGCATACCTTAACGATTCCTTATGAAAATACGGCGGATCACTTAAAAGACGGAAAGTGGTACGAAGTTGTGCTAAACGGATTGGAGTTTCCTGATAAAACCGTCACGCTGAAGCCAGGGAAATCACTCAAACTAGATATCGCAACTCCTAACTACAAAGTAGGAAAATATCGTTTTGTTCAACACTTTAAAGATGAAAACGGAAAAGAGTATGTACTAGCGGCTCCTTTTGAAATCGTTTGGCCGAGTCTTAAAAATGTTCTCGGACAGTTTGATTAAAGGTAAAAAAGCACTTACCTGCTATGAGGTAAGTGCTTTTTATCAGTTCTGATTTAAAACACGAAGCGTAACTTGCTTTGTTCCGACTTTTACCGTCTCTCCGTTTTTGATGGCTTCTTTCACACTGAGACTGTGCAGCAGAAGATTTTCTTGAAGCAGCGTTTCAAACTTCTCGACAGCTTTCTGCACTTCTTCGTCTCCGCTAAGCTCCAAATCGATACGTAAATTCACGGGTAAATCCAGCTTTTTACGATAGTCTTGAACCGCTCGAATTACTTCACGAGCGACTCCTTCCTGCACAAGTTCTTCGGTTAACGCCGTATCCAACACCGCAGTATACGTGCCGTTGGATGCAACCGCAAAACCTTCTTTTGGCACTTTTTCAACAAGTACGTCTGCCGTTTCAAGCGTTAGGTTTTCTCCTGAAGCAAGCGTAACACTTAGCTTGCCTTGTTCAACAAACTCTTTTCCTTTCTCTTCTGAAAGGTTTTTCAGCGCTTGGTTGACCTCATTAACTTGTTTCCCGAACTTTGGTCCAGCCTGTTTAAAATCAAGTTTTAATACGTATGAAACAAGTTTGTCGTCGTCTTGCTCCACGTTAAAGTTCTTTACATTAAGCTCATCTTTGATGACATCACGATATGCTTTCCACTCTACATCTTCTTCCGTTACCACAAGCGAAAGACTTTGCAGAGGCTGCTTTACTTTTAACGAATGCGTATTTCGGATGCTTCGGCCTAGTTCCACCACTTGAAGCACCGCTGCCATTTCTTTTTCCAGCTTTTCATTCACTTTGGTTTGATCATACACAGGATAGTCTGCTAAATGAACGCTTTTCCCTGTCAGATTTTCATGAACGTCATCCGCAACGAAAGGAGTAAACGGTGCTAACAGCTGACTAAGCGTGACTAACACTTCATGAAGCGTATCGTAAGCCGCTGCTTTTTCGCCGTCCATCCCTTCTGACCAAAAGCGATCGCGAGAACGTCGTACATACCAGTTGCTTAGCTCTTCAATGAATGCTGCGATTTCACGAGCGGCATTTGTAAATCCGTAATCTTCAAGATGTGCTGTTGCTCGCTTAACCGTACTATGCAAACGCGAAAGAATCCATTCATCCAATTTTGTTTTTTTCAATTCATACGTTTGCTCAGGGTTATAGCCGTCAAGCTTGGCGTACAGAACGTAAAAGCCGTACACGTTCACAAGTGTATCAATCACTTTTGACTTCGCTTCTTGCACGACCCGCTCTGAAAATTTCTTCGGATTCCAAGGTGCACTGTCTGCTAAAAGCGCCCATCTAAGCGCATCCGCACCAAATGTATGAATAAGATCAACAGGGTCTAGCGCATTTCCTTTACTTTTAGACATCTTTTGACCGTTTTCATCTAACACGTGGCCAAGAGACAAAACGCGCTTATAAGGCGCTTTTCCAGTAAACAGCGTTGAAACTGCCATCAAGCTGTAAAACCAGCCGCGCGTTTGATCAATTCCTTCTGCGATAATGTCTGCTGGAAACTGCTTTTGAAACAGCTCGCTGTTTTCAAACGGATAGTGATACTGCGCAAACGGCATCGAGCCGCTGTCAAACCAAACGTCAATCACTTCTGGCGTTCGCTTCATTTCTCCGCTGCAGACCGGACACGTCAGCTGCACGTCATCTACATAAGGCTTATGAAGTTCAATGCTGTCATCAACGGAATGAGACGCATGATTTTGAAGCTCTTTGATACTTTTCGGAGCTACTTGATGCGCACATTCCCCGCATTCCCATACGTTCAGCGGCGTTCCCCAGTAGCGCTTTCTGCTGATGTTCCAGTCCACCATATTTTCTAAAAAGTTGCCAAAGCGACCGTGCTTGATATGATCCGGGTACCACGTCACGCTTTCATTGTTTTTCAAAAACTGTTCCTTTAACGCCGTCGTTTGGATAAACCAGCTTTCATTTGCGTAATAAAGAAGCGGCGAGTCGCATCGCCAGCAAAACGGATAGCTATGCTCATGCTTTTCTTTATGGTACAGCACGCCTTCATTTGCTAAATAACGAACGATATCAACGTCGCAGTCTTTCACGAAACGTCCTTGAAAAGGCGGCACTTCAGACGTGTACTGTCCTTTTTCATCCACTACGTTCACAAACGAAAAGCCGTTTTCTTTTACGACTCTGTAATCATCTTCACCATATGCAGGTGCTAAATGAACAACACCCGTTCCGCTTTGATCCGTTACGTAATCAGCCGTTACGACTTCATGCCCTTTTTCCACTTTCACAAAATCAAACGGCGGCTCATATGACATCCCTTTTAACTCATTTCCTTTATGATGAGATAAAACCGTATACTCTCCTTTTAACACTTTGTCTGCAAGTGCTTCTGCCACTATATACACGCTGTCGCCTTGCTCAGCGCGAACGTAGTTCATCTCTTCATGCACCGCAAGCGCCACGTTTGACGGAAGCGTCCAAGGCGTTGTCGTCCACCCTAAAAAATACTCATTATCGCGGTTTTTCACTTTAAATTTCACCGTTACCGTTAAATCTTTTACATCTTTATACCCTTGCGCTACTTCATGCGAACTCAGCGACGTTTGACAGCTCGGGCAGTAAGGTGATACGCGGTGGCCTTTATAAAGAAGTCCTTTGTCATGAATCGTGCCAAGCACGTTCCATACGCTTTCAATGTATGAATTCTCTAAGGTGATGTAAGGGTCTTCCATATCAACCCAATAGCCAAGCTGCTCCGTGAACGTGCGCCATTGTTTTTCATACACAAACACACTTTCCTTACACTTGTTGATAAAAGCTTCTACGCCGTATTTTTCAATGTCATGCTTCCCCGATATCCCGAGCTGCTTTTCGACACCGAGCTCTACCGGCAGTCCGTGCGTATCCCAGCCTGCTTTTCGGATCACTTGATGCCCTGTCATCGTTTTATAACGAGCCACCACGTCTTTAATCGTCCGGCCAAGCGCATGCCCTACGTGAGGAAGACCGTTGGCTGTCGGGGGCCCTTCATAAAATACAAACGAAGGATGCCCTTCTCGGTTTTGAACCGACTGCTGAAACACATTTCCTTTTTGCCACTGCTGCTGGATACGCTGTTCGCGCTCTTGCGAAGACTCCCTTACATTCACTTCTTTCATGTGATACCACTCCTTTTAAAGTTAAAAGCACACAAAGAAACCCGTCCCTATGACTAGGGACGGGTTTTAAACCGCGGTACCACCCTGGCTTCTATTGATCCGTTCATCAATAGCACTCAGCAACGTACAATCATACGCGTTCTTTTTAACGGTAGACTACCGTTCAAACTTACTTATCGTTCAGTTTGACTTCTCAGAGAGGATATTCCCCTGCGGCTTGAACACTGGCTTTCAGCTATCACCAGCTCTCTGTGGAACAAACTTGCAGCGTACTGATTCTCTTCAACGAATTTGTGTGCTTTTATTAGTAGCTATTGTATGCGGTTTGGAAGGGAATGTCAATGTTTTGAAATCCTTATTGAGATCCAAAGGTTTAGATCTAGGTTATTTTGTTTCTGCACTTAACATTTGTTCGATTTTATTACGCGCTGTTATTCCGTTCTTATCTTTCCATTCAGAAGTTCCGCTGCTTCTTCGCTGTGTCACAAACACTGCCGCAGCTGAGATAGAAGAAAAAATTTGATCTTGTACCAGCATGTATCTACCATCTTTTATTTCTAGTACACCGTTTTCTAGAAAAGTATTAATATGGTCTTGCTGCCTTTTAAGTTTAGCTCCTTCTAGCTGTTGTTCGCTCGCAAGCAAAGCTCCTTTATAGACAAGAAATCCATCGCTAACATATTTCCCGGTCGCATACGCATCTCGGCGCTTACAATATAGAACGTCCTCTACTATTACTGATTTTATATCTTTTGACAAATGTGTCTCAACTTGAACAACCTCTTCTATCGCTTGCTCTGCTTCAATCTTTGGTATGTCACCAGACTGTACAGCTTCGCTTTCATATTCTATTCCATTTGAAGCATCCGCAAAAATGGAAAAGCCTAACCCACCAAGTAAAACTTTAATAACATTAAAAATATCTGTCAGGTCGTCTCGTCTAAATTCACGCACAAACGGTTTTGTGGGAACGGTTTGATTAATATCATATGTACCAGAGCGCATGGCTGCTAGATAAGAAATATGTTCTAAGTATTTTACATCAACTTTATCTAATTGATCTTGAGAAGCATTAGAGACAATTAACACGGCCACATCCCAAAAACTTTTACCTGTTGATGGACTAGCATGCTGTCTTAAACGTTCATATCCCACTTCTGCCTCTCCAATATATGCCTCTTTATCTTCTCCAAATAAAAAATAAATGCCGGGCTTTTCTACTTCGCTTTCACCCTTTAAATCTTTCAAACTATTTCTGGGAATGAATACAGCCTGTATCGTTGTATTCGGCACCTCAGATACTTTAATCCCATTTGGATCTTCATCGTAAAACCAAGTCTGTATTCGTTTCGCACCGCTTTTTCGTAGCATCTTTCTTCCTCCGTCTATATCTTCTTGAACGTATTTTAACTGACATTACAATATGTAAATCACTTCCTAATTATAGACGCAGCAATCTATCATTCACAAAAATTAATTTATATCACCTGCTTGATATCTAGCAGGTCCCCTAAATACTTCTCTAACATGCCACCCAAGAAAATCTTCACTCGGCTGATACGCCGGATGAATAGGATCTCTAAGCTTTTGCCCGTGAAACTTCATAAGCCATTCTTCAAATCCATTCGTCCCGTGCGCTTGAGTTGCCACTAACAGCTCATTATGATCTGAAAAAGTAAAAACTCCTCGATCAAATAATTTATGATGCATTGAACATAACGCGATTCCGTTACTTTCAATGTAAATATTTATCTGTAAAGCTACGCTTATCCACTGCTTCGCTTAGCTCCCATATTCCATCTCCTGTCAAACGAACAAAAGGATGCTCTGGATGGTAGGAACTCCGAGAAGGTCCAAACTCCATAAGCAGCTCTTTTAAAGGGATTTTCACCTCCCTATACGGCAGGTGCATTCGTTGCTTGGCCTGTAGCTGACCTAGGGCATACAGTATCAACAATGGTTTGTGCGGAGCTCGTTGATCCCTTTTTTTCCAGATGTTTAAGTTCTTTATTTTTTGTAGTACTTCTTCTCTGTTCATAAGCTTGCTTTAACTCCCATCTATAAAACTATTTAAAACCTTAGAGCTAAGACCGTTTTTGAAAAAGTATTAATAAATATAAGTATAATAGCTAATTCTATTATATGACAGCATTAGATGGGCCAGTGAACTTTATTTACAGACGCGTTTACAAAACTTTACTTTAAGCTTTCTTACCCAAATTATTTTGTTCAAAGTATTCTTTTTTCATATCTTTTCTGCTTTTAAAACTTACTCGTCCTGTGCCTTTAATACATACGTTATATTAATCCTCTCATAAAGAAAAAAGCTCTCCAAGAAACATATAGGAGAGCTTTTAAAGGTTGCATACATTTTTTATCGTTGGGATTCTCTATATCCAGCTGCTTGTGCATCCGCTTCTGAACAAAACCAAACAATGTTATCTTGAGTTCTGTCATAATAAGCTCCGCCAGGTACGTGGTAAATTTTCGAGTTTTTGTTACCTTTGATTTGACCCGAACAAGACATATTAGACTGTTGATCATCACTCGGATCATTTTCAAATGGCTTATAATTTCCACTGCTGCTAGTAGAACTGCTTGTTGTAGCCTGTTGACTAGCTGCTTGTTGTTGAGCTTTACGCTCTGCTTCTTCTTTTGCCGCTTGCTCCTCAGCTTTTCGTTTTGCTTCTTCTTTTGCCGCTTGCTCCTCAGCTTTTTGTCTTTTCTCTTCTTTTACTGCTTTATCACTATCATTCTTTTCAACTTTTTGCTTGCTGCTATCAGCAACATCTTTTTTAGATGCAACAGTGACGCTGTTTTGCGAAGAACTTACTTGAGTTGAAGCAGGAGTAGATGTTGATTCTTCATCACTAAAGATTCCAACAATAAATAAACAACTAAGAATTAAATATAGATAAGAAAATAATACACGTTTTCTTGTTTTGACTTTAAATTTAGGCAATACCCATTTTGGCTTTATTAATCCAACAAGGAAACCTATGATGCTTAGAAGGAAAAGGAATAAAGATAGTCCCGTAATAAAATTATGAGTAGATGCTGGTAACAAAGCATTTAAAATAAATAAAAGAATTAATGTATAAACAGTCGAAGCCATAAACATTTTCCAAGTTGTCTGTGAACGATATCCTAATACCTTAGTCCAGACAGGTCTTTTTACTACGTTAACTTCCATAGAAGAGTGGTTACGAATAACTTGCTCTACTTCCTTTCCTTTTACCTCTATTGTAATATCCCTATTTTCACCATGACCTACAAATGTAAATACTGATTTTGCAATGCTATGGTCAATTGTAACGCTAGAGAAATCAGCCCATTCATACCGCTCAATTAACATTAAATTCTGTTCAGCGTTGTTGTTAAATTCATAAAAATTCATACCTTTATCGTCTACTGACGAGTAGCATAGATTTGAACTTTTTTTCCTGTAATTAGCTTTTGATACTAGCAACAGCTTATTTTGACTATTTGTATAATCGTTCTCTATATAAGCTTTTGCAATTGCTTCATTGGATTCTTTTTGGTTCTTATACCTTGTCTTAGACATTTTGACCTTTCCCTCACTCTTTCTTGATTCCTTACACTAATAATAGGTAAGTTAGTGTGAACCTACTAATATTCGATTCATATGCAACTAATCTATCTTACAATAAAATGTTGTATAAACGGGCACTATATTTCCTTTAATTTCTTTAAAAGGGCTATTTTAGATTTGGCCTGCACTTATAAAGGGAGCGAAAAGATTAAAAGAAGGAACGAAATGTTATGAGTATAATATTTTCAGCTTCATCTCCATTTTCATACTCTTTCTTGTTCTTATTTTTGTAATTAAGCAAGGAAATGTTCCTTATTAACAACATCTACTCAAATAAAACCATCGGCTAAGATTTAGCCGATGGTTTGGTTCGTTAGAGTCTTTATTTATTTCTAAGAATGTTCATCTGCATAACCTGGCTTCTAAAGGAGGGGTAAAAGAGATACTCATACCTCTGCAACACATCAAATAAACATATACAGAATGATACCTCTGATGGGATTCGAAAGGAGAAATCACCTTTGACAAAATATCGGATTATGACCTTTGATGGAGGCGGCACTTTAGGTGCTTTAAGTTTACAACTTTTGAATAGATTGGCTTATCAAAACCCTAAGTTAATTAGTGAAACCAATGTTTTTTCAGGAAATTCGATTGGTTCATTTACTGCTCTTGCGTTAGCAAGCGGAAGATCACCAGAAGAAACGTTTGATTTTTTTAAAGATCAAATCTTACCGGCATTCAGCGTTTCCCGACCGGGCGGACCTGTTTTTAACCAACAAGTACCCTATTCTGGTTTTATTAAAGCCATACGAACATTTTTCCCCCGAGACCTTCGCCTTAGAGACTTAAAGAAACGAATTGTTGTGCCATCCTTTCACTTATTTTCACCGGAGCTGAATCGTTGGAATCCTGTGTTATTTCATAATTTTCCTGGTTCTCCCTATCTTAATGAAAAAGCAAGTGACGTAATACTTAGGAGCAGCGCTGCACCTGCAACGCAAAGAGCTTATCAAAACTATGTGGATGGGTATACAGTAGCAACTAACACCAGTACAGCTAGTATCGCGTTTGCAGTCGGAAAAGCAAAGCAGCCGTTAGATCAAATTGCCGTATTATCTATTGGAACAGGTGAACAGCCAACTCAATTAAGAAGAGATACAAAGGGATGGGGAATGGTGAGTGCCGATAACATACGCCCCGAAGATATAGAGGACCTTCCGCCGAATTGGGGGGTGCTTTTAGACCGATCTCCAAATGAACCGTTGCTGCCGTTTCTTCAGATTATCTCTGGTGGATCGAGCTACTATGAATCAATGGTTAGCTCTGAACTTTTAGGCGATCAGTTTTTCAGGTTGAATCCACGGATTCCTAATTTCTCTAAAACAGATCCTTCGGTGGTGCCCGCTCTTATTTCAATTGCTAATAAAACAAATTTACGGCCTGCATTTCATTTCATTGAAAAAAACTGGAATTGCTAATGTTTTTTGAGAAGAGTATTGAAATAGGGAATTTGTTGTTTTATGAACACGAATTCCTTTTTCATTCTTGCCTATTTCCCCTATTAGATATTAGAACTTTACGCTTTTCAGCATTTTAAAAATGAATTTTTCTTGTTTTTCCCCTTGTTTCTCTGTTAAATGATCTCCAGTGTATTTGTAATAAAGCTCGATTACTTTATCCGTATTTTCATCTGCTATATATGCTACATATGTATTTGGAACATACTTGATATTGTTCTTTACAACTTTTTCTTCAGTTCCTTTAAAATATGTATATGCTGAATCGTAATATATACTGATATGCGCTGTTTCTATCTTTTTTGGTTGATTCACATGTAGGTTCTTTTTGAACAGACTCTCTACATTTACCTCCTTATTTTCTTTTACCTTCTCTGCCAGTTCTACGTTTATGTATGAAATTCCATTTTTATTATTAAAGGAGTTTTCCGAAGAAGCCACCCATCGCTCATAAGCATTTCCATTGAGAGAGTAGTCTTCTTTATTTTCATGAATTAACTGATACTCCTCTGGAAACCACATCGTATACTGCCCTGTCTTCGATTTAAACTCATAAAATCCATCATCTACTTTTTTATCTTTTTCTAAAAATTCTCGTGTAAAGTGATCATTAAAAGCGGGGACGTTTGGATAACGGGTTTCATTTCCCATCCATATACCTCCTATTAAAATAGTAGCTCCAGCAATGACTGCACTAACTATTTTTGTGCGTTTTTTCATCATAGCACCTCCTTTTACTTATGTTACGACCTATATTTTATACATGTTCGATACTACCACACTTATACTAGGAGAGACATGAGCTTAATGAATGAAAGACTCACAAATAGTCGCTACCACTCTACCAAAAAAGGAAAAGTCGCCTCCAACCACAACAACCGCTAGCTCCAAAAAGGAACTAGCGGTTGTTCATAATCTCTCAGAAACCATTCACTCTTCCACCGGCTTCTGCTCATCTGTTAATGTATCAATTTTAGTAATTTGAAGTTTGTCTTTGCCAGCAGCTTTCACATGATAAATTCGTTCTTTTTTAAACTGCGTGCTCGCGTCATATGAGTCGGTGAACGTGTACACTTCGTTTGTATAAATGCTGTAGGTTCCATCATCATGTGACTCTGTTTTTGTCACAAGAAACTGATCGTTAGCAAACGATACGTTTTTGCCGGCAAGTGATGTGATGTAGCTTTTCAGCTGTTTATACACTGGCTGATTCGAGTCGATATAAGGTGCCATCCCACTAAAGTCTCCGCTGTTTAAACTTGAAAAGTAAGCAGCTTTATAGGAGATAAAAAAGTTTTCAAGCTCCGTTTTGCTGACAGCATCTGGCTTAGGCTGTTCATTTTTTAACGGTTTCGTGCTGGCCGTAACTTTTATATCTGAGCTTGTTTCTGCCGTTTGATTGTCACGATTCATATATACAATCGTCAGTAACAAGACAAGGAGGATAGCTCCTCCTATTAAAATAGGAAAAGTGCGCCGTGATGATTGCTGCTTTTTGAGCACGGGAAAGTCTGCGTAGGCTGGCAGCGTAACAGGGTTTATATCTAGCTTTAACCGAGCTAATGACCCTGGTATTTCTGTACTTTTTGCACTGGCAAGCGGCTGAAGTGCTAATAATTCTTCGTAGGTAACAATAAACTCGTTTACTGCTATTCCTTTATACATGCCGTAAATTCGGTTCCATAGCTCTTGACATCGAGTAGCCTTTATATCTTCACTCAGTTCGTTAAAAAATGGTCGTGATTTTTTAATAAAAGCCGCTAACCACGTTTGATGAACGTCAACTTTGTGGACTGCATGTAGGTCGTTAAGTGATTGCTTTAACTTGGCGTGTTCATTTGCATCGTTTTGGCTAATGACTTCCATACTGCGTTCCGTTTCTTTCAGCACGGTAGAAAGACTCTTACTCATTTTTTCTTGTAGCGCATCAAACTGGCTGCGAACATCCGGCCAGTGCAGTTCGAGTAACTGTTTTTGTGCAGTCGTGGCTTTTCGAATGTTTTCATTTAGCTCATGCTGCTTTGTGCGAAAGGCGGTTGCTTTTTGTTTGGTCACTACTTTATTTTTGCTTAGCTGATGCCATTCTTGCTTTAAACTCTTGTCTTCTTCGAGTACTGTGGCTGTCGCTTGTTTTACATGTTCATGCTTTTTTTGAAAGTCAACGAACGCGGGCAAATACGTATTCCAGTTTTCCTTCATTTCTTTTAACGATGACGCGTTAGCATGTTTTTCTGTTAGTTGAAAAAAGTCATTTCTAAACGCCACCATATCCGCTTCAGAAAAAAGTTCTTTTCCGAAAAGCTCTGTAACACTTCTATGTATGCTTGTTAACTGTTCAATCTGTCTCATATTGCTTTGACGCTTGTTTACGTACTCCTGATAGTCGCTTGAAAGAAACGTCACCATTGTATATTCACTGTTGTTCATATTGTACTCTGTCCGTTCTTTTTCCAGTTCGTCATACAGTTTCTGCAATTGACGTTCTACTATGGAGAGAAATTTTTCTTTATCCATCCCGTCTACTTCTTCTTTTAGCATGTTTAAAGATTCCTTTTCTCCAATAAGAGATTCCTTTTCTTTATATAGCTGTATCCACCTTTCTAGTAAATGTGCTGCTGATTCATTCCAGTGGCTTGTATTCATCGTTTGCTTCACCTGTTGTTTTTATTTTTATCCTTTCTTAACTATACAGGAATTGAACAGAAATTCTATTACAGTTTTATTACTCTTGAAAAATCAGCTTCAAGCTTTCTAGAGCCGCTTCTAACGTTTGTTTATCTCCTTGATCGTAGCTATGTGCCACAAGCACTACGGTTGTAAATACGGCTTTCCATTTTGCAAGCCTGTGCGTTTCTTCATCTACTTCTCCGTATTCTTTGAAAAAACGAGCTCTTCCTTTAGATGGTAAGAAGCTATAGGCAATCGCTAGGTCAACTGCCGGATGACCAATATGAACATCCCCCCAGTCAATAATGCCTGAAACCATATTGTTTTGATCAACAATCATGTTCTTAATATGAAGATCTCCGTGAACTAGTACATGTTTTTCTTGATACTTAATTTCTTGTATGTCATTTACATAGTCTTCAAGAATCTCTTGTTTTGAATAAAGATTACGCTCTTTCATTTGCTTGACATACTTCTCTAGCGCAGGCTTTCGCTTCATCATATCAAGCCGATTTAACTCATCAAACGGAACACTGAGCTCTTGCGCTTTTGAGTAAGGATAGTGATGTAACGTGCGAAGAAACCTCGCTAGTACAGAAGCGGATTGTATGCGCTCTTCTTCTGTTAATCTTGCAGGCGGAGTTCCTTGCACGTAGTGATAGCCCGTAAACGGCCAAGGATATGCTGCATTCGGCTTACCGAAAAAAATGGGCTCTGCAATCGATAGAGGCAATTGAGAAGCAAGACTTGGTAAAAGCTGATTTTCTGTTTTTAATAGCCTCACTGCGAGTTCTCTTCTTGGAAACCGAAACACAAAGCGGTCGTTTACTTGATAAACCGTATTGTCAAAGCCGTAGCCAAGCAGTGAAACTTTAGCGGGCGCAAGTTCTGGAAACTGCGTCTCGATTAGCGTTTTGGAAAGCGCTGCTGATACGATTTGTTCTGCATCCCATGCATTTGGCACTGTGATCACCTTTCTTTAACGTGAAGTTTGTATGTAAAGTATACTATAAATAATTTTGACCATAAAAACCCTCTGACACAAAGCCAGAGGGTTTCAGTGAGTATATAAATAAGATAGAATGCCTTAGAACGGCACACTACGCCTCTAAGTTAGTAGCCTACGGTACGTTTACTACTTAATACGTACACCAAAATACCTCATTGGCTGTTTCTTCAACATGCTCCATCTTAATAAAGTTCAATAAAAGATCCGTTTGGTCATTTCCTGTATACTCATCTTGATCAACATTATAAAATTGAATAAGCTCGACCTTGTACATACCGTTTTTAATATCAATTCTATACTTAGAACAGTTTTGATCAGGCACAGACTGATCTTCAAACTGGGCGGCCATCGTAAGGCAGTCATAATCTACGAGATAAAGCTGATGATTGGTTACATTTATATAACCTGTTGCTTTTCTAAAGTATGTACCTATATCCGACTCTGTTCCAATCTTCACTTCTACGTTCCAGGAGTGTTCAATTCCTTCTTCTGTCATTTGACATACTAGGATATTTCTCTTTTTCATTTCACTGCCGAAGTGGTTCAGAAGCTGGTCTAGCTCCCAATCCTCATCGACAAATGATTGGTACTCTTTTGCGTTTGCCACTCCAATAAAATTGGTATCGCCAAAATCCATACAAAACTTCACTTTATCTCCTCCGAACTTTTGAGTAATTTTTATGATCCATTAACATATATCCGCAAACTTCTTACAAGCCTTCTCTAACTCTTCTTTTTTAGCAAGCTGACAAACCCACTCTTCAGGAATGCCCTCCAGCTGATAATATACTCCTGCCATAGTACCCGTAATAAAGCCTATTGTGTCTGTGTCTTCTCCTAAATTCACAGCAGTAAGTACAGCTTCTTCGTAGTCATCACTTTGCAGAAAAGACCAAAGCGATGCTTCTAGCGAGCTGACGACGTATCCAGTTGACCCGATTGCATTTCTCGCTGCGTGCGGCAAGCTTAGGTTTAACACTCGTTCATACGCAGAAAACTCTGCTTCATACTCCGTACCTGTTAACTGCTTTTGACAGAGATTTACCGCGTTTTCATATGCTTCAAAAGGCTCGTTGCCGTCAAGAAGACGAATAAGCAGCTCCACGTATATAATGCAGCCAAGCGTAGAGCGCACATGGCGGTGCGTGACGTGAGCAATTCTTTCTATTTCTTCTTTTCTTTTTGTAAAGCTAGGTTCATCACATAGTGTAAACGCAAGCGGGGCAATACGCATAAGCGCTCCGTTTCCATTGTCGTATTCAGCGCTTCCTCCCCACTCTTCTTTAGGAAGTCCGCTTTTATAGCGGCGAATCGCTTCGCTTGTTGCGATGCCAATATCAAACATTTCTCCGTACGGCGTCCAGTAGCCATCCGACCAATAGTTCGCAAACTTTTGCATTAAATCATATTCATCTTGTTTTTCTAGTAGATTATCAATCAAGCACATCGTCAGAGATGTATCATCTGACCACGTTCCTTTAGGCTGGTTGTATGTACCGTAGCCTGTCATAGTTGTGATCCGAAATGTATCGCGTTTTTTAAACTCAACTGGAACGCCTAAAGCGTCTCCGACAGCTCCTCCTAGAATTGTAGAAAGTACTTTTTTATGTAGCGTCATGTGATCAACTCCTTTCTATTATTGTAATTGTTTGATTTTGGAATTTGCAAGAGATCTCTTGCCTAGACGTTTTTTCTTCTTTTTACAAAGGAATTTACAAGCCTTAATCTAATTTAGTAAGAGGTAAAAAAACATGTGAGGTGTGGTAGATGATTCATTTTTTTGAATATAATTGGCAAGTGAGAGATGAATGGTTTAGCTGGTGTTATCAACTTTCTAGAGAAGAACTGTTGAAGAAGCGGACTGGAGGAACGGGCAGCATTTTACAAACTCTGTTTCATATTATTGATGTGGAAGACAGCTGGATACGCGCCATCCAAGGTAAACCAGATATCGTTCTTTCTTTTGAAGAACACGATACGCTCGAAAAGCTTCAAGCACTCTCTTCTGCACATAGACCCGAAATTGCCGACTTTCTAAGTCATTTGAATTTTTCCAACAAAAGGTACGCAACAGTCCCTTGGGATTCTACTTCTTACACGGAAGCTGACATTTTGCATCACATCATCATTCATGAAATCCATCACATCGGCCAGCTTTCTATTTGGGCAAGAGAGATGAATAAACAGCCTATTTCTTCTCACTATGTAGGAAGAAACATAAAAGACATTGCTTCGTACTTCTCTAAAAACAATTGACCAACAAGAACAAACGTTCTATAATCAATTTGTAAATATATGGAGGTTAAAACAATGAGACCCGAACTTTCAAAAAATTTATCTATCAATGACTTCACGGATTTTTACTGGCTCAAAACCGAGCTGCAGCAATTTTGCCGTAAAAACAACATGAGCCCGTCTGGATCTAAAATGGAACTTTCAAAAAGAATTGAAGTGTTTTTAACAACCGGTAACACTCAACACTCAGGAGCACCTTCTAAAAGACGCTCGTCCTCTAAAACACAAGCGCCGCTAACATTAGATACCGTCATTGGGGAAAATCACCGCTGCAGTCAAGAAGTACGGGCTTTTTTTAAGAAAGCCATTCATCCTACGTTTCATTTTTCCACATATATTCAAAACTACTTTAAAGAAAATGTAGGGAAAACCTATCGAGATGTGGTAAAAGCGTGGCATGAAGAAGAAAAACGAAAAAAGCAGCCTTCTTATCAAAAAGAAATTGCGCCTGAGTTTGAATACAACCGCTTTATTCGCGATTTTTTTAAGGATCCGAAAAACAATGGAAAAAGCCGCGATGATGCAATTGCGGCGTGGAAGCATTTAAAAGTTCAGCCTGGAAGCAATCAATACCGCTCTTAAATCAAACTCTACATATAAAGACCATTAAAACACCACCTCAAGAAAAGGTGGTGTTTGTGCACGCCTGTAGATTTCTTCACATACGCATGTGCTGTTTGTTGCGGCGTAAAATCTTTAGCTATAAACGGACTCTTTTTTAATTAAACCAAGCGTCTGTGAAGTAGACGCATGAATTTCGTTAAAGAAGTCTGGATGATCAACTAACGACATGCCATAGGAAGGAATCATTTCTTTTATCTTTGGCTCCCACTTGTTCATGTTTTCTGGGAAGCATTTTTCCAATACTTCAAGCATAACGTGAACCGCCGTCGATGCACCAGGCGAAGCGCCAAGAAGTGCAGCAACCGAACCATCAGCGGCACTTACAACTTCTGTACCAAACTGAAGCGTTCCTTTTCCTCCGGCTTCCGTGTCTTTGATTACCTGCACACGCTGGCCTGCTACAACGATATCCCAGTCTTCGCTTTTCGCGTTCGGGATAAACTCACGCAGTTCTTCGACACGTTTTTCATTTGATAACAGCACTTGCTGAATTAAATATTTTGTTAACGCCATTTCTTTGACGCCTGCTGCTAGCATGGTTAAAATATTATTCGGCTTTACAGAACTGATTAAATCCAGGTTCGAACCTGTTTTTAAGAATTTTGGTGAAAAGCCGGCAAATGGACCAAACAACAGCGTCTTTTTGTTGTCAATATAGCGTGTATCAAGGTGCGGAACTGACATTGGCGGAGCTCCGACTTTGGCTTTTCCGTATACTTTCCCGTGGTGCTGCGCAATGACTTCAGGGTTATTGCATACCATAAATAATCCGCTTACCGGGAATCCTCCAATATGCTTGGATTCAGGAATACCTGTTTTTTGAAGTAAAGGCAAGCTTCCGCCTCCACCTCCGATAAAGATGAACTTTGCCGTGTGGTACTCAACTTTGCCGCTGTCTACATCTGCGACTTTTACTTCCCACATACCGTCACTTTTACGTTTAATATCTTTTACACTTCGTTTGTAATGAACGTGAACCCCTTTATTCTTCAGGTGGTCAAACAACATGCGTGTTAAAGCACCGAAGTTTACGTCTGTTCCCGAATCAATTTTAGTTGCGGCAATCGGTTCATTTGACGTGCGCCCCTTCATGATTAACGGAATCCATTCTTTTAGTTTGTCAGCACTGTCGGAATACTCCATTCCTTGAAACAACGGATTGTTTGACAGCGCTTCAAAACGCTTTTTCAGAAACGATACATTTTTTTCCCCTTGTACCAAACTCATATGCGGAATTGGCATGATAAAATCTTGCGGATTGCGAATCAACTTGCTGCTTACCAGATAAGACCAAAACTGTCTTGACAGCTGAAACTGCTCGTTAATTCGGATCGCTTTCGTTATATCTATAGATCCATCAGCTTTTTCTGATGTATAGTTTAGTTCGCACAGCGCAGAATGGCCCGTCCCTGCATTATTCCATTCGTTCGAGCTTTCTTCCCCTGCGTCTGCGAGTTTTTCAAATACTTTAATGTCCCATTCAGGTGCTAACTCTTTGAGTAATGATCCCAAAGTTGCGCTCATGACTCCGGCACCAATTAAGATAACGTCTGTTTTTTTCTGTACGTTGCTCATTATAACCTTCCTCATCCCCTATATTTGTAAAAAGATGTAGGCGCTCCTGCTTACGTAGTAAAAAAATTCAGGTGCGACCTAAGAACACACCTTTTTCTGTCTCACTTATAACTATATCACAGTATAATTGTCTGATGATTATAAACTATTCAAAAATGATAAAAAAGTGAGAAAATCGCCCACAAATTCCAAAAAACTTATTAAATTCCGTCTGCATTTTCTTTTATTAGTAAACTTTTATACCTACTTCTAAGTGGCAAAGCATCGATTGATAAAATAACAAACTATTCCAAAAATTCAGCTTAAAAACCAAAATAACTGTCTTGAAAATTTCACCTACTATAACTATACTCAGCCCAAAGAACAATCAGCACTATAAATAGAAAAGCCTTCATTCTTTTTGACTAGTTATACGTAGACGTATATATATGTATAGAACACCAACTTGTCCAGAGGTGCATATCTAGAAAAATAAGTATATATTACAACAGCTAATTCTCAACAGATATTGCAAGTTACAATATCTATGTCATATAACATACCATGAAATAAGTGAATAAGTAAATGATTATTCAGAAATTTATGTTATAAAACCTAACATGTATGTTGACTTTTACATAGGACATAGTTATTGATAAAGAGTAGCACCTTACATGCTTCTCTTATTTCAAAGTTGTTTAGTTAAATCGTTCATGCGTCGTGGTTATTATTAGCTTCCACCAAAATAAGCCACGCTTAGCACGTGACTTGTTTTGGTTCTTATTGAGCTTGGTTGAATATTCTCTCGTGTAAACGTCCAAATACCACGATTTTTACCAAAACCGCTAAATTCAAACTTAAAATCGCCTTCTTTTAGTATATCAAACATTGCAATACCGCTTTGTTTTTTCTCCTGGTGAAATAATTTCCATTCAAATAATCCTCTGTGGCACCAGAAACAACCTTGGCATTGTCCATATTCATCTAAATAAATATATTCTATCTATCGTGCACTCTTAATGCAAATACAAAGTTTTTTTGTTCTTATACTTATGCCTTTTTTAATAAATTCTTATGGTGTACCTATTAAACCAGGATTTATTTGTTCAATCCTTGCCCAGTCAAATAAACACGTAATAGACATTCTATTAGTACATTGAATTTTTATAGATCCCCCTTCCCCAATATCTTCAATTTCGAATTCCTCAATTTCATTAATAGTTCCAAATGAATTGATTTCCAATTCTTTCACACCCAAAAATGACATTTCAATATATACTATGTCCCATTCGCCCCACCGTTTAGGCTTATTTTTTACAATCTCTTTAGTAGATAATTGAATAAATAATGTCGGACCATCTCTTTTTATTTGAACACTCAATAATTCAGAATTGTTAAACATTGGCATCCTACCAAAAATGCCTGTAACTGCTTGAGGGTTCATTATCCTATTCGAGTTAATCATATATACACTCCTCTATTTCTATTAATACGTTGTCTATCTCTTACACGCTTTATAATTAATCAAGACTATATCTCTGATATAAATACAATACATATCTACATGAAATATATAACCTATTTTTTATTTCTTTTATTAAAATAATAATGATCCTCCATTCCTTCTACTTTACCAGTTCTTGTATTCTCTGGAGGCCTTACATTGTAATGAGGTGGCTGATCACCAATCCCCCCTTCTCCAAACTTATGACCTGCTGAATGATCCTGTATTATTACTGTTTGACCATTTATTTCGTATGTCAATTCTCTTGTCATTACAGGCTGTTTCATCTCATTTAATATTCTATTTCCTGCTCCATCAGTTAAAGGAACCATCTTTTGACTTATAGGGTGTTGTGTCCTTGGTATACCTAACTGTTTTTTTATTTCATTTAGACTAGCATTTCTATATTCTTTAAAATTCCCATCTGATTTTTCAGGATTACCCCTACCCTTACCACCAGGCTCTTTCACTTTCTCCAACGCATTCGACTGGCCTTTTGAAACACGTCCAATATTATACGTCGTTAACCCATGTAACGCTTCACCAAAGGTCTTTCCAGGTAACGCCTCTCCTATCCCTAACAGTTGAGGTTGAGGACGTAAAGTCGGTATCTCAGCATCTAATAAAGGTTGAAGCTTCTTCTGAACAGGTTCATATACCTTCTTCGACCAATTGCTTGCTGCTTTTGGGCTGACGACATTTCGCATATCGCTTAGTGTTTTGGTCGCTTTATGGGCAGGTACACGCGGAACGTTTGTTACTTTTGGAACGGATTTTACGGCTCCTGCGGGTTTCGCTCCTCCAATTACGCTCGCAAACAGAAACATGCTGTTTTCCCAGTGCTCTTTTGAAAGAGGTTTTTCCGGATTAAGTGCTTGCTGTCCTACATCTAAGAGTCCCATCGTTGCGTGATTGACAAAGTCATACGGTGAATCAAACGATTTTTCTCCTCGCTCAATTAAGCCTTCTTTGAAGGAAACAGCGCCATCAAATCCGCCCATCGTTATATAGTTTCCAAAGTCATACAAGGAGTTGTACCGTTTATCTGCTCTCTCTCCCATACCGGCCCAAACGTCTTGTGCTACGCCTTTAGTACCCGTAACTGTACCTTTTGCTAAAGTTATAGCACCTTCTCCTACGTCCTTGACTACAGCTTTTATACCAGTTTCTTCTTTTTTAGCCGCAGGGTTCTCGCAGATTTCTGTAAAGTCAAAGGATTCAGCAGTTTTTTCAGGTGTCACATCTCTAATCTGCCCCTGACTCATCACCGACTGCATAAGCATTCCCTCAACGCCCGTAGCGTTTTGAAGAATCTGTTGAGACGCTAGCATGCCCACAGTTGAAGAATCGTTGAGTGCCTGCAGGTATGGGCTTTTTTCAAGTTCCACTGCTTGCTCTGCAGGTGACAGTTCCGCTAGTTTTTTCATGTTAGCAGGTGCTGTATCCTGCTGAATTTGCGTTAGCACTTCTCTTATGTAAGGCGAGTTTTTTTCAAGCTTGTGAATTTCTTTTAACTGCTCAGCAGGCGTCATTGCCTGAAGTTGAATCAGTTTTTTAAGGCCTACTTCCTTTATCACTTTCTCTTGTTTTTCTTTTCTTGTCAAGGTTGTTGGAATACCTTCTTCAAAAACCGAGACGCCTCCTGAATCGGTCATCGCTTTTTTCGCCAACGCGCTCAGCTCACTTACATTGCCCGGCTGAATGGAACCATTTTGAAACCCAGCTTTCACTTTAGAAAGCAGCGAGTTTAAAGATGTCAGCTGATCTTGAATGGCTGAAAGGCTTTGCGTTTGCTGTTCGTCAAAACGGACTAAATCGTTCATCGTTTTGTCCGCTTTGTTTTTTGCTTGTTCTACTTCTGTTAGAAAACCTTGGTCGTTAAGCGCTGAAACAGAAGCAAGGTGACTGACTTTTTGAATCGCTGCATTCGCTTGATCGACAAGCGAAACGGTTGTATTTCTTGTTTGATTTAAATGCGCGGGAATAGTGTCTTGTAGAAAGGGCTGCGTGATGTAGCCGTCTTCGCTCGATTCGAATGAGCGCAGCGCATGTGTGATTTGAGTTAGTCGAGCTTCATAGGAAGTGAGTAATGAATGATACAGCGTTAAAAAAGAAGCATGTCCCGTTTCGTAAAAAGACCGAATCGCCTCTCCTCCTTTTCCTTTAAACGCATCATCTAAGCTTGAAAATGCCTGAACCTGTGAAATCAGGCCCTGAGTTTGTTCTTTTTGACTTTTAATAGAGTCTAAGATAGCTTGAATATTTTCGTGAAAAGCATCGACATCAAGTGTTTTCAATAACCTGTAACCTCCTAGCTGTATCGATGTAGAAAAACAACAAACGTTTAACGAACAATCGCCCGTCATTTTTCTAAACCTAAGCGGATGCTCCTCTTTACAAGGCTTGCATCATCCGCTAAATAAAACCTTTTTATTTGAATGCCAAATCTATGCTGGTTGAAAGGTTGTTTTTGATAGCTTTATATAAAATACGAACATTATTTAGCGGCATTTGCAGCTTTTTCATCTGCTTCTTTTATGGACTGCACGGATTTTTTGGTGGCGTTTAAATCATCGAGGAGCGTTTGCTTGTAGTCCACAATTAACGCTTGAAGCTGCTGGTTCAGCTGGTTTAATTCATCGAGCACCTCTAGTTCTTGTCCGCTTCCGACGTGAAACGGAAAAAGCGGCTGAAACTGCTGCGCAGCAGCGCTTAGGTCACTAAGCGTTCTATTAATTTCACCATCTATTACTTTAATTTCGTCTGCCATATTGCATCACACCTTATCTTTTGCTTCGTCTTCTTGCATTTTAATGGCGCGTTCCATCCCTTGTATATCCGATTGAAGCACCGTAATTTTTGCATCAATTGTCGCAAGGGCATCCGTCAGCTGACGGGTCAGCAAATCATCGTATTTGTCTAACATAGCCGTACGGATGTCTTCAAACCCAACAGCAAGGCTGCCTGACCAAGTGGCGGAAGTGAGCTCTGGTTCTTTTACCTTTTCCTTTGCACGTTCAAGCTCTCCTTTGACTTCCGTTAACGTGTTTTTACTAGCGGTAAGCTGCTGGATATCTTCATGTGCCTGCTTCACTTGGGTATACAGATGAGCAACAAACATCTCATTCATATGATGACACTTCCTTCATATCTATCTCTTGGTTTCTCTAACAGTAATTCCCTTTTATAGCTTATCAAATAAAGAAAGAGAGCACATCGGCATGTTTTCTTATATTTTTTGGGAATAATGTAGGTTTTTAGTTCAATACCCACTCTTCAGGATAAAATAACCAAAACTATCTTACCATTGACAATTTATCAAGATTTTCGGACTACTTTGCTTATTATTTCCACGCCACTAAAAGGCCTTTTTACACAATTTTTTTGTTAAAACGCATTCATTCTTTCTATTTCCAAATATTTAAACATGCGCTAGTATATACATAATATAAAGAGGAGGTTGAGTATGAGAGAAAAGCTCGTAAGACTCGGTTATTTACTGGGATTGGCTCTTGTTTTGTCCGGCATTTTATATTTCTTTGCATCGAACTGGCAAGGCTTTGACCGCTACATTAAAATTGCGCTGAGCGTGGGGCTGATGCTGCTGTTTTACGGAAGTGCGTTTGCGGTGCGAAAGCTGCTTCCTCAGCAGGCGTTTTTAAGTCACTGGACGCTTTTGGCCGGCGCTCTTTCATTTGGATTAAGCATCGCGCTTCTTTCTCAAATTTACAACACGCACGCTGAATCGTACTGGCTGTTTTTAATTTGGCTTGTGCCGGTTATTTTGTTTAGCTTTTTTACAAAGTATCAGCCGTTTTATGTGTTATCGTTTGTTTTATTTCAATTCACCATGGCTTTTTTCATTTCACCAACAGGCGCAGTTTCACAGCGAGGTGAATACGAGACGCTTTTACTTTACGCAGGAATGGCGTTTGTGAACTTACTCATTTTTTGGATCATAAAAAAGAAACACCTCTCGTCTCCTGTGATCATGTATGCGGCGTTTTGTTTGTTTCACTACATTTTTTTAACTGTTTCCCTGCCGGATTTCACAGGCAGCTCTAGCTTACGGATTGGTCTTATTATTTTTTATTTGCTGTTTTTACTAAGCTCCTTTTTTTATTTTTCAAAAGTGAAGCCGCAAAGGTCGTTTTTAGGGATTTCCATCGTGGCATTTGCTTTATTTGTTATTGAACAGTTTTTCTCTTTTATTTTTAAACACTACGCTGAATGGTCACTGTTCTTAGCTTTAGGATTTGTGATTTTATTTATTGGTGCAAGCGTATGGTTTGTCAAATGGCTCACTGCTAACACGTCAGCACAAAAAACCTCGCTCCGCGTAATCAAACGAATAGCGGTGATTGGGATTACGGCCATTGCATCGGTCATCGGCAGCAGCTCTTTAGGAGGACTTGTCACACTTATTACAGGAACGTACCCAACAAACGGAATGCTTGTGATTGGCGTTTTGCTGATTGTGGCATGTTATTTGATTAAAGCAGATATTCCAACCGTGAAATATACGCTTTTAATGATGGGCGTATTAATTAGCGGCGGCGCTTCTTTTTTTGTGAACGACATTCTGTTTTTTATCTACGTCATCGCACTTGTAGCGCTTTTAGTATTCACAAAGCATACGCCCGTTCGCCTGCTGCTTTTTGTGCTAGTGCAAGGGCTTCTGTTAATAAAGGTTCCGACTGCTTACTATGACACTATCAAAATAGATTATGTGCTGCTCGCTTTGTTTCTATTAAATGCCGCTGTGTACGCGATAAACGTGCACCACGCGTTTAAAAAAGCAGCGCTGCTTCTTGCTTTTATCTTTTTACTGTCGCTGACTGAATTAAGCGAACCTTCTTTTTTAAATATTATTTACTGTACGGTGTTTTTTGTAATTTCGACCGTCTTTTTATTTGTGACGGTACGAAAAGAGCCAAAGTATGATTTTATTGTTGGCATGATTTTCTGGTTTGTTTTTTTAGCGATGAAATATTACGACTTTGTGTGGGATTTATTTAATAAATCACTTGTGCTCGTTATTTTAGGCCTGATCTTTCTTTTCCTAAGCAGGAAATGGGACCTGTCAACGCCTGATCAGCCGCAACCGTCGTTTCTTGACCGCAGCCGAACCGCTGTATGGATCATCATTCTTGTTCAGCTCATTATTCTGGGCGGCATTTTCACTAAAAACGAAGTGCTTCTTCAAAACGGAAAAGAAATTAAGCTCGCTTTACAGCCAATCGATCCGCGCTCGCTGCTGCAAGGCGATTATGTTGAGCTTAATTACGACATTGCGCACGTTACCTTACCTCATGTGAAAGACGGTGAAAAAGTGAAGCTCATTCTTCGCCCTGACAAACAAGGCGTGTATGAATACGCAAAAATCTACCAAGCGGATGATGACTGGAATAAGCCGTATACTTCTAAAGAAAAAGACGTTGTCATTACGGGCAGCTATCACGACTGGGGAATTCAGTACGGAATTGAGCATTACTTTATTCCAGAAGGAACCGGCAGCAAAGTAGAAAGCGAAGCTCGTTTTGCTACTGTACGAGTTGGAAAAAACGGTGATGCCATTGTTACAAAAGTAGGCAAATAAAAAACAGCCGCTTCAACATTGAAGCGGCTGTTTTTTATTTTAATTGATAAATACGCTGATGATCATCGTTAGGATAAGAATCACAAAGAAAATGATGATTCCATAGCCAATCAATTTTATTCTTTTGGGCGTTCCTTTTACATTCATATCCGTTAGTTTTCCTTCAATACGCTTTTGATGTTCAGTAACATCATTGTATTCATTGTTAGGTGAAGTGATATTACCCTTCCTTTCTATTTAATCGTTTTCTTTCTTCTAAAAGCTCTTCGTATCTTTTTTCAAGACGCTGCTTGTCTTTTCCTTCTGGGGTGATAGAAAGCTCGCTAATCACTTTTGTTAATTCTAGTTGAAGCGCAAGTTTCTCCGCTTCATTTTGCTGCTGTGACGCTTTTTTGCTTTTACCCGTGTCTTCAATCGCCGCGAGATCCGCTTTGGACTGTTTTAACGTCAAAACATGCGTCGCAAGCTTTTTAACAAAATAGCGGTCGTGCGTCACAAATAAAATCGTCCCTGGATAAGCTTTTAACACTTCTTGAAGCGCTTCTTTTGTATGAAGATCAAGATAGTTGGTCGGTTCATCTAAAAGAAGAACGTTATAGTTTCCTAAAAAGACTTTTGCTAATGCCGTTTTGACTCGTTCTCCTCCGCTTAGCATCTCTACTTTTTTATACACGTCTTCACGTTTAAAAAGTAAGCGCGATAGCACCGTACGAATAAACTGTTCAGTGTACGGGCTGTCTTCTTTAATGTTTTCTAAAATGGTTTTAGCGGGATCTAGATTTTCAAGGCGCTGATGGAAAAAGCCGAGTTTTACAGGCTTCGCAACCGTAATTCCTTCTGTTCGCTGCTCAATCATATTCAGCAGCGTAGATTTTCCGGCGCCGTTTTTGCCGACAATCGCTACTTTCGCTCCTGGCTTCACACCGCCTTTTAGGTTTTGAAACAAGATATGATTACCAGCTGATGCTGATACTTTGTCAAAGCTCAGTACCTGCTTGCTGTGCACTTGGTGAAACTGCGATAGGTCAAAATGAATTTCTTCCATTTCTTTTGGCTTTTCTTTTTTCTCCAGCTTTTCAATTCTTGTTTCAATCGCTTTTGCGCTTCTATCTAGCTTCGCTTTTTGTTTTCCGACCGCTCGCTTATGAAGTCTCGCTTCAGAATTGCCCATGCGGCTCGGCGCTTTTTTAAGCGACTTTGATTTTTGGCTTTTTTCTTCAGACGCCAGTTCAAGCCGCTGCTTTTCTTGTACATACTGTTCATATTCAAACTGCTGTCTTTCAACCGCGTGTTTTTTTTGCGTCACATATTCTTGATAATTGCCTTCATAACAGTTAATTTTGCCGTCTTCTACTTCCCATATGGACGTACAAAGGCGATTTAATAATTCTCGGTCATGTGAAATCAGCAGCAGACTGCCTGTAAAAGACTTCATTTCTTCTTCAAATTTCTCTACGCCTTTTACATCTAAGTGGCTCGTTGGCTCGTCGGCTGCAAGCAGTTCCGCGCCGGATGAAAGAGCAGATGCAATTTTCTTTCTTGTTTCTTCTCCTCCGCTAAGAAAGTCCGCTTCAGTTGGCACACTCCACTGACTTTTCATCTCAGAAGAAACGGCAGATGTAGGTTGAACATCAAGCTGCGGAATCAGTGAGGAACGGCCATATGTTTGCACAATCCCTTGATCTGGACTCATTTTCTTCATTAAAATATGAAGCAACGTCGATTTGCCTTCTCCGTTTTTCCCAACAATTCCAATTCGCTCTCCGCGATGTACTTGAAGCTTCTCCGCTTGAAACAGCAGGCGATCTCCATAGCTTTTTTCAATATTTATAGCTTCTAACAATAACATAAAAAAACCTCCCTAGGATTTCTAGAGAGGATTAGAGGTCATAATTAGGCATACGCAAATATGCACCCTTTTATAGAGTAAAAAAAGGGAGAAATCACTTCATATAAGACATATAGAAATGGCACCTAAAAATGTACAGACTAATCCTATCTAGACAAATGTTCATTTAAAATAAAGTTTTAAAAGAATGTCTAAAAAAATAGGATTACTTATCCATTGTCTACGGTACCTTTCCTTTCTTAGTATAAAATGACTTGCTTCTTACAGTGTATGATGAACATTTTTAAATGTCAATATCCATTTGGATGATATTCCCTTCTTTTCCTAAGTACAAAAAATCCTCAGCTGATCTCAGCCGAGGATTCTTTTCTTACACGTATTGATTCACTTTCCCTGTAAAATCAGGCAGCCACTCACCGTGGGCTTCAATTAAATCATCGCACATACGAATGATGTCATCCATGGATAATTCCGCATTTGTATGAGGATCTAGCATCGCTGCTTGATAGATGTGCTCTCTTTTTCTAGTGACAGCTGCTTCAATAGTTAATAATTGCGTATTAATATTCGTGCGATTTAACGCCGCAAGCTGCTCTGGTAAGTCTCCTACATAAGTCGGCATAATACCGCTTCGGTCTACAACACATGGAACTTCTACGCACGCTTTTGTCGGCAGGTTACTAATTAAGCCTCCGGTATTTAATACGTTACCCGCAAATTTAAACGGCACGTTTGTCTCCATTGCTTCAATGATTCTAGAGCCGTACTCATGTGAACGTGTATGAGTTAACTGACTGTTGTTAACCATTTCTTCTCTCATGGATTCCCAATTGCTGATTTGCTCTTCGCATCGGCGCGGATATTCATCAAGAGGGATGTTAAACTGATCAACAAGATTTGGATATTTATGTTTAATAAAGTATGGATGATATTCTGCGTTATGCTCAGACGATTCGGTAATATAATAACCGAACTTATCCATTAGCTCAAAACGCACCATATCATGATGCTTTGTTCTTTGTTTTTCTTTTGCCAGACGCTTGATTTCTGGGTATAAGTCTTGTCCATCTCTTTTTACTTCTAGCAGCCATGCCATATGGTTAATGCCTGCGATTTTCTCTTGTATTCCTTCATGATCCATTCCGAGAGAATCAAATAAATCTTTTGTACATACTTGAACACTGTGACAAAGGCCTACCGTCTTTACATTTGTATAGCGCAGCATTGCACCCGTTAGTGTTGCCATTGGATTGGTGTAATTTAAAAACAGCGCATCCGGACATACTTCTTCAATATCTTTTGCAAAATCAAACAGCACTGGAATCGTGCGCAGTGATCTGAAGATTCCTCCAATTCCTACTGTATCTCCAATCGTCTGACGCAAGCCGTATTTTTTAGGAATTTCAAAATCAATGACGGTGCTTGGTTTGTATCCGCCTACTTGAATCGCGTTAATCACATACTTTGCTCCTGTTAAAGCTTCTCTGCGGTTCAAATAGGCTTTAACCGTAATATTCACTTTGTAGTTTTTTTTTAGATTGTTTAGCATATTTTCCGAATCTCTTAAACGCTCAGCATCTATATCGTAAAGTGCAAACTCAAAGCCAGCTAAAGCAGGCACAAACATGCAGTCTCCTAAAATATTTTTTGCAAAAACTGTACTTCCCGCTCCGATAAATGTGATTTTAGACATCGTCATCTTCCTTCCTCGTATTGGTTTTATCCTTTTACAGATCCTGATGAAAGCCCTGCAATAAAGTATTTTTGTAGCACTAAAAATAAAATGGTCATTGGAAGCATCGCAATGATTGCAGCTGCTCCTACTAAGCTAAGATTATTTTGATTTTCGGCAAAAAAGCTCGCTAACGTAACGGTTAATGT
Source organism: Priestia sp. 3CA3 (assembly GCF_056836725.1). NCBI lineage: Bacteria > Bacillati > Bacillota > Bacilli > Caryophanales > Bacillaceae > Priestia > Priestia sp. 3CA3. The sequence continues at coordinate 29,515 of NZ_JBXENJ010000002.1, forward strand.
ATGCATTTCCTTATCTTGAAGGAAGAAAATTGCAAACTGATAGTCGTTCCAAATATAGACGCTTGCAATAATTAAAATAGACGCAGTGACAGGCTTTAGCAGCGGAAATACGATTTTAAAGAAAATCGTTAACGTGCCGGCCCCGTCGATTCTTGCTGCTTCCTCGAGCTCTTTAGAAATAGTGGAGCGAATGAAGCTCGCATATAAAAAGATCGTTAGCGGCAAAAATGCTGCGACATTATTTAAAATAGCAATTTGATACGTGTTCATCATCCCCATATTCACAACCATTTTGTACAGCGGAACTAGTGCTGTTAAAGGCGGTATTACCATCACGGCGATAAAGATAAAATAGACGTACTTATTTAGTTTCGTTTGGCGTCGCGCTAAAGGATACGCAGCCATTGATCCTAAAAAAATAAGCAGAATCGCCGAAACGAACGTAATGATAAATGTATTAACAAAAGAATTTCCTAAGTTCGCTTGCTCCCAAGCCGCTGTAAAATTTTCAAGGTGTATGCTTTTTGGAAATACCCATTTTGAACTAAAATCCCCGGTTGCCTTTAAAGAAGTCGTAACTAGAATATAAAAAGGGACAATATGAACGAGCGTTATACAAAGCGCTAGAAAGGTAAAAAATCGTTTTTTCCGTTTATTTGTATAGTCCATCACGCTTCTGTCTCCTTTCGCTTAAAGTACACAAGTGCTGATAAGCTAATGACTAAAATAATGAGCGCCATGCACACACCTTGAGTTGCAGCATAGCCGGCGTCTTGTCTTCTAAAATATAAATCATACATAAAAGTAGACATTGACTGCGATGCATCTCCAGGCCCTCCTCCTGTCAGCGCAACAATGACGTCAAACAGTTTTAAACCTCCGATAATATTTAAAACGACGTTAATTGTAATCGAAGGCATGAGCAGTGGAAGCGTAATGTTTTTAAACTGCTGAAGAGCCGATGCTCCGTCAAGCTGCGCCGCTTCGTAATAATCTTTTGAAATACTTTGCAGCCCCGCTAAATAAATAATCATCGCAATTCCAACGAATTGATACGTATTGACGAACACAATAATCCAAGAGTTAAGCTCCGGAGTCCCCAAAGCATTAATCTTCTCAAAGCCTAAAAATACAAGAAGGTCATTTAAAGCGCCTCCTTGGTAGGCAAAAAAGAAGTACCAGATATACCCCATAATAATTGGGCTGATAATAACTGGAAGGTAGACAATTGTTCTTGTTACAGCTTTCATTTTAATGCTTTGATTGAGAAGCAAAGCATACAACAAGCCAATAATGTTTTGGAAAATTGTACTGCCTATTCCGTAGAGCAGCGTATTTTTTATCACAAGCCAAGTCGTTGGGTCTGCAAGCAAACGTTTATACTGCTGGAGCCCAATCCAATCGTATGTTTGTGAAAATCCATTCCAATTAGTAAAGGAAAGTCTAATTCCGTTAATAAAAGGATAGATAATAAAAACGGTGATAATTACTAAGCCGGGAAGGTACATCCACCATAAAGAAGACTCTGTTTTTAATTTTTTCTTTCGTTTTTCCGTATCTCTTACTACGGAAACCGACTCTTTCCTGACTATTTCATTCATCGTGTTCACTCCTATTTCAGCTTGTGTTGAAAAGAAGCAGAAGACTATCTCCCTGCTTCTTAGCGAACAAGGAACTTTTGCACACTATTTTATTGTTTACTGAGACGCTTGTACTCTTTTTCCATCTCTTTTGATAATTGCTTTGGCGTTAAACTTCCCGCTAGCAATTCTTGACCTGTAGAAGACATCACTGCCCACATACCGCTCGGTAAATACTTTCGGTCGAAGTATGGCTCAACTTTAATATCGCTATACTTATCGTAGTATTCAGAGTAGTAGTTTTGGGTTTTATTGTTTGTCAGAGCCGATGCTGAAGACGTTCCTTCGGCAATCTTTTTGGCAACTTCCGGCTGTGACACAAATTCAATAAATTTCTTAGCTTCTTTAAGGTGCTTAGAATCCTTCCACGCAGCAAGGGTAAAGCGCTCTCCGCCAATCCAGCTTTGCGTGCCCCCTTTATGAATAGCAGGCACCGGTACAGTTCCTACTTTTACTTCAGGATTTAATTCTGTTGCATCCGGTCCAAGAGATCCGCCCACAAATGTGAAAGCAATTTTATTTTGAGCCATTAATTCCGTTGCTTGAGATACTTTTGCGGTTAATACATCTTCATTCAGCAGCCCTTTTTTCTTCATTTCTGCCATTGTTTCTGCTAGAGGCGTATAGTTTGACCAATTGAATGTCCCTTTTTCCAACTGCTTAGCATAGTTCTTATTTTTTGCTGTAATAAGCTGAGGTGTAGCCAGCTGATCAAACACTTGAGCAATATTGCCATTTTCCCCTCCTGGGATCCATAGAGGCGCTACTTCTCCTTTGCTTTTCTTTTTTACTGTTTCTAACGCTGTTATAAATTCATCCATTGTGTTAGGAGGCTTTATTCCGTATTTTTCTAACAGCGTCGCATTATAGCTAATTCCGTCTTTTGCTTGATTTAAAGGATACGCATACACTTTGCCGCTTTTATCTTTTAAAATTTGATTTAGCGCCGGATCCAAATGCTGAACCCAATCCATATCTTTTAAATCTGCTACATACTCCCCGTAGCGAAGCTGAGACCAGCCGTGCGTATCAAATAAATCCGGCATATCATTTGCACCCATTTTCACACGAAGCATATCTTCATAGCCGTTACCCGGAAAATTTGCATCAATTTTAATATCTGGATTTTGCTTTTCAAATTCTGTAATCGCGTTTTGAAGCGCTTTTCTCTCGCCTTTATTACTCATCGTAGAAAAAAGCGTTAGCGTTGTTTTCCCATTTCCGCCTGTTGCCGCTTCTTTATTTCCGCAGCCCGCTGCCACAACAGAAAAGACTAGTAATAGAACAAAAAGATACGTAAGCTTTTTCATTTATCTTTTTTCCTCCTTATACTCTATCAAGACACAAATAACTGAATATTCAGTTATTTGTACATAGACAAATTCATTGCACAACGAAATAAAGTCACTTATAATTTAATCCTATACTTTTACAAAGGTTCAAAGAGTCCTAGAAATGAAAAAGCTTTTTCATCTACATATTTATCTGCCAATAAGTATGTAGTTTCTAGGGCTTTTTAACCTGCCTTTTTTATGATTTTTTCTATTTTTCTTCCCCCTTATCACTCTTTATGTATGAATTCTGCTTTTCTATCACCCCCTTTCAAGTTATAACTTTTAGGTTACTGCTTCTTGAGCAAAGCTCCGCAGCTTTCACGGTAAATTAGTTTGGTCGGCACCATGACTTTTAAAGGAATGGACCTGCCGCTTAACCGATCTACTAGCATTTTAACAGCCTGCCTTCCCATTTCTTCGGTATATACTTTAACTGTGGTGAGCGGCGTGCTCGCAAATGCTGCGACATCCACATCATCAAAGCTTACAATCGCTACGTCTTCAGGAACCTTTATATTTGATTGCTGCAGGGCACGCATCGCTCCTATCGCCATTGCATCACTTGCGATAAAAAATGCCTCAGGAAGATTTCCTTGCTTAATCGCTTGTCCCATCAGCTCATATCCTTCATTCATTGAATATTCGCCGACATAAACTTTCTCAGAATCGAACAGGCCTTTTTCATGCATAACGCGTTCAAAAACCGTTTGACGCTGATCTTCAATAATAGAACTTCCATTGATATAATGTTCTCTTTCTGTCCCTCCGATATAGCCAATTCTTTTATAACCGAGGTCAAATAAATGATTTAATGCATGTTTAGTAGCTTTCTCAAAATCAATCATGACCGAATCGTACAAATCCTCATCCGCTTTGTGATTGATAAAAACAATAGTATCTAAATGATTGCTCACTTCTTGAACCGTTTCTGGACTAACTCTTCCCACTACAATTACTCCATCAAGATCCTGCAGCAGCTCTTCTTGCTTCATGCCTTTTAGTCTAAATGACTTTACTGTAAAAATTTCCTTTTCTGCGCATTCACTCTCTATTCCATGGCGAATAGAAGAGAAAAAAGGGTCTACTAACTCTTCTTCAAGCGATTGAGCAAAAATAATACCTATCCTTGGAGCTTCTATGTCTTTTCCGTTTGCCGTTCCTTTTCGTATCTTCACAGGCGTATATTGCAGCTCCTTGGCTGCATGAAGAATGCGCTCACGGGTAACCTCAGATACAGAAAGCGTATGATCATTATTTAGTACTCTGGATACGGTTGAACTGGAAACATTAGCGTACGCCGCTATATCTTTTAAAGTTGCCATCTTTTTACCTCTCTATTATAATCTTCTATTTTTACTAAATATTTATCTCTTATATTGGAAGAATAGCACATTAATAAAACGCTTTCAATAAATAATTTTAAAATTTCAGTAAATTTATTAAAATATTATCCAAAATTCTTCATTTCTTTTGCTAGTTCCGCCGTTAAAATGACAAAATCACTGCTATTACTACTTTATTTTTATCACACTGCACTAAAACTTAAGTAAACTTTTAGTAAATATTAATTTTCGTAAGAATTTGTTCATATTTGATATAAAACGGTTTGTTGGGGAAAATAAAAGAAGAAATACTGATAAGGAAAGAGAGAGCATATGATTAGCAAACATTCTTATTTTCAACAATGTCTGCCTGCCCTTCAACAATTGCATAATATGAATTTCACGAAAGAACAGCTGTTGCAAAAAGATTTTTTAATTCGGCAAGAAAATGGATTAAGCATGTACTACTCACCCCATAACGATTACATAAATCCAGAAGCTCATATTATTATTGCCGGCATCACACCGGGCTGGTTTCAAATGAAAACCGCTTTTAAACAATGCGTTTCCAGCCTGTCCCATCATCATCCGCTTGAACAAGTACTGTACGAAACAAAAAAAGCCGCGAGCTTTAGCGGAACGATGAGAGTAAATTTAATAGACATGTTAAATCGATGCGGCGTTCAAAAAGCGATCGGTATGGACAGTGCCGCTGAGTTATTTGCTTCACAGCGAGATATGCTGCATACCACGTCCGTATTAAAGTATCCTGTGTTTTACAAAGGAAAAAACTATACGGGTCATCAGCCGCCAATTAAACGATCAGCGCTTCTTTCACACTATGCTTTTGAAGTGTTTCCACAGGAATTGAACGAAATAAAGAATCCATGTTTAATCATTCCGCTAGGAAAAGCAGTTGAAAATGTTTTAAGAAAACTTTCGCGTGAACCTTCGTTTTCTCGGCATACGTATTTATTTGGCTTTCCTCATCCATCCGGAGCAAACGGACATCGAAAACGGATATTTGAAGAATACCTAAGTGAATTTACGGAAATTGTGGAGGGGTGGGCTGTAAAAAAAAAGAGCTGAAACTAGTTTCAGCTCTTTTTTTGCTATAATTATGTAAAAATATACCTACACGGAGGTCCGCTTTTATGTTAACAAATTTAGAAGAATATAATAACCCTCTTTTATACGACGATGAAAATGAGCAGTATACAGAAGACGTTGCTTTTTTACTAACAGAAGCAGCTAAGGAAAGCGGAATAATCCTTGACTTAGCTTGTGGTACAGGACGTGCGACCATTCCATTAGCAAAAGCGGGACATTCACTGATTGGAGTAGATATTCACCCACCCATGCTGCAAGAAGCACAAAAGAAAGCAGAGGCTTTAAAGCTATCTGTTAAATGGGTAGAACAAGACTGTACCAAACTCGACTTAAAAATAAAAAGCGGCTTTATTTATATCGTAGGAAATTCATTTCAGCATTTTCTAACAAATGAGGAGCAGCACGCCTTTTTAAGCGGCGTTTATACGCATTTGAACGACGGTGGAACCTTTATTGTTGGAATACGTTTTCCTTCTATAGAAGAGCTAACGTCAACAGAAGCAGAAGAATATTGGAAAAGCTATCAAGATCCTGACACCCGATATACAACAGACGTCTACATAAGCAGCCACTATGATGCCATCAAACAAATTCAGCATAACCTCACAACTAGAAAGATAAGAGATCACGAAACAATCATAAAAGAAATAACATCGAAAATAGATTTACGCTACACGTTCCCGAAAGAAATGGAACATCTTTTAACACGTAGCGGATTTATGATTACGAGCGTCTACGGAGATTGGAAAAAGAGCGCTTTGACCAACCAAAGCACTCAAATGATTTACGTTTGTAAAAAACAAAGAGTCAATTCCACTCCTTAACACGGTTTATAGCCTGTTTATTTCTAGTATTACAAAGAAGGATACACATATCACCTTAGCTTTTTCTTCTTTTGGCATCTCCTTCTTTTTCTTCTATTTCTCGTTCATTTTGTTCTTCGTGAAACTCTTCTTCTGTTTGTGTAGCAAGATAGTCAAACGGCGTATAGTAATTACGAGGAAGCTTTCGCTGCCAAACTGTTTTAACAATAATAATCAGCAGCGGAATACTCACCGTTAAAATAGCGGCTAAAACTAGTAGCGAAAAAATCATAAATTATTTCCTCCTGCTTTATAAACCGTTCCTCCTAGAACAACAAAACGGATACCCTACACCCATTCACTTATATTCAATCTACATTTACCGCCATCAGTATACGAGATTCATGAGTAACAAAACCGTTCTTTTCAAAGAAACGTTCTGGTTTGCCTTGGCCTCTTTCTGTAGACACGTAGACTTCTTTCACTTCTTTTTGTATAAGTAGCTCTTTAAGGAAAGATAAAAGACTCGTTCCTATGCCAGTTTGCTGAGTGCTGCTTAACACACAAATTTCATTTACATAAAACGTCTTATAGTTCGCCCACTGTTCTTCATTTCCTGCTATAAATCCTATGAGTTTATTATTTTCACTGTGGAAGTAACCTATTCCTACGTACCCTGGAGTTTTACTGATATTGTATAAACGAGCATAAGCAGTGTCCATGCTCCAAGGCTCATTCCACGGTGAAGCACTAAAAACATTTGTATAGATGATTGCTGCTTCTTTAAGATCTTCATCAGTCAATAGACGAACTTCGGTTTTCATCGTGTTTCTCCTTTTCACATCAGTTCTCTTGAAACTCATTAATGACATTCAACAGCTCTTTTAAATCCTCTATTACATATGAATCTGTAAAATTCCCGTCAAAGAAAGCGTCTTTTTTCCATACAGCATGCATGCCCGCCCCTCTTGCACCAAGCACATCATTTTCTGGATGATCCCCGATATATACACTTTCTTCAGCCGACACATCAAGCGCTTTTAATGCTCGCAAAAAGATATCTTTATGCGGCTTTTTAATGCCTTCTTGTTCGGAAACAAGTATGGTATCAAAATAGTGATCAATTCCAAGCGCTCTAATATTCATCCACTGAAAGTCCGTAAAACCATTTGTAATCATGCCTAGCAACAGCCCTTTTTTCTTTAGCTCTTTTAGTACATCCTCCATATGTAAAAACGGAACGCAGTGAGCTGGAAAATAGTGAAGGTAATCATCTAGCATCCCTTCCCACGTTAGATTCGAAAGATCATATTCGTTCAAAAGCTGCTGATATACTTTGTCTTTCCATACATAGCCTTTGTGATCTAACTCGATAAATCTAGATATGTATTCCTGCTTCGGTATGTGTGCTAGCTCTTCACTATAACGCTCGTATTGATCTTGAATAAAACATTTTAACGAACTGTCTCGATCTAATAGTGTCCCGTCTAAATCAAAAATAACGGCTTTAATCATGATTTGCCTCCTCTATATATAAATCATTCTAGCGATTGGTTAATTATAACATTTATAGCTATACAGCTAACTAGATTTGATTCTTTCCTATAAAAAAGGAGACCCATGGTTCGGACTCCTTTTTCTTATATCCTTTATTTCCTTGTACTTGAATTAATAGATGTATCTATAAAATCATTCACATATTTGCTCATTTCTCTGTACTTCGTCCAGTGTAAATAGTGATGTCCTTGTAAAACGATTAGCTTTTGAGACGATACGTGACTTAATTGATTTTGGTAAAACGTAATATTTGATTTTCCCTCTTTTGGTTCTTTGTCTACTTTTCTAGTAAAAATCATTACGGGCATCTTTGAAGGAAATGACATATCGACGGTTTTATTTATATTGTTGTTCAGTTCTTTTGCTTCATCGATGACGTTTTTGTTGTAGCCTTTCCAGCTGGATATTGCTTTTGTCATTTTTAAATTTGTTGTTGTATACGTTCCTTCTTTGGCTAGCGGTAGATACTGATTAGGACTAGTAAGCAGGGCTAAGCGCGCAAGTCCACTTGGCGCTAAAACACTCATCAAACTTGGTATATTCAGTGCTTCTTCTTTAAAATAATCCAGCGCTTTTGGCAACGTAGGGTCTATTCCAATAATTGCTTCTACTTCATCTGGATATTTATTTGCATAATACATGCTGTAAACGCCAGAAACTGAGTGCGGCATTAATATATACGGACCTTTTATATCCGATTTTTGCAAAGCTTCTCTCATTTCACTTACACTATTTTCTACGGTACGTTTTTTATTCGTAATGTCACTCCATCCGTATCCAAATGGTTCTACTACCACAACTTTATTATCCTTCGACAGTTCATTTACTAAAGGTTCAAAATCCAGTGCAGGCGCAGTCGTTCCCAAGCCGCTTAGTAGTACAATTGTATTTTCCCCTTTACCTTTTGTATATACATGAATATTTCTGCCATTAACCTCTACTAATTGACCAATAGGCGGGTACTTTTTCTTTTCTACTGCCGTTATAACTTGATTCGTTACAATCCAAATGATGCATATTTCTAACATAGCTACTATCATGTTTCGTAAAATTCTCAAGAACCTAAACTTTTTTTGCACGTTAACCTCTCCTTTCCATAAGTAGCAGTTAGTAAGCAGACGAGAATGCGAGAGAACCTTTAGAACTGCTTACTTACTATGACGCTTCAGAAAACGTTTAGTTCTATTTCCTATATAAAATTTAAAAGAATGATAGCAGCTTACTTCAGCCCTAAACGAAAAAAAGGCCTCTTTTGATGGAAGAGCCCTTTTACCATTTATTAAAAAGAGAACAATAAAAACTGTAACTTCTTCACTTGATGCCTAAGCGTATAACTGACGCTACGTTCTTAGCCGTTCTTTCAATATTTTCATCAGCTTTTTCTAGCGCTTCCGGAAGAGTCACTGCCCCGGGCACGACGCTGAATAAAGCCGAAATACCGTGTTCATACACAGCTTCGCTTCCCGCTCCAATGCTCCCTGCTATCGCTATCACCGGAACGCTATGCTTTTTTGCTGTTTTGGCTACGCCAATGGGTGTTTTTCCGTAAATGGTTTGTCCATCTATTCTTCCTTCACCGGTAATGACAAGATCGGCATTTTTAATATAGCTTTCTAGCTGAGTTGCCTCAATGACAATGTCTACACCTGGCTTTAACTCCGCAGATAAAAATGCCAGCAGGCCGCCTCCTAGTCCTCCTGCCGCTCCAGCACCAGAAACACTTTGGATATGAATATTTATTTCTTTTTCAATAACTGCTGCGTAATGAGCTAGATTACGGTCAAGCCGTTTAACCATATCCGGAGTCGCACCTTTTTGAGGACCAAACACAGCGGATGCTCCGGTTTCACCCGTTAACGGATTGTCTACGTCGCACGCCACTTCTACTTTGACTTCAGCAAGCCGAGAATCCAAGTTTGTCAGATCGATAGAGGCTAACTGATCTAGGCTGCCGCCTCCTTCTTTTATTTCTGCTCCGTTAGCATCAAGAAGCTTTGCGCCTAAAGCTTTTGCCATACCGGCTCCTCCATCATTTGTAGCACTTCCTCCGATGCCAATAATGATATGCTTCACTTTGTGATCTAACGCTTTAAGAATGAGCTCGCCAGTTCCTCGCGTTGTTGTGATAAGCGGATTTCGTTTATCGACAGGGACATGATGAAGGCCTGAAGCGGCTGCCATTTCAATAACAGCCGTTTTGCCATCTCCAAGAATTCCGTAAAAAGCTTCCACCTCTTTACCTAAAGGTCCCGTTACTTTAGCTTGTATAATTTGTCCGCCCGTCGCGTCCACAAGCGACTGAACGGTTCCTTCTCCACCGTCTGCCATAGGTACTTTACTAATCTCAGCGTCTGGAAAATGAGTTCTTATTCCTTTTTCAACTGCTTCACAAACATGCAGAGCCGTTAAGCTTTCTTTAAATGAATCCGGTGCAATTACAATTTTCATCCGCACACACTCCTTTTATTTTTAGCCATATAGCTTTAATACACCAAATATAAGCGTGGATATAATGGCCATAATGAGTCCAATCAGCGATTCATACGGTATTAATTTTAAGCGTTCTTTTATTTTCATATTTACACTTCCGCCCGTTGCGTGGAAAAAACTTCCGTGCGGGAGGTGATCAAGTACGGTCGCTCCGGCATGAACCATAGCAGCACCGGCTAAAGCAGAAACGCCTAGCTCTAAAATCGTCGAGCCAAAAACTTGGCTTGCGACTGCTGTTCCTGCCGTTGTCGAAGCGGTTGCCGCTGACATAAAAATACCTGAAACCGGTGCTAAAACATAAGCTGGCAATCCAATGGCAGACAAGCCATGAATAATAACGTCTTTTAGCTGAGAGTTAGCAATAATTCCTGCTAATGTCCCCGTTCCGAGCAGCATAATGGCTACACCTGACATTTTCCCTAATCCAGAAATAGCATATGTATTAAGCTGTTTTCCTTTTTTCATCACAATGGCACCAACAATTCCTCCTGCTGGAAGCGCAACCATTGGATCAATATTAAGGTCAAAAAGCGGTCGCAGTGCCAGCAGCACGATCGTAACAATTGGTGCTATGATAGCCGTTAAAAACAGCGGCAAGCTGCTTGCATCCACTGTATCTATTTCTTCAGCTTGAACCATTGTTCCTTTTTTCACTAATCGTTTGGCTACTAGATAAGTGACCGCTACGCCAAATACAGCGGGAATGATTCCTGCAGCCATCACGGATGTAAGCGGAATATTGAATGCATCCGAAGCAGCAATAGCGTTAGGATTAGGAGACATTAAATTTCCTGCCTTTCCTCCTCCAATCATTGCCAGTAAAATAGCAGGCTTTGACATACCCGTACGTTTAGCAATGGCTAAAGCAATAGGCGCCACTGTGATGACAGCCACATCCACAAACACACCTACTGTCGTAAGAATGAGTGTGGCTAGCGCTAGAGCTAAAAGCGCTTTTGTTTCCCCAAGTTTTTTTACAATGGTTTCTGCTATAACCGCTGCAGCACCCGATTCTATTAATACCCCGGCCAATATACCAGCTGCAAGAATCCGCAGCACTGCGGGAATAATGCCTTGTGCCCCTTCAATCATTAAATTAACGGTATCAGCAATATTAACTCCGCCAATCAGTCCTCCAATTAAAGCTCCGGCTATCATTCCGTATGCGGGAGCCACTTTCTTTAAGATTAATATAATAGCAATTACTAATGCACAAATAGCGCCTAATGCGCTTACTTGAACGTCCATAAAGCATCCCCTTTCTTATTTCTTCTATCCCCAGTGCTAATTGTAAGCGCTACCTTTAATTCTTTCATTAGTCACTTCAACAAAAAGAGACCTTGCTATCGCAAGATCTTTTATGCACGTGCACAATTATGAAATTTTAGATAGCAGTAGCGCTACATACAGTTCGAGAAGGTCTTTTACTTTCCTTGGATCTTTTCCCGTGATATCTTGAATTTTATCTAGACGGTAGCTTAGCGTATTCCGATGAATAAAAAGCTTTTTAGCTGCCGTGCTTCCTTCGCCATTTTCTTCTATGTAGATCGTTAACGTTTCGATAAGCTCTTTTTTCTTATCATATTCCTTAAGCTTTTCATAGTATTGCAACAGATCATGATTTTCTTGAAAACCGGCGCGTTGACGTAACAGTACGGGAATTTGATAATCCGAATAGCTGTAGAAATCAGCTTCTGGATGAAGCTTTGAACCAACAGCAAGCGTATCTTTCGCCTGCTGATACGATACATGAAGGCCTTTAAAGTCAGCTTGAACAGATCCTGCAGATAACTTACACACCATACCAGACGCACGAAGCTGTTTTTCCAGCTGTTCAGCATAGCTGCTAGCGCTGCCCGCTTCTATAGATTTCAATAAAACCACTCCGTCTGGAAGCATAGCGTATAGATCATTATTAGCTATGTATTTCTTTACAACCTTCATAACTTCATGGCGATTTTCAGCTTTAATAATTAGTGCCATTCTTGGAAGGTATAAGTTAATATTAAACCGATTCGCTCGTTCAAAAAATAAGGAATCCAGCGGCTCTTCTTGTTGAAGAAGCTGATGAACCACCTCTTCTTTTAATCGTTCATCCCACTGAATTTCCTCTATTAAAATCATTTCTTGAAAAATCATTTCAGCAGCCATACGCACAAGCTCTCCGTAATTACGAATCTGTTCTGGCAGTCCTGTTAATCCCACGACTCCAACAATTTCTCCGTTAAAGAAAATAGGCAAATTCACGCCCGGTTTGGCTCCGCGCAGCGAGTCAGCCTGCTGCTGAGTAATTTCGTAAGAACTGCCGCTTTTTAATACCATTAGCGCTCCTTCGTGAATTTGGTCCATTCGCTTTTTGTCACCAGAACCAATAATGACTCCTTTTTCGTTCATCACGTTAATGTTGCAATCAATAATCTCCATTGTTCTACCGACAATTTTCTGAGCTAATTCTTTTGTTACATATCTCAAGCCTGCTCCTCTCTTTCTTTACATTCCCATCTTTTTAGTTTCTTTATCAAAGTAGAATGATCGATACCTAATTCTTTCGCTGCCTGCCGGAGTGATGAACAATGTTGAATAGTTTCTTTAACGAGTCGCTGTTCAAACTGCTCCACTTTCTTTTTTAGAGGTAAATAATCACATTTTTCATCTTCATGATAAGTATGAAAAGGTAAATGATGGGCTTCAATTGTTTCTCCAGGAACAGACACAATCATATTCTCCACCATATTTCGAAGCTCTCTTACATTTCCTGGCCATTGGTAAGCTTCTAATACTTGCTTCGCTTTATTTGATATGCGCTTTTGGACGTAATACAAGCTGCAAAAGTAGGAAACATAATGATCAACCAGTAAACTGATATCCTCTTTACGTTGAGATAGAGGCGGAAGGCTGATTTCGACTACCTTTAAACGGTAATATAAATCTTCACGAAACCTCCCCTTTTTAATAAGCTCTCCTAGATGTTGATTTGTTGCCGAAATGATTCGTATATCGATACTTTTTGTTTTAGTTCCTCCAATTTTCTGTACCTGCTTTTCCTGTAACACTCGAAGCAGTTTCACTTGCAAGGAAATCGGCATTTCACCAATTTCATCAAGCATCAAGGTTCCGCCATCAGCGAGTTCTAACAGTCCTATTTTCCCTTCTGTTCGAGCGCCAGTAAAAGCTCCCTTTTCATAGCCGAACAACTCCGATTCTAGCAACGGCTCAGGAATGGCTCCGCAGTTCACTTTAATAAATGGCTGATTGTTTCTATCGCTTAAATCGTGAATAAGGTTAGCGACTACTTCTTTTCCGGATCCTGAGGGACCTGATAGAAGAATACTTGTAGGAAACGGAGCTACTTGTTTGGCTTGCTGATAAACCAAGTTCACCCTATTGCTTTGAAACACTAGGGGCTGTTCCGACCCATTCACGTTTACAGCGTATTTATTTGCATTCATATGCGAAAACTCTTGTACCTTTAAAAGCTCTTTTTTAACTGCGTTTAACTGTGTAATATCCTGTACAGTGGTCACAACGAGCTCTATTTCACCTTGTTTGTTAAACACTGGATTTCCTGTTACCATAACGTCTCTTTCGCTTGAAATGGTTTGCATAATAGAGCGCTGCTGTTTTTCTACTAACACAAGTAGGGAAACAGATTGATCAATATATCCTTCATCGATAACGGTTTGCATATGCTTTCCTAATACGTCTCGTTTATTTGTTCCTGTGATTTTTTCATAAGCTTCATTTACATATATCGTTATTCCCTTTTTATTTACTACATATATTCCGTCCGTAGAGAATTCAATGATGGCCTGTAACGTTTCGTTCGTCAAATCTTTTTTCCCTTTAAAAGAAGTCATTGTTTTGCATTCCTTTCTTATGGTGAATTTCCGCCAACATATGGTGAAACTTTTCACCACTAACCATTCAATGCACAATAGCCTTTTTCCTTCTAAAAGCGGTGAATTTTTTCAGCACTTGGTTATAAGAACCAAGGAAAACTGCGCTAATATTTACTTTTCAAATACTGGCATAAAAATTGCAGTCTAGTATGTTGAAAGAATAGGAAAGAGTCTATCCATTTTAAAAAGGATTATTCTCTCCAGCATATAGGGTAAATGTAGTATAAAGTCATTTTGAAAACGCAAACAAAAATTCAACTACGTTTAGGAGGCTATTATATGTGTAATATTATCAAACCTAACCCAAAGCTTTATGTGATGGACAACGGCTCGATGCAAATGGATAAAAACTGGATGCTTGCAATGCATAACCCAGCAACTGTTAAGAACCCTCATGCACCTACGGAATTTGTAGAGTTTCCAATTTATACTGTATTAATTGATCATCCTGAAGGGAAAATTCTGTTTGATACAGCCTGCAACCCTGAATCAATGGGACCACAAGGGCGTTGGACTGAAGCAACTCAACAAATGTTTCCTTACTCCGCTACAGAAGAATGTTATTTACCAAATCGATTAGAACAATTAGGGGTTGACCCTAAAGAAATTAAATTTGTTGTTGCCTCCCACCTTCATCTTGATCATGCCGGCTGCTTAGAATTGTTCACTAACGCCACTGTTATCGTTCATGAAGATGAGTTAAACGGCACTCTTCAGTCTTATGCACGCAATCAAAAAGAAGGTGCTTACATTTGGGCTGACATTGATGCCTGGATAAAAAATGACCTTCGTTGGAAAACGATTAAACGAAACGAAGATACCATCAAACTGGCAGAAGGAATTAATGTCTTGAATTTTGGAAGCGGACATGCTTGGGGTATGCTTGGTCTTCATGTTCATTTGCCTGAAACAGGTGGCATTATCTTAGCATCCGATACAATCTATACAGCTGAGAGCTATGGTCCTCCTGTTAAACCACCCGGTATTATCTACGACTCTCTTGGATATGCAAACACGGTTGAACGTATACGCCGTTTAGCCTATGAAACTAATTCGCAAGTTTGGTTTGGTCACGATGCAAATCAATTTCAGCAGTTCCGCAAATCTACTGAAGGTTATTACGAATGAAATCAAGCAGCTGCTTGATATAAAAAAATTTTCTATAAATCGGAGGGCAAACAAATGACCATTTCAAAACTAGTTTTCACCCCTCTCAGCTACACAGGATGGGGATCACTTCAGCAACTGCTTCCCGAAGTAAAAAAATATGACCCTGCTCATATTTTAATCGTCACAGATCCCGTGTTAAAAGACATTGGACTTGTAGATAAAGTGAGTGCTCCTCTTATCCAAAATGGATACGAAGTAGATGTATATGCAGATACGGCACCAGAGCCGCCCTTAGCGCTTGGTGAAAAACTCGTATCTTACGCAAAAAGCCGAAAATTTGATTTAGTCATTGGAGTTGGCGGCGGCAGCGCATTAGATTTAGCAAAACTTACGGCCGTTTTAGCCGTTCACGACGGAGCTGTAGAAGAATACTTGAACTTAACTGGCACAAAACAAATTACGGAAAAAGGGCTTCCAAAAATTTTAATTCCCACCACTTCCGGCACGGGCTCAGAAGTAACAAATATTTCTGTATTATCTCTTGAAAGCACCAAAGATGTTGTGACCCACGACTATTTGCTTGCAGACGCTGCAATTGTAGATCCCGAGCTTACCCTAAGCGTACCTTCTAAAGTAACCGCGGCTACAGGAATTGATGCATTAACTCATGCTGTTGAAGCTTATGTATCGGTAAATGCAAACCCAGTAACAGACGCCTTAGCACTAAAGGCTATACGCATGATTAGCTCTTCTTTACGAACAGCTGTAGAAAATGGCGAAGATAAAGTTGCTCGAACTCAGATGAGCTACGGAAGCTATTTAGCGGGACTTGCTTTCTTTAACGCAGGTGTAGCCGGTGTTCATGCGCTTGCTTATCCCTTAGGTGGACAGTTTCATATTTCACACGGTGAATCAAACGCCGTACTGCTTCCATATGTGATGGGTTACATACGCAGCAGCTGCGTAGCAAAGATGCGTGATATTTTTGAAGCACTGGGCGGAAACCCTAGCTCTTTATCAGAAGAAAAAGCTTCTTATCAGTGTGTGAAACAGCTGGAGTCACTTGTTAAAGACGTTGGAATTCCTCAAACGCTTCGAGAGTTTGATATTCCAGAACATGCATTACAAAAGCTGACTGAAGATGGGGTTCAGCAAAAACGAATTCTTGCTCGCAGTCCTTTGCCTCTTCATGAAAAAGACATACGAGCTATTTACCAGTCAGCGTATGATGGAACGATAGTAGAACCTCAGGATTAAAAAAACGAGGGTGGGACATAATTTGCTTTGTCCCACCCTCGTTTTCTATTCATACTGTAAACTATTATTTTACTACTTCTTCTGTGAACATAGTTTGAGCTTCGTACAAATACGCAACCGCAGCATTACCAAGGACTTTCGCAGCAATAAGCAGTCCTCGCTCATCGATATCAAATTTAGGGTGATGATGCGGGTAAACATGATCTCTGCCTTTTAGCTCTGCTCCTGTAATAACAAACGCACCTTTTACATGCTGAAGATAATAACCAAAATCTTCTCCGCCCATTTGCGGAGGCTGCTCTTTAATCACGTCAACTCCTGGAACGCTCTTTGCTAAGTCGATAATAAATTCCGTTTCTTCTTTGGGATTTACAACGGCAGGATAGCCTTCGTGATAAGTAAATTTATAGGTCATGCCCCCTGCTGTACAAACTCCGCTTACGATTTCTTCTATTTCTTTTCTTATTAACGCTCTCACATCTTCATTAAAAGTTCGCACAGTACCTTCTAAAACTACCTTATCTGCAATAACATTAAATGCGTTTTTTGCATCAAATGATCCGACACTCACTACCGCAGGTTCTAATGGATCTACCTTCCGGCTAACAATTTGCTGAAGCGCCATGACAATTTGGGCTCCAGCTACAATTGCATCTTTAGTCATATGCGGTTGTGCACCATGTCCTCCTTGACCTTGAATATGAATTTCGAACCCATCTGCTGCTGCGGCAATCGGTCCAATTCCATAGCCTATACAGCCAACCGGCACCATCGACGCTAAATGGGTTCCAAATATAGCATCTACCCCTTCTAGACATCCATCTTCAATCATCGCAATGGCTCCTCCAGGAGTCTTTTCCTCTGCGTGCTGATGAATAAATACAATTGTACCCGGTAGATCATCTTTTATTTCTTTTAACGCTTTTGCTAGACCTAACAATGAAGCAGTGTGTCCATCATGACCACATGCGTGCATAACGCCTGGTATTTGAGATGCGTAAGGAACATCGTTTTCTTCTTGGATGGGCAGCGCATCAAAGTCTGCTCTCAAAGCAACGGTAGGTCCTGGTTTTCCACCTTTTAAATACGCGACAACACCTCTTCCTCCGACTTCTGTTCGCACTTCGTTTCCTAACTCTCTATGAAATGCCGCAATGTATTTTGGTGTTTCTACTTCTTGAAACGATAGCTCCGGATATTGATGCAGATGTCTTCGAATACTCACAATTTCACCATACAGCTCATCTAGCTTTGCATATAATTTTTCCATTTCGACCCCAACCTTTCTGATTTTTCAGTCTTTTAAACTTAAATGGTCTTCATTAACAAGCTGGCTATAACAACGGAAGCAATCGTAACTGTTGTAAAACCACCTACAAGCATAGAAGATAAAAGTTCGTTAAAAATCACTTTTTCTTCTTCTTTATTACGCGCTACGCTTCTACTTACTTCTTCACATAATATGTAATCTCCTGGAAAACCGAACATCGCAGTTAACGCAACAGGGATTCCTTTATATGGATGCCATCCTAAAAGCTTAGAGCTAATAAATCCGCCAACAATGAGTCCAACAGCTCCAACTACTAAGATTAGAGCAATCTGTGGTAAATATTCAATTAGCATTTGAGGCGTAATGCTTCCCATCGTTAGAACAACGCTGAATACCAGTCCCAGCATAGCAACGCTGAATGCATTGGCTTTTTCCATCATACTTTCTTCATAAAAATGAAACCTTGTCCCAATAATCCCAATTACTAAACACCATAGGCTATAGCTAATGGTTGTAAAGTGTTCAAGCATAATAGCAAGCGCACCGCCAACAAACAGCTTGAATAATAAAATAATGGGTGAGTTAAATCGGGATTCTTTTACCACCGCTGCTGCGGCAGGAGAAGGCTCTTCAATGTTTAGCCCTTCTGAAGTTGCTGCAACAAATAGACTTTCATCAGTTGCCTCTCGTAGTTTTAACGCATATCTTCTTAAAAAATTGGAGGCAAGCGGCATACCAATTACACCTTGGAACGCCATAACGAGAACTGGAATTGTCATTAAGCTAACAAGACCTAATTCCTTTAGCTTGTCAGAAGTTAGTAAAAAAGCTACTAATCCTCCAGTTAGAGGCCCTACTCCAGCCACAGCTGTTTTGTAATCAAAAACAAACGTAATAACAAGAAGAATAAGACCGCCTGAAACAACCACTCCTGAAAGTGCAATAAGAACCGCTTTAAACTGTCTTTTCATTACTTTTAGCGGGATAAGCGTACCCATATGAACGATAAGAGGAGCTGTTAAAATAACCCCTACCGTTGCAAAATTAGACTTTTCAGCTAAATCTTTTGGAAAAATACCTGTCCACAATAAACCTAGATACATCATTAAAAATACTAAAAGCATGGGAATCCTTGCTCGTGTTAAAATGGATATAATTTCTCCTATTACGATGACTCCTAAAATAAGCATCGTGGCAATGACAGGCTGATCTAGCAAACTATCTCCCCCTTATTTTGTTATGAAAACGAACCAAAAGACTTTTAACTCACCTTCCTTTTACTCATTTAATAGTTTAATTATAAATATGAAATGTTTTCCCGTCTATCATTATGTAAGATAGTTTCACAAATTATTTTTTTTGCTTAGCAATTGCTAGTAAAAATAGCGTATACAAAAGAAAAAGCAACAGGAGGTCTGCTTTTTAACATTAATCTTTGCCAAGGCCCTGTACTTTAAAGTCCTGCGCCGTGTTCAAGAAGACGGAGATACCTTTTTCTTTGTGACCTTTCACATGACCATTTACGGATACGGACTCTACACCTACGCCATTCGCAAATTCAACATCATCCACCACGAAATCAATGTTTTCTTCTACTTTTAGATATTCAATAGCTACGTTTTCCGCTGTGTTTCTCATTTCATCTTTGCTCATGGCTTCTTTCTTATTGCAGCCACTTATTAGCAAAGATCCTAGTAAACTTGTAAGTAATATCAATTGTTTCATACAACTCGCCCCATAGCACTTCATTTTTTTATATAATTGTGATTATACTCTATTCTTGGAAGAAGATACCCATCCTTTCCTATAAATAATTATTTAGAACACAATTCAATATAATACATTAAAATGTTCGTTTCCATTTTTCTCTTCACCAAAACAGAGTAACAGCATTTTTTGTTTTTTAAATAATTTTTATAAAGAACGCTCTTTTCATTTTGTAACTATGGTTGGATTTTCATTATTCCATTCTCTTGTGAGTTGGATTCGTCAACCATATATAAATAACGTGATTTTCTTACTTTTTAATGTGTCACAAGTTGGCATCTTAAAAAATAACAATGTTTGAGAAAACAGCCGTGTATTTAATTAAATTATTTCGGTCTTCCATACTTGGAGGCTCCTCAAGCCAGCCGTTTTTAGCCATAATTTTTCCGCCTTCTTGTCCATAAGTTAAAATATCTTTGGCCGTACTGACAAGCGTAAAAGGAAGGCAAACAAAAAAGCCCCTTTTCATTAAGGCGCTTTTTCAAAGAAAACGTTTTTATTCCATCGTATCAGAAATTCTTTTGTAGCTTCCGCATTTTTTTAGATATTGAACAATATCTTGATCTTTTACACGCTGAATAGCTGATCCGAACAGCTCTGCCGCTATCTGCATACGTTCATGTTTATGTTCAATGGTCATAATATATCGAAGCGCATCCACAACCGGTGCATTGTGACGTGTACGACGAGTTATGTACTCGTGAATGGCTTCATTTAACCCTTCCGATTCCGCTTGTTGAAACTCAGGCTTTCTTACTGCTTGACTATATACCACTTTTTTGACACTCCTTCTCCTTGTTTTTAATCAGGTTTTATCTCTCTTTTATTTCCAGTTCCCTAACAAAAAGGAAACAAAACATGCAATCTTAACTTTTTTATAAAAAAACAATTATTTTTCATAAAGCTCTAACAAGCGTTTGTGTATCCAAATAGCAGCTTGTAAACCTTCTCCCATCGCTACCGTCACTTGTTCAGAATGAGCCACAATGTCTCCTGCTGCCCACACACTTGAAACATTTGTTTCTTTTGTACGCGGATTTACGATAATGTGCTGATTTTCTAAAAGTTCTGCTCCGAGCTCATGCGCTAATTCTGTTCGAACTTTATTTCCTCCGAACGCTAAAAAACCTCTTTCACCATAGACGATTTCATTGTTTTCGAGGATGACTCCTTTTAACATTTCTGCTTCAGCTATGATTTTTTTTATTGCCGCTTCTTTATAGGTAATTCCCTTTTGCATCAAGGTATCTGCTAAAGGTCCAATCTCTTTTTTGTCATGATTAATGTACGTAATGTCATTTGTCCAATATGTTAACGTAAGAGATAAACTGGCTCCTGCTTTTCCTGACCCTAGTACTAATACCCTTCTATTATTTACTTCATACCCATCGCAGTCGGGACATACATATACGGTTTTTCCCATACAAGGATATAGCTCTTGCTGAAGTTCAAGCGGAATCCGGTCTACTACTCCCGTCGCAAACAGTAAAGTAGCTGCTTCGTAGTTCGCAGAGTTTGTAATGACGTTAAACCCTTCTATTTCTTTTTCACACTGAAGGACACGTTCTTCTGCAAATTGAATGCCGTAGCTTTTTGCTTGCTGCCTCCCCGTTTCTCTTAGAGTTTGCCCGCTTATTCCCTCAGGCCATCCCAATATATTTTGATAATTTTTGCAGAGATTGGAACGTCCATCTTTTGAATCAATAACCAATACACTGCGCTTATATCTTCCAAGCTGAATAGCAGCTTGAAGTCCCGCAATTCCTCCACCTATAATGACGCAGTCATACTTGTCTGCCACAGCACATCACCCCAGCTTTTACTATTTTCTAAACGAAAGCTTCAGTTTTTCATTATCTGTTTTTCTATTATTTTTATACGCTTTATTGTCTTTATTTTTTGAAGTCATTCTACATACAAAAAACCGCCTCGGCAGCTACCCTGCCTAGAGACGGTTTTTTATAAAATGAAAAAGACGATATTACTCATTTTTCTTTCCTGCTTCTTTTTCATTAATTTTAGTAATCAAATCTTCTTTATATACTTCACTATCTTTCCCGTAGCGTAGACGACTATGACAGTTGGGACATAGTGCCGCAGCGTCCTTTGGTTTAGCGAGTCCGCTCTTTGATAGCTTTGAAAGATAGTACATTTGCAAAAAGGAGCTTCCATCTTTTGCGATAAACGGCGCGCTTTCTCCGCAGGCTTCACAAATACCCGCTGCGCGTTTGTGAACATATTGTCCAAGAGCTGCCGTTTGTTCATAAATACTTGTCTTTTTTTCTTTCCCTAACGCCATATGACGAAGCTGTTCAGTTGAATAAGCTGAAACATCCAGCTGTGCTGCTTTTTCCTCAATCACGGAATTTCGTTCAAGTTCAAAAATAATGGCTTCACGCAGCTCTCCGTCTGAATCCCACATAATTTCTAATTGATGATTGATATACGTCACTTCATCAACAAACTCGACCACTCCCGGCTCCACGTAGTGAAATAAATAAACGGCTTTTCCTGATAAAAAATGTTCACGAAGCGCTTTATTGCCTTTAATGAGCTGCATCGATCCTCTTTGGCCTTCCCCCGTATAGAAAAAAGCGGTTTTATCTTTGTTCCATCCGTGCCCTGTACCGTATTCACTTCCGCTTTCTTTTGTGAAAATAAAAATATATGGATGCGCTTTTGGCGTTGATATTTCGCTTTGTTCCTGTCCTTTATAAAGCTTATGAATTTGTTTTCTGCGATAACGATGTCCTTTTTGAAAGAAATCTCCGCGCTGTAAATCCGTAATCAATGAATGGCCTCCTACTGCGGTCCTGCTTTTATAGTACTTATAGCTCTACTATACACTAATTTTTGTTTTCTTTGCAGATCGTTTCTTCTATCTATTGGATTTATATCATGCAAAAAAAGCAGCTGTATGGACAGCTGCTTTTTTTGCTATAGTCAATTTTGCACCGTGTAGTCTTCTCCTAGCCATTTTGTGCTGAGTTTTTTTAACGTCCCGTCTTTTTTCAGCTTTTTAATCGCTTCGTCAACTTCCGACTTTAACTTTTCGTCTTTTTTGTTAAACATAAAATACACTTTTGAATTAATCACAATATCTCCAACCGTTTTTTGCTGAAATTTTAGCGCTTGATTGCTAAAGTCGATGGAAAATGGTGTCGCAAGCGTAGCATCTGCCCGGCCTGTTTTTAATTGCGTTGTGGCATCATCCGCACCTTGACCGGCGTAAACTACATCGATTTTATTGCCGTGTTTTTGATTGTATTTGTCTAGATAGACAGCCGCATTGCTTGTAGCTCCTACAATCATTTTTTTACCTTCTAAATCTTTTAATGAATGAATATCATTACGATTTTTAGGAACTGTTACATAAAGCGGAGAATAATTATATGTTTCATCATTAAATAAAAACTTTTTCTTTCGCTCAGCGTTCTGAGCCATGTTATGAGCAATCATATCAATTTTATTACTTTCTAAGCTGAGAAGCAGATTTGAAAATTCCATCGTTTTAAATTCAAATTTATAATCCTGTAGCTCTTTGTCGATTGCTCTTACTACTTCTACATCATAGCCGGTCAGTTTGCCTTTATCATCAATAAAGCAAATATTAGGAAACTGAGTGCCTGTTCCAACAACAATCGTTTGAACATCTTTTTCTTTCTTTTCTCCTGCACTTGAAGATGCGTTTGTTCCGCATCCTGCCACGCTCACAGCTACTACAATTGAAAGTAAAAACAGCCAATATTTTTTCATACGTTCCTCCCCTAAATCCCTCTATTATGTAATAAAAAGAGGCTCTTGATGAAGCAGCTACTTCATCAAGAGCCTCTGGTTAACCAGTGGGCTTACTTCTTGTAAGATTATTCACATCATAATACTAGTTAACCGATAAATCAAGTGGGTTTTTAGAAAAAGATTATCTTGACAGCTCGGTGTCTACCGCTTAAGATACAACTAATAAAACATTGAAACTACATATCTACCAGTCAACTGGAGGCAAATGGACACGATAATGCGTGTACGTTTGCTTTTTTTATTGTCGTCCACCATTTTATCTTTTGGAGGTAAAACGTATGAAATTTGCTTTATTTAGTCTCATTCAAAACATCCCGAACCCGGTTACTGGAGAAACATTCACTGCTCAAGAAAAATTTCAGCATGTGTTAAATCAAGCAGTGCTTGCCGAAAAATTAGGTTTTGATGCTTACGGAGTCGGCGAAAGACACGGAGCTCCTTTTTTGTCTTCTTCTCCTCCCGTTGTTTTAAGTGCAATCGCTGCTAAAACGGCACACATTCGTCTTCTTACTACCGTTACCGTTCTAAGCATTTTAGATCCTGTACGAGTAGCTGAAGATTACGCAACGCTTGATCACCTGTCGGGTGGACGGCTTGAACTGATTATCGGAAAAGGCAATGACCCGCGTCATTATCCGCTTTTTGGCATTACAGAAGAAGAACAATGGGAGTCTCTTGCTGAAAGATACGCTCTTTTAAAACAGCTTTGGACAGAAGAAAATGTCACGTGGAGCGGCCGTTATCGTCCGCCTTTAACTAACGTTACGACTCAGCCTCGGCCGTTTCAGCCTTCTATTCCCGTTTGGCATGGAAGCGCGTCAAGCCCGCTGTCTACAGAACTTGCAGCTAAATATGGAGAGCCGCTATTTTCATCCAATTCCTTTCACCCTCAGGCTAAATATAAAGCGCTGATTGACCATTACCGGGAACGTTTTACTTATTATGGCCATGACCCACGCAAAGCCATCGTCGGTTCGGGGGCGAGCAGCCTATATATTTCTGATACAACGGAAGAAGCGATTCGCCGCTATCGTCCATACTATAACGCATTTAGCAATACAGAGGCAGCGAAGCATAATCAATCGCCATTCACGTCACTAGAAGACATCGTTCAACACGGCCCTGCTTTAGTAGGAAGCCCAGAGCAAATCATTGAAAAAATAATAGACTATCACCATGCTTATGGAAACGAAGTGCTGAGCATCAGCGTAGACGGTCTAAGCGAAGCAGAACAGCGCGAACAGCTAGAGCGCTTCGCAAGTGATATTGCACCTGTTCTTCGAAAAGAAATTCCCAGCAGCGTATGGGAAAATGAAAAAAAGAGATTGAGACATAATGAAATCAATCCAATCTAAAGACGAACAAATCAGATACATGAGCTGAACCGCTTATGACACCGCCGTTGATTTCCGTGCAAGGCTTCGCTTTCCGCGGGCGGCGCTAGAAGAACCTATACACATAAAATTCACGTTCACAATCACGCTATGAAAAAATCCGAACTAATTGGATTCTCCATCAAGAATCTTAATTAGTTCGGATTTCCCTTCAACTAAATTACTTTTGTCCCAACCTCTTTTTAATTTAGATACAATTCGCACGTTTAGTTTACTAACTTTTTAAACTAATAAACTACTCTGGTTAAGACGCCTGCGTGTCTGTATCGTAAATATTGGCTGTTACTTCGCTTCTTTGACAAAGTAAGATGAGCAGCCAAATGCCTCCAATAACTGGAACAAAGTTAATTAAATACCACCAGCCGCTTCTTCCTGTATCATGAAGTCGGCGAACAGTAACTGCAAGTGAAGGCAGAATCATTGCTGCTCCGTAAAGTAATACTAAAATAACTCCAAATACTGCAAGTGAATCGATAAAAACCAAGATATATGGAATGATCATAAAGATATAAGCAAATAATGTAAACAGCCAATACTCCGTACGCGTTGCTCTTCCTTGAAACGTCGCATAATTTTTTAACGCTTTTATATACCAGTACATTTTTAAACCCTCTCTTTGCTTATTAAATTAAACTACCTAACCGTTTAAGTCCTACGCAACTTTATTAGGTACATCAAAACGATTTAACTGCGACTCACTTCGTAGACAAAGAAGAATTAATAGAAAAATACTTCCGGCAATCGGAATAATAGTAATGAGCTGCCACCACCCGCTTCTTCCTATGTCATGCAGTCGACGTGCCGTCACAGCAAGTGATGGGATTAGGACTGCCACAGCGTAAATTGTAAACAAAAATGTAGGATTCTCTGTCATGAATTCAATAGCTGAAAGCACGCAAGAAATAATAAAATTAAATAAGACAAACATCCAATACTCTGTACGTGTTGCTCTTCCTTGAAACGTTGCATAATTTTTTAGCACATGTAAATACCATTTCATACAAAAACCTCCTTTTTAAACCGAATTTTGTAAGACAAGCTTACTAGCAGTAATTACCTTAGCATACAAAAAATTAATTTCATATCCTATTTTTTGAAAAAATCCCAAATGGTAATATAGATATAGGAGAGAGATGGATAATAGTTAGTAATAAATACCCAATAAATTCAGTTAAAAAACCATTTAATTACTATAATTACTTTTAATTTATAAAATGTTTTTTATAACAAAAATCCTGCCGTATTAATCGGCAGGCTCTATCTTTACTTACGTGCGGTAAAAGTAAGGTCCACATGAGCTTTCATGAGTAATCACATAAGTCCATGTAAAGTCTTTATCTACGACATATAAATCTTCTAAATACATGTTTGTATTTTCACTTAAATCAGCGCTTGTTAGATGCTTACATTTAGATAGCTGCAGCACTCGTTCATCATGCTCAAACAGCAAATAACAGTCGTTCTTAACTTGGTTCTCAAACGCTTGAACCGCTTGTTCCTCTTGCAAGCAAGGAAGCTTTTCATAGCTAAACGTATGCCACAGAAACTGATCCATATAAATTTTCTTTTTTTGCGATGCGCTTAAAGCATCTGCAAATTCATTTTCCCACCGCTTCCGGAAGAATTCACCTTGATTCGATAATTTTTTAACAAACATTCCTTTTTTCTTTAACGCATCTTTCATTTTCACTGTGCTTTCTCACCCTTTATTCTGTATTCATTTCTTTTTATCGGCTTCTTAGCTTATTTGTCCATTAGTACCTATGCGTTAGATTCCTTGTTTTTTGACTAAACTTATTTTATAAAACGCCGGCTTTAACGTGCACAAAAACAATACAACCGTACTTAAAAGCATGATCAGGCTTCCACCAATTACAGCTCCTTGAATTGAAACAATGTGTGCAGCCATTCCGAATAGAAAGGTCATCATAATAATTAGCAGTGACTCAAGTAGCCCATAGATACTTCCTACTCTCCCCATCATGTCAACGGGAATGCTGTTTTGATAAAAGGTTTGAAAACCAGCACTTGCAAAAGCTAACGCAAAAGATAAGCTAAAAAATCCCGCTCCCATGGTTTGAAAAGAAGACGAACACGCATACAGCAAATAGCCAAGCGATACTCCTACACTGCCGGCACCTATTAGAAAGTTCGTGGACAGCTTCTTAGCAAACAGTGTATTCACAACTGCGCCAATCATAATACCAGCGCCTGCTACGCTCACTAAAAACCCGTACTCGCTTTCGGACAAATGAATGACTTTTGTTGCAAATGAAACTTCAAGAGAATCAATTGCCGTGGCCATGACCATCAAGAAACTGAATAATACATAAATGGTTATAATGCATCTGTTGGCTCTACTGAAACGAAACACCGCTTTCCAATCTTCTCGAATGGTGTTTACAGAGAGTTTATTTTCTTTAGTTTTTGTTTTTATATCTAAGTTAGGCATTAATAAAGTAACCATTCCTGACAACACGAGCGCTGCAGCATTGGCATAGATAGCAAACGCGGGCGTTCCAACCATAAATAACGCACCTGCTGCGGCCGGACCAAGAAGAAAGCCTCCTGAGTCAATCAAACTGCGCAGCGAATTAAATCTTTTTCGCTTTTCAGTTGGAATAAGCTTTGTAATATAGACCATCGATACCGGACGAAACATCGAACTTGCCATACTGATGATAAATACCAGCACATAAATGATCAGTATGGATGAGAAGAGCGGAAGGCAAGCAATGACCCCGGCGCGCGTCCAATCTAAAACCATCATAAGCTTCCGTTTGTTCATGCGGTCAATTAAGCTTCCAGACCATATATTTGTACATAGCGCAGCAAGCGGCTTTATCATGTATAGCCCTGAAATCGCAAGCGGCGAATTCGTCATATCAAGCATCATGACATTTAAAGCGATCAAATAAATCCAGTCGCCGATATTGCTAGTGCCAATTCCAAACAGCAATAAACACGGGTATTTCCAAGACAACAGCTTACTTTTCATAAAAGAAAGGCCTCCGCTTCACTATTGATTTTTGTCAATAAAAAAATCCCACCCCCAAGACATGTGTCTTAGGGGCGAGATTATGAATCGCGGTGCCACCCTAGTTTGTTCATATGTCGCCATATAAACCTTGTCGAGTACGGCTTTCGCTTATACTCTAGCTTTGTAACGGAAGCAGCCGTCGCACTATCACGTTAGATCCAATGCGCTGCTCAGAGGCTTGTTTCAACAGCGTTTTTCTTGCTCCTTTTCAGCTTCCGGAGCTCTCTGCTAAGAATACGCGCTGTCTACTTTTCTCTTCACGGCATTTAATTTCTAACATCTTACCATTATTATCTATTTTTTGTAAATACTTTATTTCAAAATCATTTTTTTCGGCTGAGAAAAGAATAGTCGGTATCCTACGTATACAAAATAAATGATGGAAGCTACCAGCACGATTCCCCACATATTGTACATATCTTTATTTCCCCATACGCCCGTTAGCGAAAACAGCGCTGGAATTGTTAAAGTAACCCACGACTGTACAATCGCCACTTTCCCTACATATGCAGATACATCTTTTTTGCTCGTATTAAGCACATAAAATAAAAACCATAAAAACGACCAAAGAATCCATGTAATGGCGTTTACGACGTCATGATAGTGAACAAGAGAAACCGTCACGTACACTAAAGCGATAATCGATACCCAAAGTGAGTAGTAGCCAAGCCCTGTTCCCTGCATTCCCTTTAATACCGTCACGCCTACATATAAATACGTAAGGCCAAATAAAAAGATTGCCGTTCTTTCATACAAAATCCAGTTGCTTTGATCTGACGTAATAATTAAATAAAACGGAACAATAACTTGAAAAGCTCCAACAAATAAGTTAAATACGCCTACGTTTTTTTCATCTGCTTTTCCAAGCAGCATGAGTCCGTTTAAAAATAAAGCTGCACCTGACAGCAACAGTCCAATTTGATCCATTTTTCAGTAAGAAAAGCCCCCAGCTTTTCTTGTCCTCCTCTGTGTCGATGTTTTTCTTTAGGATGCGCGGAGCTATGGTTTACATGTAAAAAAGAAAAAGCAATTCCTTTTGAAAAGGAAACTGCTTTTCTTTCTGTTTCTATTACACTTATAAAATGAAGCTGACAACAATCGCTGACAGTACGCTTACAAGCGTAGCTCCATACAGTAAACGAAGACCAAAGCGCGCTACTGTATTTCCTTGCTTTTCACTTAAGCCTTTAACCGCTCCTGACACGATTCCAATTGATGAGAAGTTAGCAAATGATACTAAGAATACGGATACAATTCCAAGTGTTTTAGCACTGAATGTTGAAGCCATATCTGAAAGACTCATCATTGCCACAAATTCATTTGTTACAAGTTTTGTTGCCATAATTCCGCCCGCTGCTACTACTTCTGAAGCAGGAACACCCATGATGAATGCAAACGGTGCAAACACATAGCCAAGCAGGTGCTGGAACGACAGACCAAACAGCATTTCAAACACGTTATCAATCGCAGCCATCAGCGCAACGAAACCAATCAGCATCGCACCTACGATAATCGCTACTTTAAATCCATCCATAATATATTCGCCAAGCATTTCGAAGAACGTTTGCTTATGACCTGTTTGTACCTCTAAAATATCTTCTTGATCCGTTACTGTGTAAGGGTTAATGATAGAAGAAATAATAAATCCGCCAAATAAGTTAATCACAATTGCTGTTACTACGTATTTTGGTTCAATCATTGTCATATAAGCACCGACAATGGACATTGAAACAGTCGACATAGCTGATGCACAAAGCGTATATAAACGGTTTGGCGGCAGTTTGTCTAATTGCTTTTTAACGGTAATAAATACTTCTGATTGACCTACAATGGCAGAAGCTACTGCGTTATAAGACTCTAATTTTCCCATTCCGTTAATCTTGCTGAGAACTAACCCAATCCATTTCATAATGAAAGGAAGAATTTTAAAGTGCTGTAAAATCCCGATTAAGACAGAGATAAAAACGATTGGAAGCAGCACGTTTAAGAAAAACGGCATTGATCCTTTATTCGCGATTCCGCCAAATACGAACTCTACGCCTTCATTTGCATATGAAAGCAGCTTTCCAAAGACGCTGGCAATCGCATTAATAATAATCAAGCCAAACTTTGTATTAAGAAGTAAAGCTGATAAAAGAACTTGAATCACAACCATAATAACAATTGGTTTATATTTGATTTCTTTACGGTTATTACTTGCAAGATACGCTAATCCAAAGACAACGAGTAACCCTAAGATGCCAATTAAATATTTCATAGTATCCTCCACTGCTTACTTATTTTTGTAAGTCTTTTGATGAAAAATAGCCCGGTAAGATTTCGTTGATGTTGGTAATCACAAAATCTCCTTTTAGGTTTGCTAAGATAATTTGTGTGTGATCATCACAAAACTCAGCTAATACTTGTCTGCATGCGCCGCAAGGAGAAATTGGGCCGTCCGTATCTCCTACAACTGCAATAGCTGAAAACTGCTTGTCCCCTTCTGAAACAGCTTTAAAAATAGCCGTTCGCTCAGCACAGTTCGTCAATCCATAGGAAGCGTTTTCAATATTACATCCACGATAAATCTTCCCATCGGTTGTTAAAAGAGCTGCACCAACATGGAAGTGAGAATACGGTACATGTGCTTGTTTGCTTGCTGCGATTGCTTCATCTATTAATTGTTTTGGCTCCACAGTCATCATCCTTTGCTTAGTTTACAGCAGGTTAGTTAGTACTAACCTGCTGTCATTTATTAATAATCAGAGTTGCTTAATTGACCTTTTGCAATTGATACGCCAGAGCTTGCACCAATACGTGTTGCACCAGCTTCAATCATTGCTTTTGCATCTTCTAAGCCTCGAACGCCGCCAGAAGCTTTTACACCTACATCTGGTCCAACCGTTTTTCTCATAAGCGCTACGTCTTCTACCGTTGCGCCTCCTGTAGAGAAGCCTGTTGACGTTTTAACAAAATCAGCTCCAGCTTTTACAGCTAGCTCAGAAACTTTTGCTTTTTCTTCGTCTGTTAAAAGAGCTGTTTCAATAATTACTTTTACTAGCGCTTTTCCTTTTGCAGCATCCACTACTGCTTGAATGTCGCTTTGCACTAAGTCATAGTTTTTATCTTTTAACGCGCCGATGTTGATTACCATATCTACTTCATCTGCACCGTTTTCGATTGCATTTGTAGTTTCGAATGCTTTTACTGCTGAAGTCGTAGCTCCAAGAGGGAAACCGATTACCGTACACACTTTTACTTCTGGAGCATCTTTTAATAACTCAGCTGCTTTTTTTACCCACGTTGGATTTACGCAAACTGAAGCGAATGAATATTCTTTTGCTTCTTGTGCTAAAACCGTAACTTGCTCTTCTGTTGCATCTGCTTTTAATAATGTATGATCAATAATACCCGTAATGTTTTGACTCATTTTATTCTTCCTCTCTCTTCCTTAATGAATTTCTTTATAAATTAACGTTGGAGCTTCCACTTTTTCAGCGACCGTGCTGTAAGAATCATAAACGATATCCATTACTTCCTGTACATCTTCGCTGTTGCTGTGGATTGTAACAAGAGAGTCGCCTTTTTTCACTGAATCTCCAACTTTTTTATTAAGCATAATACCAACTGCTAAGTCGATTTCAGATTCTTTTGTTGCACGTCCTGCACCTAGCTTCATTGCCGCTACGCCGATTTTTTCTGCAACGATTTCTGAAATGTAGCCATCTTCTTTTGCTGGTACTTCAATTTTGTGCGCTGCATCCGGTAATTTAGACGGATCGTCTGCCACAGAAGCGTCTCCGCCCTGTGCGCTTAAGAATGTTTTAAATGATTCTAATGCTTTTCCGTTTTTAATTACTTCTTGAAGCATTGCACGCGCTTCGTCTAAGCTGCTTGCTTTTTCAGCAAGTACAACCATATGACTTCCTAATGTTAAGCAAAGCTCCGTTAAATCTTCAGGGCCTTCGCCTTTTAACGTGTCGATAGCTTCTTTCACTTCAAGCGCATTACCAACCGCAAAACCTAGAGGCTGGCTCATATCTGAAATGATTGCTTTTGTGTTTCGGCCTACGCCCTTTCCGATTTCAACCATTGCTTTTGCTAATTCTTCAGCGTCTTCAAGCTTCTTCATGAATGCGCCGTTCCCCGTTTTCACGTCCAAGCAAATGGCATCTGCTCCAGCGGCAATTTTCTTACTCATAATTGAGCTTGCAATTAACGGAATCGAATCAACCGTTGCTGTTACATCACGAAGCGCATAAAGTTTTTTATCCGCTGGCGTTAAGTCTCCGCTTTGGCCGATAACGGCAATTTTATTTGTATTTACTAAACGAATGAATTCTTCGTTTGTAATTTCAACATGGAAGCCAGGCACTGCTTCTAGTTTATCAATCGTACCGCCAGTGTGTCCTAAGCCGCGGCCAGACATTTTGGCAACCGGTACATCAACCGCAGCTACTAAAGGTCCTAATACAAGTGTTGTTGTATCACCTACGCCGCCTGTGCTGTGTTTGTCTACTTTAATACCTTCAATTTTTGATAAGTCAATTTGATCGCCTGATTCAACCATTGCTTGCGTTAAATTTACGCGTTCTTCCTGCGTCATTCCTTGAAAGTAAATCGCCATCGCAAATGCCGATAGCTGATAATCAGGTAAATCCCCTTTTGTATAACCTTCGATAATAAAATCGATTTCTGCTTTATTTAATTCATGTCCATTACGTTTTTTTTCAATTAAGTCAACCATTCTCATGACGTTTTCCCCCTAAAAGTATCTGCATATTGTGCATCCACTAAAACGTTTTCAACAACTTACACCCTTACTATATAATAGCTTTGAACAATTGTAAACAGATATATTTACATTTGTTCAAAAATATTTATAGCTGCTGTTTTAGTGAATAAAAAAAGACTTCCGCACTCGGAAGTCTTCCCTTATTTTTCAGCTTTTATCACAAATGACAATACGATTCTGTACTTATTCTTTACCTTTTTATAAGGAATTAATACGTATGGCTGATCAGGCGGCGTAAATCGTTCAATTCCTTTTTGATTAGCATCAGGAGAAAAGTACATTCTTCCCCACCGTTTAATGATATAGCCCGTGGTTCCCTTGGCAATCACTCCGTCTTTTGAAACGTCTGTTTGAAAAGGATACCGGTTTCGCTGTGCCTGCAGAGACGACACAGAATAAGATACAATATCTTCTACTATTTCAATTCGATGAAGCTTTTGCTCTTGAAAAAACAGCGTCTTCATCTCCTTTACTCTTGTTTATCTAATAAAAAGCGCGCCGTGAACTGATCAGTAACGAGTACATTTGCAAATTTCCCTTGCAGCGCTCCGTAAATGCTGTCGATTTTCTGATCCCCGCCAGCTACTAAAATGGCGTACTCTTTCTTCTTAAGTTCGTCCAAATCAAGTCCAAGCGTCCGTTCATCCAGGCTTTCATTGCAAATTTGTCCATCTTTATCAAAAAAACGTGAACAAATGTCTCCTACCGCTCGCGAGGAAATCATCTCTACATCTTGTTCGGAAAAGTAGCCAAGCTGAAAAAGCAGCGAATCGGTTTTAATGGGCCCCGTAGTAAAGACGGCAATATTGGCTTGTTTGCCTAAATCTAAAATGCGCTTAATATGACGATCCGTTTCCATTGCTTTTTTGACTACCACATGATCAACAATCACAGGTAACGGAAGATGCATAGGAGGCGTATTGTATGCCTTTCCAAATAAGTACATAATTTCAGAAGCATATGTGCTCGTTTCCGAATGGCTTACTCCGCCTTTTAACTGCACAACCTGCACGTCATTCACATACTTTTGTTTTAAATCGATGGCCACTTGATAAAGAGTTGTTCCCCACGTCACCCCAATAATATCTCCGTCTTTTACGATGTCATAGAGATAGTCAGCTGCTGCCACGCCTAGATGACTTTTAATAATGTGATTTTCATATTGAGGCACCGGTGTGACGATTGCTTTTTTTAAATTGAATTTTTGTTCAAGTTGAGAAGACAATTTTTCACTATTGATAGATGAATCCACAATTTTAATTTGAACAATGCCTTCTTCTTTTGCTGTCTGCAGCAATCGAGAAACCGTAGGCCTTGATACACCAAGTTTTTTTGCAATTTCACTTTGATTATAATCAAGAATATAATACATCCTTGCCGCTTCAATCACCTTATTAAATTTCTCTTGATCCATCTCCATCGACTTGTTCTCCCTTACCTCATGAATTTCTTATCCCAATTTTACCAAACTTATGTCTTTAGTTTACTTGTTTGGTGAACAAAATTTCAAGAGGGGATTTTGTAACTGAAATGAAAAGAGAAATACTCGGGGTTAAGGAGACCAGTTTTCTACGTATCCATTCATTCCAGCAAACTCATAAAGAGCTTTTAACTTACGCTCCGAATAATAGTCAAAATCATTGTGAACTGCTGTTAATTTAAGATTATCGTTGCGAACAAACATCTTCTCGAGGTATACAATCTTAGCAAGTTTATTGCTCTTTTTTGTGTTGCAGCTTTGACAGCTTAGCACCAAATTCCACATATTATCTGATTGGATATAACTCCATGGAATAAAATGATCTACATGAGTAGCGATGCATTTATCAGAAAGAACTTTCCCACAATAAAAACATTCTTTTGTTTCGTATTTCCAAAGGATGTTATAGAATGCATGCAGCGATTCGCGTTTTGAAATATTCTCCACTTTTAACAAGACATCTTCTAACTTATTTTTGTCATTATGCTTTTCTAAAAATTTCGCCAAATGATAATTGGTTAAATGAGTAACAATTTGTCTATATTTTTGTAAAAAAATATACATACTGCTATTAAACTTTATGTATTCTGTTCTTTTATCAAACTCATAAATGGAACCTTCCATATCTCCGTATAACGCCCCTACTACATACCTTGCCCCCACTTTTTTAGTTCTTTCTACTAACTGCAATTGAAGATTACTTGGTAAACGATCAAATACTACTTTATTGGGGACACCATGCATTAACTGAAATTCCTTTAACTCTTTTTGAATTCCAGCTTGTCTATTGGACGTATTTAATTGATTTAAATCATGATGAATAACCAAATTCCAATATATTTTAGCAAATGAAAAATACACTTGATCAAACGTGAGGACTAACTGATTGTCAACGTTATATAGGTTTTCAATTAAAGCCTTCAGTAAACCGTATTTATAGGTTGTGGTAAAGTGACCATTAGCGAAAAATTGATTAATGACCTTCCAAATTTCTTGTTCTGTTAAATAAGCTTTTTTTATTTCTCCTACTTTTAAATTAAAACTCACCTTCCAACGCTCACTCCCTCCACTATTGGACCACCAAATTACGCTTCTCCTGTTTCCACCAAATAAACCCGATCATCAAACTTCCCGCGCTCCCTGGCCTTCTCCTCACGCACTTTCTCAAGTTGTTCTGGCGTGGCCCCGTGCACAGCTGCTAGCGCCTGCATAACTTCCAGTAAATCCGCGAGCTCTTCAATTGCCTCCTGATGGGTTTGGGCTTCTATGTATTCTTGAAGCTCTTCTTTTGCTTTTTTTATCAGCTCATGTTGATATTCCTCTCGCTGCAGCACGCGTGATTTGAAGGTTTTTCCGCTTTGTTCAATAATCGCAGGAATTTTATCTCGCACTAGCTTGTTATAAGTAGGCATTATTTTTCCCTCCATCTCTTACCTTTCTAGTAAACTAGTATTTTTCAAATTCTGCTTGATTTCCGTTAAACACATTTAAATCAATAAACGTTTCTTCACCTTTATAGCCGCTTAACCGCCCTTTGTCCGTATACTGCCAAAACGTCCATTCTTGCTGTTCTTCAAGAGTTGGCTTTTTTACAACGTCGCGAATCCAAATATCACATCCGGGATATCTGTTTTTAATGTACAAGTCATACGCTTTAGGAGTCGTATAAAGAATAACGCGCTTGTCATAATGAGATTCAAGACGTGTAATCATACTAGAAAGCTCCTTGTATACATGTTTCTGAGACGGAAGGTTTTGTTTTTTGTCTCCGTAAAATTCAACATCAATCACGGGAGGCAGATCGTTATCTTTAAGAGAAACCGTTTTGATAAAATTAGCCGCTTGTGTGGAGCCTTTACTATCGTAACTAAAAAAGTGATAAGCTCCGATCCGCATGTTTTTCCGATTTGCTTGTTCCCAATTTTGTTTAAATAAAGGATCTTGAAATGAACTCCCTTCCGTTGCTTTAATAAAAGCAAACTGAATATCTTGTTTACTCAACACATTCCAAACAATCTCCCCTTGATAAGAAGATACGTCCACACCTTTTACTTCATAGCGGTTGGCACTCATTGCATTTGGAATTACCCAGCCTTTACTCCATAGTAAAAATATAAAGCTTACAAGAGCGACTAATATAACTCCTGCGGCAAGAAATCTTTTGTTCTTTTGATTTGCTTTGTCTATTGTGTTTACCCCCTTTTTTAGAAAATACTTCTAATATTCTAACATAAAAAGGATTTTCCAAAACAAGAGAGCATACAGGTCTTTGTTAATAAATACAAAAAACCACCTAAAAATCAGGCGGCTCTTCTTTTATGCTGCGTCTTCAGACGGCTCGTTATCTTTGGCTGCTTCTATCAGTAAAAAAATAGCCGTTAAAATATGCATGATCATGCCGACAATTGGAATCCACGCGATAGCTGAACAGACAATTCCCATGATATGCCCTGTCCGAACTTTGTTTGTTTTAATCGCAAATACTAAACCTACAATATGCAATGCGAGCATTAGAATAAGCGGCGTGTAGGCTAGACCAATAACCAAGGTCCCGCCTAGAATTGGAATCCCCCAAAGAGCCTCTAATCCTCCGCTGACCCATTTCAATATACGACTTGTTTTTCCCAATGTATCCTCCCCCTTTGTCTTCAATGTATGCACAGAGGTTTTGTTTCTGAACGGTTGTATATGAAAAAAGTGGCAAAAATACGTGTACTAAAAATAAATCGATAGTCCCATATAAAGATACGTTTTTATACGGGACTAGTGTAGTAGTGGAAAATGAATGAGAGGAAAAGGCTTTGTTTTACATGTAATAACGAGGAGCTCTTCGTCGAGAGAATGAAGTAAACATCAACAAAAAAGCTGAACTCAAAATGTAAGCTCGGCTTTTTCTTATATGATAAATAGAAGTATTATAAAATGTTTTTTGTATTAGTGTTCTCGACTCTTCTCAAATTTTTCAACAGCTTCAAAATCAAGTTCGGCTGATATCCAATCGCCTTTTTCCGGGAATTCTAGATTTCGAACGACTATTTTATTCGGCCCTTTTTTTTCTAAAATTTTCGCCTGGCAGTTTTTGTACATAACTACTTCTCGTTCTTTGATATCTGTCCACAACAAGTGCAGAACCCCTTTCAATTTTAAGAAGTTAATATTTCGAAACACTGTTTTACATTTTATTATATTTTTTTGGATTTGTTAATTTTTTTGTCTTGTTTTTCATAAAAAATGATCAAAACGCTTTTTTCCACTACAATATACCCAAAATATCTTTTAACCTTTAAATATTTATGGTATATTTTTAAAATTGTATTACAAGTTTTTTTGTTTTTGCCTTTTCGTTTCTTCTCTTTTCTTCTTTTTACATATTCATAAGAGACATATCAATCTATACTAATACGTATCAAGGCTTAAAAGTTCAAAAATATCTTAACATACTAAAAAGCATTGGGTTGTTCCACTAGAAATCCAATGGAATTTACAAAAACTCCACCGAAAAAACTAGAAGCCTTTAGCCATACAAAA
Organism: Priestia sp. 3CA3; assembly: GCF_056836725.1. Taxonomy (NCBI): domain Bacteria; kingdom Bacillati; phylum Bacillota; class Bacilli; order Caryophanales; family Bacillaceae; genus Priestia; species Priestia sp. 3CA3. The sequence continues at coordinate 67,088 of NZ_JBXENJ010000002.1, forward strand.
AACTGCTTTTACCGCATTTATATTTTAATGAATACTAACAACACAATTTGAGGTGCCAATAATGAACGTACTAACAAACGCTATAATTATCTTATTAGCTTATTTAATTGGGTCAATTCCTTTTGCTTTAGTGATTGGAAAGGGCTTTTACAAAACCGATGTTCGTAAGCACGGAAGCGGTAACTTAGGAGCTACTAATACCTTTCGCACTTTAGGAAAGAAAGCAGGTATTATAGTATTGATCGGCGATATAGCAAAAGGCTCGCTAGCCGTCTGTTTACCGCTTATGATGAATAGTCACTTGCATATGCTTGTCCCTGGATTTATTGCTATTCTTGGACATAGCTATCCGATTTTTGCAAAGTTTAAAGGAGGAAAATCTGTAGCGACTGCCGCTGGTGTATTCCTTGCATTTTCACCATTAGCTTTCATTCTAGGGATTCTTGCTTTTTTAATTTCTCTCAAAATTTCTAAATACGTATCCTTATCTTCACCTATTGGCGCATTGGTTGCCTTTTTGGCATCACTCTATGTAGGTGATGTTGTACTAATCGTATTTGCAGCCATTATTTTTGTTTTCATTACATGGAAGCATATTAAAAACTTCAAACGAATTAAATTGGGTACAGAGCCTAAGGTACATTTTTAAACGTACTAAGGTTAGTAATCTTTAAATGGTGTTACCAAAAAGGTGTTCATGAGTTGAACACCTTTTTAATTATTTTAGTACGTCTTGTCCCAAGATAGACGTAAATTATGAAATTTCTTTAAACATGCTCTTGATTATAGACTAAACAATACATTTTGCTGCTTCCTATATCTCATTTTGTAATTTGATATTTACTATTTAACCACCTTAAAACGATGAGCGTTAAGGCACCAGCAGCTAAATATAAGAAGCCTCCAACTTCTATTACATAGCCAAAAGGTGGAATAAGCTTTGGTAAAAAAACCATCCCTGCAAGAGAAATAAAAATTAAGACAAAGAGTAGAAAAAAGTCCTTAATCTTATTCGTAATTTTGTAAACAGATTTTTGTATCCATTTTAAAAGCAGAAAAACATCAAGAGAAATAATAGCTGCAACAATAACAAAAGTGACGATTGCCGTTCCGATATAAACAGTCTGGCTGCTATCCTTAACATAATGTACAACAATATTTCCTATCCCGCTTACTATAGCCATCAAGCTTGCAAGCTGTAACAATAAAAAGCTTATAAAAAAAGCAGTGCTTTTTAAGGGTTCTTTAGGTAACTGTTTAATCATTTCATCACAGTACGTCTTAAGGTTTTCTCCAAACACCTCTTCAGCACGCTTCCCTTCCGCTTGTGCGTCAATAAGGTGATCTAAAAGCTCCATCAATAATTCTTCAGCCTGCTGTTCAGAAACTGACACACTTGTTCGAATGTAAACAAGCATATTATCATAGTACTCTTCATTTTCCTTGGTCAGCTCTTTTCGCTTCTTATTATTTAATTTAATTAATTCCTTAGCGTTCATCGTAAAAACTCCTATTCAACAATTTATCTACAGGGTTTTGAATGTTGATCCATTCCTCTTGGATTTCACATAATGCGCTCTCACCAGATGCCGTAAGATGATAGTACTTTCGTTTAGGACCCGAAGGCGATGCTTTCATTTCTCCCTTTATTAATCCCTCCTTTTGAAAACGTAGTAAAATTGGGTAAATCGAACCTTCACTCACATCATTTAATCCATATTGTTGAAGCTTCTGGGATAGCTCATAGCCATAAACCGTTTCTTTTTGAATGATTGATAAGATACACCCTTCTAAAATTCCTTTTAACAATTGACTTCTCAAAGACATATCGATTTCTTCCTTTTCACTATCTTGTTATACAAGATACATTTTTAAAGTAAAGCTACCTTGCAAGACAAGATAGCTTTACATCACTCATAATAACCGATTTATGGTAAGTATTCAACCATTTATTTACTTTTTTTATTAAACCACTTAACATAGTAATCTTTTTAGTAAATTTGAATAAATAAATGAAACCTTTCCTCTCTACTAACCGTATACCTATCATGCACGTATTAGTTAAAGGAGGAAGACTTGTGCTAAAACGAATTTCACTGTTTATTTTCGTTAATATTTTAGTATTAATTACAATCACAACGATTACATCTTTATTAGGTGTTCAAAGCTATATGGGAAGCGGCGGTTACGGCGGCCTGCTGGCATTTAGCGTCATTGCCGGCTTCAGCGGCGCGATTATTTCTCTTATGATGTCACGCTTAATGGCAAAGTGGATGATGGGTGTTCAAGTTATTGATGAACGTTCCCCTCAAGGTGAATACGAGCGATTTGTTTTAGAAGAAACGCACCGACTTGCATCTGTGGCAGGATTAAGAAAAATGCCTCAGGTCGGAATTTATCACTCAGCCGAAGTTAACGCGTTTGCAACGGGGCCAAGTAAAAGACGCTCGCTTGTTGCCGTTTCAAGCGGAATGCTTGAACGAATGGACCGCGATGCGATCAGCGGCGTTATCGCTCACGAAATAGCTCATATTAAAAGCGGTGATATGGTCACAACTACGCTTCTGCAAGGAGTATTAAATACATTCGTTATTTTCTTCTCTCGTTTAGTAGCCAAAGCGGTGTCAAACTTTGTGCGAGAAGAGTTTGCGATGGTTGTTTATTTCCTTACATCGATTGTATTTGAGATTCTCTTTAGTATCTTAAGCAGCCCAATTATCTTCTGGCATTCAAGAAGACGTGAATTCAAAGCCGATGAGCTTGCAGCTAAACTCGGTGGTAAAGAAAAAATGATTTATGCGTTAGAATCGCTTCGTCATACTACTTCATTAGTAGATGACCGCCAAAAATCAATTGCCGCTTTTAAAATTAGCGGCAAAGAAAAATTCTCACGCTTATTCTCTACTCACCCGCCGCTTGAAAAACGCATTGAGCGCTTGCATTCACTATAAGCATAAAAACCAGCTTCTTTATAGAAGCTGGTTTTTTTATGTTATGACTGAGGAGCAAGCACACGTTCAGCTTCCCACAGCAAGACGCCGTCTTTATTTTTTGTTAATTCAACGTATCCTTCTTTCTCTAAATACGTAAGCTGGCCGTACACTTCTGAGAAAATAAAGTCAGGTGCTTTTTGATACATATCCGGGAAAAATGCAGCGCTGACTTCAAGCGTTGTTTTCTTTCCTTCCCCCATCGCTTGTAACACGCGCAGCGCCCATTTATGCTGCTTTTGAATACGTTCCATAATTAAAGAATGAATGTCACTAAGCGGTTCACCATGTCCGCTGTAGATCAAATCAATGTCGTAGTTTAACGTTTTTTCAAGAGACGCCAAGTAGTCCAATAGCGGCGTTGGCTTAGGATTTTGAATGGTTGGCTCTAAATATGGATTTGACGGTACTTTTGGCAAAATATGATCTCCGCCAAACGCGACTTTTTCTTTTCGATTGTAAAACATCAGCTGACTCAAGGAATGTCCCGGCGTTTCAATCACTTCCCAATCACTCGCATGCGGAAGTGTATCTCCTTCTTTCAAATACCCTGCTAGCTTCTGCCCTTTAGGTGAATATACTTGAATTGCAGCCGTTGCTTTACGAAGCCATTCTTCCATTACATCATCACTGACTCCAAACTCCATAAGGAAATTACGATATAGCTCGCTATGCTGCTGAACAAACTCTTCATCTTGATAAATCCAAGGCTCCACAAGCTTATGACCATAAACCGGTATATCACTCGGCATCCATTCTAAAAATCCAGTGTGATCCGGATGCTGATGAGTAAGAATCACTTGTTCAATATCTGTTACTTTATATCCTTCTTTACGAAGCGCCTCTTTAAAAACATTCCACGCTTCTTCGGTTTTCATCCCTGCATCAATTAACGTTAACTTGTCTGCTTTTAATAAAAACACATTCACTGGTCCAATTGGAAATGGCGTAGGCAGCTCAATGCGTATTACTTTATGATCTAAACTCATTTTACCAAACCCCTATATCTGCATTCTTTTTGCTTTTTTATACTGTTAAACGTCTTATTCTTTTAAATAGTCAATTTCCTTCTAACTTCTACTTGTAAAAGTACGCTAAGCAGCAGTCATTACATAGCTCTTTGTACTCGTACAAACATTTTATATAAACTCATACTATTAATAGTTTAGCAGGTTTGAAGACAAATTGATAAAGGAATGCTTTCCAGTGTACTTATTTAAAGCAAACGAATGGTTCATCAAACGAAAAAAGTAAGATAGAATAAAGAGACGAAATGATGATATAAGGAGTATAGGTTATGATTAAAGCGATTTTTCTTTTTATCTTAGCAGGTCTTGCTGAAATTGGCGGAGGCTATTTGATTTGGCAGTGGCTGCGCGAAGGAGCATCAAGCTGGTTAGGACTTCTGGGCGGTATTGCTTTGGTGCTGTACGGCGTCATTGCTACGTGGCAGTCGTTCCCCGACTTTGGACGTGTATATGCAGCTTACGGCGGTATTTTTATTGTTTTAAGCCTGTTTTGGGCATGGTGGGTTGATAAAAAAATGCCCGATACATACGATTGGATTGGCGGACTTGTGTGTCTGATTGGCGTAGCGGTTATGCTTTGGCCAAGAAGTTAAGTAATCACACAGAAAGGAGCGCGCTTTCTCCCTTTTTGTAAGAAGAAGCAAAATAAAAAGAGGCTAGGACATAACGAGTTGAATCCAATCTAAAGACGAACAAATGAGAGACATGAGCTGAACCGCTTGAGACACCGCCGTTGATTTCCGTGCAAGACTTCGCTTTCCGCGGGCGGACGCTGAGCCTCCTCGTCGCTTACGCTCCTGCGGGGTCTCATCTGTTCCGCTTTTCCCGCAGGAGTCTTCGTCTTGCCCTCCAATCAACGGCTAGAAGAATCTAAACAGGTGAAACCTACGTTTACCCTAACAAAAAAACGAACCACTCATCAACATGGTTGATAAATGGTTCGTTTTTCACTTCGTCTAACATACTTTTGTCCCAGCCTCTTTTTATTTATCACTTATTAAATCTGCCGAAAAAGCCTTTTCTTTTTTCCTTAAACGTATTAGGTCTATGTAAGTTAAATAAGTGTTCGATGCCATTTTCCATCATCTTTTCTAGCAACGCTTCTTGTCCATGCTGGAAATAGTACTCCATTTCTTCTTCGTACAAAGGGAGAAGCGTATGGAAATAGACTGGCCACTCTCCGTGGGTTTCTTTTCCGTTTTCAAGATACGGCATCATAAATGCCTCTTGGCACTGCGGCAGAGGCGGCACGACCATAACACCACAAAAGCTGCTTTCTGGTGAATACGGTTGAACGTGTAAAGGCAGCTTCACCTTTTCACCTGCTAACGTTCGTTCATAAGTATCCACGTAGCGATCCAGCTCTTGATTTGGAAACACCATCCACTGACCAATCCAATTCATATGGTTTACCGCAAAGCTTCCTACTTGATGCATGACTTGTGGAATCCAGCTGTACTTTTCATCTTCAAACGGATCTTGATCTGCATGCATCACCAGTTCAACGTACGCGCTGTCTAATCCAGGGGGTGTCGGCAAGCGAAGCGTACTATAGCCATGTGTTGCGACCGTATAAAACGGTACTGATTCTGTAGGAGCCATTTCATAAAAACCTGCCTCTGTCACCTCAGCTGATTCTGCTTCGACACGGCGGATAATGGGCCCATAATGTGCTTGTAAGTGAGCTTCCACATCCTCATCGAGTGATTCCCGAACAAATGGATTTACCTCTTCAACTGATGCTTCTTCTTCTTGTGATGACCATACTTCATAGAAAGTAAAACCGGTTAAATCACTTTGAAGGATATAATCGCGTACGTCATCTGATACATAAATTTCTTGAGAGATTATTGGGAAATCTCCGAAACGATGCTTGGTTGATTTTGTACGGAAAATATGACTCTTTTTCAATTCGTTTTCTATAAATGCTATTTGTTCAAAACCACCAAACTTATTAGGTATCGAATTTTCATAATCAATACATTCTAAAATATTTGTAATATTAATTGCATAATAATTATCATCATTATGAACTACCGGTAGTATTTCAGCACTGTCTGTTAAATAACGGTCTAAATGCTGAGTAGCCTTTTGTGAGAAAATAGGGGGATTCGAACGCCCTTTATATGTTATATAGTCCTTATACTCTCCTTCTTGAAAAGTTTCCATTACAATAGATTCCCAGCTGTGCTGAAGAGACTCTCCCATAAGTCCCCTATCAAAAAAATCTTCATTCTTTTGTTTATTCTTTGCTGTCAGTTGAACAGCTTCTTCGGTGCAATACATTTGCCATATTTTCATAAAATCACCTCTGTTTTAATTTTTATATAAAAAGTCTATTCTTCCGGTAAATAAACCTTCTCTGGTATCCTCTAATAACTCTAAAATTAAATCTTTTTTCATTAAAGGTGAAATATTCAAGCTATCAATTCGACGCAATTCTACATCCAAATGTTTTTTATAAGCTTTCCCATGCCCCCAAAAACTCTTTCCAGTTAGCCAATAATCTCCATACAAATGGTGGACAACTTGTCCTGGCCAAAATTTAAACTCTTTTGCGGTTATAAAAACTCCGTTAGCAGCAGAATTAATATCTATACCATATTTCTCTAAATACTCTCTCATCCCTCCATCGTTTACAGGAACGATATGATGAGCTTGAGAATTTTTCGGCCGTATAATACCGGCATTCTTTAATTCATCGCTTAGTATTACAGAATCTTGTTTGGATTTACTATGTGTTTTCTGAAGAGTCCAAGCTTGATTTTTCCTCACTTGATTAGCGTATTGTTCTGCTTTTTTAGCAGCCATTAACCTTAATCGCTGAATTCTATCAGCATTCACCTTACGTTTTACCGGTATTATCTTTAATATTTTTTCTTTGCTTAAACGTAAATTAATCGCTTGAAGCTCCCGGTTAGTTAGGTGTGTAACATCTTTACTAGGAGCTACTAAGCTACCTTTCCAACTTGCTGGGTCAACTAAACCCTCTTTTACAGCCGCTGCTAATTTGGCCTTACTAGCTTGATTAAACTCTAGTTTGTTAATAATATCTAAGTTCTTTGATAAAGTTTCAGCAGATCTAGTTTCTGAGTTAACAGCCTCAAGACTTTTTGAAGATTGAGAGCCTCTTCCATTACCTTTCGGTGGTACATTCCAATCAGAAGTAGTTTTATAAATATTGTTTTCTAGATGAGATGAAGACTTGGAATATAAGCTTGACTCAGACACTGCACTTTCTCCAGCAAATGCTAAGTGTCTTTGAACGCCTGTAGTATTGGCTAAATTAGAGGTTTCTTTAAACGTATGCTTTGCTTGTTCACCTAGCACTTTTGCTCCTTTAATGGCTTCTTTCGTATCTTTGGCGACTTTCTGAGTAATTACTGCACCAGCTCCGCTTCCAAATAGCCCTCCAAATGCTCCTATTAACGCGCTTTTACGCTCATCTTCATCTAGCTTATTTCCAAGTACATCTTTTCCTGTTACATATTCGTACGTCCCATTCGTACCTACAAGTCCGTAAAGACCTTTTTCGGTGTTCTGAAGAACATGAAACGATTTAGGATTTTTATATGCAAGCAGTGCATCGTGAGCCGTATTCATTCCTTTACCAGCTTTATATACACCTTTTGCTCCTTTTGCTCCTTTACCAATCCATCCTACTACTGGAATAAAACCAGCTGCAGCCATTGCCGCTGCAGTTGCTCGCTGAGTGGCAGAGAGCTTTTTACCCGTCACAGGATCTACACCTTCGGTTGCTCGCTTATAATCATAATATCCAGTCGCTTCTCCTGTAAAGGTTGAAACGACTTCCCATGTTTTTTCATACCATGGTTTATTTGCTTCAATTTCTGCTTGTCTTTTATTTTCATAGTATGTTTTTTCTTCTTTTTTTGCTTTTAAATAACTTTTTGTATTTTGGCTAATTTTTTGCTGTACTTTGTATTTTTCACTATTATGATAGGCTTTAGTGTCAAAAACAACTTGATAAGCTCCACTTCCTTGAGAAGTTAACGCTTCTAGCTCATCAACACTGCTTTTTACAGATTGATAATTTTCATCTAAACTTGCATATTCAGTAGACCAATTATAATCTAGTTTTTCTACTGCAGTAATGGTACTAGTCCTCTTTTTATCTGCGCTCTTTAGCTTCGATTGAACATCCTTTGTTGAAAAAGCGTCCAACGGCAAAATATCATGTATATCGTTCAAGATATCTTTCAAATCTTTATGTTGTGCTTCAATCATTTGTGTTGACTGATTATTAGCTACTTCGAGTTCATGTTCTAAAAAAGATACATCAACAATCGTATGACCATCTAACTTTTCTTCGTGTGCGTGTTCTGATAATACAGAAAAATAGGCGTAGTTAGCAGAAACTAATGCTTCCCAATAGCCAACCACGTCTACCTGCATTTGATAAAATTTTTTAATTTGGTCTGCACCTTTCCCTTGAAATTCGGTATCTAAGTTTGCTACACCTTGTAATGCTTTTTTCAGTTCACCTAGTTCTTCATTAAACTTTTTATATGTACTTACACGCTCTTTTGCATAAGCAAGTAGCGAACTTGCTTCATACACTTTACCCATTAAATTCCCTCTTTTATCACTGTAATTAGAAAACCATCAAACTTTTTGTATTTAATCTAATTTTTCCCTATATTATCCATTATAAAGTTTCAGCTAACCTATCTAAATAGGAATATCTAACCTTTTATACACAATTAATTTCTATAAAAAGGATAAAGATACAAAAATATCATATCTTTGATTCCACAAAAAAAGACAACCCAAAGGTTGTCTTTTCCATTACTTCAATTCAGCCCATCTTTTATCTAATGATTTTAACAGCTCATCTTCAGACGTTTGGCCGCCGATGTATTCTTGTACATCCGCTCCAAATTTTTGCGTTACGCCTTCAGGGAATTTTGTCCATTCCCAAGGAAGCGTTTTTTGCTCTTTAGAATATTTAAGAAGTTCTTCACCTAAAGGTCCAATGTCTTTTGCTTCAATTGATTTAAAGGCTGGAATGTACTTAAAGTCTTCTACTAGCGCTTTTTGGCCTTCTTTAGATGTGACCATCCAGTTTAAGAAGTCTTTTGCTGCTTTTTTATCTGCCGCTGGTGCTTGTTTGTGAATAACCCAGTTGCTTGGAACGTCGATTGCAAGCTTGTCAGCTACAGCTGCATCATCGCTTAGCGGCATAGGCAGAATACCTACATCCATGTTCGGCGTAATTTTATCAAGCATTGGCTGAATCCAGTTTCCTTGCTGAATCATCGCTGCTTCACCGTTCGCAAACTTCGTTACTTGCGTGTTATAGTCCGTCGTTAACGGATTTTTGTTTCCGTATTTTACCGTTAAATCAAGCAGCTTCACATACTGTTTGAACTGCTCGTTTCCTGCAATTTTTGTACTGCCGTCATTTAACCCTTTAATAAATGCATCCGGATCTTTTTGACTAGCAAATGGAATATTTAAGCCGTGGTTTCCAAGCACCCACCACTCGCCGTAGCCGATAGAAAATGGCGTAATACCGGCAGCTTTCAGCTTTTTAGCCGCTGCTTCTAATTCTGAATATGTTTTTGGCAGTTCTTTGATGCCTGCTTTTTTGAACAGTTTCTTGTTATATGTAAATCCGTAGCCTTCAAGACTAATTGGCTGTCCATATACTTTACCGTCCATCGTCATTGGTGTAAGTGTGTTTTCGTACGCGTCATCAATCCAAGGCTGATCGGATAAATCTTCTAATTTATTTTTCCACGTTTTTGCCTCTTGATATCCGCCGTTTGTGAAAAGGTCAGGTGCATTCCCCGACGCAAACTGCGCTTTTAAAGCAGCTGCACCGTCAGCTCCTCCACCAACCGTTTGGATATTAAACTTTACGTTTGGATGTTCTTTTGTGTATTGATCAGTTAGAGCTTTTAGCTGATCAGCGATTTCTACTTTTCCTTGGAATACATCCACTACTACTTGATCTCCGCCGCTTTTTTTATTACCCGATGCGCTTTCGTTTGAACACGCGGTTGAAAATAAAAGCGTAGCCGATAAAACACCTGCTGCTAAAGGCCATTTTTTCATTTTAAATGCCATTTTCCGTTCCTCCCTATTTGCTGCTGGTTTTGACGCCTCAGCCTCAAAACCAGCCCTGTTGCCGACACTATTATTTAATTGAACCGCTTGTAATTCCTTTAACAATGTGTTTTTGCATTGCAAAGAAGAAGATTAATAGCGGGATAATACTGATTACAAGTGCTGCTAGTGCTAAATCCCACTGCTTTGTATACTGACCAAAGAAGAAGAATGTCGCAAGCGGAATCGTTCTTAGCTCAGGATCTTGCAAAACAAGAGACGGAAGTAAGAAGTCATTCCAAATCCATAGGCTGTTTAAGATGACGACAGTCACTGTAATTGGCTTTAATAACGGGAATACAATTCTCCAGAATACGCCTAGACGTGAGCATCCGTCGATGATTGCCGCTTCTTCTAGCTCAACTGGAATTCCTTTAATAAATCCGTGGTATAAGAAAATCGTCATACCTGAACCGAAGCCTAAGTACATGATCACAATACCCCAAATGCTGTTTAACAGATTTAAGTTTCCTGCTACTTTTACAAGTGGAATCATGATGGATTGAAATGGAATAACCATTGCCGCTACGAATGCCATAAAGATAATGCTGCTGATTTTTTTCTTTGTTCGAACCAGCATGTAAGCTGCCATTGAACAGAAGATGACTAGAACTGCGTTACTGATGACTGTAATGATCAGCGAGTTGCTAAGCACTTTTAAGTAGTTCATTTGGTTAAATGCATTAACAAAGTTTTGAAACTGAATCGTTGTTGGCAGTGCCGATGTGTTTGATAAAATTTCTGCAAATGACTTCAGTGAGTTTGAAAGCACGTAATAAAAGGGAACCAAGAACACCAGTCCAAGCAGGACCGCTAAAATTTCAACAATAAAGGTTTTGCTCGTATATTTGTTTCCCATTACGATTCAACCTCCTTCTTCTTCGTGTATGTTACTTGAATAATCGTAATCGCTGCTACGACGATGAAGAAAATTAAGGCTTTTGCTTCACCTAGACCGTATCTGTTATTCACAAATGCTTCTGTATAAATGTTAAGCGCTAACATTTCTGTTGATTTGAATGGACCACCGTTTGTTAATGATAAGTTGACATCAAATACTTTAAATGACCATGAAATCGTTAAGAATAAACAAACCGTTACTGCCGGCGCTACCATTGGAATTGTAATGTGACGAAGAATTTGCCATCTGCTTGCTCCGTCAATTTTTGCTGCTTCAATCAGCTCTTGCGGTACGTTTTGCAGTGCTGCTGTGTAAATAAGCATGATATAACCTGCTCCTTGCCATACACTTACAATCACGATGCCCCAAAATGCTGTTTTTGCGTCTCCCAACCAAGGAAGTTCAAAAAGCGAGATTCCCGTGATTTGTCCGATAGATGCAAATCCTTTTACGAAAATGAACTGCCATACAAATCCTAGTAAAAGTCCGCCAATTAAATTCGGCATAAAGAAAACCGTACGTAAAATATTTCGTGTTTTTAACATTTGAGTAACAAGGATTGCTAACACGAACCCAACCACATTCGTTAAGATAATCGCAACGACCGTATATTTTGTTGTGATCCAAAACGACTGCTGAAACTGCTTATCTTCGGTGAACAAGTACTTGAAGTTATCAAGCCCCACCCAGTTAATCGTGCCGTTTACTCCGTTCCAGTCTGTAAATGAATAATAAATCCCTGTAAAAAATGGTATAAGTACAATCACGCAAAACGCTAAAAGTGCGGGCCCTACAAATAGAGCAAATAAACCTGCATTTTTCAAATTTTTACGTTTTTTCGTATTAACTGATGGTTCTCTTTTAAGTTCTTGCTCTAAAGGAACATATTCTGTCTCCTGTAATTTACTTTGGCTATTCATCTTACTAGCACCTCCCTATGTCTTATTTTAGCGAAATCCGCTTTTTATGAAACCGCTTTAATTGACGAGTAGGGTGTAAAATATTGACCTTTGTGCAACATTTTCTCCCCTGTGCACATTTTACATACTTTTCTAAAGCATGAAAGAAATATAAGAAAAAGCTAGAAGTGGACGACATATCTTCTTATCTTATACACTAGAAAAAAGATGTAGTTGGGAGGAACATACTCATGACAGCAAAACGAGCGCTAATTACAGGTGCCAATTCAGGAATGGGGCTGGCCACAACGATTGAACTAGCTAAAAAAGGATTCGAAGTCATTATGGTATGCCGAAATGAAGAAAGAGGAAATGCCGCTTTAGAAGAAGCGAAACGCCAAAGCGGATCGGATTCCATATCTCTTATGACCTGTGACCTAGGTTCTCTTGACAGTATCCGGGCTTTCAGTGAAGACTTTACGTCTCGCTACAGTGTACTTGATGTGCTGATTAATAACGCGGGCGTCGTGACAATTAAGCGGGAAACAACACAAGACGGATTTGAAATGATGCTTGGTGTCAATCATTTGGGTCACTTTTTATTAACTAATTTACTTTTAGATCCGCTGAAAAAATCTCAACAGGGACGCATTATAAACGTTGGATCCGGTGCTCATAAAGCGGGGAAAATAGACCTCAACAACCCTCACTTAACAACAGGATTCGGAATATGGCGAGGATACTCTCAGTCTAAATTAGCAAATAACTTATTTACGGTTCATTTAAGTAAAAAGTTAAAAGACACCTCTGTAACCGTAAATTGCCTTCACCCCGGAGCCGTTTCTACCGCTATCGGCGTTAATCGTCAAACAGGTTTTGGAAAAAGCATTCACGTCGTGCTTCGCCCTTTCTTTTTAACACCTCTTCAAGGTGCCGAAACAGCTATTTATTTAGCTGACAGTCCTGAAGTGACGCATATTAGCGGCGCTTATTTTTATAAAAAACGCGTGACTCCTCCTTCTTCAAGAGCAAAAAATGAACGGCTTGCAGAAGAATTTTGGGACTGGAGTGCGCGCGAAGTTGGTTTATAAAGTAGATAGATACGCTTGGGAAAGAAAAAAGTAATGAAAAAAGGTCAGCTTTTCGGCTGACCTTTTCGTATTAAAAAAACGTTAGTCCTATAGCAAAAATAAAGCCTGATACAATTAAGGTCGTCACGCAGTAGCCCATTATATCGCGTGCTCCGAGCCCTGCGATAGCTAGTGCAGGTAGTGCCCAAAACGGCTGCGCCATATTCATCCATGCTTCTCCGTAAGCAATGGCCATCGCAGCGACTCCCGGATCTACGCCGAGCTGTTCAGCTGCCGGCATAATAAAAGGGCCTTGTACAACCCAGTGTCCTCCTCCTGACGGAACAAAAAAGTTCACAACGCCAGAACTTAAAAACGCAAGAAACGGAAATGTCGTTTCATTTGAAATCGAGATAAATGCGTTCGTTAGCTTCCCGCCTAAGCCTGATAGCTCCATCATGCCTTGAATACCTGCGTAGAATGGAAACTGAATCACAATCCCAGCGGTTCCTTTCGCAGCATTGGAAACGGCATTCATATAGGATAAAGGCGTGCGGTGAAGTAAAATACCCGTCGTAAAAAACAATAAATTCACTGTGTTGATATCCATTTTAAAACCGTTTGTAGCAAAATAATAAATTAAATATGAATACCCAAGAAGTGCAATTGTTAGACTTAAAAACCTGCTGTTCTCCATGCGTACAGCAAATGTTGGCTTAGAAGAAGTTGTCTCAACAACTGTAGCCGGCGCCATTTCATCTTCTGCCAATAGTCTTGGATCGATTTCTACCACTTCTTTTCCCGTCGGCATCATCAGTCTTGTCATAATAGGCAGGACAATCAACAATCCGAGGGTAATAAATAAGTTGTAGCCTGTAAAAATTGTGTCTGAGAGTGGAATAAGTCCAGCCGTTTTTTCCATTGGGTTTCCAGGTGTAGCAGCGACAAGAGGAATCGAACCTGACAAGCCTCCGTGCCATGTTAAAAACCCTATGTAAGCACAGGCAATTAAAAACCGATAATCAGATCCCGGCACGCGTTTCGCTACTTCTTTCGCAAACAGCGCACCTACAATTAAGCCAAACCCCCAGTTAATCATACAAGCCATGGCTGCGCCTAGCGTGACCAGAATAACCCCTTGCGCCGGAGTTTTGGCTAACAGTGCTATGTTTACAAGCCACTTCTTTACAAGCGGCGAGCTAGCAAGCGCATGCCCTGTGACAAGCACTAAGCTCATTTGCATCGCAAATGCAAGAAGGTTCCAAAAGCCGCTTCCCCAAAACTGAACCATCTCAATCGGCCCGTGAGGAGTAAAAACAATACCTGATACAAATAAAATCAGCGTCAGGATTAAAGCAAATACAAACGGATCAGGTAAAAAGCGCTGAACAAGCGCCGTGAAGAAATTAGATAACGCTTTCATTTTACTCCTCCTTTACAGGAATACTCCTGTGAATAAATGTCGACAAGCATCTTTAATTATACATAATTTGTTGAAAATTGTTAATATTTAGTTCAAATAAAAAAACCCTTCTGTTTTCCAGAAAGGTTTTACACGCTAAACGTTTGAATAAGAGTTGGCTCTCCGTCAAGTTCAATTTTCTTTTCTTGAAAGGAAATATGTAAGCTTTCATAAATATGTTTCCAAAATGAAATAGCCCGCTTATTGCCTGCAAGCTCAATAATCATATACGTTCCTTTTCGATGAGAGAAAATGTCTTTTACCGTTTCAGAAGCAATACCCTGCTTTCGGTATTTGTTTAAGATAAAAAAATCATTGATGCAGTAATCCGCTTCTTGCTGAAGTGCGGGCTGTTCAAGAAGTAAAAAAAAGCCCGTCAGCTTATCATCTACTTTAATAAAGTATGGCGAGAGGCCTTCTACTTTCCAAAACAAGGGCAGCTCTTCAAAATGAAAAGCTCCATCTTCGCGAATATCTAAAGAAGGTGTATACGCAGATAAATCATGGAGATAAAGAGAATACAAATTTTGCAAAACGCCCGCTTGGCTTTTAGGTACTTTTTCAATCGTAAGCATTCTTAGTTCATCTCCTTCTTTTCCTATCATAAGGGTTTTTTGTGAAAGTTTACAGTAAAAATGTTTGAGGCAAAGTGAAGATGGGTAGTCAAAAAGCTCTTTTTTCATTTTGTAGATGTATGAAGCGCAATAAAAAAACGATCATCTCCGGTACTGTACGCTCCGTCTGATAATCGTTTTTTATGTTTTGTGTGCTGATGCTGAAGTTTTTCCTTCTTTGTTTTGGTTTTACGCGTTTCCATGTCTGCAAATATAAACAGGCTGCGGTTTAATTCTGGATTTCGTTTTCCTTCACGCGTCATTTTATCACGCATTTTTTTTGCTTTTGACTTTGCCATGTAACTTCCTCCCTATATAAACGATGTATACATATCTTACTGCTTTTTTATAAAATGTCAAGTTCAGAAGCACTGATGTGTTAACAGTGCTTCTGTATAGTCATGACTCTTTATTTTTCAGCATATCATCTAATTTTTGTTCCATTCTCTGAAGCCTTTTTTCATTTGCCCCCTGCTTTTGAATCAACCTTTTTAAGCCTATAATAAATGCAATTATTACTCCTGCTATTCCTATCAGGATCAGCAGCATAAGAATTTGAAAAATAATATCACCTATATTAACCATAGTTCCACCTTTAATCTATTTTTTTACATTATATTATTTATTTGGATGTATATCGCTTTATTTTATAAAAAAAGCTCTCAGTGCTGAGAGCTTCATTTACTATCTTCATCGTAGACCGTCCACTTTTCCTGTTTGATTTGATTGGAAACATCAATCAGTTTATTTTTCACTCGATCCTTTTCTGCTCCTGTTAAAGGCGTAGGTCGGTAGTCGTTTCGCGCCGTTGTGGAAGAAATGCGGAATGGAATCACATTGATGTCTTTATTCGTCGTTAGCTTTCCATCTTTAATCGTAAACGTCTGCTGAAATACAAATGTATCCTTATCACTTGGATTTTTGTTTCCGCCAAACATAAAGTTTCCTAAACTATAGACAATAAATTTATTTTTGTATTCTTCAATTCCTTGAACAACGTGAGGGTGATGACCTAAAATCAAATCTGCTCCGTTATCAATTGTATACTTCGCCAGTGCCTGCTGCGCTGTATCAGGAACATAGTGTCGTTCAGATCCCCAGTGGAAATGCACAATAATAATTTTAGCGCCTTTTTCTTTTAAAGACTTAATTCCGTCTTTAATCTGACTTCTTACTTCTTTTGTGTCATCCCAGCCCGGATATCCAAGCAATCCTACTTTGACTCCCTTTACCGTTGTAATATATGTATCTTCATAGCCAAAATAGCCTATTCCGCTTTTCTTTAAGTTTTCTCGTGTATCATCATATCCTTGCTGTAAATAATCATGCGTATGATTATTAGCCAAGTTAACGGTTTCAATACTTCCTTGTTTTAAAATATTTACAAACGAAGGATCACCTTTAAAACGAAATGTTTTACTTGCTTTTTCCGTCGCAGTTGTCAGCGTTGTTTCTAAATTAACCGTTGTTAAGTCATCTTGCTCAAAGATCGATTTTACATTTTGCGTAAAATACGGCAGGCCATTTCTTGCTGCTACGTCGTTAAAAGTAGAATCGTACCCAAAGCTTTCATCGTTTCCTAAGGTAAAATCTCCTGCTGCGCTAACTTTAATGGTTGTATTGATTGCGTCTTTTTTCTCTTTTTTACTCGCTTCTTCTTTAGACTTTACTGTTTCTTCTTTTTTCTGCGGTTCAGAAGATGTTTGTTCTCCTGCTCCTCCGCACGCTCCCAGTAAAAAACACAAACTTCCATAAATAACAGCTTTTTTTAAATACTTGTTCATGTAACGTTAAAACCCCTTTTTACGTTTTAATAACTGTGTTTGGACATGGTGTTTAATGTACATTTCGCCAAATACATACAATCTTCCTGTTATATCGGCAAAATAAGTGAAATTTTTATAAAAAAAGGAAATTACTATCTTCTTTTTGGGTTAGAACAAGAGGTTTTTTTAATACAAGCGTTATGAAGAAAACTGATTATCTTTGATAAACGTCAAGGAATTTACAAAAATATAGAGATTTTCAAACATCATCTAAAATAAAAAACCTCCTTTGCCCATGCAAAGAAGGTTTTATCTAAACTTAACAAATCGAATCATTAGATTTAGGGTTTTTGAGTCCAAATATCGGTCGGATAAATAGTGCTAAGCCTGTGCCAAGCATTGCCATCACCATCCATACCCATCCGTGAAGACTAAATGAAGCAATGCCGCCAAAGTAAGCGCCGATGTTACAGCCAAAAGCAAGACGCGCACCATACCCCATTAAAAGGCCGCCAACAACAGCTGCACCTGCAACTCCGGGCTTAATCTTTCCTGGTTTGAACGTCCCCTGCGCCGTCGCTGAAATGAAGGCACCTAATATAATCCCAAAGTTTAACACGCTGGTAGAATCTGCTAGCACACTTTGCGTTAGCGCTTCTCCATTTGCACCTTGGAAAAATCCCCAGCTCGATACATCTATCCCAGCTGCCATCATGGCTTTTCCGCCCCATAATGCAAAAGCAGAAGTGATTCCCCAAGGGTTTCCTCTTACAGCAAGCGTCAATGCATTTAATACGGCCAGCACAATCGCTGCTGTGAATAGAGGCCAAGAGCCGCGAATAATCTTTTTCCACCCTTTTGTAGTAGGAAGCTGTTTCATCATAGGCGGATTTTTCTTTTTAGCAATTTGAATCGTAATCCAGTAAATCGCTGCGAACGCGATAAGCTGTACAATCCAAGCTCCAAAATAACCAAGACCTGTCGATTCAGCTAATGAGATAGGGGGAAGCGAAGGTTGTTTTTGCCAAAATGGCAAATGATACGCCCCAAACATAGAACCTACAATAAAGGCTAAAAGCGTTAAAATCATGGAAGAAGAGCCGCCACCTAACGAATACAGCGTCCCTGAGGCACATCCATTTCCTAACTGCATGCCAATTCCAAACATAAACGAACCAACTATCACGCTTACTCCTACAGGTGAGACATATCCCTTTGGCGTTACCCCTGTAAAACTAAAGCCTGTACTTAAAATAATAGCAAATAGCGTTGAAGCAATTGCAAGCATAAGCATATGCGCTTGCAAGCCTTGAACATTGCCGACAGATACAAGGCGGCGAAATGCTGATGTAAAGCCAAAACGTGCGTATAAAAGCGTCATCCCTAGCGCTAGACCAATCATAAATAAAACACCTTGCGTCCAGTTAGTTGTTAGCACAATCGCTAGAAGTAAAATAACCGCTGCTATAACCCCTCCTGCAAATAACGGCTTTTGCATAGGACTTAATTCTGTTACAACAGTAGTAGGCTTTGATTTATATGATGAGTGCAACGTTTGTGCCACATCATCCACTCCTTTTCTGATAGAAATACTAAGAATTAATATTTATCATCTTATAGCACTTCCCTTTCTCTGTAAACTGTTTAGCAAAATGAAAGTGAATTGTTTATTTTTAAAATATTCTTACCTTTAGTCATACAAAAAGCAGAAGCTTCTATTCTTCTGCTTTTCGCTGCTAAGCGTAAATAGAATGAATCTCTTTTACCGGAGTAGGATGAGGCTTTGCAAAATAATACCCTTGAAACAAATCATAACCCATCTCTATCAGGCATTTTAAATCTTCTTCTGTTTCTACACCTTCTGCAAGAGCCTGCGCCCCCATTCTATGGGTTATAGCTAACATCTCTTGAGCCACTTTTTTCTGTTTCTCATTCTTACTGACTCCGTTTGTGAATTCAAATGCCAATTTCACGACGTCAGGCTCCACTTCTAAAAGCCGATTCAGCGTATTATAGCCAACTCCTACGTCATCTAGCGCATATTTAAATCCGTGGGAGCGATAATAATTCAAAATGTTTTTCAAATGCTCAATATCTTGAACATCCTCGGTTTCAATCACTTCAAATACAATTTGCTCGGGCTTTATATTCAATTCTTGAATTAACGCAAATGTAGATGCTAAGCAATGCTCGGGATTATATATTGCTGTAGGAATAAAGTTAATAAAAATCAGCTGACGATCAATAATACTAGCATTTTTTACAGCTTCTAAGCGGCAGGCTCGGTCAAGAGCGAAGGTTTTATTTCTTATTTGAGCAGCTTCAAACATTTTAAAAGGCGGTATAATACTTCCGTCTTCTTCTAATCCTCTTGATAAAATTTCGTGCCCAACGATATGCACGCGTTCGTGATCAATCGATACAATCGGCTGATAATATGAGCAAATTCGCTTGTCTTCAATCAGCTCATCAATCCACAAGGCATCTTTCAGTTTTTGAAAAACGGTGATTGGCTCCATACGCCGCAGGTTTTCAAACGGGCTCCGCTGCTTGGCTTCTACAGCCCGCACATGCCGAGGGTCTAGATGCTGATGAACATAATCCATAAAACTCCAAAAGATATCTTCCCTCATCCAGACCATATCTTCTCCAAGAGTCTTCCATTGGCTTTGAGAAATATCTTTAAAGTATTTTTCCAATTTCTTCACATCGCTGGATTTCTGAAAAGAAACCGTATATCCTGTCCTAATTGGCAGACACGCGTCGCACCCCATAGCTCATCTTCTCCCTCATTTATCATCAGTTTTTTGTATGTACACATGAATAGTTCTTAGGAACTATACCACTTTTAAGAAACTTACAAACCCTATTTTTCCGCTAAAATAGAATGTATTAAAAAGTTTTGGTAAAATGATAGACGTGTTTTATTTCTACATCATAAGACGCGCCTGATAAAAGGAAGTGAACCATACATGAGCAAAAACCGTTTTACGAAGTGGTTTTTATTTTCTTTACTACTCTTTGCCTTAAGTACTGGAGCAATGTATTATACGCTCTATATATCGTACTGGGCGTATTCTATTAAGCTGTTTTTAATTGTGGTGCCGCTCTCTACATTATTATCGGTTGCTTTTGGCTCGTTGGTGATCGTACATGAACGCAAAAGAAAACGTGTATTTCATCTGCAAAACGACGGAGGTAGTCCTAAAAGTACGTTTATTCAAGGCTTTTCGGAAATAGCGGTAGGAGCAGGAGGCATCTTGCTGTGCTTTTTTCTTTTTCTTTACTTTCTAATGGATTATTGAGTACATATAAAAAAGACGAGCAGGCAGCTCGTCTTTTTTATTTGGATCTTTCTAGAATATCTCTAACGCTTGCATGATCAAGCTCTTTATAAGTTCCAACACCTGGTTTTACAAAGGTCTTTTCAACAATTGAATCAAATTCAGAATCATCAATATCATAGTCACGCAAGCTGTTCGGAGCTCCTAAGTCATTCCAGAAAGTGCGAAGCGCTTTTGCTCCTTCCATTGCCGTTTCTTCATCGCTTTTTCCTGCTGGATCAATGCCAAAGACGTTTACAGCCAATTGTTTTACACGAGAAGGATCTTCTTTTAGTACATGCTCCAGCCAGTTAGGGAACAAGATAGCAAGACCGCCTCCATGGGGAATATCATATACGGCCGACAGAGCATGTTCAATACGATGAGTAGCCCAGTCTCCTCCGTCTGTTCCGTTTGCTAAGCTTCCGTTAAATGCCGTCGTGCTGATATACATCATCGTTTCACGATACTTATAAGAAGTCAGGTCTTTAAGAAGCTTAGGACCTTCTTTTACAGCCGTTCTTAGTAAAGATTCAATAAAGCCGTCGATCATCGGCGTGTTTTCCGTGCGATGAAAATAGTGTTCAAGCGCATGCGACATACTGTCAACAATTCCATAGACTGTTTGGTCGCGCGGCACTGAAAACGTGTACGCCGGATCTAAGATAGAAAAGACGGGAAATACGTGAGAAGACGTCCAACCTAGCTTTTCTTTTGTTTCCCAATTTGTAATAACAGAAGTTGAATTCATTTCAGATCCTGTTGCTGCAAGTGTTAAGACCGTTCCAAAAGGAAGAGCACCTGTAATCTCTTCTTTACGTGTAATTAAGTCCCATGTATTTCCTTCATACACGGCTCCAGCTGCAATAGCTTTTGTACAATCGATCACACTTCCTCCCCCAACGGCTAAGAGAAAATCAATGTTTTCTTTTTTACATATGTCAACGCCTTTAGCAACCGTAGTCAAACGAGGATTCGGTTCTACACCAGACAGCTCGTGAACAACCGCGTTAATAGACTGAAGTTCAGCTTTCACTTCGTCGTATACGCCATTTCGTTTGATGCTTCCTCCTCCGTATACTAACAGAACGTTTACTTTTTTATGATAAGAAGCAAGCTCTTGCGATAGCTTCGTAATTTGATTTTTCCCAAAGTATAATTTTGTAGGATTGTGCTGCAAAAATATATTCATGTTCTACACCTCTAGTTTCATGTTTTATAAAAAGTGTAGCACGAAAACAACTTCATCATTATTGAAGATTCTCTATATCTATTATCAATATTTTTGATAACCTTCTTGAACAAGTGAAATAAATTGTTGAATAGGTGCCGTCAGCCATTTTTTCTTTTTAAATATGAGCTGTGAATAAAGATAAAATTCTTCGTGGTCAAACGGAACTTTAATCAGTTTTCCATTTTCAATCTCTTGTTTTACCGCTATTTCTGGCACAAGAGCAATACCTAAATTATCCGCTACGCACTGTTTAATTGCTTCAAGACTGCTAAATGAAATCACCGATTGCATATGAATACCCCTGCTGCGCATCATCTCTTCTAAAAGAGTACGATAAGGGCAGCCACTCTCGGTTAAAATGATGGTTTCACCTTCAAACTCTTCCATTACAACGTTGTTTTTTTCACTAAAAAAATGCGAAGGCGAAGCAATCATAACCATCTTTTCTTTTCGAATAGGAATCACTTCTAAGCTTGAAGATGTTTGAAGGCGATCAAGCAAAACGGCTACGTCATACTTTCCGTCAATAATTCCTTGTGTTAAATTTGGACATAAACCCGCTTCTAGCATAATCTTTAGAGAAGGGTGCTGCTTTTTTAATTCACGAATATACGGTGTAATAAAATAAGCGGCCAGCGACTCCACGGTTCCTATTGAAACTGTTCCTCTAGCATCTTCATTCGTAGTAAGGCGCTCTTTTGCTTCATTTAATAACTCGGTTACTTGATTCACATAATAAAGCAATTCTTCACCAGGCTGAGTCAGCTTCATTTTTTGTCCTGTTCGTTCAAATAGTTTTTGACCGTAATGATCTTCTAATTTTTTTATATGAGTGGTAACGCTTGACTGAGCATACCCTAATTCCTCGCCCGTTCGTGTATAGCTCCCCCACTTCGCTACTTCTTTAAATGTATATAAATAGTTAATATCCATGTGCTGCTCCTTATGTACTACTGTTTTGTTTCGTTATCCATATGCTAAAGCTGTTCTTAATCAGAACCTATACGTAAATAGAATCACAGTACAGTATAAGCGAACTTGTTTTGCCAAGCAATTTTATCAACCTTAAAAATTCTTTTTATATTAGGCAATTACGTCGTTTTTTGTTCATAGAATGAAAAACAAACTTATGAAAAGAAAGGGTGTATCTCGTGACAGCCTACAAAGAAGTGCTATATAAAGGAAAACGCTTTGTACTGATTCACGTATATGATTCAGGATACTGTGAAATTCGACCGATTGATCATGCTTTTAAAGTCGAACTTGTGCGATTAGATGAGACAGAACAATGTGGATAACAGTCATGAACGCAGCCATTGCAGCTGCGTTTTTGTTTGTATTATAAACAAGTGGATGAGATAAAAATACCTGAATTGGCTGGCCTTTTACATAATTTCTTCCTGTATACTTTGTAACTAAGGATATCCGCACTTATTTAATTTATATATTTACCCGAGGTGATGACATGAAAAAAGGCTGGCTGGAATGGATATTATTATCCGTTGCGTTAATTTGGGGAGCCAATTATACAATCGGAAAATTTGGAGTTGCTCATATGTCTTCTATCCAATTTAGCGCGCTGCGTTTTATAATGGTTGCTCCTATTCTTATACTTATTACAGGAATAGTAGAGCGAGGCATTCGGATCGAAAAAAAAGACTGGGGACGTTTAATAGCGGTCAGCATAGTAGGCGTTACGCTCTATCAAACGCTGTTTATGGTATCTGTTAAGTATACGACAGCTACAAATGCTTCTTTACTTATTTCCATGTCTCCTATTTTCACAGGAATCCTAGCTATCTTATATAAGCATGAAGCTTTTTCGTTAAAAACACAGCTAGGCTCTGTGCTTGCTTTTTTCGGGGCTGCATTTGTACTACTGTTTGGTCACTCTAGTCATGCGCTGTCGCAGCTTGCATGGTTCGGAAACATCATGGGGATTGTGGCAGCCATTGCTTGGGGCTGGTACCCGATTTTAGCAAAACCTTTAGTCGTAAAATATTCTGCTTTGCGCGTGACTGCCTGGTCTGCTTTAATCGGAGCTATTCCGCTTACTGTCTACTGTCTTTTCACCTATCAAACGCTTATCTGGCCAACAGATATAGGCAGCTGGAGCTCTCTGGCATACTCTGTTTTGTTCGTGACGGTGTACGGGCTGGTGATGTGGTATGTAGGAATTGGAAAAATTGGCTCTACAAAAGTAATGGTTTATATGTATGTTATTCCTTTGTTTGCCGTTGTTTTTGCTGCTGTAGCCATTGGAGAGACCATCAATGCTATGCAGCTACTTGGAGGACTTATTATTTTTAGCGGTTTATATATTGTCAAAAAAAGCCCTGCTCCTAAAACAGCTCTTAAACTTAAAAAAGCAAACTAACGAGAGTAACGGGTTCGGTTGATGCATGGTAACGAATAACGCTCAGGTTTTTTCTGAGCGTTATTCGTATATTATTTTAATGTCCTAATTGAATTAAACGCCCGTTGTTTTGATTAATGAACTTTTAGTATGTTGATTAATTCTATGATTTTTTTATCCTCACCTGGGTCAACGTGAACCAGCTTTGCATTTCGAATAATATCCTCTGTGTAATTTTTCATAAAGTTCTTATCTACCTGAGCAGAACTGGACCAATGTGAAGGAACGTTGTAAACGTTAATTGTGCCATTCCCGTTACTACTATAAGTCACTGAACCATCAACAGAACGAGAACCCTCTAATGTAACAACACCTTTTGGATAGCTAGCACTAGTATCGTCATAAATATTAACTGGTTCTCCAGCTGAAATGTGGCGAACATTTAGCTCATCTATCTCTTGGTTTGGTCCAAGTTGCAACCAAATTCGAGCATATTCAATTTGATTACTAGAATAGTCGGATAGTGTTTCTTTGTCTTTCCTGTTGATAACATTTGAATTACTGTTTTCAGATGAGGTGCTACTGGAATTGTGATCAACAGCTTTGCCTGATTGCTTTGATTCACTGGTTGAGGAGCTTCCATCCGGTTCGCTTGTAGCTTCTTCTGTTGATTTTAAAGATGAACTGTTTTTTGAAGAAACGGCTGTGGATTCTTCATCCCTATTGCCACCACACCCTGCTAATACTATTCCTGCTAGCATAAATAAAGCAACGTTAAAATAAAGACTCTTTGTTAGTTTTTTCATCCCTCAAATCATTCCTTTTGTTTATTTTTAAATTAATAAAATTACAACTTTTAATATCCAAATCCACATAAAAAGCAGCTAGGCTCTTTTTAGTTTATATTCATGAGTGATTTTATGCTGATTGTATACGCGTTTAAAACCGTTTCGTTCATAAAATAACTTCGCTTCGTCCGTGTCTGTATAGAGAACGAGACTGTCATAATAATTCTCGGCATAGTGAATAATTTCTTTTAAAAGTCGTTTGCCTATACCCTTTCTGCGAAACTGAGCTGAAACATAAAACCTCCTTACTCTTCCAGCGTTAGCATACTGGCTGTAAGGATTTTGATTAAGGCCGGCTACGCCAATTAATTTGTTTTTTTCACCGTAAACTCCCCACAAGCTTTCGCCTGTTTTGTTAAATACATTTTGCCCGTTTTTATACTCCGCTACTAGCTTGGTAAGAAAGAAAAAGCCTTCCTCCTGGCTTTCTATTAACAGCTCTTTTATATCATGCTCCATAAGATACGTTAGCCTGATAATTCTCATGTATCTCCTCTCCGTTCAGCAGGTGTCTTGTCTATTTCGATAGAATGCTTGATTAATGCTGCCATGCCTGTTAGACGTAACATGTAAAAAGATAATTCACTTTTTTGTTAATTTTTCCCTTTTAAACTATAACACTATTTGACGAAATCCAAAACTATCTATAATTTAGTAGATGGAGGTTTTTATGTTTAAATATAGTTTTCTTATTGTTCTTATCGCTTTTTTACTTATTAACTTTAACGGTCAGGAAAATCAAATTATAGGAGGCAAAATAAAAAAAGAACGAAGTGAGGTTTTCTTTGGCGAATACGACAGCTTTACGGGCCGCTACTCCCGGAGCATTAAACTCAAAAAAGGCGTAACCTACGCTTTTACGCTATCTAAAAACACCAAAAGCGGAGACCTGTCCCTGTACGTAGAAGATCCAAAACAGACACGATTTTTTGAAATGACTAATAACTCTCTTTATGTAACACCCGAAAAAACGAGGAGATATCGTATTAATTTTGTAGGCTCTGAGCATAAAGGCTCTTTTCAGCTTTACTGGAAAAGCAGTAATCAAAAAGAGAGCGAAAAATTGGTGTAATACCATTTTAAACAACGCTTAAACGAGGAGGAATGGTTTATGATCATTAATCAAGCTGTCCTGTACACCCACTTATTGGACACAATGAAGGATTTTTATGTAAATTCTCTCGATTTTCCATTAACCGCCGCTTCACCGCGTTCTTTTTCCATAAAGGTTGGTGAAAGTGAGCTAACCTTTAAAGAAAGTTCTCTACATACAAAGCCCTTTTACCATTTTGCTTTTAATGTTCCAGCAAACCGGTTTATGGAAGCAAAGCAATGGGCTACTCAGAGAGTCATACTCAATACGGAAGAGAAGAAAGATGAGATTTATTTTGAAGCGTTTGATGCTCATTCGTTTTATTTTGAAGACCCTGCTCATAATATTGTTGAATACATTTCAAGACATTCGGACTGCCCGTCATCCAAGGACCCCTTTTCTTCTAAGTCGCTTTTAAGCATAGGAGAAATCAACTTGACAACTCCTCATGTCCACTCTGTAGGGACACAGCTTATTAACTCCGGTATCACCGTGCGCAATAACAGGCCATTAAACGAGAACTTTAACTTTTTAGGAAGCGACAGTGCGTTTTTTCTTGTAGGGGCGCCTAAAAGACGGTGGTTTTTTTCGGACCGAGACTCTGAAGTTCATCCATTAACGGTGAAGGTTAATCATTCTCTAGCAGTTGCGTTAGATAAAAAAGGAATGCTGAAGATTACGCAAGAATGATTATTTTTTCAATAAAGCCATGTAACAAGCGAACTTGTTACGTGGCTGTTTTTGTTCAAAATTCAGCTCTACTCCACCTATAGGTTTTGTATATAGTTCTCGATGTCCTTTCTGTTCATCAGCATAAAAACCTTGTAATCCTCATCATTTTTAAGCTTTTTAAACCGGTTTCTCATCTTTTTTTTCCGTTCTCGATACGTAGTAAGAATAAACGTAAAAAATGACCAATCTACTTTTTCAGGGCATCCTTTTGCCATATCTTCACGCGTTTTTCTTGCATATACGATTCTCCGCTTTATTACTCGGTACACACAAACGATTAGCGGCAGCTCTAAATAAATAATGGTATCTGCACGCTTCACTCGCACGTCATACGAATTGCTATAGTTCCCGTCGATAATCCAGCTGTCTTTTTTTACAATGTGCTCCTGCAATTCTCTAAAGCTATCATTGTCTCTTTCCGTCCAGCCAGGCTGCCAATACAGGCTGTCTAAATGATATACTTCTAGATCAAGCTTTTCCCCTAATTTCTTGGCAAATGTAGACTTTCCTACTCCTGGAGAAACGCCCATTACCAGTACTCTTTTCATCTCATCACCTTACCTTTTTAAGAAATAAAGCTGATTGAAGAGAAGGCAGCTGTTTATAGCTGACTCAGCGCATTCAGTGTACTCGGAGCGAGCTGCTTTATAGAACGGCTTCATGTTAGGATTTTTATTCCCATAATTTTCAGGTAACCTATAAATATTCATTATAAATTCCTATATTCCTTCTTGCTTTGTAGTAAATAGGTTGCTTTTATGAATCGTTTCCTTTACCTTAAATGTGAGTATATAAAAGTAAGGTGAAAAAAATGAATGCATCTATGCTAAAGAGATTTTTACGAAACCTCGGTATTTTTATTTATATTGTCATTGCAGCTATTAATATTTACTTAACGAGAAGTGATCTGGGCGATATGCTTACCCGCCTTGTGCTGCTAACTATTTTACTTCCTTTGTTTTTTAGTTTTGTGTATGCGTTAGGAAAATCACATTTTAAAAGACAAGAAGAGCTCGCTGAACAAGAGAAGAAAAAAGAGTAAAAAAAGCCTTTTATCGAGGGGGATTTCCCTTGATAAAAGGCTTCTTACTTTTTTCATATAACTGAACATTAACTACATCAGGATGAACGTGATACTGTTTGGCAACTTGATTTATTATTTTCTGAATTTCCCTTTTCTTGTGGGAAGAAAGGTGTTCGCGGGGTAGAAGAATCAGAATTTGAGCTTCCGCATAGTTATTCAGCACCCTAACTTCTTGAAAGCCATGCTGCGTCAAAAAAGCTTTTAACGCTTTTTCAAAGTCTGTGCTTTCTTTTTGAACAACTATAGAAGGCTGATCGTAAGAAAATAGGGAAGTCTCTTTCTCTTCAGGCTTTGTATACACCGCCCAAGCAGTTATAAGCACTGTGACAACAACACCCACATTTAACAGCCACCTTTTCATACCACGAACGCTCCTTTTAATTAAGTTTGTTCATGATATGAAAAAATTCGTTCATTCATGCGTTATCTTCCTAGCCAGCCTCCGTCTACAGCAAGTAAGTGCCCATGAATATAGGCAGATGCATCAGATGCTAAAAAGACAACCGCTCCTTTAAAATCATCTGCTTCCCCCCATCTGCCTGCGGGAATACGTTCAATGATTTGTCTGCTGCGCGTTTCATCGTTAATAAGTGCTTCATTCATATCAGTAGCAATATACCCTGGTACAATTCCATTAACATTTACGCCTTTTGCTGCCCATTCATTAGATAAAGCCTTTGTAAGCTGAGCAACTCCTCCTTTTGCTGCAGCATAGGCTGGAACGGTAATACCTCCTTGGTAAGAAAGCAAAGATGCCATATTAATGATTTTCCCGCTTCCTTGTTTAAGCATTTGGCGGCCCGCCTGCTGACATAACAGCCATACGGTTTTTAAATTAACGTTCATAACAGCATCCCAATCTTCTTCTGCAAAGTCTACAGCGGGTGAACGTCTTTGAATGCCCGCATTGTTTACTAAAATATCGAGCTTGCCAAAATAAGCAACAACCGATGAGATTGCTTCGCTTACTTCAGAAGCATTTTCTAGATCGCAATTAACAATCAAACATTTTCTTCCGAGACGTTCAATTTCTTCTTTTACTCCGAGAAATTCCTTTGATCGCTGCAAAAGAGCGATATCCGAACCTGCTTCTGCCAAAGCAATCGCCATTGATCTTCCAATTCCTCTTGTTGCTCCCGTAATCGCTGCTACTTTACCATCTAAAGAAAACAAATCTACTGTCATTGTTCATTCCCCTCTCCGTTTGGTGCAAATAAAACCTTAAGTGATTCATCAGGCCGCTGCATAAACTCAAACCCTGCTTGAATATCTTCAAGCGGCAGCTTATGAGAAATTAAAGAATCTGCTGCTATTTCACCGTTTGCCAGTAAATCAATAGCCGTCTGAAAATCTTCCTTTGTATAACATCTCGTTGTAGTTAATGAAATTTCTTTAAAGTGCATTGCTGCTAAATCTACTTCTGGAACGTTTTTGTATACGCTCACCACCACAATCTCTCCTTGAATACGGCTTGTTTCAACCATTTGTTTTGCTGTAATTTGATTTCCGGCTACTTCAAATACAACGTCTGCACCGACGTCATTCGTAAGCAAACGCACTTCTTTTACGACGTCTTTTTTCGCTGCATCAATTGGTATAAAGCCAAGTTCTTTCGCTTTAGTTAAGCGATAAGAACTAATATCTGAGATCATTACTTTTTTTGCTCCTGCTCGTTTCGCAATCATCCCGATCAGCAGTCCAATAGGTCCTGCTCCTAAAATGACAGCTTGTTCCCCTACTTTCAATCGCGAGCGTCGTACTGTATGTACGGCAACCGCTACAGGTTCTGCAAGAGCTGCATGCGCGCTAGACAGTTTCTCTGGCAAGAGGTGAAGGCGGTTCACTGGAACAGCCACGTACTCCGCGAACCCTCCATCTTGATCAATGCCGATTAGTTTTAACTTCTTACAAACATGAAACTGTCCTCTTACACAGGCTTCGCACGTTCTGCAGCTAAGCGTAGGCTCAACTGCTACGCGGTCACCTAAAGAAAATTCCGTTTCCCCTCGGATCTCTTCTATAACTCCGCTGAATTCATGTCCCATAATAAGTGGCGCTTGTGCTCTAGGGTGTTTTCCAAAATAAATCATCATATCCGTTCCGCAAATTCCAGCATGAGATACCTTTACAAGCGCTTCTCCTTCTTTTATAACCGGTTTCGTTTTTTGCTGCATGACGGCTTTTGTTTCTGAAACGTAGATACCTGCTTTCATTTCTCCATCCCCTTTTGTATACTTGTCGACAAGTTGAAGATAAGAAGGTCCAAAAATATTTTGAATCTTTTATCTTATTTTATGCTTCATTCAAAAGTGAAGCTGTTATCGTATTCCGCGTGTCTTCAAAGTGACGCTTCACTTCATCTTGAATACGTTCTGTATTTTGAGACTTTAATGCTTTAATCATTTCATGATGCTGCTTTATCAGTGGAAGAACAGCTGCTTTATCATCTTGAAATCTTTTTTCAGTGGTAATTAAAAGAGCAGCTAAAATAATTTCACGGATGCTTTCCCACAATTTTAATATCCGCTTGTGGTCTGCTTCGATAATCACGAGCTCATGAAACCGCAAATCTTGATAAGCAAACTCTACATAGTCATCGTATTTAGCTGCCATGTTCATTTGATCAATGCTTTGCTCAAGCTTTTTAATAAGCGAATCATGGTTAACTTCAGATAAACGTTCTAAGACAAAATGTTCTAAAAGCAGACGAACATCGTACAGCTCGTTTAAATCCCTAGTTGTTAACCCAATAACAACTGCTCCCATTCGTTGCAATTCAATAAGTCCTTCGTTTGAAAGGACCCGCAGCGCTTCTCTTATAGGAGATCGACTCATTCCAAACTCTGCCGAGAGCTGATTTTCCGATAGGGTGGTTCCTTTCTTCAGCTCGCCGCTCATAATTTGAATTCTTAATTTGCTTACAACTTGTTCTCCCAGCGACGCTCCGCGAAGCCATTTTTCCGGGTAGGTTACCTTTTTAATGTGTCATCACTTCCTTAGCCAACTTGTATACAAGTATTCAAGATTTAGTATATAGATAAGAAACCCTATTGTAAACGTTTTCTTTATGAAATGTATATTTTTACAATTCTTTCTTACACTAAGAACTACTGATAAATAAAAGGTGGGAAGATGAATGAATCAAATTATATTATGGGGGATTCTTATTATTCCATGGTTTTTACTGCTGCTGCTTGATAAACAGCGTGTTAAACGATTTTTTACTGTAGGGTTATTTGCTGCATTAATGATGACAATCGCCTATCAAGTAGCGGAAAAAATGCACTGGTGGACGGTTCAAGAAAACGTATTTTTTCTTACTAGCATGGGAGCAACGATTTATTGCCTTCATATTGTGATTACGATCTTTGTCTTTTATCTTACGTATCCTGGGTTTATCTTGTACATAATGGTTAACGTTATTTTAGATTTGATTCATGGTTATGTTATTGTTCCTTTTCTCGCTAAAATCGGGCTTTATAATCTGTATGATATCAGTCATTTTGGGCTTTTCCTTGTCATGACTACCGTAGCTATTATCCTTTACTTGTTTCAACGACTGCTTGACTTTATATTTGAGGAAAGCCTTGCATGAAAAGCCACAGCAAACGCTATGGCTTTTTAATCAATAAAAAAATGGAATAACCGTATCTCCGCGAATCGGTTCAACGGCCGCATGAAATTGAATTCGCAAACTTTTTGAAGTTTCGATGTCAGAGGCATCCATGACGTGAAAATGAATGTGAGGTTCGGATGAATTCCCGGAATTTCCACACCTTCCGAGCAGCGTTCCTTTACGAACCACGTCTCCTTTTTTCACAGAAACCGTTCCTTTCTTCAAATGTGCAAGCACGCTGTATTCTTTTCCTTCATGCTCAATGATAACGTGATTTCCTAAAGGGTTTTTTTTATTCATGTGCCCAATTTCATTATCTTCTTGACCATCAGCTGCTGTGATAACGACTCCTTCAAGCGGAGCTACAACTTTTTTTCCATAGGCATAGTAATCTTCGTTTTTCATTCCATCATTTTTATAGCTTTTTTTTCCTTTTCGCACGACTAAATCATACGCATACCTTTGGTTTTCGACTGGATGGTGATAGTTCAACACCTCATGCTTTCCTCCCCAATAGACAAACCATTCACTTTGAATCGGCATCGTATATTTGTTTGTAGTCCATCGATCTCTCTCTGAAAATGATTCTATAGGAGCAATCACAAGTGCTTGTATAATGTTATGTTCATCAAACATGACGCTGATGGCTTTTGTCTGCGTAGAATTTAACCAAATAAACTGCTCAATTTCAGGAGTTAAATAGAGATTTGTTTCTAGTCTGTAGAACTGTTCTCCTTGATTAAACAATTTGCTCTGCTCTAAAAATTGCTGAAGCGAAACTTGACGTTTAAATTCTTCGCTTACACAATCATAAAGCTTCTTAAAATCCCCTTGTGCAAATAAAGTTCCAAACTCTTCTCTGATGTTCACTTTTCTCTCTGTATCCATCATTATAATCCACCCTTTTATATGCATTTCAATTTGTTTGAATTATCTATAAGTAATACGTTTTACCTTGTGAAAAGGTTTCATTTTCCAGTTATTTTATCTCAAAATCTTCTTCTATGCCGTATTTACAATTTTCTCAATCCATTTTATACTTATTTTACAAATATTTGAAAGGAGGTGCAGCATGATGAAAATAACGTTAAATAAGAAAATCAAGTTGCGCCGAGTAAGTGTTTTTGACGCTTAGATTTTAAGGAGATTTCACAATGAAAGTAGCATTAGTACGTCATTACAAAGTAAACAAAGGGCTTCCGGAAAACCACCGCTTATCTACTGACGAACTAGTGGCTTGGTTTCAGGAATATGATGAATCAGATATTACGTATGGAGAGACTGACTTGAATAATATTGAATGGAAACGCTGTTTTTCAAGCGATATGCCGCGAGCACACAAAACGGCAAAGCATATTTATAAACAAGAGATCACTCTTCTTCCGGAACTTAGAGAAATACCTATGCCTATTATTCCAGTAAAATTTAAACTTCCTTTTATCCTCTGGGCATTACTGTTTCGCATGTCCGGACTCATCAACAAACAAGCTCGTAAAGATATGGCTGAGACTAAGAGAAAAGTAGCAGCAGTGCTAGATCGCGCTATTTCCGAGTCAGAAGACGATTTGCTAATTGTCAGCCACGGAGGAATTATGAAGTTTATGCGTAAAGAACTTATAAAACGCGGCTTTAAAGGGCCTCGGTTTGATATTGCTGTTAACGGAAAGCTTTATCTTTTTGAAAAGCAATAGAATGAAACTTACTAGAAAAAGTCGCAGAGGCTACTCTCTGCGACTTTTTAATAACCATTTTCTTCAATTGTTAATGCTTCACGCAAAGCGATATCTTTTCGGATATTATGAGCGATTTCACGCGTGATTTCTCCTTTTTCATAAAGTTCTTGTACCGTTTCCCGCTCGGTATGAAACGCTTTATAACATAAATCTCTCGTTGCTTTTTTACGTTTTCCTGAATTATACTCCGTACTCTCTTTTCTAAGTCTTGCCATGGATCTATGGTATTCACTAATGATAGCAAGTGAAATCATTCGATTTTCTTCGTTCATATTTTCTTTAATGACCTTTATCGCTTCTTCCATCATTTGAATACGTACTTTGTTCACTTTGCTTCTTCTTCGCAAGCTTTGTTTCCTTAACGCCTGCTTATTCGGTGAAAAAATTCGGACTAGTAATAATAAAACTTTTTTAAACCTCATCCAACTCACCAATAATTTGTACCTTACCCGATTGGTTACAGCCATTTCAAGCTTGTGCGTATGTTCCAAACAAATATACGCTGTCTCACGGTCTATGTTTTCCTCTTTTAATAGCTTTTCCACCAATTTCCCCTTGGCCTGAAGAGCCAGCAATCGAATTTCTTCTTCATACTGTTTGTTTTCAGAGGCTTCTAAAGGATGAGTTTTAACAATGATGTTATTAATCGTTGTATTATACGTTGAAATTAACGAAAGCGCTGCTCCACGATTTTCCTCCGTCATTTCTCTTTTTAACCGCTGAATAGCAGCTTTGTGCACTTTAATGCGTGCTTTAACCTCTTTTGTATTGCGCTCAGGCTTTTTCGGCGCCTTTTCTGTTTTCGCAATAACAGGTAAAAGAATGCTTGCCGCAACTAAGGTTAACAATATAACGCCTGCTGCTAGAAAAATAATCAGAGAGCGTTCCGGAAAATCACTGCCGTTATCAAGCGTATATGGAATCGAAAACGCTCCGGCTAACGTAACAGCTCCTCGTACACCTGAAACCGTAATAATGCCAATAGACCGAGGCTCAGGTTTTAGATGCTTGTTGTTTTTGTAATACCAGCCTACTGACCATGACACCATTACCCAAATAAATCGTAGTACAAGCAAAAAGACAGTAATAATCAAAATATAAAGAAGCACTTGTCCATTATTAAAGTTTGGATCTTGAATAATTGCTTTCGCCACTTTTGGTATTTGTAGACCAAGCAGTACAAACACCAAGCCATTTAACAAATATAAAATAACCGTCCAAGTACTTTTTGATACTACCTTAAGCTGCTGGTTAGGTGATTCTTCTCGGTCGCGCTCAATCGCATGCACAATGCCGCCTGCTACAACTGCTAGGATTCCTGATAAATGAAAATGTTCAGCAATGTAGAAGACAACAAATGGAGTTAGAATTTGTATTAACATATGAATCGTAATATCTTCCATTCCTAAACGTCGAACAAGTACACGCAGTCTGATAATCAGAAAAGCGATAAATGCTCCTACAAACAAACCTCCCAGCGCTACCCAAAGGAACTGAAATGTAGCATCTACTATCGAAAAGACGCCCGTTACGGTAGCAGCTACTGCTACTTGAAACGCTACAAGACCAGAGGCATCATTCATCAGCCCTTCGCCTTCCAGCAAATGCATAATTCGCTTAGGCAGCTTTACTCGGCTCGCCATAGCTCCAACAGCCACTACATCTGTTGGGGACAAAATAGCGGCTAGTGCAAATGCAGCCGGTAACGGAATGGAAGGAATGAGCCAGTTGATTAGATATCCCCCTACTGCAACCGTTACAAAAACCAGTCCCAGCGCTAGTAATAAAATAGGTGTACGAAGCTTCCAAAGAGCAGCTCTGGACACGTTTTTCCCATCATTAAATAATAGCGGGGCAATAAATAAAATAAAAAATAATTCAGGCTCCAAATGCACATCTCCGCCAAATGGCAAGATAGCAAGCCCTGCTCCCAAAGCTATTTGAACTAATGGAACAGGAATAAATGGTACAAAATGATTAATGATATTAGATAGACCAATCAAAGCCAATAAGACTAATATCGTCAGAAAAAATTCCATAAAAACAATCGACTCCTACTTCTATTTACATCCTTTTAAAGTATCACGTTATCTCTTTTCGTTCATTTTATAGTGTTTAGTTTACGCTTTTTCTGCCAAAAAATGTTGCGGGTTATTAAAAAGTGCTCTTTCTTTTCGGTAAGTTTATTTCTACGGAGATTAAGGGAACAGTATACATGATATTCTTTATTTACCATATAAATCAGCTCATCAAACTTTTATAAAGGAGGTGTTCCCTTATCCGTTTCAACGGGGTAAGGAGATAAATTTGGAAACAGTAAATGTCATCTTATTCATCGTATTAATCATATTAACAGCCTTTTTTGTTGCAACGGAATTTGCCGTCATTAGGGTACGGTCGACTAGAATTGACCAGTTAATTGAAGAAGGAAACCGGAACGCTTTAGCAGCAAAAAAAGTAGTATCAAATTTAGATGGTTATCTTTCAGCCACACAGCTGGGTATTACGGTTACCGCACTGGGTCTAGGCTGGATAGGTGAACCTACGGTAGGTCATTTATTAGAGCCGCTTATTGACATGCTTCCTTTTGCTACATCACTTTCGCATGTCATATCTTTTGTTCTTGCTTTTTCGATTGTCACATTTTTAAATGTGGTAGCTGGAGAACTTGCGCCCAAAACGGTGGCGATTCAAAAAGCCGAACAAGTGACGCTGTTATTTTCCCGTCCCCTTATTCTTTTTTCTAAGTTACTTTATCCGTTTATTTGGCTTTTAAACCACTCAGCCAGAGGCGTTGTCGGATTATTCGGCCTGAAGCCAGCTTCTGAAAATGAAGTAGCTCATAGTGAAGAAGAGCTTAGAATTATTTTATCTGAAAGCTATGAGAGCGGTGAAATTAATCAATCGGAGTTTAAGTTCATGAATAATATTTTTGAATTTGATAATCGTACGGCTAAAGAAATCATGGTGCCTCGTACAGAAATTGTTAGCGTATCAGCAGATGAAACGATAGAAGAATTCTTAAAAATGGCTAGAGTAGAGCAATATACTCGCTATCCAGTAGTTGTAGATGGAAACAAAGATCAAGTGGTGGGATTAGTTAATATTAAAGAAATATTAGCGGATTACATAAAAGAAGATGATATTAAACCACGTACCGTGCAAACGTATATGAAGCCCATCATTCAAGTTATTGATTCAATCGCCATTTACGACTTATTGCTTAAAATTCAAAGGGACAGAATTCACATGGCCATCTTAATAGACGAGTACGGAGGAACAACAGGGCTTGTAACGGTAGAAGATATTTTAGAAGAAATTGTTGGTGAAATTCGGGATGAATTTGATGATGATGAAGTACCGGACGTACACAAAATGAATGAAAATCACTACGTACTCGATGCGAAGGTGTTGATTGAAGAAGTAAATGATTTACTCGGAACAACTATTGAACAAGAAGACGTTGATACCATTGGCGGCTGGATGCTGACCGAAAAGTTTGATCTTGCTAAAGGTGATAGCATCAAAAACGAAGGTTTTTCATTTAAAGTCATTGATATTGAACATCACCATATTAAACGAATCGAAATAACAAAGGAAAAAAGTACGGATCCCAGCTGATTATCCGTACTTTTTTTGATGCTCTTTTTTCATTTGCAAGTACTCTTTATTCTCTCGTACCTCTTTCCATTTTTCCATAAAAATTGATGCCGATTCTGCTTTTTGTTCATCAATTTGCCGTTCGTTACGCTCGCCGTCTTTGTTGTATTTCTTTCCGCCTTTGTAGTTCGCGTAGCGCCTCGATCGCGTGTATCCCATTTGGAGAAATTTCCGGGCCATGTCCATTCCAACAAAATCGCTTTTTTCTTTGTAGGTTAAAAAAAGCTGATAGATGGCGTCGGCGGATTCCTCAGCAATGTCAGGTGTACGAAAACGCCAGTGAGGAAGAATTTCACTTTTATATGGCTCAACAAGGAGAACTCCTTGTTCTCCTTTTCCTACTCTATACTTTTCAGGATGTTTTCTAAAATCGATATGTTCAAAGTCAAGTGAATAATCAAATGCCACGGCTCTTCCCTCCTTTTTGATCTCTACCCTTTACAAATGAATGATAAAACTTTTCTTAAAGAAGTTTTTCACATGCAGGTGAGGGTAATAATAGGTGGATAAGTATGGTTAACTTTTTTCTTCATACTAAAAAAAGTCCGAACTTATTAAATCATGATATGGGAGATTTCGTTATGTCAATAAAGCTACAGCAAAATCGAATAAAAGCTAATTTTTGGATTACTCCTTCTATATACGGAATTGTTGCTTTTGTTTTAGCCACTATTAGTACATTTTTAGATCGATATTTGACAGCTCACAAACAGTGGTTAAAGTTAGTTCCTTCCGTGTTTCTAACGGATAAAGAGCTTGCTCATACTATTTTAAGTTCAGTATCAAATTCCTTATTAACGATGACGACAATTACGTTTTCTTCTGTGTTAGTAGTACTGACTACGTTTGTAGGTCAGTTTTCTCCTAGAACGATTCAGAACTTTAATACAGATGCCAAAACTCAGCGCGTGCTTGGCACTTTTATCGGTGGATACGTATACGTGCTTGTAGTGCTCATTCAAGTTCGCAGCAACCAAGTCAGCAATACTTTTATTGTTCCTTCATTAGCCATCGTGGTAGCATTCATTTGCTTAGGGATGTTTGTGTTTTTGATTCACCACGTCATCAACTGGATTAAAGTCGGAAATTTAATTTCAAACATTGCCAAAAAAACGATGCTTACCATTGAAGAGAGACGGCTAGAACAACAAAAGCACCCCGAATCAAAGAATGAAATACAGGTTGATTTTGATAGTGAAAACACACTGCAAATTAAAAGTAATAGACAAGGATATATTCAATATATCGAACTCAACCATTTAACAGCACTAGCATCTAAATTAAATGTCATTGTTAAACTCGAAAAAGCACCCGGAGAGTATGTAGAAGCAGACACACCGTTATTAACTGTAATCACTCACAATCAATCGTTAGAACGTGAAAAATTTCTTCATTGCTTGTTTATTACAAATGACCAAGAATCGATCCAAGACGTAAAATTAGGTATTCAAAAACTAAGTGAAATTGCATTAAGAGCTATTTCACCCGCTATTAATGACCCTGAAACAGCTATTAACTGCATTGAACAGCTCACGCAAGTGTTTATCAAACTTGGACAAAGCTATTCTTCCTCTCCTTATTATTGCGATGAAGAAGGACGTATTCGAGTGCTGCTAGAAAAACCTTCTTTTACGGATTATTTGTACAAAGCGTTCTATCAAATTCGCCATTATGGAAAAGAAGATGTTTCCGTGATGTCTGCTGTCATTAAGGCATTAACTGTAATCGCTGAAACAAATCGCTCTGCCATCAAAAACGACGTGTGGTTTTTTTCTTCCTATATCGTAGAAGGACTGCAAAAGGAAGAGTGGCTTAAAATGGACAAAGAGTTTCTTAATCAGCTTCTCAAAAACCTTGCAAAAGCTTGTGAAAAAAATGCGGGTCTATGTTGATAGAATAAAAACCAAAAAAAGCCGCTCATCAACTGAGCGGCTTTTTCTTACGATGTGAGGAACTTCTAATCTATGGGATAACAAACGGGCTAGAGTCGTTTTTCCACTTCCAACGGATCCAACGATATGTATTTTTTTACATGGAGCGCTTTGAATACTTCATCTCCTCCTACTTCAAACCTGTTCTTTTATACATATTGTATCATTCAAGTTCTTTTTCTCTAATGCAAACCAAAACGTTTTATGCTAGTATTTTATGGTACTTGACTGACAAAAGGAGTGAAAACACAGTGCCTAAAACCCTTTTTGGAAAACTTACGCTGTTTTGGATTGGACTATTTTTATTAATTACAGGTCTATTTTTTTATTATAAATATACAAACCAAGGGTTTACAGCTGCAGATTTATTCTTTCGCGCCTCTCCTCCTTTAGCTACTATTGGCTTTCTTTTAAGCGCAGCCGGACTATATGAAGAACGAGGAAAAAACAAGCTAATTCCTCTTGTTGTACTCACCATTAGTTTTATCATGCTCTGCCAAGCAGGCTATCACTTTATCCATATGTATACTCCACCGCCGCGTCCCTGACTTTGTCTCATTCTCATTTATAAAAAAGCTCTCGTTTAGTATATTAAACGAAGAGCTTTATTTTCTATTCAAATAAACGCACAAGCTTTTTTGTATAGGGATGCCTGTTTTTATCAAATAGCTGTGCACGGTCAAATTGATTGATAACCTCGCCTTGCTGCATAACCATCATGCGACTGCTCATAAATTTTACTGCTGCTAAATCATGCGAAATAAAAAGATAAGACAGCTGAAAAGTCTCCTGCAAATCTTTTAATAAATTTAAAATCTTTGCTTGTACCGTAACATCAAGGCTCGCTGTTGGTTCGTCTAACAGTACCAGAGACGGACCTACGCTAATGGCACGCGCAATCGCTACACGCTGAAGCTGTCCTCCGCTGAGTTCATGAGGATAACTCAGGGCATATTCCGAGCTGAGTCCGACTTTTTCTAACAAATAAAAAGCGATTTCTTTTTCATTTCTGCTCACATGAGATAAAAATGAAGGAACGGTTCGCTGCTGCCGCAAAGGCTCGAGCAAAGAATCGATGATTTTTACTTTTGGATTAAAAGAAGCCGCGGGGTTTTGAAATACCACTTGCATGCCTAGACGAGCTTGCTGCAGTTTTTTCCCTTTTAACCGGTGAAGAGGTTTCTCTGCAAACCATACTTCTCCCTGCTGAGTCTCTGTTAACCTTAGCACGCTTTTTACAAGCGTACTTTTTCCGCTTCCACTTTCTCCGACAATCCCTACACATTCCCCTTTATCGATATGCAGGGAAACATTATTTAGCGCTTTAACGTCTTTATACTGTTTCACAAGCTGCGTGACGCGTAATATATTTTTTTCTTTCATATCTCACTCCTATATCAACACTTTTTTCTGCGTATCTAACAATCGATCAGGCGTTTTCCGTAAAGAAGGAATGGCGTTAAACAGTTTTTTTGTGTAAAAATGACGCGGAGTGTGAAGCAGAGATTCGATACTGTTTTCTTCCACAATTTCTCCTGCTAGCATAATGGCTCCCCGGTCCGCATATTTCCGCACATGACGCAAATCATGAGTAATAAACAGAATGGCACAGCCAGCTTCTTCTTTCAGCTTATACAGCAGCTGAAGAACTTCAGCTGCTGCCACGCTATCTAAAGCCGTAGTTGGTTCATCTGCGATAATCAAGGCAGGCTTCATCACCAGCGCTAAAGCAATCGCTGCTCGCTGAAGCTGTCCTCCGCTCAGCTGAGCAGCATAGCTTTTATACACGCGTTCATTAGGTAAATTCACCGCTTTTAAAGCCTGAAAAATGGCGGCTTTCCTGTCTTTTTTAGACAGCTCACTATGAGTACGAACCGTTTCATCAAACTGCTTTCCAATTGTTAAAAAAGGCGTAAAAGCGCTTCGATAATCTTGAAAGATATACGAAATATCTTTTCCAAGGATAGGAGCCTCTCCTTTCTGTTTAAAGGTGATAGAGCCTTCTTTAAGCGTTACACCTGAAGGCAGCAGTCCTCCTATCGAAGAAGCAGTGATGCTTTTCCCGCTTCCGCTTTCTCCAACGAGCGCCATCCACTGTCCTTGTTCGATTGTGAAAGAAACGTCTTTTATGATTTGTTTTGTTTTATTATAAATGGCTAGATGCTTTACTTCTAAAACGATGACGATCACCTCTTTTATCGATTAACTTGATATTTCCCTCGAATATATTCACCTAAAGCTGTAAACGTCAGCACAAATAAAATAATGGCCACACCTGGTATCAACATTAGCTGCGGAGCATTGTAAAAGTAAGCCCTGCCTTCATTTAGCATCGTTCCCCATTCCGGAGTAGGCGGCTGAGTCCCTAGTCCAATATAGGATAATGAGGCCATCATTAAAATGATTTTCCCTATATCCAGCGTAGCAAGAACAAGAATATGTCCCCCGACGTGAGGAAGAAAGTGGCGAAGGATTAAAGGCAGTGTTCCCACTCCGTTTAATTTAGCAATCAGCACATATTCTTTTGACTTTTCTTGAAGCACAATACTCCGCACTACCCTTGCATAACTAACCCACTTTACAATAACCATCGCAGCAATTAAGTTAAATAATCCAGGCCCTAACAGTCCGCTTAAGACAATGGCTGCAATATAATCAGGAAAAGCTAAAAAAGCATCTACAATTCTCATTAAAAAGCGATCTATCTTTCCTCCAATATACCCTGAAACTAAACCAACCGGGACTCCAATCAAAAGAGAGAGCGCTAAGACAAGACAACTAGTTCCAATCGTAGTCTGAGCTCCAGCTATGATTCGTGAAAAAAGATCTCTGCCTAAGTGATCAGTCCCTAGCCAGTGATCACTGTTGGCTTTTTGAAGCCGGTCTTGCATATTGACTTGTGTGGGGTCCATTGGTATTAGCTGACTTCCAAACAGACAAAATAAAATAAGCACAATACCACACATGCTTATTACTACAAAAAGAAGCTGCGGCTTTTTCACGTTTTATCCCCTCTCTTTACATAGAGCTGGGGATTTACATATTTGTAGCTCAAATCCACAAGTGAATTGATTAAAACAACAAACAGGCCCATCCACAAAATATACCCTTGAATCACAGGATAATCACGATTCATAATCGCATCAATAACTAGTTTTCCGATTCCAGGATAAGCAAAAAGCACTTCAATAATAACCGTTCCTCCAAGTAAACTCCCTAAGCTTGTCCCTAAAATGGTAAGAATGGGTGTTAAGCTATACCGAAACGCATGGAAAATAAAAATGCGGCTTTCACTTATTCCTCTTGCTCGAGCAGATCGTACAAAATCTTGTTTCAATCCTTCTAGCAGACTAGCTCTAATCATTCGCATATACACAGCGGACATGGCAAAACCAAGTGTTAAAGAAGGCAGCACAAGATGGGCTGCTGTGCCTGTACCCATTGAAGGAAGCCATTGAAGACGTACAGAGAACAGCTGTATAAACAAAAGACCGAGCCAAAAGCTTGGAATAGACGCTCCAATTAAAGAAATACTTCTGCTGAGATAATCAATCCACTTATTTGGATATAGTGCTGACAGCGTTCCGAGTGGCACAGCTATTAACAGCATCACAACCAAAGATGCAACCGTCAAGCGCAGCGTAGCCGGAAACTTCTCTACCAATTCATCGATGACGGGCTCTTTTGTCATATACGACGATCCTAAATCAAACTGAAAAAAACGCGTCAGCCATTTTCCATATTGAATATATACAGGTTCGTTAAACCCTAGCTCTGTTCTCAAACTATTTATTTGTTCCTCAGACACTGACACGTCATCTACGCGAAGCATTTGCTTAACCGGATCTCCCGGAGCTAGCTTCATTAAAACAAAGCTGAGAAACGATAATATAACTAAAAAAATGAGTAATTCTAGTATTCTTTTACCGATTAATTTCATATCTACTTCACATCTAAATCCTTTGTTATCACATAGTATTCACTTTTGGCTGTAACCCAATTTTTCACATTGTCTCTATAGGCTACAAAATTGTTCGGGTGAACAATCGAAGAATGCAGTGTTTCCTTTTCTGCTATTTCTCCGGCTTGTCTTGCTAACTTAGTGCGCTGTTTTTGATCAACGGTTTTATTAAGCTCATCAATAATGGAAGCTAATGCTGGTTCATGAAAATGTCCAACATTAAATGCCCCTCCCTCCGTATAAAGAGCATTAAAGAAATATCCTGCATCTCCTCGCGGCGCGGTTACTAGGCTGTATGTAACGATTCCCCAATCATCTTTTGTTGTCATATACTCATCCATATTTTCCACTTGTTGAATGTCTATTTTCACACCAATCTTTTTGGCTTCTGACTGAAGCATTTGCGACATCAAAGGCAGTTCTGGACGATAAGGGTATGTAACAAGCTTAAAAGAAAGCTGTTTTCCATTTTTTATTGCTTTTCCATCCTTGAGTATATAACCGGCTTTTTCTAAATATGTTTGAGCCTCACTTGGTCCGTAGGTTTTCGTTTTTTGATCGTTCGAAAAATCCAAACTATCTAAAAATGGACCTGCTGCTGGTGAACCTTGACCTGCGAGCGCTGTGTTGACAACATCCGTGGGATTTAATAATACATCAAACGCTTTTCTCACATTTTTATCTTTAAACGCTTCTTGCCTTGAATTATAGAAAAGCATTTGATTTCTGAGGCTCGGCTGTATATCTACTACAATAGATGAATCTTGTTTTAACGTGTTTAAGCTTTCAATTGCCGGACGATATACAATATCAGCTTCACCTGATTGTAAAGCAGACGTGCGTGCATTTTCATCATCATTAAATGTTAACACAAC
This sequence comes from Priestia sp. 3CA3, assembly GCF_056836725.1. NCBI lineage: Bacteria > Bacillati > Bacillota > Bacilli > Caryophanales > Bacillaceae > Priestia > Priestia sp. 3CA3. The sequence goes on from NZ_JBXENJ010000002.1 coordinate 110,396, forward strand.
TTCATCCAATTTTGGTTCCCCGTCCCAGTATTCTTTGTATTTTTTTACTTTCATTTCACTATCCGGTTTAAACGAAGCTACTTTAAATGGTCCCGTTCCCACTGGTTTACTTTTTATATCTGAAGTATCTACATCAATAATTGCCGTGTTTGGATGAACAAGTTCAGAAGGCAGCGTAGCAAGCGGCTCTGTTGTTGTAATGATCAAGATTTGGCCACTGGCTTTCATTTCTTTAATTTTAAGTGCACTTTTCATTGCTTCGCTTTCTTTTATCGTTCTTTCTAACGAATGTTTCACGGCTTCAGCATTCAAATCCTTGCCATTTTGAAACGTAATCCCGCCTCTAATCTCAAATATCCAGGTCGTCCCATTATCTTCTGTTTTCCATTTCTTTGCGAGCCATGGTTCAATCTGTAATTGCTCATTCACTTTGACTAGTGTTTCCGCAATGCCGGCTCTTACAGTGGTGTAATTTAACTGTGGATCGAGCGTGTCACTTGGAAAATTCGATACAAAAGTAAGTGATTTTGTTTCCCTCTCTTGTCCGGTACTCGCGGATTTACTCGAACATGCCGCTAGCATACCTATCGTAGCAAGCGTTAAGCATAGCAGACTTATCTTTTTTTTCATATAAACCCTTCCTTTATTAAAAGCTATCCTTTTTTATGTACTGTCTCTAACTATAATTCCCCCCTTTAAATCGTAACGATTATTATTATCATAAAAAGTTTAATTTGTTTACCTTACTTTGTCAACAAAGGTTTTTAAAGGATACAGGTGCTCTAACATCTGTTTTCATCCGTTATGATGATTGAATTTATTGATAACGTATACAAATGAGCAAAAAAAAAACAAAGCCTTCTCGAGGCTTTGTTTATGCAGGGTATTTTTTTCTTTTATATTTCCACATCATATATCGATAACGAATCGTGCAGCCTATACAATACCCCATCAGCGCTACACCTGCAGCAAGAATCACCATTATACTAAATAAATAGCCGACAAGCGTATAACCCATTAAAAAGGAAATGAAAGCAACTCCCACACATATCGTTGCAATCCATTGGTTAAAAAGCTGCTGATCCCGGTCTTCCATTTGATAAGAAGAAGCAGGCTTTCGGAGAAGCGTTTTCCCTGCCATAATTACGGGATTACGCTTTGTTGCAAGTGTGACTACTCCAACGAGAGAAGGCAAAAGTAAAAGCCACTTTGCCGCAAGTAAAGCGAGCAAAACCGTTATAACGATAAAGAGTTGATTAAGCTGAACTAATGGTTTAGGAATGCTCATGGAACTCCTCCTTCTTAAAACCTATTATACAAATTGGTTTACTAATTTAAAAGAAAAAGCACTCCAAATGAGCGATAAGACTCATATAAAAAAGTTACATAATTTCACTAACGTACTTTAAAATCAGTATCGTAAATAAAATCAAGACAACGTATCGTAAAGAACGGATTCGACGTTGAAGAAGACGTTTTACATGCCTTTTATTACGCATATGGGTTCTTCCTTTCGTATATTGAATTGTCTTTAGACACACTTATATCATACTTTTTCGGAAAACACCAACGTCAGAAAAAATTGCCAAGAACCACAGCTTTATGCGCTTAAAAAGCCTTTTCCAATTACGTCTCGTACATCGTGTACAATCACAAATGCTTCATCATCAATTTTTTTAATTAACTTTTTAAGTTTAAGAAGCTCTTGTTTATTAATGACAACGTACAAAATTTCTTTTGATTCTTTTGTATAGTTCCCTCGACCGTTTAGAATCGTTACCCCGCGATCAAGCTGTTCATTGATTTGGTCCGCTACTTCGTTTTTGTTGCTTGAAATAACGGTAACGGCCTTTTTGGCATCAAATCCTTCAATAACGAAGTCAATTACTTTTGTTGTAATGTAAAGCATGACGATCGTAAATAGTAACTTTTCGATTCCAATAATAAAATAAGAAGCCAATACCACTAGTAAATCAACAATTAAAAGTGCATGACTGACTTTCCAGTTTAAAAACTTATTTAGAATTCGAGCAATAATGGCTGACCCTGCTGTTGTTCCACCAACTCGCAAAATCATCCCAATTCCAACGCCTAGCAGTACACCGGCAAAAACCATGCCAATGAGCTCTTCGTGAAGATGAAGACCCCAGCCTTCAGTTACGTGAAGAAAAATAGATGTAGTAATAATCGTAATCATTGTATAGACGATGGTTTTTTTCTCTAAAAATTTATACCCTACGATAAGCAAGATACCGTTTAGAATAAAGTTAGTGACGCCTGTTGAAAGATGCGTTGTATAATATAAAATAATGGATATACCCGTAACGCCGCCTTCACCCAGTCCTATTGGAATAACGAACATGTTAACTGCAAGTGAAAATACAAACGAACCTATTAATAAAAAGATGACATCTTTTACTGTTTTACTCATCAATTAAACCCTCCTCGGCATAAAAATTCACATAAAAAAGCCCCTTCTCCAAAAGAGAAGAGACGCTTATGTTTAGTTTTTATATTACGTATTCTTAAATTGCCATGTATGACTATAATATGTTCACATACGTTTGTCAAACGGAAAGTTTATGCATTATGTGTAACCAAGGCTATGAGTCATTTATCTTTTATGTATACTAGGAATGTTTTAATTTATTTAAGCAAAGACGGATGCAGGAATTAGTCGACTCAATTAATTCTTTATCGCCTTTTTTCAATCGAATTTCTAACGCGCGTTGAAAATAGTGATGTGCTCTGGAAACAACCCGCTGATCAAGTAAACATTTTCCATAATGCTGATAGACAAAGTCTTCATATATGTGAAGGTCTTCATCTGCTTTTAATTGTTCAATGAGTAGCTGAAACGTTTCATTCGCCTTATCCCACTGTTCTTGCCAGTGATATGTATGTCCAAGTCGGATCGTATTCAAAAATTCACCTGTTGTATCTGCATGTCGGTCATATAGATAAATGGCCAGCTGCAAGTGTCTTTCACTGCTCGTTAATTCTCCAAGTATGCGCTCATATACACCAATATGTCCATATGTTTTAGCAGCGGCACACTCATCCTCTTCTTCAAGAGCTCGTTTCTTTAAATAGATGATTCCCTGCTTCATTTGGTGTGGGTTAACCGGAACTTCTCGAAGCTGTTCATTAAATCGATAACTCATATTAAACGGAAGATCTCTGATGTTCATGCACGCTCCTTTCATGTGGCACATCAGCAAACATACTTTCATGACCGCTTGCTTATGGTCCATTGGATGTAGGATTCTTTCCATTTTGATACGTTTACGCGATTTACAGGAAAGCTCAGCAAAAGTGCTGAGCTGTTGGTTCTTATTATTTTACTTATATATCCATTTTATCACAAAAAATACTACCGTAAAGATGATCAGGCAGTCTTCATATAAAAAAATGGTTTTTTATCAATAAAAATGGTTTTGTGCTCTTGAAAGCCTATACGCTGATACAATTTTTTGGCTTCTATGTTATTGTATTCAACGTTTAACGATAAAAACATCTTACGCTTTTTGGCTTCTTGCTTGGCTACATTTAAAAGAGCCGTTCCTATCCCTTTTCCACGGTAAGCTTCATCTACACATAGAGAATCAATATAATAATCTCCATGTTCAGTTTCTATATCAATTTCCCACGCTGGATTATTAAGTTTCGCACGCACAAAACGCTTAACTGGTTCATAAAGCGTTTGTAACATACTTCCTTCGTAGCAAAGCATAAGTCCAACTACCTTTTCATCGACTTCTGCGACTGTAATATGATGATAGCTATAGCGATTCTTCTCAGACAGAATAAACGCTTTAAGTCTTAAAAGCGCTTCTTCATTCGTTGTAGCCGCCGTATGAGAGCGTGCAATACTCCCAAGCATGTCATAAAGTAATTCCGTTACAGCAGAAGCATCTTCTTTTCTTGCTTTCCTTATTTTCACGATTTTCAAACTCCCTTTATTCTCTTCGCTTGCGTTATTTGTAGCAAAACTTCTTACCTATCTACTTTAACACGAAAAAGAAAAGAAAGAAAAAATTAACTCCTAATCTTCCTTTCATTGTATAATTAATGTATATTTTCAAATGAATGGATGATGACTATGAAAAAACGCTGTCAGCAGAAAGATACTACGGTAAGTGGATGGGAAGTTTTAGCAGAAACTCTTTTACAAGTGCCTCAGCTGCTCATATGGCCACTGCGTCTTCTTATACGGATTGGTCGCTCTTTGTTGGATGGTATTTAGCCAATCCTATACACGTACTTACGGAACTCACAAAAAAAGAAACTCAGCAGCTACTGAATTTCTTTTTTAGTTTTTTGCTTTTGTGTATCCTGCTTCTTGTGCATCTTTTTCTGTGCAGAACCAAATGACGTTATTCATGGTTTGGCTGTAGTGTGCCCCTGTTGGCACGTGATAAATTTTAGAGTTTTGATTTCCTTTTATTTTACCTTCACAGCTTTTAGCAGACTGAGTATCCTTTTGTGTAGAAGAAGACTGATTTTTTACAGCATCCGTGTTATATCCTTTTTCTTGTGCATAGTTTTCAATACTCCAGATGCCTTTTTCGCTTTTTCGAGCCTGCTCCTGTGTTTTCTTAAATTCATCTACGTACTTTGTATTAGGAGGAAATACTGCTACGCGGGCTAACCCTTTTGCTAGCAGCTCTTCATTATACAGCTCATTGTCTATCCATACATAAGCAAGCAAACGTCCATATTGATCACGCTCTTGCACATCAAATTCAAGGGTAATTTCCTGTCCTTCTAGCCTTTTTTTGGTGTAAGCAGATGCTTCTGGTCCAAAGGGCTGTACGCCTAGTTTGGGGTGCTTTGTTTCGGGGGTATCAACAAGAAGTAGTCGCACTCGATCCGTCTTTCCGTTCAGCATTTTCACTTTGAGCGTATCGCCGTCCACTACTCTTTCTACCGTAGCTGCCTCACCTACTACATCTCCACGACTTGCTTTAGAAGGACTATGATCGTCTTCTTGATCTGATGAACCTTCTACTTGAACTGCTTGTTTTGCATCGGTAGAAGATGTCGTTGAATGACTTGCCTGCTCATCGCTGCATCCAGTAAGAAGCAGCATAAACGTTGCGAGCATTGCGTAAATAATTGCTTTTATTTCTTTCAAAACCCGGGTCCTCCTTTAACACGTTCCCTATCTACTATATAAAAGTAAAATGATTTTATAAATAGTGTAAATCACCTAAAAACAAAAACTCGTGAAAATACCTTTCACGAGTTTTTTCGTGCAACTGTTATAAAAATTGGTTACCTGTTTTAAAGTCATTATTTTAAATAGCATCTATTTTATTTTTATCTCATGAACACATTTTTCATTTTTGTGTATCCAGATTTTTAATCATGAGGATATTTTACACTACAAATACATTTATCGTCTACCGGCTTATAAGAATAAGGAATAGCCGCACAAATAGAATAAGTGTGAATATTTCAATATAATAACTAGCTACCATGATTGCTATTTTTTTGTGACATAAACAAGAGCCCTTATTAAAACTAGCTAATAGGGCTCTTCAAACCTTTGTTTTTACGATCGAATTTTTTGTTTGCGCATCCACTGGGTAGCGACCCACTTTTCTCCTTTTATAACAGGAGCTCCCCCGTGGAGAGTACGGTCATTAAGTTCAGCATCACTATAAAAATATTCAAAGTACACGGCCATTCCTTTTGTCGGAGATACGGAAAGACCCAGCTTAGGAAAATAAGTTTCTCCTCCTTCTTCGACATCGTTTAAGTACATAACCAATGTACTAATACGGTTATTTTTAGATGCTTTACTTGCAGAAGTAAAATAATCGTGATGTGCTTTGTATTCTTGATCAGGCAAGTATTTTAAAACTTGAAGACCTTCAGCATATTCAATAGATGGTCCCATTATTTTAGAAAGTCTTCTTTCGATTTGATGTACAAGCTCGTTTTCGCTTTCTTCAAAAAACATGCCGCTGCTCGTTCGAATACTGTTTACTTCACGTGCAGCACCAATTTTTGATCGCTGCATTTTATCTTTGGATAGCTGTATAAGTTCGTCACATTCTTCGTTACTTAGGACATTTCCTAAAACTAGAACAAGAGGCTCTTCAAATCGAGCAACAATATTAATCTCTCTGTCTTCTAATTTAATTTTATTCCCTGAATGGTTAAAAATCGTTTGTTCTTTTGTTAGTAAAGATGTATTAGTTGTAATCATCTTTTATCGGCTCCTCGAAATAGCTATTTTCCAATTCTTCACTCCATTATATGTAAACGCTTACTAATAAGAATTATATCATGTATACGAAGTAAATTCTGCTAGCAACGGAAATAAATAAAAAGAAGCCCGTTATAGAACGAAGCTCCCTCATTTTTTCTTATATGTTTCACCTATACTTTGAATACTTTACAACAGCTTATAAGAAATTCTTTTAATCTAAAGAATACGTATCAAAGGCTGCCTAAAATCATCGGTACACAAGTTCTTTTTTACTTAAATCAAGCGTTTGTGCTGTAGAAGCATGAATTTCGTTAAAAAGCGCTGGATTTTCTACCAAAGATAAGCCGTAAGAAGGAATCATTTCTTTTATTTTTGATTCCCATTTCTGCATATGCTGCGGGAAACATTTTTCTAGCACTTCAAGCATAACATGAACGGCAGTCGAAGCGCCTGGCGAGGCCCCGAGCAATGCAGCAACGGAACCATCCGCTGAACTCACAACTTCTGTACCGAATTGAAGAGTTCCTTTACCTCCGGCTTCCGTATCTTTGATTACCTGTACACGCTGACCCGCTACGACGATATCCCAGTCTTCGCTTTTTGCGTTTGGAATAAATTCGCGAAGTTCTTCCATACGCTTTTCATTTGACAATAGCACCTGTTGAATCAAGTATTTCGTTAAGCCCATCTCTTTGACGCCTGCTGCTAACATCGTTAAGATATTATTCGATTTTACAGAATTGATTAAATCCAAATTTGAACCCGTTTTTAAGAACTTTGGTGAAAATCCGGCAAAAGGTCCAAACAGCAGTGTTTTGTTGCGGTCGATATAGCGTGTATCAAGATGTGGAACCGACATCGGCGGAGCGCCAACCTTTGCTTTTCCGTACACTTTCCCGTGATGCTGCGCTACAACTTCGGGATTATTGCATACCATAAATAATCCGCTTACCGGGAACCCTCCAATATGTTTGGACTCAGGAATACCCGTTTTTTGGAGTAAAGACAGACTTCCGCCTCCTCCTCCGATAAAAACAAAGTTCGCCGTGTGATATTCCTGTTTGCCGCTACGAATATCATGTACTTTTACTTCCCACGAGCCGTCTGCGGTACGTGTCAGATTTTCAACGCTGTGGTTATAGTTTATTTCTACGCTTTTACTTTTTAAATGTGTAAACAACATACGAGTTAAAGCTCCAAAGTTCACGTCCGTTCCTGAGTCAATTTTGGTTGCCGCAATTGCTTCAGTCGATGTACGGCCTTTCATAACAAGCGGCATCCATTCTTTTAACTTTTCAGGACGATCCGAATACTCCATCCCTTGAAACAACGGATTATTTGATAGCGCTTCAAAACGTTTTTTCAAAAAGGATACGTTCTTTTCTCCTTGTACGAAACTCATATGAGGGATTGGCATAATAAACTCTTGCGGAGGATGAATTAAATTACTGCTTACAAGATACGACCAAAATTGCCTTGAAAGCTGAAACTGTTCATTAATTCGCACTGCTTTCGTAATATCTATAGATCCGTCAGCTTGTTCAGATGTATAGTTCAACTCGCACAGGGCAGCATGCCCAGTCCCTGCATTATTCCATTCATTGGAGCTTTCTTCTCCTGCATCTGCGAGTTTCTCAAATACTTTGATTTCCCATTCCGGCACTAACTCTTTTAGTAAAGATCCCAGCGTTGCGCTCATCACTCCGGCCCCAATTAAGATAACGTCTGTTTTTTTATATACATTGCTCATCACAATCTTCCTTATCTTTTATATTTTAAAAAAGCACCTTTTAGCAACACGCCTGTTCTACCTGACTCTCTATAAATTAAGTATGTCTGACAAGTTGTCTGTCTTACATAATGGGAGTTTTTATACATACCCTTTCATCTTGTCCTTTTTTAACATGCTCAATATCACTTCAGCGGTTTCTTCAACTGCTTTACCTGAGACATTAACAATAGGACAGCCAATGCGCTTCATAATTTTCTCAGCATAGTCCAGCTCTTCAAGGATTCGATCTACATTGGCATAATTGGCTTGAGACGCTAAACCTAAATTTTTTAATCGTTCTTTTCGGATTTCATTGAGCTTATCCGGTGTAATAACTAAACCAATACATTTATTTTTTGGAATAGTAAAAAGTTCATCAGGAGGCGTCACTTCTGGAACTAACGGTATATTCGCTACTTTAAGGCTTTTATGAGCTAAATACATAGAAAGTGGCGTCTTAGATGTTCTCGAAACACCAATCAACACTAGATCAGCTCGCTTGATGCCTCTGAAGTCTTGTCCATCATCATATTTAACAGCGAATTCAACTGCTTCTACTCTTCGAAAATAGTTATCGTCTAATTTTCTCGTTAATCTCGGTTGAAGATTAGGTTCTTTATTAAAGGTTTGGCTAAAGGCACTCATAAGAGGGGTCATTAAATCAATGGCTACAATTCCTTCTTCTTGTGCCGTTTGGTCAAGATACTGTTTTAAAGGTGGGATGACGATAGTATACGCAATGATGGCCTCGTTACACCTTGCTTCAGCAATGATATTATCAATATTTCCCTCATTTTCTACGTAAGAAGTATTTTGAATTTCAATATCTTCTCCACTAAATTGAGTTAAAACTGCTTTTACCATCAGCTCAGCCGTTTCACCTACTGAGTCGGAAACTATATAGACAATTTTTCTTTTATTCACATTAAATCTTCCTATTCTTTGATTTTAATAGTTTAATAACGCTAGTATTTTTTATTTAGCAGCTTACACGATACACAATTTAATAGTAATGAATAGATAAATATGCTGGTCACTGTGATTATAAACACTTTAACAAAACGATTAAATTAAGAATTTATGTCATACTAATTATAAAATAAACCTAAATATGTTATACTATTTTCATTAAATGTTATATTAGCATTAAATATACGGAGATACAATCCCTTTTCTGCGCATTTTATAAAAAGTTTGAAGAAAGAAAAAGTTTAGATTTTAAAATGTTTTATACTTTGGCATGGTGGCACTCATCAGGGCTGAGAGGTGTTTTGAAGGGATAGCTACGAGGATAGTTATATAATTATGTTGTTTATAACTAAAAATAATGAACGGTTTACTTTTCACCTTATGTATACTAAAAACACCGCCTAAAAGACGATGTTTTGAAGAGCTGGTTATAATGCATTGTCGTGAAATAGATTCATTTTTATAAAACGGGATTACTTCTAGTAGATTTTTGCAATAAAAATTTAGAAAGATAATGAGATACGCCGTTTTCGTCACAGTTAAATTCCGTTACGTCATCGACAATTTCTTTAATATGATCCGGCGCATTTTTCATCGCTACGGCATAGCTGGCAAACTGAAACATTGGTAAATCATTGTTGCTGTCGCCAATTGCTAGAATGTCTTGCTCGGGCAAATTAAAATGTTTTAGCATTTGCTGAATTCCCGTTGCTTTATTTACGTTTGCCACCATCACTTCGACATTGTGTTTAGATGAAGTAGAAGTTGTAAAGTCTGTTTCTTGCTTGAGTTTTTCAAGCTCTTCTTTCCATTTATCGATATGCTCGTGCGTTCTTGCAAAGAAATAGAACTTTGAAAATTCACTTCCTTCTACGGAATCTTTCCAGTCAATTTCTTCTTTAATTGCTTGTTTACGAGAAAGCCATTCGTTAATTTCCACACTGTCTGGCTTTGGCTCTTTAATTTCATTTTCAACATACGGCTGATCTTGTTTTAACGTCACGCGAGGTGTGCCATACGGGAAAAGCTCGTAGTATACCTTGTTCGCTCTTGCTTTTTCAATAATAGTTTCCACCAATTGAAGTGAAAGCGAATGCTGAAAGACTGATTCTTTTCCTACGTATCCTGCCATACCATTTGATGTGATAAATCCATCTACTTGAAAGCCTTCAGGAACTAACTCTTCTATTTCATCAAACGCTCTTCCCGTAGCAATAAAAACAAAAATTCCCTGTTTTCGTAATTCGTCAATGGTTTCTTTTGTTTGAATACTTACTTTGTTGGAGCGATTTAATATCGTACCGTCCATATCTAAAAAAATTGCTTTAGGTTTTAACAACATATTTATTCCCCCTATTTGTAAAAAGAGTGTACTTGGCAAGTATAAACTTTTCCATTTTCAAACTCAATGAATGTACTTTGCTTTTCTCTTTTATAAAGCTACTATAATACTCTCCTTACATCTAAAATTGTACAAGCGCTATAAAGAAAGAATTTTAGATTTGCAATAAGCCTTTATATACTAATAGCTGGTTAGGCTAATTTGATATAAAACAGCATTCACAAAAACGAATTTTCCTTTTAGCCTTTAGAGTATCGTTCAAAAAAGATATAATAAGAGTGTTACAGATTAAATACATACAGAGGAGGTCAACATGAACGAACCATCCAATTTTTCTCCTTACCTTATTAAACAAATCAGCGATGCGATCGATGACAATATCAAAGCAAAGTGCATAGACTTTTTATATGATTCTCATTCGTTTTTTTCGAATGAAAAAGATTTTATAGAAGACTACATTTTAAATATATTGCAAGATACGTTTGTTTTAGAGAATAAATTAATAAATCCTAAGGAAATACGAAACCCAGCCTACAAAAGAAGACAATCAAATAAGAAAAACTGGCTGCAAACATTAAAAAAAGATATTAAAGCAGAAAAGCCTAATCCTATTTTTGAAGACATTGAATTAGCCAAAAAAGTGATGGATAAAAAAGTGGATACCGAACACTTAAAAAAGCTGTTTGGCGTGGAAAAACCTGAAGATATTTTAAAGATAAAGTTAAAAGAAGTAGAGACATGGGCTAAAAGCAAAAAAACAAACATTACCGATTTTCCTTATTTAGATTCAAAAATGAATTATCAAATAGAGAAAGCATTTCACACGGACTTTACTTTTTTAATTGCGGAAATCATCTTAGAAAAATACAATGGAAATTTAAGCAACTGGATTGATAAACGATTAAATTCGTGGGTAGAGGCGCCTATCTTCTCAAACGAAAGTCATTCTCTTAAAACCAATATGGAAGTTAAAACAAACTCCCAAGAAGTCGTTTTATATAATGACTATAAAGTTGATGAAGAATATTTCATTCGCACCATTATCCCTGTGAATGATAATCAAACGGTTCTTTCCAAACGAAATATGGTTTTAGACCCAAAAGATTCCCAAATTATCCAGTTTGCTCTTTCACAGCGCGACGAGATGTTTTATAAAGAAAAAACGGTGACTCTTGATTTAGCGGATATCGTGAAAGAAATTTATAATTCAAAAGGTGTAAAAAACTATGAAGCCGTTGAAGCCCGCATTATGAAAATTGCCAGATATCACGTAGAAGGTGTAGCAAAGAAGAAAAATTCCAGAGATACAAAATTTGCGATCAACTTCTTTCAAAAGGCTGTTATTGAAACCGATGAAGTAACGGGCAGACGATATGCAACGATTGTATTTAGCGATGATACGCATCAAGGCTTTTTAAATCAGCAGTTTGTACAAATTTACAGTGATGTTATTAAAAAGTTTAAAGATAACTCGCTGTCTTCTTTACTGCTTTATGCATTTCAAAAAGAGCGTTTAGACTGTTATTTACAAGAAAAGTCTTACACTCATTTTTACCCGTATCAATATTTTGCTTCAAAAGTTCGTTTTCGTTCAAAGAAAATTGATGTAAACCTAAAATTAATTAATGAATCTCTAGCAGAATTTGTTAGCAATCAAGTACTGATCCAAAGTTATCAGCAAAAACTTCAAGGATTTGAAATCTCTTTTATTCCTCTTCAAAATTATGAAATTCAAGACTATTTTGGAGGAGAACATAGAGAAACATTGGAAGGGTAAATCATTCCCTTCCTTTTTTATTTGACATTTTGCCATTTTCGTCTTTTTGATGCAAAATCTCCCTCTATTTTCATTTCATAGTTTGGAAGTTTTGTCATTTTTAACGTACTACACAAAAGCTTTTGCCGTTTTTGACGTACTCCTCCGCTTCTTTTGCCGTTTTCTGCGTACTAATTACTGTCTTTTGCTGTTTTTGACGTACTACTTTGCTTCTTTTGCTGTTTTTGACGTACTAAATTCATTTTATTTACTCGTCATCACTTATTAATTGTTAATTATTCTCTTTTTTTCGTAAAACAATCCTACCTTTTGCCATTTTTGACGTACTCCTTCACTACTTTTGCCGTTTTCTGCGTACTAAACATTGCTTTTCCCTTTGTTATGTCCTTTTCAAACCCTATTTTTTATTTTTTTCGCAGCATATATAAAGCTTTTGCCATTTTTGACGTACCAAACGATAACTTTTGCTGTTTTTAGCGTACTACCAGGTCGTTTTTGACGTTTTTCACGTACTAAAAATAGCTTTTGCCATTTTTGACGTACTATTGAAATTCATTGTGTTATTTACAGCGATCAGAGAAGTGATTTTTTTCCCTTTTTTTAGGTGAATCGAGATCACTTTTGCTGTTTTTGGCGTACCACTCTTCACTTTTGCTATTTTCGGCGTACTATATTGAGCCTTTTGCCGTTTTTTACGTACTAAAACGCATAAAGTTTTTTTTGATTTTTACTGATCGTAACAAACACTGTTCTACCGGCGCTTGCTTGCTTTTGCCGTTTTTGTCGTACTAAAAAACCTATACGCTGAATCCCTTGCTATGACAGCATTCTTTGAGCCTTTTGCCGTTTTTCGCGTACTACTCGTTCGTTTGCGATTCTGTTTCTTATTGATATAATTTTCACAAGGTATTCTTTGTTATTTTACCCTAATAAATTATTGTTGATATGAAATAGATTGGAGGGATTCTCATGATAAAAAAAGAATTTGCGAAAATTGGAAAACAAATTATTCGCCAATTGTCTAGCACCGTAGAAAAATATAAAGATATTGAAGATCACATGGACCTAGACGCTCATGGGAACCCTACAATCAAAACAGTGGCAGAACATCACCGTTTATCTAAATCTCAAATTTCACAATTAATTTTTTATCACTTCCTTCACGTTGATGAAAGAGGTATTATTTGTGATGTTTCTGAAAAAGAGATTGCAGCCGCTTTGAATTGTACAGTTCGAACAGTTCGCAACAACAATGTAGTATTAGCAGAAACAGAATTAATTTCCTATTCTCGCAGCGGCAAAGGAATCAATATTTGTATTGTTCCCTACCCTCAATATTTTGAAGAACACGGCTTTGGGTTTATGGAATTAGAATATACTCGCTTTGAAGAACTTATTCTAATTGAAAACGTAAATGCCCTTCGCTTAGAGCTGCGCAAAGAATTGGTTTATGACAACGATACGATTAAGCGTCAGTTTAATCCTGGAGAAAACACTTCAAAAATTAGCTTTAATGACTATAAAATTTTTACGCCGAAATATACTCACTATAAGGGTATGATGCAAAAAATAGCTGAAACGCAGACGAGCGCATTTAAAACCGTTGTTCAAGGATCTACTATTTTCTTTGTTTTAAAAGACGGAGCTAAAAATGGCAAGTTGTCAAAACAAGAAAAGAAAGATCAATACGATGCGGCGATTCGACGTACTATTGAAGAGACTTTTGTAAAATTATCTGGACACAGCACAGATTCTACAGGAATTGTTATGTCTTCATTCCAAAACGAAGACATCGCTGATTTGGTTCAGCTTTCTTTTGAATATGGTATTGAACGAGTGAAGTCTGCCCTTTATTCTCTGATTGAACAGGCCTTCTTCAGCCATGATGCTCAAGTCGTTGAAAATTACGGTGGGAAAATCCGTACGCTCATTCGAAAAGAGCTTTCAAAAAATCTTCAAGATCAAGTCCCTGCCGAACTTACAGCTTCATAAGGGGCTTCTTTGGCATACCTTTTTTTATTTTCTATCCCTTCTCCTCTCTTTTTGATACAAATAGTACAAACAAACACCCATTTTTTCAGCTCTCAAATTTCATTATCTTATCTATATAAACGTAATGAGTTTAAATAAATGATATTTCTTGTGTATAACTATGGAATATTACTAAAAAAACACCTTCATACTTATCCACAAAAGAAAGAAAACATATTCAATGACTGTTATATCATCCTCTTTATTAATAAAAACATCCCTTTTATTTTTTTATTAACGATAATTTCCAGGTTATTTACTCTTTAATATAACTACTTTTATCCACAGTGGAAATAATTCATACTTTTAACAGCAATCTTCATACTATGAATTTTAAAATCCGTCTATTGCAGAAGAAAAAACGTAGTCAATAAGATAGTTTCCATATCTGTTGTTATAAAAAACATCCTTTAGCCAAAGGATGCTGTTCACAAAAAAGGGCTATTTTCCACACAGTTATTTATTGAAATACTATTTTCTTTCTAACCCTTGATATCATTGGGTTTTTAGAGGATTTTTCTTTCTTTAATATCTGTATATAATGTTTGCTAATAAGATCTATACTAATCTCTGCTATAAGATTTTATTTAATATTTGTATAAAGAAATGTTTTAAAAATATCTATACCTGAGAATTTTCACTTTTTCTAAATTAAGGAGTTTTCATTACATATACCAAATACAAATAAATTAAAATAAAATAAAACAATAGTTCAAACGCCTCTTAATAAATTCTAGTAGTATATTTTTTAAAATAAATTATACTATTCAGTAGAAAAAAATTTATAAAGCAAGAAAGGGACTTAGTCATGAAATACATACAGTGGGTACAGCAAACTTTATTTAATACCGGTAGATGGATTGACATTAGTGAAGTAATCATAAAGATTATCCTCATTTTTATCATTGCTCAAATTGTCATCCGGTTTGCTCGCAGTGTCATTAATAAAATCTTTGATTTCAGATTTAAAACTAAACTGCTGAGGTACAACGAACGAAAAGAAATAACGCTGAAAAAACTTTGTCTGAGCATTGTCATGTACGTTGTGTATTTTATTGCACTTATTACGTCTTTAGAGGCAATCGGAATTAATATGAAAGCACTTTTAGCTGGTATTAGCGTAGCAGGGTTTATTACAGGCTTAGGTGCACAGAATTTGATTAAAGATATTTTAAATGGGTTTTTTATTCTATTTGAAGATCAATTCTCAGTAGGAGATCACGTATCTATAAATGATACGAAAGGAACTGTTGAAGAAATTGGATTGCGCACGACAAAAATTCGCGGAGTCGACGGAGAGTTTTATTTTTTTGCTAATAGTAACATTACAAAAGTAGCGAACTACACGCTCGGTGAAATCCCCGAAATACATACACCTGAACAAATAAAAACTCGTGAAGAATAGCTTCACGAGTTTTTATTTACGACCGTTGTAAAGAATTGATCATATGATGTAAGGTGATAATCTGCTTCAATATCGTTATTTTGAAATGCACATGTTTTAATTCCCAGTTCACGGGCAGGTTTTAAGTCGAGTTCGCGATCCCCAATTACTAAATCGAGCTGATACTTATCGTGAAGATAGGCATAAGCTCCGCTATCAGGCTTTCGTTTGTAGCCATCATCCTTTGTAATAATCTCCGTGAAGTAGTGCTCCATATTAAAAAATGCCAGGATATCAAGCGTAGATTGTCTAGACTTGTGCGTAACAATTACATTTGTATCCGCAAAGCTCAGTACGTCTTCTACGTGAGAAAAAGCAGGCTTATCTTTAGGGTTGATTTTTTGTTCGAGCACATGGAAGTGTTTATCAAACAAAGACTTTTCAATATCAAAATGCTTGATTGCTACGTCAGAAGATATTTTCATTTGTTTTAAAATATCATCTTCTGAGATCGTTTGATCTGTTAGTAATTCTTTGAATGCTTTCACGATAGTCGGATAGGTATCAAAGATGGTTCCATCAAAGTCCCATAAAATATTCATTTTCGCTGTCTCTCCTTTTTAAAAACGTAACGATTATACCAAATTTTTCACTGCTTGTCAGTGAATCATTTTGTCGTCGTTGCATTTAAAGTAAAAAAACTCGTATAAAACGAGTTTTTTTACTTTATTAGCTGCTGCTGCACCCACTCCCGCAGCTAGAGCTTGAACAGCTTGAACTGCTGCAGTTTGAACTCGAACAGCTGCTGCCGCTGTCATGATGGTGATGACCTCCATCGTTGTGGTGATGGTGGCGGTTGTCTTCCCAGGGGCTTGAACAGCTATACCCACTGTAAGAGGCTGTCTCTCCCGCATACATCGTCTTTTTATATAGCAACAGTTCATTCATATGGCTTGAAAAGTTGGTGGCTTTGTAGAGAGAATAAAAAACAAAGCCTTGAAGAAGAAGTTCGTTTGATACATTTCCTTTTTTAGCCGCTTTTTTAAAATAAGTTGATCCGCCCGTTTTTTTTCTTTTTCGTGCAGCAGTGACTTCTTCTTTTAATGTTTGAATCAAATGCCTCTGTTGTGTGTCCCATTTGCCGTTTCTTAAGAAATAGCGATCTAGTAATTCATCTTCTGATAACCTTTGAAAATCTTGAAGCGTACTTTTATCAAGCGGATGCTGAAAAAACTTCCCCCAAAGCAGTCGGCTGTTACCCGTTATGTCAAACAAATGAGCATACATCCAATCGAAGAACGCTCGCTTATCCGGCTGTGGGGATGGAGCTGTTTCTACATTTGGCTGGTGATGCAAAAAGCGGTTGAAAAAGTGTTCTGTAAAACGCTCATAATCTACTGTAAACATAATCATTTCATGCCATACTTCATCCACTTTTGCACTAAACATCGGTACGTCTTTGATGACTGCATTTAATAAAAAGTAGCGCTTCATCTCAAAAAACGTCCATTCCACTTCATCGTCTTTTGTATTTTTTCCTTTCATGCGCTGTTTCACTTGCTGAACATAGGCTGCCGGTAAAGAATCTTCTAGTGAATGAACAATATCTTCAAACCCTTGATCTTTATGTATTCCGAGCTCATCTGGAAGCTCCTCTTTATACAAGCGAAATCTTCTCGACTTTACAATCCCTTTAATAATCAAAGCTAAAAGAATTACCGCTCCTACTATAATGGCTGCTATCATCTTCTTCCCCCTGTATCGTATCTATATATTCAATATTTTACCACATTCGTAAAACACAAAAAAAGAGCTCAATTAACTTGAGCTCTCGTCATCATCGGGTATCTCGTCTACCTTTTCTACTTTGACTAGACCTTTCGTGCTATATTCAAGATCAAAATATGCTTTAACGATATCCCCTTTTTTCAAATTGCTTGGAATCGGTTCATTTAAATTTTTATCGGAAAATTTAATGCCCGTTCCTTCTTTTGTTGTTCCGCTGTATGTACCATTTTCGATTTTTTCAATAGTAATATAATACACTCGATATTTGTGCGCTTCCTCGTCGCCTTTCGCTTTTTCTTTAACGGTTTCTTGTTCAGGAAGCTTACTCAGTGTTTCTTGGGCCTGTCCAGAAGTCGGCTCTGCTGATCGATTTATGAATTGCATCACAACTAACACTAAACATATAACTACTAAAACTAATAATAATATCTTTTTTGCTGATAAAGACAATGAACTGTGCCTCCTTACACCTTTATGTATATCATGCTGCACACAAGAGATTATACACGATAAAGGATTAGAAATTGGAATAAATTCTATAAAAATAGTAAAAATATGAGAAAGTACCTAGAATTTTTTACGCTTTTCTGCACTTTTTTGAGATAGAAAAGAAATTTGGTACCTTATCCTTAAATTGTAACTGATTCACTTCATTTTCGGAAAGAGTTTTGCCCATTTTGTCGTAAAAAAGTCATAATAAGAAGGAATATCACACCATATTGTCGAACGTATGTATATACTTATAATGAACTGCCGAACTGCTTTTCTCTATCCTCATTGTTGAGGCAATATGGCAACTGAAACAGCTTGCTGTTAAATTCAGATTACACATCTATACTCAGGAGGTGGAATGCAAAATGATGTTTGCACTTATTGTTGTGGTTGGTATCGTAGCACTTGGCGTAGCTAGCTTCTACGTCATTAAGCGACCTCAAGGCGCTGTTGATCCTGAGGATCGCAAACCGCTTGTTTCTGTAAACGGGCATGTTAAATTTGCAGAAGGAATTAATCAAATTTCCATATCTAAAATTGACATGTACGATCAGCGTCTTGTTATCAATCAAGTAGCTATTATTCCATTTAACCGTATTCAACGAGCAGAATTTTCAAAGGTTGTCAAAAATGAAAAAGGCCTTCACGGAGCTCCTGTTCAACGCTATTTCGGTGAGTTAACCATTCATTTCACAGACAAGAACGGGCAAGAAACCTACATTCGCTGTGAAACACCGAAAAAAAATCAATTTCACCTCATCTACCAGTACGATTTAATGAAAAGACAATTAAATAAGCGTCTTGGTCTTGAAGATCAGCAGCCTTACCTTACTCTTCAAGAACCATACGAACTATAAGAGAAAACCTCCCTTTTTCACATATTATTTCACTTCCCTGTACATACTAGAAGCGAAACTGAAAATGGGAGGTCATTCCAATGGATTTCGTCCGTTTTTTGCAATATTTTTGTTCAATCGCCGGCGCTCTATGCTTAGGGTTTACCTACTATCACATGTTCAAGCGTGACGCTGCGGTTAAAAAAGAAGAATCACAGCAAGGTGGAACTGATTAACGTTCACCTTGTTTTTTATTTCCAGGCACGTGTACTTCACATTTTGTGGTTGAAAGTTAGGTATCACAACAAAAGCTTCTGCGGATGTAGCGCAGAAGCTTTTATCATTGTTATTTATTTAATTCAAAACGCCCAGTTCCCTTTTCTAAACACAGGTTCGCTTGTACCGTCAGCTTTGATGCCGTCGATGTCCATTTCAGCTGAGCCAATCATGAAGTCAACGTGGGTGATGCTGTCGTTTGCTCCGTTTTGTGATAGCTCTTCTTTAGACATCGTTTTTCCACCTTCTAAACAGAAGGAATACGAGCTGCCGATCGCTAAGTGGTTCGATGCATTTTCGTCAAACAGCGTGTTGTAGAAGATGATGTTTGACTGAGAAATTGGCGATTGATGCGGTACTAAGGCTACTTCTCCTAAGTATTTGGCACCTTCATCTGTTTCAATTAGGTGCTTTAACGTTTCTTCGCCTTCTTCTGCTTTTACATCAACAATTTTTCCGTTTTCAAATGTTAGCGTGAAGTTTTCAATTAAGTTTCCTGCGTAGCTAAGCGGTTTTGTGCTCGTTACTTGACCGTTTACGCCGTCTTTTTTCGGAAGTGTGAATACTTCTTCTGTTGGCATATTGGCCATGAACGAGTTGCCGTCTTCATTAACACTGCCTGCTCCAACCCAAATATGTTTGTCAGGAAGTTCAATTGTTAAATCTGTTCCTGGCGCTTTATAGTGAAGCTTAGAAAATCTTTTTTCATTTAAAATGTCTACTTTTGTATGTAATGAAGCATTATGCTCTTCCCATGCGGCCACTGGATCTTCTTGGTCTACGCGCACAGATTTAAAAATAGCTTCCCATAGTTTTTCTTGCTGCTGTTCTTCTGGAACGTCAGGAAATACTTTAGCTGCCCAGTCTTTTGAAGGAACAGCTACGATGGACCAGCTGATTTTATCAGATTGGATCGCTTCACGGAATTTTTTCATTGCTTTTCCGCTTACTTTTTGGAACGCAGCAATACGTTTGCCGTCTACTCCTTTTAGTAAGTCAGGACCGCTTGAAATTACAGATAAAACAGCGCCTCCGTTTTTCACAAGCTCTTCTCTTGCCTGAGCTTTCCAAGCAGGAAATTCATTAAATACAGATTCATCCGCTTTTTCATATTTCAAACGAACTAAATGATCGTCATGCCAGTCTACATCAACAGACTTTGCTCCGGCTTCATACGCTTTTTTCGCAATTTCACGAACAAAATCAGCGGAAGAAATATCAGCATTAATGTTTAATACTTGCCCTTTTTGAATGTTTACACCGACTTTTACAGCTAGCTCGGCGTACTTTTCAATATTGCGCTCAAACTGTTCCATAATTTATCTCCTTTACGTATATATTCTAACAACTTTATTGTATCATGAATAAAACATCAATTAAAAATCCTAGCCTATAGTTTACATAATATAATTACGTTATTTTACAGATTATTATATAGAAAAAGTTTGTTCTCTAAGAATCAGAACAAACTTTTGTCTTTCACAGATTCCGTTTTGTAGCCGAGCCGCTCCGAAATGTTCTTGCCTATATCAACCATGCGTTCTTGAAGGTACGTTAATCGCTCATTGGTCATACGCATCGTAGCACCGGAAATGCTGACTGCAGCAACGACTTGACCAAGGTGATCAAAAATAGGGGCTGCGATGCAAGTAATTCCGTATTCATTTTCTTCTAAATCCAGCGCATATCCCTTTTGCTTCACTTCTGAAAGTTCCCGGAGAAAGCTTTCTTCATCTGTAATGGTGTGATCGGTATGAGCTGGTAAGCCTTTTCTTTCAAGAATGCTTGTTACCGTGTTAAGCGGTAAAAAAGCTAGGATAGCTTTACCGACAGACGTACAGTGCATAGGCGCTCTTTTCCCCACTTTTGAGTGCATGCGCAGCGTCTGATTTCCTTCTAGCTTTTCAATATACACTACTTCACCTTGATCGTAGACAACAAGATGAATAACTTCATTTGTCTCACTTTCAAGTTCTTGCAAAAACGGCTTTGCTTCCGTTCGTAGATCAATAGAATCTAAAAGCTTTGAACTTACTTCTAAAAACTTATACCCAAGCTTGTACCGCCCGCTTTCTTGATCTTGTTCAATATAGCCATACTGAGCAAGAGTAGTTAGAATACGGTATACGGAGCTTTTATTAATGTCCATTTGCTTTGCAATTTCTGTGACCCCTACCCCTTCTCTTTCCATGCTGACAATTGTGACAATGTCCAATGCCCGGCTTACAGACTTAACCATATTTTCTCGCTCCATTTTTCCTCTCTCCTCTATGTGTCATTTTACTGCCGGGCATTTTTTATCACTTTTATACGTTTACACGTTCTTTTTCTGCAACAAACGGATTTTGGAGGGTCCCAATTTCTCGGATGGTGCATGCAATAACATCGTTTGCGCTCACCAGTTCCGCGCCGACCGGACTTCCTGTTAAAACCACATCTCCCGGCTTAAGGGTCATAACAGTAGATAGGTAAGCAATCATTTCTCCAACCGAAATAATCATTAAATCTGTCGAGCTGTTTTGTTTTTCAACACCATTTAAAAACGCTTTTACATGAATGGACTTAAGATCAAGCTCTGTTTCGATTACGGGGCCAAGAGGCGTAAATGAATCAAAGGATTTTCCAATGGTCCAGTGCCCGTCTTTATGAAAATAATCCGGAGCCGTTACATCGTTTCCAATTGTATACCCAAATATATAGTCCTGTACGTCTTCTACTGCGATGTTCTTCGCTTCTTTTCCAATAATAACCGCAAGCTCAGACTCAAACTTGACGTGCTTAATGGCAGTTGGAATGACAATGTCTTCGTTTGGACCAATCACAGAGGATGTGGGCTTAAAAAAGAAGACAGGAATAGAAGGCATTTCTTTTGGCAGCTCCGACTTTGCAGCTGCATAATTAGCGCCTATTCCAATAATTTGATTCGGCTCTAAAGGAGCCAAAAGCCTTACTTCACTCGGTGAAAAAGTCTGCCCTGTATAGTCCCACTTCTCAAATATATTTCCTTCAATAACGCTGATCGTATCCTCTTTTAGTACACCTGTATGACGGCTATCTTGTATAGCAAACCTTACAAATTTCATGACATAACTCCTTTTCCCATTTGCTTTGTTTTAATAAGGATCGTAGGTAGTCAGGTTCTTAAGATGTAAGTACAGCCTGCCATCTCTATGCTGACAGGCCGTTTTTTTACTGTTTTATAGCTGCTTTTGCCTTTGCTTCGATACGACGGCGGTGTAAAATGGGCTCCGTATAGCCGTTTGGCTGATCATAGCCTTGAAATACTAAATCGCAGGCTGCCTGAAAAGCAATGGATGCGCTGTAGTTCGATGACATTGGCTGATACAGAGGATCATTTTCATTTTGTTGATCCACTACTTTTGCCATTCGCTTTAGCGTTTCCGTTACTTGTTCTTTTGTACAAATCCCATGATGAAGCCAGTTGGCTACGTGCTGACTGGAAATACGAAGCGTTGCCCGGTCTTCCATTAGCCCTACATTATTAATATCCGGTACTTTTGAGCACCCTACTCCTTGGTCGACCCATCTTACTACATAGCCGAGTATTCCTTGAGCGTTGTTGTCTAGCTCCTGCTGGATTTCATCTTTGCTCCAATTTGGTTTTTCGGCCACAGGAATTTGCAAAATGTCATCTTGTAAATCAGTGGACTTAGTAAGCAATTCGTTTTGAACATCTCTTACATCAATTTGATGATAGTGAAGAGCATGAAGCGTTGCTGCGGTTGGTGAAGGCACCCATGCCGTATTCGCTCCTGCTTTTAAATGCCCCACTTTTTGTTTCAGCATTTCGGCCATCATATCCGGCATTGCCCACATTCCTTTTCCGATTTGAGCGCGGCCTTGGAACCCGCTTGCTAACCCCACATTTACATTAGACTGCTCGTAGCCTTGAAGCCATTTAGACGCCTTCATATCATTTTTACGAATAACAGCGCCTGCTTCCATAGAAGTGTGAATTTCGTCACCTGTTCGATCCAAAAATCCAGTATTAATAAACGCCACTCGGTCTTTTACTTCTTTGATGCACGCTTTTAAATTAAGCGTTGTGCGGCGCTCTTCGTCCATTACGCCAATTTTAATCGTATGACGCTCAAGCCCTAGCATATCTTCAATTGAATTAAATAACGTGTTGGCAAAAGCCACTTCTTTGGAGCCGTGCATTTTCGGTTTAACGATATAGATAGAGCTCTTTTTAGAATTTTGATACGTACCGTTTTTAAGCAAGGTGTGTTTGGCAATTAAACTAGTAATCACGCTGTCTAAAATACCTTCATAGATTTCGTTGCCATTTCGATCTAAAACAGCGCTGTTTGTCATTAAATGCCCAACGTTTCGAACAAACATAAGCGAACGGCCAGACAGTGAAATCTTTTCCTTGTGGGGAGAAATATAGGTACGGTCTGGATTTAAACGCCTTGTCATGTTTTGACTTCCTTTTTTAAAAGTAGACGTCAAATCACCTTTCATTAATCCCAGCCAGTTGCGGTAAACGTCTACTTTGTCTTCTGCGTCTACTGCCGCTACTGAATCTTCACAGTCCATAATCGTCGTAAGAGCTGCTTCCATTAAAATATCTTTTACACCCGCATCGTCCGTTTTACCAATCGAATCCGTACGATCAATTTGAACTTCAAAATGCAGGCCGTTGTTTTTGAATAAAAGAGCATCAGGGCTTTCTTCTTCTCCTTGATACCCTACAAATTTATCTTCTTCCTGTAACTCTGTTAAACTGCCATCGTTTAATTGAGCAACAAGCTTTCCATTTTCAAGACTGTACTGAACCACTTCTGCATGAGAAGACTGAACGAGCGGAATAACTTCATCAAGAAAATTCTTTGCAAACGCAATAACTTTTTCTCCTCGAATTGGATTATAAGAACTCGTGCGCGAAGCTCCATTTTCTTCACTGATTGCATCAGTGCCGTAAAGTGCATCATAGAGACTACCCCAGCGTGCATTAGCAGCGTTAATAGCATACCGAGCGTTATTCACTGGTACCACAAGCTGTGGTCCCGCTTGATAGGCAATTTCGCTGTCTACTCCTTCTGTACCAATAAGAAAATCTTCTGCCTTGTCTTCTAAATAGCCAATTCTCGTTAAAAACGATTTGTATTCGTTAAAGTCACCGTCAGGATTTTCTTGATGCCATGCATTAATTTGAGCTTGAAGCTGATCACGCTTTTCTAACAAACGTTTATTTACGGGTGTTAACTCAGTTACTAACGCTTCAAAATCAGACCAAAAATTTTCTGTACTTAGGCCGCTGCCCGGGAGAGCTTCCTCATTAATAAATTGATAGAGAACTGGAGCTACTTTCAGATTTCCAACTTGTTTGTAGTTTGTCACCGTCTGTTTCCTCCTCTTACTTCTTTACATTTTTAAATTTGGACGCGCTTTCAATTCTTTTTGCCAAAATGGTTAAGACGAACATATGCGGTACTGTTTCTTATTACAAAACAGCGTTTTATTTTTGTTAAAAAAATCATATCATCGAGCGAATGTATTTTCAAGAATTTTCTAAAAATAACCCACTTTTTTCTTTTCTTTTTTGACTTCAGCGCAGCGGCTCGGACTTGGAAAAAGCTTTCCTGCATTTAATAGATTTTTAGGATTAAATACTTCTCGTATATTCGTTTGTGCTTGAATTTCATCTTCATTAAAAACAAATCGCATTTCTTCTTTTTTTTCAATGCCCACGCCGTGTTCGCCGGTAATCGTTCCTCCTACTTCTGCACATACTTGCAAACATGCGCTTCCGGCGTCGAGTGCTTTTTCAGTTTCCCCCGGCTTTCTAGCATCAAATAATACAAGCGGATGCAAGTTCCCGTCTCCAGCGTGAAAAATATTGGCAATGCGAAGGCCAGATTCTTCGCTAATTTTGTTGATTCGCTTCAGCACTTGAGGCAGTTTACTTCTTGGAATAACGCCGTCTTGTACGAGGTAGTCAGGGGATATAGCTCCCATCGCTCCAAATCCTGTTTTGCGATTTGCCCACCACCTGGCGCGCTCTTCTTCACTTTCAGCTACTTTCACTTCCCGTACGTTCTGTTTTTTGCATACGTCTAAAATACGTAGAATTTGCTCTTCGATACCGGCTGAAATGCCGTCTACTTCAATTAATAAAAGAGCTTCAATATCTCTAGGGTGTCCGACTGGAAACGCAGCAGCTTCCACTCCTTCAATGGCGGTTTTATCCATCATTTCAAGCGCAGCGGGCACAATGCCGGCTGATATAATGTCGGATACCGCTTGACTGCCGTCTTCTACGCGGTCGAAATAGGCAAGTACCGTTTGTTTGGCTTCGGGGTTTTTCAAAATGCGCACCGTAATTTTTGTAACGATTCCTAACGTCCCTTCTGATCCTGTTAAAAGTCCTAATAAATCATATCCCGGTTCATCTGGAATACCTTGCTTGCCAAGTTCAATCACATCTCCATTTGGAAGCACCACCTCTAGCCCTAAAATATGGTTGGTAGTTACGCCATATTTTAGACAGTGTGCCCCTCCCGCGTTTTCCGCTACATTTCCACCAATGGTGCAGCAATACTGACTCGAAGGATCGGGTGCATAATAATATCCTTTTTCAGAGATTGAATTAGTTAACTTAAGATTAATAAATCCGGGCTCTACCACGGCACGTCTGTTTTCATAGTCGACGCTAAGCAGCCGCTTCATTTTTACTAAACTAATAATCACTTCGTTATTAAGCGGAATCGCTCCTCCGCTCAGTCCTGTGCCTGCTCCTCTTGCAAGAAAAGGCAAGTCATGTTCATTGCAGTATTTAACAATGCTAGAAACTTCTTTCGTATTTTTAGGAAATAACACCGCTTTAGGCAAGTGTCTGTGAATAGTAAACCCATCGCAGTCGTACGCAAGTAAATCTTCTTTGTGATACAAAATAGAATGAGCATCTACTAGTTGAGAAAGATTTTTCACGTGAAGATCTTTTATTCTATTTTTCTTCAACACGATGCGCTTCCTCCTCTTCTTTTTGATAGGCCCACTCCAAAAGCTGTACCGTGTGAACAATTTGCTGACTTCGTCCATATTTTTTCACTCCTACTGCCATCTGCAGCATACATCCTGGGTTTCCCATTGAAATCATTTCTACGTCAGGGGGCACATTTTCCATTTTACTTTGAAGCACGGCTCCCGCCATGTCAGGGTTTGTTAAATTATAAATTCCTGCGCTTCCACAGCATCTGTCTGCGTTAGCCATATGAACCATTTCAACTCCCGGAATAGAAAGCAAAATATCTCTTGGTTCTTCTCTAACTCCTTGACCATGAGCTAAATGACAAGCGTCGTGATACGTAATGCGCGTATGCAGCTTCGCCTGCGGAGGGCGATATCCCGTATCGTGAAGGTATTTTGAAATATCCTGGACTTTTTTAGCAAAGACTTCGGCTTTTTCAAGCCACTCTTGCTCTTCTTCTCTAAATAGTTCAGGATACTCTTTTAACATGCAGCCGCATCCCGCAGCGTTTACAATAATGGTATCGGCATGCTGAAACGCCTCTATATTTTTTTTGGCAAGCTGCCTTCCCATGTCTCGGTCTCCTGCATGAACGTGCAAAGCACCACAGCACGTCTGAGAATGAGGAATAACAACGTCGTTTCCGTTTCTTCTTAATACATTAAGAGTCGCTTCGTTAATATCACTGAACATGACGTCCATAATGCAGCCCGTTAAAAAAGCAACTTCGGCTTTTCTTTCGGCTTTTGCTTTTAGAACGCGTTCTTTTTTATATTTTTTTCGAACAGAACGGGTAATTTTAGGCATTACATGTTCCATTTCTGCTAGATGTGTTGGCATCATATTTAACATGCCTGTTGTGCGAACCATTTTTTGCATCCCGCTTTTTTGATACAACTTTAATAGACTTCCTGCAGCTTCTAAGCGATGGGAATGAGGAAAAAGTTCCTTTAGAAAAAATTTGCTGATCATTCCTTTCCATCCCGTCAAAGGCATCGCCTGACGAATTTGGCCGCGAGCTTCTTCAATGAGTCCGCCAACGTCTACATTTGCAGGACAAGCAGTTGTACAGGCACGGCAGTCCAAACAAGCAAATACAGGATCTGTAAACTGTTCATTCACGCTTATCTTTCCTTCTGCTACCGATTTGATAAGGTGCACGCGTCCTCTTGGTGAATGCTGTTCTTGCCCCGTTATTTCGTAAGTAGGACAAGACTCCAAGCACATTCCGCAGTGTACACAATCCGCCCATTTTTTTTCGTCTGGCGCGTCTTTCCACAAATAATTGCTAACGCTTTGACATGGAGCATCTTTGATATCCGCTTTCGCTGAATTCACTTAGATTCCTCCTATAAATCGTTTATAGTTAAGCACATTTTTAGCGTCCACCTTTGCTTTAATTCCTGCTAGTAACGGAAAATGAGAAGGTTTTTCCCCCCACACATTGACTTTTTGACGCAGTATAAAAGGCAAATGTTTAACGACCACATATCCTCCGTACGTTTTAGCCGTTTCAGTAAATGAAGTGATAACGGAAAGAATGGCTTCTTCTGAGCCCTTTATGTAGACTGAGCAAAGACCGTGTCCAACTCCTCCATGTGCTTTTACCAGCATGGGAAGGGATGTTTTTAAAGCAGTACTTTTGTTTATCACGTCAAGTACATTCATATTTGGTACACCGACTTTTAAAGTGGCTTCCGTTTCCTCTTCGGAAGAACAGCATGCACCATTTGGACTAATGTTACTAAAAAATCCCCAAAATACTTCGGCTTCTTTTTCATGAAGCACTTTTAAAATCGTATCAGACGGCTGAATGCTTTTGATGTAATTCTCTTGATAATGAACGGAACTTTCCACATCTTCAAAGCTGATTACAAGCGTAAACAGATGCTGCCCTATTACATCTTCAGCTAGAGAAGGATTTAATAATTCCAAGGAAACGGGCTCTATCATGGAGTCTAAGACTTTGCTAACAAACGCATGAACTTCTTCGATATTGCCTGTTGAAAAAGAAAGAAAAAGAACGCTTTGATACTTGGGCAGCGGACGCAGCTTTAACGTTATTTCGGATATAACGCCGAGCGTTCCCATTGAACCAATAAACAGCTTATTCATATCATAGCCAGCCACGTTCTTGACGACTTTTCCCCCTGAACGAACAATGGTTCCATCTGAATATACGACTCTCATACCGATTACTGCATCTCGAGCTGATCCATAAGACAAGCGCTTTGGGCCACTTTCATTCGCTGCAATAACTCCGCCGATTGTAGCGTAGTCTCCTAGAGCTGGATCAAGTGAAACTTGCTGATTGTACGTTTTTAAATACGTTTGCAGCTCTCCAAACGGCGTACCAGCTTTTACAGTAACCGTCATATCGCCTACTGTATGTTCAACAATTCCGCTGTATTCAGTCAGCGAAAGCAAAAGATCTGCTGTGTCTATAAGCCCGCCAAAGCCTTTTTTGGTACCGTTCCCTTCAATGACGACTTTTTTTCCGTGTTCCGCCGCATACCTTAAAACGGCTGCTATTTCTTGTTCTGAAGTTGGCTTAACATGCACGGACCCGTTATTTCCAAGGAAGTGATTCATATGCTGTTCTTCAAGTGTGGAAGGATGAGATAAAATGGATTTTAAATGACCTGGAAGTTCTAACGTACTCAATAAATTGACTCCTCTCGTTTTGTAATAGCAAACAACGTTTCACTAATAACATACAGAAGTGCCATGTATAATACGACTGAAAGTAGTAGATTAATAAGAAGAATAATTAGTAGAATAGATAAAAAGATATATTTTAAGCGCTTACAATCATTTAATCACCTATTCTTGGGATTTTCAACCAGTATTTTCTTCTTATCAACAAAAAAATGTCCGTTCTTTAGAAAAAAAGTTTCTTTTAGTACTTGCCTATCACGAAAGTATTAGAATATAATGTAAGCGAATTCATTTTCACATAAGTCATCAGATGACCTTATCATCGTAGTTTTAATGGTTTCGTTTTACTAAATTCGTAGTTCACTAATTTGAAAATGAGGTGTTAGTTATGACATGGACACAGCAGTTCACTCCTGTAGGAAACAGCGTCATTTGGTCTTCATTAATCGCTTTGATTCCTATTCTTTACTTCTTTTGGGCTCTGGCTATTAAACGAATGAAAGGTTATATGGCTGGGATTACAACCTTACTGGTCGCACTTGCCGTTGCGATGCTTGCCTATAAAATGCCGGCTAGCATGGCTTTTATGTCAGCTAGTCAAGGAGCTGTATACGGTATACTGCCGATTGGATGGATTATCATTACATCCGTTTTTCTTTACAAACTAACTGTAAAAACCGGTCAGTTTGATATTATTCGTACCTCTGTCGTATCTATTACAGAAGATCGCAGACTTCAAGCTTTGTTGGTTGCTTTTTCGTTTGGGGCTTTTCTTGAAGGTGCTGCTGGTTTTGGCGCACCTGTTGCGATTTCAGCAGCTTTGCTGGTAGGCCTAGGTTTTAATCCGCTGTATGCCGCGGGCTTATGTTTATTAGCAAATACAGCACCCGTTGCTTTTGGTGCAATCGGTATTCCTATCACGGCTATGGAGGGTCCTACTGGAGTAGCGGCAATGGAAATCTCTAAAATGGTAGGCCGCCAGCTTCCTTTTATTTCTGTATTTATTCCGCTATATTTGGTTTTTGTAATGGCTGGATTTAAGAAAACAGTAGAAGTACTCCCTGCTATTTTAGTATCCGGCGTCTCTTTTGCTCTTACACAGTTTGTCAGCTCTAACTTTTTAGGACCTGAACTTCCCGATATTTTATCGGCACTCGTTTCACTTTTTGCGCTCGCTATTTTCTTAAAATTCTGGAAACCGAAAACAACGTTTCGCTTTCAATCTGAAAAAGCAGCACATGAAGTAGCTTCCGCTTCGGCTGAGCCAAGAGAAACTCAAGGTCAGCCCGCATTCACGGGGGCTCAAATTGCAAAGGCGTGGTCACCTTTTTTAATTTTAACGATCTTTATTTCCATATGGGGAATTCCTCAAATTAAAACCGCTCTGACGGGACATTATGAAGGAACTAACGCTTTTTTGAGCGCTATCAATTCCGTCGGACATTATTTAACGTTTATGCCAGAAGTACCTTGGTTAAATAATTTAATTTTAAATGGAAATGGAGAACCAATTGCGGCAGTGTATAAGTTAGAATTACTAGGCGCTGCGGGCACAGCTATCCTGTTGTCTGCTGTTGTCACAAAATTTATCGTCAACATCTCTTGGAAAGACTGGTTTATTACGTTTAACGAGACGTGTAAAGAATTAGCGCTGCCGCTGCTTACGATTATGTCCGTTGTGGCATTTGCTTACGTGACAAATGCTTCTGGAATGAGTACAACATTAGGACTGCTGTTAGCTAAAACAGGCGCGTTATTTCCCTTTTTCTCTCCTGTACTCGGTTGGCTTGGTGTTTTTATTACAGGGTCAGATACATCAGCCAACTTATTGTTCGGCAACTTGCAAAAAATCACGGCCACGTCTATTGGAATGGATCCGCTTCTTGCGCTTGCAGCAAACTCTTCGGGCGGAGTAACCGGTAAAATGATTTCACCGCAGTCCATCGCTGTCGCCTGTGCTGCGGTTGGGCTGGCAGGAAAAGAATCCGATCTGCTTCGTTTTACGGTGAAGCACAGCTTATTTTTACTGCTGATTGTCTGCATATTAACATTTTTACAATCTAGTGTATTATCGTGGATGATTCCTTAATCAAAAAAGCTTCCGCAGCTAGAGGTGAACCTCTGCACGGAAGCCTTTTTCTTTTAGTTAAGATCGATTAATGGCATATACAACAAATAAAACTATGTCTAGCAAAATCATGACAACACCGACAAGCATCCAGATGTTCCCTTGCGTCTTTTTCTCTCCTTCTTGCATTTCAAACGCTCGAATAGCAAATACAATTCCAAGGGTAAACACGAGAAAAAACAGCTGACGGTAATCAAAAAACGACAGTACGACAAAAATTAAAGTGAAAAACACCATAATCATTTCTAGGATCCGATAAGGCTGCTTTTGACATGCTAATAATAGTTTCATTTCTTGACCTACTTTCATCCCGTTTCTAATAGCGTTATTTTACTATTAATTTTAAATGAGATGTTAGTGTTTTGTGTATTGTTCACTGTTTTGTAACAAAGGTTTCTATGTAAAAAAAGATAGCCGTAGGAATGTTCTATGGCTATCTTACCTTATATTGGCATGTGGTATGCCAGATAATATAAAAAATCTTATGTTAAAGAACGATCCGGGCGTACTCCAAACCATAGTATAATAGCTACAATAATTGGGAGGATACTAACTAGTAAAGCTCCTTCCCATCCAATAGTTTCAGCAAGCCATCCGCACAGAATAGGTGATAAAAATGCTCCAATATTTCCCCATAAGTTCATCCACCCCGAAACAGACCCTGAATACTCATTTCCTAAGTCAACTGCTGCTGCCCATGATGTCACAACAGGAAATCCGAGCGAACCTAAAGCAAGGGTTAACCATAAGACATTCATCCAAGGTGTAGTTGCATAGGCTGCCAGATACATGGAGATAGAAAAAACAACCAATCCGCCAATAGCTAAAGCACCGCGTGCAAACATTTTAGATTTCCCTTTCTTTAACAATGAATCCGAAAGTGCCCCGCCAGTCATAACCGTGATAAAAATGCATAGCCACGGTAAACTTGCAGCGAATCCCATGCTGCTGAGAGAAAATTGACGCGCTTCTAGTAAATAAGTGGGAAGCCATACAAGGAAAAAAGTTACAATATATAATACAACAAAGTACTGTAGACCTAAAGCCCAGAAGCGTCCATTTTTCAAAAACTCTCCCCATGGGGCCGTTTGCTTAGATTTTTTTTGAACAGTTCGATTCTCTATAATGTATGAAAGCTCTTCTTTGCTAATCCACGAATGTTCTTCTGGGCGATTTCTGCCTATTGCATACCAAACGAATGCAACAAGTAACCCTATTAAAGCAAAAATATAAAACACAGCTTTCCAGCCGAGAGATTGATAAATTGCAACGGTTACAATGGGAGCGATAACAGGTCCAAAATAAGAACCAGCAAGCAGTGCACTTGCAGCTCTTCCTTTTTCTTGCTTTGGGAACCAGTACGTATTAAATACTGCGTTTCCTGGATACATGGGACCTTCTCCAACTCCAAACAAAAACCGAACAAGTCCGATTAAGCCGTGTGACTTTACTAAAGCCGTTAAGCCTGTGAATATAGACCACCAAACTAAAGCATAGAAAACAATTTTACGAGCGCCGAACTTCTCGGCCAGCAATCCAGCTGGTATTTGAGACAAGGCGTACCCTAGTGAAAATAAAGAGGCTAGCATGCCAAACTGAACTTTATTCATATTTAAATCTTCCATCATTGGCTTAGCAAT
This sequence comes from Priestia sp. 3CA3, assembly GCF_056836725.1. Lineage (NCBI taxonomy): Bacteria > Bacillati > Bacillota > Bacilli > Caryophanales > Bacillaceae > Priestia > Priestia sp. 3CA3. Next base: position 142,705 of record NZ_JBXENJ010000002.1, read on the forward strand.
AATGGCGATGTTAGAGCGATCCATGTAAGCAATTAAACCAATTAAAAAGAATAAAAGTGCTAACCACCAACGCAGCCCTACGACCTTTCTCGACTGTGTTTTGTCAGATGAATTTGCTTCATAAACTGGTTGCCCCATTTACTTTCCTCCTCGATATTTTTGAAAATTCTGTATTTTTAATATAAATCTAACCGTTGATCAGTGATAACTGGAATATGTTCTCGAACATTTTTCACCTTCTCTAAGTCAACTTCAATAATATATATATCTTCTTCTTGAGACCCCTCCAACAGAATTTCACCTAATGGATCTATTACCATTGAATTTCCTGGAAAAGGAGTTCCTTCACTTTCCCCGCAGCGATTCACAGCTATAACAAAACATTGATTTTCAATTGCTCTTGCAATTAATAGGCTTCTCCAATGATCTACTCGCGCTGTTGGCCATTGTGCAACGTTAATTAACATTTGGGCGCCATCATTTACTAACTTTCGAGACAGCTGCGGAAAGCGCAAGTCGTAACATATCATAGTACCTATTTTTATATCTTGATAAGAAAACAGCCCAAACCGATTTCCTGCTTTTAAAAATTTATCTTCATCCATCAAACGAAATAAGTGGATTTTATCGTACTCCAGTACTTGTTCTCCTTGTCCATTGAAAACTAGCATAGTATTGGTTACTTCCTGTCTGTGGGATCGACAATTTAAAATGCTTCCACCAACAACCGTTACATTATGCTCTTTAGCAAATGAGGATAACAGTTCTTTTGTGAGTACACCGTTTCTATCTCCTAACTCTTGTGCACGCTCTAAAGCATAGCCTGTATTCCACATTTCAGGCAGCACAATTATATCTGGCTTTTCTTTCATTGCCTTGGACATAAGCGTTTTAACATACTGATAGTTCCAATCTGGTTCACCAATTTGAACATCTAATTGAATGAGCGCAATCTTCATACTCTCACCTCTTGTATAGCAATTGAATAACTGCTTTCAATCTTTCGGTTTAACACCGGATCAGCAAGCTCATATTCAAATTTACTCCCATATACAAAGCCTTCTAATGTTGGAACTGTTCCTGAAAAAATGACTGTATTTGAGATATCTTTATAACCAAATCCCTCTAATTTATTGAGAAGATCATTAACACTGAGCAGAGAAGTTAGGTCATGTTCCTGGTATTTTCGTCTCCCTTGTTCATCTGTAATCCAAGATCGTAAATATAGCTGATCCCAATGATTTTGAACGTCTTCTAAACGCCAAAACTTAGTCGCAAGAGGCTTAGGACAAGATTCTTTTGAAAGTTGAATATCTTCAATTTCGAGAAATCGATCCGTATGGTCACTTCCAAGGGTAATTAGCCATTCTGTTCCATTATGAAATAAAACATATTCTGCTTCCCCCGACGTTTCTTTTCTTGCAACGTTAATTGCTTGTTCAAAAGACAGATTAGATAGTTGCATTGGATAAACAGCTGGTATAGTTGACGGCGGTGCGACACCAATTTCCGCCAACTCGTCAATGTGCTCCTGAACTTTTTTAAGATCTCTACCACCATAGCCAACAACAAGAACATCTTTTATATGAATGTCTTCCTCTTTTATTACCTTTTCTACACTTTCCACATAAACGGTTACTTTTTTCATTTACTGACATCTCCTTCTTTATTTTTTAGACTGGCGAGTACAGCTTCTCGAGTAAGATCAATATGATTAAGTACAGCTTTCTTTGCTTTGTCGACGTCTTTTTCTTTTAAACAATCAATAATAGCTGAATGTTCTTTTAACGTCTCTTCTATTCGATTAGGTAAGTAAGAAGCGCTAATTCCAAACCAGCGCATTTGGTCACTGACAGTTTGCACTAGATTAACTAATCTTCTATTTCCACTTAATTCTGCTAAAAAGATATGAAAGTCTTTATCTGTAGAAATAAATAGTTTATTTTCTTTTTGGAGTTTTACCTGCTGCTGATAAAGCTGTTCAATCATTGAAATTTGTTCCTCTGAGATTATCGGAATAAGTAGCTCTACTACCAAAACCTCTAAACCACGTCTAATTTGAATGACTTCTTCTACATCTTTTGCGGTAATACTGCTCACTAGCGTTCCTTTTCTCGGAATTGATGTAACCCACCCTTCTAATTCTAGAAGCGGGATAGCTTCACGAATTGGCGTACGGCTGATTCCTAATTCTTCACTTAATTTTCTTTCATACAAGACTTCTCCAGGAGCAATGGTATGATCGATAATAGCGTTTTTAATTCCTTCATACGCCTGCTGCTTTAGTGATAACGGCTGTGTTAATTTTGATAAACTCATAATTTTATCTCCTTTGATTCTTTTGGCATGTGGCATGCCAGTTGCTTCTTATTTTTAGTATATACATGAAAGAATCTCTTTACAACATATTTGTCAGAAAATTTAACAAACTTGTTTCTGCATTAAAAAAGCGTACGTTAGCTAAACGCACGCTTCTTTTTTATTCATTTACATTTGGATTCATTGGATTATCCATCCCTGTTTTATCTTGAATTTTTTTATAGATAAAATACGTGTAGACGGCAATTAAAATGGAGAATGCCCACGTAACGGCCTGACGGAATACAATCATGTTCCCGTACCCTTCTACTCCGTACTTTTGAATCAATACGTATTTTACAATTGCTAAAAATACATAGCGACCTGCGAACAGTACTGTAAGCCAGTTCATCATTTTGAATAAATCGGGCTGGTGGAAGAGTTTTAGAGAGTCTTCTCTCTTATAGCCCATTAAGTAAGCCGTATCTACAAAAAAGTACAAACCAATTGGCTTTTTTATCATAATGGTAAACAGAACAACTACAGCCAGTCCAATCATAAAATATACTTGATTGTTTAACATCGTTGCTGCGTTTCCTGAAATTAAATCAATAATGGTACGTGCCAGCAGCGTAATGACAATGAACAATCCTGTTACGTTAAACTGGCGATCTTTAATAAATGTATAAATGGTATACACAAACGCTGGTGCTGTTGAAAGCAAAATGGCATAGTAATCACCAATAATGTCTTTTCCCTGATTCCATATTAGGTAAGGAATAGCGATATAAAAAAGTAAATCAAACCATACTCGTTTTGTATTGTTCATATATAACTCCTTTAAAAACGTTGTTCCTGCTATTATATGGGATACTACGCAAGAAAAAAAGGCTTTTACCTGGAATGTTATGAAATTTTAATCATTTATGTTTAGATCCAAAGCGACAGGGAAAACGATTTCTAGAAAGACTTCAAGAATTATAAACATCGAAACACTTGAGCAGCAATACATGTGCCACAAGTGAAAAATGCTGAAAGGATTGATTCATTATCGCACTTCACCTAACGTACACGTCAGAAATGGAAAAGGCCATGCAGCTTTCTCACGGCGTGGGGTATGCTGAATATAGCCGTAAACTAGACAAACGTCTACAGGTGGAAAAAGAACGGGAAAAAGATTATCAGGCTAGCAAAGATATACTTCGTGATATTAACCAGCATCGATAATAAAAAGCCGCTTGCTACTCTTGGTAGCAAACGGCTTTTTATTTACAAATGAACCAAAATTATACATAATAAGGAAGTGCGTGTATCAAAGAAAGGAACTTACTTATTATGATGGAAAAATTACTGATTATTTGTGTATTTGTAGGAATTATTCACATGATTGAAACACTAGCCTACTCTGTGAGACTCGCGGGCTTGAAAACTGGAAAACTAGTCGTGGCCCTATCTCTTTTTAATATTATTGTCATTGTGTCAAGAACAGCTAATATGGTGCAAGCTCCGCTGACCGGCAAATTAGGAGATGCGGTCCAGTCTAAAGAAGATTTGTCCCTTCTACTTCATCAGCTTCAAACTATCTTGCTCGCGGCCTCTATTGGGACAATCGCAGGTGCTCTTTTAATTCCTAGCTTTGTATCAATCTTCTCTCGCATGATTTCACACTTAGAAGTAGCAGGATCTGTACCCAAAATGATGAAAAACATTACTTCCATACATACGCTGGAAAAAGCAAAAAAACACGTGAAGCGTCCTAGGTGGATTATGCTGTCTCAGCTGCGAATAGGCGGAGTGCCCAAGCGATTGCTTCTTTTAAATTTAATGGCTACGACCATTTATACAGTAGGTGTTCTTTCCACTCTTTATGCTTCTACGCTCGAGCCTACTCTTTCTAAATCGATTCTGATGTCTTCTGGTCTTATTAACGGACTAGCGATGATTACCCTTGCAGTGTTTGTAGATCCGCAAGTAGCCATTCTAACTGAAAAGGTAATGAAAGGTGAATCGACTAAGCAATCTATGAATAAAATGGTTGGTATACTCGTCATCTCTCGTTTATGCGGGACAGTATGTGCCCAGATTCTCTTAGTCCCCGCTGCTCTTTATATTGCGTGGATTTGCAAATTAATTCCCTAGAAAAAAGACTTCGTTTCAGAAGTCTTTTTATACATATTCTACTTTTTTGTATCTATAAACAGCAGCAATTAAAAGAAGAAAACAGCTCACTAATGTAACAACTACGGTATAGGTGACACTTTGTGACCAGTGCAATTGTTCAAGTATACGACCGGCGTATTGTGACAGCGCCGCAGGACTCCACTTTAATTGATTCGTAAACAAAGTACTTAAAAATGAAAGTGACGCAATAATCAAAATTCTTACTCCAGCAATTCCTCCGCTTTGTAAAAGAAAGGTTCCAGCTGCCACTAGCACGGACAAGATAAAAATCAGCCACAGGCTGTATAAAAGAAAGCTAACTATCATATGAGTCCAATCCACATGTGAAAATAAAAGATTTGTATAATACCACGCTGCTATATAGCTTATAAACATTGAGCCAATAACCAGTACGATTTGCGCAGCCCATTTACTCATAATGTATTGAATGACGCTCACCGGTCTCATCATAACAAGTACAGCCGCATGATTTTGTCGTTCATTTGAAATCATATTCATGCTTGCTAGTACAATCAATAAGATTCCTATTGTGCTATATTGTGAAAGGACACCTTGCAATACTTCTTGACCGCTTGGCGTAGGAAGTTGAATAATGGCTCCTTTTGGCAAATTTCCTGCCATGTCAATGATTTGTGGCATATAATAATTCGTTAAAGGCTGTGTGATGCCTAGCAAAATTAGAGAGATGGGTAGCCAAATTGCTTTGCCGTTCGCAAATAATTCATGCAGCTCCTTTTTAAATAAGACTCTAAATATATTCATTTATTCATCACCTCTAGATACACATCTTCGAGAGAATGCTGTTTTCGTTCAAATAAAACCAGATTTGCTTGTTGATCAACAAGCAGTTGAAGCAGCTGCTGCTGCTGAGATGTATCTTTTACACTTACAGTGGCTTTATAAGGAGAATGAAACAGCACCTGTTCACTTGGCAGACTGCTAAATGATGCAGGGAGCCTTTCTTCTGTTTCAATCGTAAAAGCAGGATCCGCAAACTCTTGGCGCAGCGAACTCTTTGTTCCATTCCATTTCATGCGTCCGTTTTTAATCATAATCATGTTATCGCATATTTGTTCTGCATCATGCAAAATGTGAGTTGAAAAAAGGATGGTCGTATCTTTTTTTAATGTTTCGATAATCATTAGGACATCTTTTCTGCCTTCAGGATCCAAAGCCGAAACGGGTTCATCTAAAATTAGCAGTTCAGGTTTATGTAACAAGGCTTGAGCTAAGCCCAAACGTTGTTTCATTCCTCCAGAAAAGCCAGCAATTTTCTGCTTTTCCTTTCCTTTTAAACCTACCGTTTCAAGTACTTCATCTATTCGTTGAGAAAGCACATTTTTTGAAATGTTAGATAAAAGGCCTAAAAAAGTTAAATACTGCTGAGGCGTCATCCAATTAAAAAACGTAGGATGCTGCGGCAGAAAGCCAATAAATGATCGTACGTCTTGATGCTGTTTATCTTCAAAAGAAATTTTCCCTTTATTAGATGCAGTAAGACCTGCAATCATATGCAAAGTAGTCGTCTTACCTGCACCATTAGGGCCTAACAATGCTGCACATTTTCCTTTATCGAGATTAAATGAAAGGTTATCTACAACGGTTATATTACGGTACGTTTTTGTCAGTCCTTCTACTTGCATAAACATCTTCGCTCCACCTCACTGTTTTTACGTCCTAAAACAAAATATAAAACGGGACCGACTGTACTTACACATAAAATGATGAGTCCCCATAACCATTTTGGTCCGTTTGTCTCTTCTTGCTTTATGCAGCTTATTAACGCTGGAATCATTAAAAGCAATTGTAAGAATAGAATTGGAGCAATTAACAACCAGTTAATGTCCTTCATTTACATCCCCCTTTTTTTCGTGCTGGAAGCCAAATAATAAAAAACCAATAAAAAAGCGTTGGCATTGGAATTTGAATCAGTCCCCATATTCCCCAAAACCATGGATGGGCGCCGCGTTTTTTTGCATTGATAAAAAGTAGAAAGCTTTGAAGAAGGAGAAATGGTGAAATAAACAGCACAATAATCCATTTTTCATTCATTATAAAAACATCTCCTTTTTTCGTTTATAGTGAAAAACGATAAAAGAAAGAGGCGCAACAATGATGCCAATTACCTCAATGGCGATAAATAAGGCAGGTATTTGTAAAATAGCCGTTGCCATTACCGTTAAAATAACAAGTGCTGTTAATGTAAATAAGCATAACTCTTTCCGGAAAGCTTTTTTCTGCTTTTGTTTTTGAATGAGAAGCTGTTCTTGAATTGTATGAAGAGAAATACGTTCATGACTTGCTAAACTCTCTAGCTGCTCCCAATCTTTTTTTAAAGAATGTAAGGACTGATTGTCATTTTCTTCCCTCATTCTTTCCACTCCTTTCTCAGTATATTTACTCCTTTATTTACTCTTGATTTGACCGTTCCTGCTCGCATATTCAGCATATGGGCAATCTCATCGTATGTATATCCGTAATAATGTCGAAGCAAGACAGGAATTCGAAAGCGTGAATCGAGTTCATTAAAATCGGAAAACATCTCGCTCCACTCCACTCCTTTGTATTTAGCTTTCCACTGAAGCTGATGCGATAAAGCCTGCTTTATTCGCTGAAGACTGCTTTTTTCACGTTTTTGCTTACGCAAATAATCCATGTACAGTCTTGAAGCAATGGATATCATCCAAGTCGAAAACTTTGCTTCATTTTTGTATGAAGAAAGATTCACGTAACACTTCATCATTGCTTCCTGACACAATTCACTGCATAAGTCCTCATCTAATGTCAGCTTTAAAAGGTATTTATATAAAAATGAATGATAGCGCTGAAATAATAATGAAAAGGCATCATCATCACCTTGTAATGCTTTTTGGACAAGGATGAAATCATCTTGTTCTAAAGCGGTCACCCCTCCTTTTTGTTTCATCACCTATATGACGCTTGAGCGATTGAAATCGTTCATTTTTTATATAAAAAAAAACGCCCCGCAGGACGTTTTTATTTAGTACGAAGCATTTTTAATCCTTCTTCATCTTCTTCTAATGAATAGACTTCATCGTTTTTAGCGAATAAAACACCGTGGAAGATTTGAAGATCATCATCACAGGCTTCACAAAATTCCTTTTCGCCTTCGTTCCAAAAGCTAAAGAGCGCTAGTTCATCACTTCGCACGCTTGCGTATTTTTGATGAAATTCATAAATCATCATCGCGTAGTAGCGAAGCGCTTCTTCTTTTTTTTCAAATTCAATGGTTTCAATAATATCTTTTTCCCAGCCTTCTAAAAAAAGCCAAGGTTCACAATCACTTTTTATTTTATGAACTCTCCATTTATCTGTCATGATTGAACATCTCCTTACTTACAGCTTACTTCTAAAAATTCTCTTTTCCTTATTATTCAGCAAAAATAACTTTGAATCAAGTAAAACGGAAAAAAACGCCTATTTTTAGGAAATAGGCGCTAACAAGTTGGCTTAATCTGAACTTCTTTTTTATATTAGTAATAGCCCCTTAAACTATAAGGAACTAAACTGCCCGTATAATACTGGGTAACAGGAGGGAAAACGCCGGCTGAAGGCGTGATTTTCCCCCACCAAGATGGTTTTTTGCCCCACCAGTTATCCATCGCTCCATCAGGTGACACGACAAATCCAATTGGACGTGCAAAAGAAGGCATAAAATACGGATAAAACGAATACTGAAAAGGCGTGTAGAAAGAAGAGTAAAACATCTCTTTCCTTATCCGTTTCCGAAGCCGTTTTGGTCAGAACCATCCGGATCGAGCGTATTTGTATTAGAAAGTCCCGAATTTGTATTTACACAAATTCCTGTATTTGAAGACCCTGAACCTTGCGCAGTTTTACTGTTACTTTTTGGAGAAACATAGTACGTGTCGCCAAATGTAACGACTCCTCCTGTAACATTTGGAATCACTACATGATTAATAACAATCGGCATTATCCTCACCCTTTTTATTTTCATCGTGATGTAATATATGAATAATTTATCAAAAGGGTTATAAATTAATGGATATAAATAAAAAATCCCCCTGCAGAGTGGGGTATTTTTACGCTTTTACCTCTTTTTTAGAATGACTTAATTCATCTCGAAGAATATCAAAATCTCGTTCTGCTACTTCTTCAATTTTAGTATACAACTCATTCTCTGTTAGAAGTCCTTTTTCTTCAAGTATTTCGACAAGAGCCTTAAACTTTATTCTAGATAAAAGCATTTCGTTGACCGTGCTCTCTGTTGGACGTTCATTTTTCACTTGTTCTTTTTCTTTAACAGGTTCTTGCTGCAGCTTCACTCTGAAAACAATATTTGTATGATCTGTAATTTCAGGTGACTGATAAAATGTGCTATGCGAAATGTTTTTTAGTGTTAGCGTTTCTTTTGTTTCCATATTTGTTACTTCAAAGTACGGATCCTCAAAAAATGCATCATATTTATCATAAGCTGCTTTGCCTACAACCGAAAAAGAAAAGTTTAGCCTTTTCAACTCTTCACCTGTATTCGCATCAGTAATCATTTTTTCTTCAAACATATCAACGTGAAAATTTACGTTATTAATCATTAGTTGTGTCAATTCAATCGCCTCCTTCTTTATTAATACGACATGGAGTGACAAGTTCCCTGTTTTTTTATATAAAAAAACATCTCCCAAAAATGGGGATGTTTTTCAAAGAGCTAGAAAAATGCTTTTTTTAGCTCTACAATTCTTCTTCTGCTTTGTCGTATTTACGTTCGTGCGCCGTATCTTCTTCGTTATCACGAATGGTTTTTTGGAGCACAAAAGCGGACATCGTTAAGTATAATGTTCCAACAGCATAATAACCTTTTACCGGTAATGATGCATCTAAGGTATAAATTCCTATAAACATAGCTAATAGTGCTGTAATAAAAGCTGTCCATGCTAAAAATGTAAAAGCTGCTGTATTACGCTTTTTCATCGTATGACCTCCTCTTTTCCTTTTTCTGTTAAGCGTCGCTTTCATTTTACATTGTAAAATAATTGTTGTCATGGGTATTTATAGTCAGTTACCCTTTTAATCAGAACAAGAAACGGAAGAATTTAGGTCTTACATCCTATTTTTATCATAAAGCTTTTTTTCGAAATGATGAGATATATGGAATTTCTCTTTAAAAGTATGTTCATTCGTTTTCATTAAGGAAAGCTCCATTTAATTATTGCAATAAAAAAATCATCGCCGAGACGATGATTTTTTTGTTTAGCCTTCAAAGTATTCTTTATAAAAGCCGCCGACTTGGCCAGTGTTATCAACAACAAAATAAAATTCTTCTGTTTCGTTTTTTACATCATATGTTTTTCCTGCTGTTAAAACATTTTCAACCACGAATTTTTTTGCATCTGTATGTATGCATTTTACTTGTTTAATTGTTGGACGATCGTTCCATTCTAAATGAATCATGTATGTACACTCCTTTGTTTTCATTCAAGATTCATTTTATCTTACTTGAAGTAAAAAAGAAACGGAGCGAATTTAAAAATTAAAAAATTCGCTCATGCACTTTTTTTTTGGCAACTGTTGCTTGTACAAACTGTGCCGTTTGTGCAACAATTGTGTCTTTATCAAAATCCATCGACGCAACATGGTAAGAGTTTCGAAGCATGTGCTGTCTTTTTTCTGCTGATTGAATATGGTTTAAGATATAAGCTGAATTCTCAGGCGGTACTACGTTATCAACGGTTGATGTTAGTACTAAAGCCGGGCATGTTACATAAGATAAGCGTTCTTTTGTTTCGTCCATTAAAGAAAGCAGCTCACGCATAGAGCGCACTGGTACTTTGTCGTACGTAATTTCATGTACGTTTGGATCCTTAATATCAGGATGATCTTCTTTTAAATAACGAGGCGTATGACGAGAGCGGTAAGGCTCCATTAAAGGAATGGACGTCATAGCCGGATTGATTGCAATAACTCCGTCAAGATCTAATCCTTGGCTTGCTGTATGAAAGGTGAGAGTGCCTCCCATGGACTGACCTAAGATAAATACATGACGGCATTCTTGCTTCAAACGCTGATACCCATTTAAAAAGTCCTGCTTCCATTCCTCGTACGTTGTTTGTTCAATATCATAGTAGTGAGTACCATGTCCCGTTAGTCGCAAACCGTACACAGTAAAACCTTTTTTAGCTAATTCTTTTCCGATATATTCCATACTTTGAGGGGTCCCCATAAATCCATGAGAAACAAGTATACCAATGTCGTTGCCTTTATAATAAAAAGATTCTGCGCCTTGAATTACGTCATAACGTTCCATTTTCTTCACCCTTTATCACAAATTTTCTGACTAAATGAACTACCTTTATAATACACCTATAATTCCTATAAGTCAACTGGGTTATTTATTTTTTTACGATTCAAAAAGAACGAAGCAAGAATTATCTCTTGCTTCGTTCTTTTTGAATATGTGGAAATACTAGCTCAGCAAACGTATATGCTTCTTCTAGATGCGGGTATCCTGATAAAATAAACGTATCAATTCCTAGCTCTTTGTACTCTTTTAAACGATCCGCTACAATTTCAGGACTTCCAACAAGAGCGGTTCCAGCTCCTTCTCGTGCTAAGCCGATTCCAGCCCATAGATTCGGAGCAATCTCCAACGCACCTCGATCTTTTGTGCCGCTGTGCAAACTTGACTGTGTTTTTTGGGCAGTGGAGTCAAATGACGCAAACTTATCTTGAAACGCTTTGATCGTATCATCATTAACATGTTTAATTAATTTATCTGCAGATTCCCACGCTTCGTCTTCCGATTCTCTTACAATAACGTGCAGTCGAATACCAAAGCGAATGTCCCTGCCTTCATTTGCAGCTTTTTCTTTCATCTCATCAATTTTCGTCTTGATCACTGCAGGAGGCTCTCCCCACAGCAAATATACGTCTGCATGCTTTGCTCCTACTTCTTTTCCTGCTGGAGAAGACCCGCCAAAGTACAGCGGAGGATACGGTTTTTGGACAGGAGGCGACGGAATGTACGCACCTGTTACATCAAGATGTTCTCCTTTATAGTCCACTTTTTTTCCTTCCATTACATCTCGCCAAATCGTTAAAAATTCATCTGTTAACTCGTAGCGTTTATCATGGCTTAAATAGTTACCGTACGTTGCTTGTTCCACGGGATCTCCTCCCGTCACAATATTTAACATAAGTCGGCCGTTTGACATTTGATCAAATGTCGAAGCCATCCGTGCTGAAAGTGTGGGAGACATTACACCCGGGCGAAGTGCAATTAAAAACTTCAGTCGATTCGTAACGGAAGCAAGTGCCGATGCAATCACCCATGAATCTTCACAATTTGAACCAGTAGGCAACAAAGCACCGTCATATCCTAGATAATCCAGCCCGTGTGCGATTTGCTTTAAGTAGTGAATATCACTTGTTCTACTTCCTTCGGTTGTGCCTAGATAATGTCCGTCGCCTGCTGTAGGGAAAAACCATAAGATGTTCATTTCTATTTCCTCCTAAATATTCTCGCATTCTATATAAAGCGTTTTCATATTGTTTGTTCAATTCTTGTTCGCTAATTACAGAGGTGCATTTTTATATTAGCGTATGTAATACTACTCTTTTTATTTATTAAATTAGTAAAATCATAATACCTGTTTAACCTATATGTCAAGTATGAATTGAAATAAAAAAACAAGAATTAAAAATAATTCTTGTTTTTTTATTTCCTCATACGTGAAGCCATCGCATTAGCAAGAGTTGATTTTGTTGATATATTTTCAAACGATAAACCTAAATGAGAAGCGGTAATCGCGATTTCAGGACGTACCCCAGAGATAGTTGATTCTACGCCTATTAATTTTAAGGCATCGATCAGCTGGAAAATCTGATGAGCAACCATCGTATCAACAATAACTACTCCTGAAATATCAATATAAAGGTGATTCACTTGCTGTTCAGCGCAGCGAGTTAACGTATTCTCTAAAATTCGGCGCGCTCTTGCTGTGTCGATATCCCCAACAAGCGGAAGAATCGCAATATGATCACTTAATGGAATAACTGGCGAGCTCAGCTCATTAATCAGCTCTTTGTGTGCTTCAAGCAACCGCTTTGAATGCTGATGGTGCTCTTCTACAAATTTATAAACGGTGATATCAAACACGCGTACAATCAATTCGTTCCATTCGTCTAGTTCTTCTTGCGTAATACCTTGCTCGTACTCTTCTACAAATTGATTTAAATACGTTAAATACTGTTTTCTAACTCGGAAAAATTCTCGAATAATATAATGAATAGGCGTTCTTACATGCTCTCCGTCTTCCGCAATCTTTAAAATCCACGTTTCAAATGAATCAAAAAATTCTTTTTCACTTTTTATAAATACATCGGCTATGTATAAATGAAATTCATTATTTTGACCTTTTAATACTGAAATGACTTCTGGATGAGTAGATGCATAAACCGATTCTGGGTCATTGTCTTCAAGGCTTTCATACCATTCTTCCGTTAGTTGATCTGCATGTTTTAAAAAAAACATTCGAAGTGCTTCATTTTTATTCAAAACGATTCCCCTTTCCATACGAGCTATTACTATCATTATAATTCAACTTTTTCACCCTTACTAGTTTTATAAAAAGAGAAGAAAGAAAATTTTTTTAAAAAATACGTGTATTTTGTGGTTTTATGCTACATTGAAAATAGCTATAAAAACACAAAGGAGTTTTCAAATGATACGAACGTTAGCTCTTACGAACGATAACAAACTTGTGAAACATATACAATTAGATCAGATTCACGATCCCGCTATTCAGTACTATTGGATTGACTTTAACTGCCCTTCTGAAGAAGAAGCGCTGCTGCTTCAATCATCCTTTCACTTTCATCCGTTAGCGATTGAAGATTGCTTTCATTTTCTGCAGCGTCCAAAACTCGATTATTATGAAGGATACAGTTTTTTTGTCCTTCATTCGTTAAATCGGCAAACGTTAGAAGCTGAAGAAGTTGATCTTTTTATCGGCGATAATTATATGGTTACTTTTCATTTTCACCCGTCAGCTGCAATTGATAAAGTATGGGAAAAGCTGCTTCATACACCTTCGATTCAAGAAAAAGGAATAAGCTACCTTGCGTATTCTGTGATGGATAAAGTGGTAGATGAATATTTTCCCACTGTATATCAAATTGAAGATGAGCTGAATGATATAGAAAACATAGACGCAAAAAAATCCATCTCTGTTTTAATGGAAGATGTATTTAAACTTCGAAGTGATTTGCTAAAAATCAGAAGAACCATTTTGCCTATGCGCGATTTATTGTACCGTGTTATAAATTCTGAACGCTTAGATGTTCATCCTGAACAAAAAAGGTATTTTAAAGATGTCTATGACCACTTATTAAAATTAGCCGATATGATTGAATCAAACCGGGAAATGACGTCTGATATGCGCGATAATTATCTTTCTCTTAATTCAAACCGGATGAATTCAATTATGATGACACTGACTGTTATTTCATCTATCTTTATTCCCCTTACCTTTATCGTTGGCGTATACGGAATGAATTTTGAAAATATGCCTGAGCTAAAGTGGCACTATGGCTATTTCTTTGTGCTTGGCTTCATGGGATTGATAACGCTTGGTTTAATTCTATGGTTCAAGCGAAAAGGCTGGTTTAATGCTGATAAAGAGTAGAAAGATTGAGACATACCGAAATCAATCCAATGTAAAGATGAATAAATTGGATAAGTGAGCTAGTGCTATCAATTTCCGCGGGCGGCCGATGAGTCTCCTCGTCGCTTACGCTCCTGTGGGGTCTCCCCTGTTCCGCTTTTCCTGCAGGAGTCTTCGCCTTGCTCTCCAATCAACCGCTAGAAATCCTGCCTACATGAAGCCTACGTTCATCCTATCAATGAAAAAATTCGAAAGGTTTCGATTTCTACTAAGAGTATGGATTCATTGTTCGGCTCTTCCTTCAACGAAAATATGTTTGCCTCAACCGCCTTTCTATGCGATGATAACTAGTTATTTCCCAAAAATATTTATAAACTAACGTGCTTGCGTTTCCTTTTTCTAAAAAATTTCATAAGATAGTGAAAATAATGCTCAGAAAGGAGGCTGAAGTAGTGGATATTAAAGGCGAACACTTGCTAATGGATGCGTTCGAATGCGATGAAGTGATATTAAATGATCCCTCACTTTTAAGGCAAATTCTTATTGAAGCTGCACTAGATGCAGAGATGGAAGTTTTGCACTGTTATTTTCACCAGTTTACGCCCCACGGCATTACAGGCATTCTCGTATTAGCTACCTCTCACTTGTCTATTCATACTTGGCCGGAGGAAAACTACGCTTCATTAGATTTTTATACGTGCGGAGACAAAGAAATAATTGAAATTGGTTATGCGTTGCTGAAGCAATTAGCTTCAAAAAAAGCTGTTGTATATTCAATTTCTCGCGGAATTCAACACGCCGAAACTCTAACAAAAAATCGTCAGCATGCTGAAAGCACTCGTCTTCTCGATCGTGGAGATGACTCAGATCACGCTAGTCTACAGCAGATCTTATCAGGCCAGCATGACATTTTGTTTCATCAGAAAAACAGTATTCAAGATATTCAGCTGATTAAAGCATCTGATATTCGAATGTATTTGGATGAACAGCTGCAATTTAGTTCATTGGATGAACATGCGTACCATGAAGCTCTTGTACACCCTATCTTTGCAGCTTCCTTAAGTCCTCGTCGCATTCTTATTCTGGGCGGTGGAGATGGTTTAGCTTTACGAGAAGTCCTTAAATATAAGAAAGTTAAAGAAATAGACCTTGTGGAAATAGATGCTGACGTTGTAAATGCTGCGATGAATATAAAAGAATTAAAGAAGTTAAATCAACGCTCATTTGAAGATTCTCGTGTCACCGTTCATATTCAAGATGCTGTTGACTACCTCTCTTTGAATTCAGCGTTTTATGATATTATCATTGTCGACTTTCCAGATCCTACTAACAAAAAAATAAGTGCTCTTTATACAAAAGAATTTTACGAACTTCTCCAACGTTCACTATCGCGCAGCGGCTTGGTCGTGTGTCAGTCAAATTCTCCTAGAGACACACCTATCGTTTTTTGGAGCATTAATAAGACGATGAAAGCTTCTCAGTTTTATACGTTGAGCTACCACACCATTATTCCCTCTTTTGGAGATTGGGGTTTTCACATCGGCTCGAAAACATCTTTGTCTGCCCCTATACTCTCTACTGATGTTTCATCTACTACGCTGCCATCAGACTTTACTAAGTTAATGCGTTTTTCTCCTCATTCTCTTTCTAAAAAACAGTTTGCCATTGTGAACTCTGCTGAGCACTTGGTTCTGCATAAAATATTTAAAAAAGAAGGCTTATATTTGTAAAAAAGAAAGCTTGGCTTATACATTCCTTTTCTTTTGACATACTAAGATAGTCTCGTCATCACTGCGCGTTAGAAAGGATTGTTATGAGAAAAATTTCGGTTTTTGTTATCTTATTGCTAACTGTTATTTTCCCTTCCCCCGCTTTTAGCCAAGTGAAAGTACCTATACTGATTTACCACTCTATTGATTCCTACACAGGCCACGGGGAAAAAGAACTGTATGTGACACCTGAAAATTTTGAGAAACAGCTTCTTTATCTTAAAAAGCAAGGATATACGCCGCTAACATTTGAAAAATGGCAGGAGCTGAAGCGTGTAAAAAAGCCTATATTTATCACATTTGACGATGGATATAAAAATAATCTTACTATCTTGCCTATTTTTCAAAGAGCAGCCAGCCCTCAGTTTCATCCAGCGGCTACAATTTTTGTGATTTCAGATTTTATTGGCCGTCCCAACCGTTTGTCTCCAGCGGATCTAAAAAAATTTGTTGATTCAGGATTTTTTTCTATTCAGTCTCATACCGCTACTCATCCGGATTTAACTAAGACGAAAAATTTATCCTATGAGCTAGCTGAATCAAAGCTGAAAATTGAAGCCATCACGAGCCAGCCCGTTATTGCTCTTGCTTACCCTTACGGAAAGGTCAATAGCCGCGTAGTCGAAGAAACAAAAAAGAATTATACATTTGGTCTTTCAACGATTCCAAAATTTTTTACTGAAAGTGGACAAAAAAATGAAAACTATCTTATTCCCCGTCTGTACGTCACGTATTCTACAGCGATTGAAGATTTTGCTAAGCTATTAAAAGAAAGCTAAAAACCCTTTCCTTAAAAGGAAAGGGTTTTTAGAATTTTGTTATTTCTAGTCCTCGCTCTTGCTGCCATTCAGCATAAAAAACTTCGCTGTATTCCTTTATTTTCTTGATTGCCAGCTGTTTTTTTAACCACTTTTCATCTACGTTTGCTTCTTTCAAATTGCCAGGCACTACTTTTCCATCCATGATTAAAGCAATAGGTAAATTAGTTTGAGAATAAGGGATGTTTAAATCATTTTTCGTCGGAGGGCCGAATTCATGTTTAGGAGCGACGCTCACCTCTCCATTCGTTTCTAAAATGACATATTCTGCTTCATACAGTGAAAAATACCCTTGCTGTCTCATTAGATGCTGAAGCTGATTCAAATCCAAGTTGTTTTTCTTAAGCTCTTTATAATGAATTTTCCCTTTATAAATAATCATTGAAGGCTTGCCTTCAAGAACTCCCCTAAATCCTGTAAAGGTTTGAGATAGCTTTGTCACTGCGTAAATCAGAACCCCCCAAATCAAAACACTATAAAGAATTTCAGTTAATTCTACTCCTTTTTCAAGAGCTGCATCCCCCACAATATTTCCCAGGACAAGCGTTGTAATAAAGTCAAACGGAGTAATTTGAGCAAACTGTGTCTTACCTAAAAGCTTCAGCATAATAAATAGCGCTAAAAATCCACATATCAGTTCAATCGCAATATCTTTATACATCGATACCCTTCCTCTATAGCAAGCATGTTATAGTATCAGTTTGTATCATATGTGAGAGTGATAAACCTGACTTTTCATTTTTCTTTCCTTCGTTTTCCAACTATAGAACTTTTGATTAAGCTTTTGTCTTACTTGCATAGGTTTCTAACGTTATATATTGATTAAAAATGGATGCGGCTGCTTTTTTTCCTACATATCTAAGGTGCCATGGTTCGTATTTATAACCGGTAACTTCTTCTTCACCTTGAGGATATCGAATAACGAATCCGTATTGATACGCATGTTTTGAAAGCCAATGAGCTTCTAGTGTATCAGCAAAGCAGTCTGCCGCAGCACATATTCCCTTTCCTCCTGTGACATCGATTGCTAGTCCCGTTTCGTGTTCACTCGTTCCTGGGTAGGCGCTATAGGTGCGTGCTTGTTCTTCACCGTCTCGTTTTGCGTAAAATGCAAAAAGCTCTTTTTGCCGCTCGTGAGATCGATAACCAGATACGCCAAGTAAGCTGATCCCCTCTTTTTCCGCGTCTCGAAAAAGTTCTTCAAGCGCTTGTGCCGCAGGCTTTCTAAGCATTCGTTTTTCTATTTTTTCGTTAAAGATAAACGGAACGTCGGCATAGACTAAATCGGAAGGCTGGTAAGATTCAGGAAGCTGATGCTTTTTATTAACTAAAGCCGTAACCGATTCTGGATTGGCTATTACCACTGTTTCGTCTACATTAGATTTCATTAAAGATGAAGAAGCTGATGAGCTTTCTAGTTTTTGAGCCTGTCCATTTTTTGTGAATTCTCCGGCAGGCTTTGATGAAGAATTGCTTGTGCCGCACCCTGCTATCATCAGCGCAAAAGCTAAAGAACAAATAAATAAAAAGTATTTCATGATGTCTTACTCCTTTCACATGGCTTTTGATACGCTATAAAAGCCTGTAAAGAAAGAATAAAACATAAATGTTTCTGTCTTTTATTCAGTTGTTTCAAACTTGTAAACACTCTTAAAGAAGTTTAGTATGCGTAAAAAAAAGACTGCCTAAGCAGTCTATTTCAAAAAGATAATATACGTATGAACTTGATTTTGCGTAAAGCTCGATGCAACTAGTTTATTTCCTGATTGACTCCAGGCAAGCTGATCAGCGGCATAGTCTAAATTTACGTTTAAGTGTGTAACATCTCCTGTTAATCCATCTGCTATGAATATCCCTTTATCTCCCTCTTTTTCAGAAATAAAATTATAAGCTAATTTCGAACCGTCGGGAGACCAGCTGACACCAAAAATTTGAGTGGACAGAGCAAGCTGAAAGGCCTCTGATCCTTTTAAATCTGTGATAGACAGCGTTCTCGTTTGAGCATCTTTTTGCTGAACGAGCGCTAATTGCTTTCCATTTGGAGACGGGATAATAGAAACCACATTATCTCGGATTTTTTCAGGGTCCGTCTGTTCGTTATGAAGAAAAAAAAGCTGGTTGTTTACACCAATATAATAAATGCCACCTATCCCTTTAACTGCATCTAAGATTCGATCGTCTCTGTGCAATAGAGGTTCTGCTTTTCCTTTTACATTTGCTTTAGAAAGCTTTCCTTCCATTGTAATAAACATTACTTCTGAATTATTAAGCCACTCTCCGCTTGATGGGTAGAGAAGAACATTCTTGATTTCAACTGTTTTTTTTGTTTGAACGTTCATTATATAACCAAATGTATCTTCGCCTTTTGCCACTTTATAAAAAAGATATTTGCCATTTGGAGAAAGCTTCGCCGCATGTTGAATTTCATTGCTTGGATGCAACACAAAAGTAGACTTGTTTTTTAGATTATAAGTAGCTAAATTCTGCGCATATACCTCTTTGGGACCGAAATCGTGCGACCGAAATTGTTTATTTTCTTGACTAACAATCACTGTGTTTTCATTCAAAAATTGAAACGCTCTTACTCCGTTAATATCTTGAACGTCTTTCACTTCTATTTTTCCATCTTGATCTACGTGGTCCAATACAGTAATTTTCTTGTCTGGTTTTTCAACCGTTTCTCTATGACCTTCTCCTTGGCCGCATGATGCTAAAATAAGAAAAGTGCTTGCGATATATATCATTAATCTATACCGTTTCAATAACGGTTCACTCCTTTTAGCTAACTCAGTTCTCGTTTTTTAAAGGAAACGACACTTTAAAAGTTGTCCATGTAGAGTCAGAATGATGCAGCTTGATAACACCGTTTTGTTTTTCAGTTAAATCTTTGGCTAATGCTAAGCCAAGACCTGTTCCTCCGGATAAACGCGACCGATCTTTATTTACGGTGAAAAATGGTTGGAATAATTTCTCTTCTGCTTCGGGTGGAATTCCTATTCCGGTGTTGGCTACATCTACAATGATAGAATTCTCTAAAGTATAAGATGCTACTTCCACTTTTCCTCCGGGTTCATTATATTTAATAGCATTGTCAATTAAATTAATAAAAATGTGTATTAAGCTTTCGCGATCAGCCCAAACAACCGCTTCTTTTATATTTGTATGAAGAGTCAAATCAAATTTAGCAGCTTTTCCTTTCATACGATCGCATATGTCTTCTAGAAGCCGTTTCAATTCAACTTGCTCTGGTCGCTGCTCGAAATCATATTTCTCAAGTGCTGAAAGCTTTAAGATTTTATCCACCATTTCATGGAGGCGATTCGTTTCTTTACGAATGTTTTGCACACCGTCTTCCATAAGCTGAGGATCATCTCGATACATATCAAGTAAGTCAACATAAGCTTTGATCGATGTTAAAGGCGTCTTAAATTCGTGGCTGATGTTACCGATAAACTGCTTTTGCTGCTGTTCGAGAGACTGCAGTTTCGAAATGGCGAACTCAAGCTTTCTTTTTTCTTTATTCATTTGATCGATGTTTTTTTCAATCGACGTACTCATAAAAAACAAGCCTTGACTGAGCTCTCCGAGTTCATCGCGCCGTTTGAAGGGCACATCAGTTAAATAATGGCCTTTTCGAATCTGCTGTGAAGTTTTTTGAAGCGTAGCGATGAGAGAAGCAATGCGATAAAAATAAGCATAGCCAATTAAAAAAGCTGCTGCCGCTGCAATCGTTCCCCCCATACGAAATAAGTGCCTAATGTCAGCTATAAACTGCTGATTATTTTTTAGGGAATGGTCAAAACGAAGGACTCCAATAAATTGATTCTCGATTGACACAGGTGCAAAGTAAATAAGGGAAGAACCCGAGATTTGATAGGCTATTTTTCCTTTCAAAGCATAGCTAAGGGTATCAGAAACATCCACATCTTTTTGGCCGATGGGAATAGAGCTTCCTGCTTCCTGTCCTTTTTGATTATATAGGACTGTTTGCATTCCGCTTTGTGATGCAATTGAAGATGCAAGGCGCTGTCCTTTTTGCTGAAGAAAGGAATCTGTATTCAGAGACGGGTCACCTGTTACATAACTTTGATGAATCGTTTGCTCCGCTGCTTTGCTTTTTTGAATAAGTTCACTTTCTAGCTGATCACGCTGATTGGTCTCAATTCCTTTTAATACGAGTACGCTCAGTACGGTTACTGTTAAAATAATTAAAAAAGCAAGAACGAGTCCCATCTTAGCTTTTAGGCTGATTTTCATTCATTGATCCCTGCAGTCGCTTTATATCCAACCCCGTATACCGTTTGAAGCAAATAAGGCTCTGCTTCTCCTACTTTTTTTCGAAGGCGCTGCATGTGAATATCTACCGTACGTGTACCGCCTGCATAATCCATTCCCCAGACAAGATCTAGTAAATCTTCTCGTGTGTACACTCTCTCTAAATTGGCAAGCAATAAAGCAATAAGATCAAACTCCTTTGGTGTAAGCTTAACTAACTCATTGGCAACATGTAACGTGCGCTGAATTAAGTTCACTTTCACTTTTCCCACCGTGATTTCTCCCACAGCTTCAGGAGCTTCATTTTTTTCTATTCGCCGAACAAGTGCTTTAGCTCTAGCTACAAGTTCTCTTACATCAAATGGCTTGGTCATGTAATCATCAGCGCCTAACTCTAAACCTAGAACTTTATCGACGATATCATTTTTAACCGTTAACAAGATAATCCCCATTCCTCTTCGATTCTCAAGTTTTCGGCATACTTCATAGCCGGTTAGTTTTGGCATCATCACATCTAATATCATCACGTCAGGTCGAAAGCTTTTTACTTTTTCAAGTGCTTCTTCACCGTCAGATGCTGTGTCTACAATATATCCTTCGCGCTTGAAAGCGTAAGATACCGCTGTGGCAATACTTTTTTCATCATCTACTACTAAAATCCTTTTATTCAATGTATCACGTACTTTCATTTGATATTTCTCTTCGTCTATCTTATCAAACAGCTTTAGCAAAAACATCTCCAAGTTGTTTCGAAATTGTAAACAAAAATAAAGAGATTGAGACATAACAAAATCAATTCAATCTAAAGACGCACAAATGAGATAAAGGAGGCTTAGTATGGAGCGCTTTTGACACCGCGGTTGATTTCCGTGCAAGGCTTCGCTTTCCGCGGGCGGCCGCTGAGCCTCCTCGTCGCTTGCGCTCCTGCGGGGTCTCACCTGTTCTGCTTTTCCTGCAGGAGTCTGCGCCTTGCCCTCCAATCAACCGCTTGAGTAAACTAAACAGATGAAATCTACGTTTACATGACCATAAAAAAATCCGAATAAAGTTGATTTTCCTTGAAGAGTCTCGATTCATCGATCCAATTTTCTTTCAGCTAAAATCATGTTGTCTTAGCTTTTTATTAGCGTTAGTTATTATTCATTTGTAAAAGGAAGGATTTTATGAGTATTCAAATATTGATAAAGAAGCTCTATACGCTGTTCGCTGCTAATAAAACCGATATACCCGTCCGGTCTAATAACATACAGTGCATCTTTTTGAAGCCCTGCTTTCTTCATATAGGGGTTCCAAGAAAACTCATGCAAAGAGAAGCCTTTTTCTCTCATGCTCTTTTTTAGCTTCTGTGCTGCTGTTCCATAGACGTGTATTTGCCAGTTTAAGGACCGTAAAGATTCAAAATTCCCTTCCACATAAGGTAACCGATCACCACTTTGCACATTTGTCCCTTGTCCGCTGCTTAGGTTACTATTTCGATATTTAATGCGGATTTGAGATAAAATTGTAAATGCTTTGTGACGGGGATAAGGAAAGCGAAATAAAAAGGATAGTACAGGCGGAAAGATATGCTTTCTAAAAAATTGACTCGTTTTATCTCTTGCCACCATTCGCTTGAAAGCGCGATCAGTTGTATTTACAAGCAGCTCTGCAAAAGGTAACCTTTCTTCTTCGTATGTATCTAATATGGAAAGTGCCGCTTTGTGTTGAAGGACAGCTGCTAATTTCCATGAAAGGTTGATTGCATCTCCAATTCCTGTGTTCATTCCTTGGCCGCCTGCAGGACTATGAATATGGGCTGCATCTCCACTTAGAAAAATACGCCCTTGTCGGAAACGACTTGCTACTCTGTGATGGATATTGTATGTTGAGAACCAATTTATATTTTCAATCTCAGCACCAAATGTTTGTTGAAGAAAAGTTTGAATATTTTCAGCTTTTATATCGTTTTGATCCAAAAGAGCTGAAGGAATAATGCCGATCATTCGATACGTTCCTTTACTTCTAACAGGCATACAAATCAAAAATTCTTCATTGCTAAATGAAATACTGATTTTTTGATTCTTCATCACTTCACCAGAGCCGTGAACATCCATCACATAAAAATGCTGTTTATATTTTTCTCCTTGAAACTCTATATTCATTTGTTTACGAACGGTACTGTGCGCTCCGTCACACCCACAAATATACTTAAAATAAGCGGTTTCCTCTTGCTGGGCTTTTAATAAAGTTTTTATCCCTTCTCCGTGTTCAGCTAGAGATAGTAACTCCGTCTTCCATTCTACTTCAATCCCAAGATTTTTTAATTTTTCAAGCAGAAACCGCTCGTGGTCGTCCTGTGGAAATGTAAGAACAAAAGGAAAAGGACTTAATCCTTCTCCTAAAGATCCTAGATGAACTTTTGCTTTTATTTTATTCTTTACTCGGACGTATACATCTTCCATCTTAATCCCGCGGTCTATGACTTCATCTGCAAAACCGAACTGCTGATAAAATTCAAGGGTTCGCGGTAAAATAGCCATTGCCCGGGAGGCTTGCCCAGGCCCTTCGTTTCTATCAATAATTCGAAAAGAAATGTTATGTCTTGCTAAATTATAGGCCATCACAAGGCCAGTAGGTCCGGCACCAACGATTAGGATTTGTGGCTTCATCATTATCTCTCCTTCTCATTCAGTTGCAGTATCTTTTATATTGAGCGAGACGTCTCTTTTTTTACAGAAGATGCAGGTAAAGCAGAAGCAAACAGAGCACACAAACTTATTAAAGAGATAAGAGCTAGAGCGGATACAGAATGATTCCATGTCAGATGTTCTCCAAAGAAAAATAGTTCTCTTACGCCATCTACCATAAACCTCATTGGCAGCCATGGATAAATCCACTCTCGATAAAAATCAGGCATAATTTCTGGGGCCATTGGAAGCAGCGGTGCGCCAAAAAATAGAATAATAACGAAAATCGGAAGTCCCTTTAGTCCTAACCATGAAAGTGCGGCTGATATCAAGGTGAAAAAACTGAAGTAAGCAATAGCTAAGAATAGTGCTGTATCCAAAAATGAAGGAACGCTTATTCCAACTACTTCAGCTAGCCACGCTAGTCCGAAACCTGCAGCTAAAGCAAGTGTAGCACCAATGATTACGAACCCTACTTGGTTAACAATTTTCTCTTTGCGAGAAGAAAACGTGATTTTGTGGATGCTGAGGAAGACAACTGCTGCCCCTGCTATGCTTGCCATCCACAGCGGCTGAAATAATGAAACGGGGGCATTTCCGTTAACACTATGAGTCCCTGTTTTATTGACGTTTATCACTGTCTTTTGAATCGGTGCAGCGAGTGCTAATGCTTGGTTTGCACTTAGTTGCGTTCCGCTTTGTTCAAATCTTTTCACTAGCTGCAAGCGCATATTTTCATTCATCTGATCAACTGCTCCGTTTAGCACCTGACTGGCTAGTGTTGAAGCAGCTGTATTCATTCCTTGATTCACTAACAACCTAATAGCAGGTGCCTCAGGCTGAGCCGTCTGAAGAGTCACCTGCTTTTTGGTGAAATCTTTTGGAATGATAAGCGCTCCGTAGTATTTTTGATTATTTAACCCTTTTTCAACTTCTTTAGTAGTTGATACAAAAATCCATTTAACCGAAGACTGTTCAGCGCTTGAACTCTTCATATTTTGTTTTATATGATCTCCTATATTTACCTTACCCTTTGCTGGAACTGTCATTCCTTCGTCGGCATTTACAAATGCAATTGGCAAATTCTTAGGTGCTTGGCTTACTGAAGGAATTAATGTTAGGGTAAAAATGAAAATAACTGCTACCACTATAATTGGTGAAAGATATATAAGCTTTTGATTACTTAATTTCATATAGATATCCCCTTCTTTAAGCATATACACGTTGACGGAAAGATAATGTACATGCTGTTGATTAGTGATCACTATGTAAATTATAATAAATTTACCTGCATTCTCAATATGCAATAATCATGGGAATGTCGCTTACTTAACACAAAACACATAACTGTTCATTATTAAAGAAAAAAGTAGGTGTTTAAAAACTGTGGGGAATTCAAAAACAGATCGTAGAATTATTCGAACGAAGAAATTTATCCGAGATGCTTTAACAGAATTAATGGAAGAGAAAGGATTTGAAGGCGTAACGGTCAGAGATCTGACGAAAAAAGCCGATATTAATCGAGGAACTTTTTATTTACACTACCAAGACAAATACGATTTGCTTGAAAAAAGTGAAAATGAAGTCATTCAAGAGATAAAAGAATTTATCAAAAAAGCAAATCCAAATGAGATTGTATCTGCTAATTTGAAAGAACAGCCTTTGCCGTTTATTATTGCGCTTTTTGAATATATTCAAGAGAATGCGCGTTTTATGCAGGTTATGCTTGGTCCAAAAGGCAACCCTGGCTTTCATCTTAAATTTAAAGAAGTTATGAAAACCAATATACTGGAAAAATTAGAGCTCATGGATAATAAAACGCCTCCGCTTGTTCCACTTGAACATTTAATGTCTTATGTAACGTCAGCGCATCTTGGCGTCATTCAGCACTGGCTAGAACAAGATATGAAGCAGTCACCTAGAGAAATGGCTCTGACACTCGCTAGCATGACTTTTTTGGGTCCTGCTTATGTTGCAGGCATTAAGCGAACATAAAAGAACCTGCTATTCTCTCGGAGAATAGCAGGTTCTTTTTATTAACCTTCTAGTAATAAAGATTCTGGATCTTCTAATAGTTCTTTAACAGTAGCTAGGAAGCTTACAGCTTCTTTGCCGTCAACGATACGGTGATCGTAAGAAAGTGCAATGTACATCATCGGACGATTTTCGATACGCTCTTCATCAATTGCTACCGGACGAAGCTGAACTTTGTGCATTCCTAAAATACCAACTTGAGGCCCGTTCAAAATTGGTGTAGACATTAATGAACCGAATACACCGCCGTTTGTAATTGTGAACGTTCCACCTTGTAAATCTTTTAATGCTAATTTGTTGTCGCGCGCTTTTTTCGCTAAATCAACGATAGATCCTTCGATACCAGCGAATGTTTTACGGTCAGCATCACGTACAACTGGAACAACAAGACCGTCTGGAGCTGACACAGCAATACCAATATCGTAGAATTTTTTAATTAATAACTCGTTGCCTTGAATTTCAGCATTTAATAATGGGTATTTTTTAAGTGCTGCTACTACTGCTTTTGTGAAGAATGACATAAAGCCAAGTCTTACGTCGTGCTGTTCAAAGAATTTGTCTTTGCGTCGTTTGCGAAGAGCCATAACAGCCGTCATGTCTACTTCGTTAAACGTTGTCAACATAGCCGCTGTTTGCTGAACTTCAACGAGACGTTTGGCAATTGTTTGACGACGACGTGACATACGTTCGCGTTCAACAGGTTTGTCGCTATTTTCACTTGCCGCTGGAGACGGAGATACCGGGTTAGCTGGCTTACTTGCTTGTGCCTGCTGTTTTTGCTCATTTGATTTTTGATCTGCATATGAATCAATATCATGTTTACGCACACGGCCAAGAGGATCAGTAGTTGGTACTTGATCTAGCTTGATTCCGCGTTCTCTTGCTGCTTTGCGAGCTGCAGGAGAAGCAATCAGCCATTGTTTTTGATTTCCTTGTTGAGGCGCTTCAGCTGCTGGCGCTACTTCTTCAACTGTTTTTTGCTGAGCTGGAGCAGCTTCTTGTTTTGGTGCTTCCTCTGCTGGTTTTTCTTCAGCTTTTGGTGCTGCTGGTGCTGAAGCTCCTTCTTTCGCTTCAAGACGTGCAATTGTTTCACCAACTTGCACTGTGTCGCCTTCGCCAGCAAGAAGTTCTGTTAGCACACCAGAGTCTTCAGCTGTAATTTCAACGTTAACTTTATCTGTTTCAAGTTCAACGATATAATCGCCTTTTTCAACGAAATCTCCTACTTGTTTTAGCCACTGTGCAACTGTTCCTTCAGAAATTGATTCTGCTAATTCCGGTACTTTAATCTCTCCCATGGTTCATTCCCCTTCCTTATCGTGTAACAACGTCGTTAGCAATTTCATTTTTAGTTAATGCATCTTGTAAAATACGTTCTTGTTCTTGTCTGTGAACTGTTGGATCTCCTTCAGCTGGACTTGAGCGTCTTGTGCGGCCGATGTAGTCAACAGTAGCTCCTTCTGGTGCTACTTCACGCAGTCGATCTTCTACATAGTTCCATGCGCCCATGTTTTCAGGCTCTTCTTGTAACCAGACAATCTCTTTTAAATTTTTATAGCGAGCAAAGATTTCAGCAATTACGCGTCTTGGGAACGGATAAATTTGTTCTAGACGAAGAACGTGTAGCCAATCTTTATCATCTTCTGCTTTGTTTAAGCGTTCCGTTAACTCACTGCTGATTTTTCCGCTGCACAGAACGATTCGTTCAACTGCATCTTCTTTTTTGCCTAATCCAGGCTGTTCTACTACTAAGCGGAAAGAGCCTTTTGTAAACTCTTCAAGGTTTGACACACTAAAAGCATTACGAAGCAAACTTTTTGGTGTCATAACTACTAGCGGTCTTACTTCTTCGCGCTGTAAAATGGCAGCTTGTCGTCGAAGTAAGTGGAAATATTGCGCAGCGCTTGTTACGTTTGCGATTGTCCAGTTGTTTTCTCCAGCTAGCTGTAAATAACGTTCTAGACGAGCGCTTGAGTGTTCTGGCCCTTGACCTTCATGGCCATGTGGTAGCAATAAGACCATTCCAGATTTTTGTCCCCACTTAGCACGACCTGCTGCAATAAACTGGTCAATAATAACTTGACCTGCATTGGCAAAATCACCGAATTGTGCTTCCCAAAGAACAAGCGTTTCAGGAGCAAATACATTATAGCCGTATTCAAATCCAAGCACTGAACCTTCAGATAATGGACTGTTACGAATATCAAAGGAAGCGCTTACGTTCTTCATTGCGTGTAGTGGTGAGTAAACATCCCCTGTCTTATGATCATGAAGAACAAGATGTCTATGTGCAAACGTACCACGTTCAGAATCTTGGCCTGTAATACGAATTGGCGTGCCGTCTCTTAAAATCGTAGCAAATGCAAATGCCTCACCCAATGACCAATCCACGCTTTCATTTTCTTCAAACGCTTTGGCACGTTTAGATAAGATGCGATCAAGTTTTGGAAATACGTTAAATCCTTCAGGGTATTTCACTAGCTCTTGATTCACTTCAAACAGCTCTTCTTTTGTAACAGATGTATCAATA
Organism: Priestia sp. 3CA3; assembly: GCF_056836725.1. NCBI lineage: Bacteria > Bacillati > Bacillota > Bacilli > Caryophanales > Bacillaceae > Priestia > Priestia sp. 3CA3. The sequence goes on from NZ_JBXENJ010000002.1 coordinate 170,917, forward strand.
TCTGAAATTCCTTTGAAGACTGCTTGTGGCATTTCCATAATTCTATGTTGTTTTTCAGCTTTTGGCGGTACTTTCTCATAAGCTGCTTTTAACTTCGCTTGTAACTCTTCATTAATTTGATCTGCTTGACCGCTTTGAATAACGTTTTGTTCTTCGAGCTGCTTTGCATACATAGCACGAACGGTTGGACGTTTTGTCACAATTTCATACATCTTCGGCTGCGTTACAGACGGTTCATCCATTTCATTGTGGCCAAATCGACGGTATCCAATTAAATCAATCAAGAAATCTTTGTTAAAACGTCTGCGATACTCATAAGCAAAATAAGCAGCCGCTAAACAGGCTTCCGGATCATCCGCGTTTACGTGAACGATTGGAATTTCAAACCCTTTTGCTAAGTCACTTGCATATTTTGTTGAACGAGAATCGACGCTTTCTGTTGTAAATCCAATCATGTTGTTAGCAATAATGTGGATTGTTCCACCTGTTTGATAACCAGTCAATTGATTTAAGTTCAGCGTTTCTTGTACAATACCTTCACCAGGGAACGCAGCATCTCCGTGAATTAAAATCGCGAACGATTTTTTTACATCTTGTTTCGGGTATCCATTCACATCACGCTCATCTTGAGCCGCTCTTGTAAACCCTTCCACAACCGGATTAACAAACTCCAAGTGACTAGGGTTACTAGCCAATGTCAAACGAGCTCGAACTGTGTTCTCTGCTTTAATTTGTTTGTCGGCACCCAGGTGATATTTTACGTCTCCCGTCCAGCCGTAGTTAATACCGATTGAACCTTCTGAAGGAACTAATTCCTTGTTAGGCGCATGCTGGAATTCCGCAAAAATCATTTCATACGGCTTGCCTAATACGTGTGCTAATACATTTAAACGTCCACGGTGAGCCATACCGATATTAACCGTTTTTGGGCTTGTTTCCACTGAGCGTGCAATCAGTTCATCTACAAGTGGAATTAACATATCTACGCCTTCAATAGAAAAGCGTTTTTGTCCGACAAATGTACGGTGTAAAAATTGTTCAAAGCCTTCTACTTCTGTTAAACGCTTTAATACAGAAGTTCTTTTCTCATTTGAAAGAGGTTGGAAAATAGCACCTGACTCGACCATATCAGTCAGCCACTTATTCTCTTCCATGTTATGTACGTGATGGAATTCAAACGCAATGGTTTTTGTGTAGACATCTGTTAAATAGTTAATTGCGTCTAAACCATTTTTGACGTGTGATGGCGCATTCGTACATAAAATATCAACCGGAATTGATTTTAAATCTTCTTGCGTTAAATTGTAATCTTCCAAGTGAAGCAAGACAGGATCTTTCTTCTCGCTTTCAAGAGGCTTAATTGACGCGTATAGATGACCATAAGCACGGATGTTTTCCGCTAGCTTAATAGCCGATGCAATTTTAGATGTGTTAGCTGAAGGTGCAGCCTGTGCGTATTCAGCTTGCTGAACCTGCTCACTTTCGTTTAATGGAGGAGCACCCCAATAATCAAATAATTCTTTTAAGTCTGGATCTACTAGATCTGACTGCTCTTCATATAACTCATACTGTTCTAATACATAGCCATAGTTCGGACCCAAAAATCCTTGCCAAGGCTCCCCTCTATTCGACGTTTCGTTACCCATGATAAAACCCCCAACGAGTTATAATAATTGTCGTACTCAACAATCTTTCCATTTTGAATGTCGATTACCTTATCGTCTGACATCTTTACAACGAGTGATAAATCTCACTGCGTGTGTATCTGATATCTGCTTATATTTTACCACTCTTTTACTCGTCAATCAAAATGAAATCGCTATATTTCTTTAATTTTTTTTACTTTTTTAATAGTCTTACTACTTTTTGAAAGCGTTTTATAAGTAAAGCTGATTAAAGGTCGAATCAGGTGTTAATTAATTGTTATTGACCTAGCTTTTGGCAAAATTAAATTGCTTGAAATATATTTTATGACTATTTAAAAAAAGAAGCAGTGTTTTGCTTCTTTTTTTAAAACTCATCTACGATTTTTTCAACGTCTTTAAAATAACCATCATCTACTTCTGTAAGCTTGCTGCTTTTCGCCGCTTCGAGTAAATGAGTGAACCAAGTTAGTTCTACTTTCAAATGCATAATCGTGCGCATAATGATCGACAGATTTGCAATGGAATGATCCACCTTTTTAACTTGGTACAAATTTTGCATTTTTTCTAAATAAGCTGCCGTTTCCTCAATCTTTTTTTCTAAAGCAGAAGCCACTTTTTTTTGATCCACGTAAGAAGTAAATGAAAGAGCAGCATAAACAGGTCTATGCATATGCTCTTTTTTTAACAGCTGTTCAAAATAAAGGCGTTCAAATTCTTCTCTTCCTGCATCTGTGATAGAATAAACGGTCTTTTCAGGTCTGTTCGTCTCTCGAATCACATCGACTACTTTCACCAACTGATCTTTTTCGAGCGTATCAAAAGCGTAATATAAAGAACCGCTTGCAAGTTTAATATAGTGCTTCATTTGTCTTTCATTAATGGTTTGCTGAATTTCATAAGGGTGCTTATTTCCTTCCATTAATAAGCCCAGTATGACTAATTTAACACTCATAACACCTTTCACCTCTTGATATGCATCTTATTTAGTAAAAAAAGCACGAATAAATTCGTGCCTTTTCTATTTTTGAGCTGCCGGTTCCTTAGCTTCTACCCGCTTTTTAGGGGGAACTTCCACTCGTTCATTTCCCATTAAAAAGACAGTAATAATAGCTACTGCAATTGGAATAAGAGCAAGCATAAATGCATACGTGATCGATGTAGACATAGCATCAACAATCTTATCTAATATTTGAGGCGGAATGCTGTTTCGGGCACTTGATTGAAAAACTGCACTCGGATCTCCTATTTGAGAAAATGCTCCTTGTGATCCATTTCCCATACCTTGAAAATTGCGCTGCAGCTCATTTGTAAATGTATTGCTTTGAATCGTTCCAAAAATCGTAACTCCCAGCGTCATTCCTAAAGAACGAGCAAATGAGTTTGTTGAGTTGGCAGAACCTCTAAACTGTGGATCTAGCTTATGAGTTGACGACGTTGGTAAAAGAGAAAAGCTAAACCCTACGCCAAATCCAGTCAAAATCATAAATACCGTGAGCATCCAACGAGGTGTATCAGGTTCCATTGTTCCTAACAAGAACATTCCTACTGCAAATGAAAAAACGGACATAATCATCAAGTTTCGGAAGCTTGTTTTTGTGAGAAAAATCCCGCCGATCGCACTTCCTGCTACTGAGCCTAACATCATCGGAGTTAAAATTAAACCTGCATTTGTAGCAGAACCTCCGTAGACAGCTTGAACGAAAATAGGAATAAATACCGTTAAAATAATAAACGTTGCTCCGTATAAGAAAGCGAGAATTTGTGATGTTGCAAATAAACGGCGCTTGAACATCCAAAATGAAATAATCGGCTCTTGCGCGCGCTTTTCCACAAAAAAGAAGAGTGACAGCGCCACAGCAAAGATAGCAAAAAGAGATAAAATTTGCGGAGAAGACCACTCATACTCTTTTCCTCCAAGTTCAAGAGCAAACATTAAACTTACTACTGAAATGACAAGAGTGGCTGCACCAGCCCAGTCAATTTTTTGCTTTTTATGACTTTTTGACTCTTTATAAAAGCGCATAATAAAAAATAACGATAAAAGTCCAATTGGCACGTTCACGTAAAACACCCAGTGCCAGCTGATGTATTCCGTAATGTAAGCACCGAGAAGTGGACCAAATACGCTTGCTGAGCCAAAAACGGCACCTAATAATCCCGTCATTTTCCCGCGTTTTTCAGGAGGGAAAATATCAAATACGATGGTAAAAGCAATCGGAAGAAGCGCTCCTCCTCCAATTCCTTGAATCGCTCGGTAAATACTTAGCTGCACAATGCTTTGTGCTAAACCACACAATGCGGATCCAAGTAAGAATACGGTTAACCCAAAAATAAAAAACCGTTTACGGCCGTACATATCAGATAGTTTACCAAATATCGGCATACCTGCCATCACGGCAACCATATAAGCGGACGTAACCCAAACAAACTTATCTAATCCGCCTAGATCAGAAATGATTTTCCCCATAGCCGTCGCTACGATGGTATTATCCATGGCTGACATAAAAATACCGAGCAGCAATCCTGCTACGATAAAACGAATATGTTTTTCTGATGAAACCATTTCAGTTCCTCCTTTCGCGTCATCTTTTTGATGAACAGAAATGATAGCTACTTAAATTATTATATTCAAATTTGAGTATTTTACAATCTTAAATGTGCTATTTTTTAGAAATAAACATAACAAAAGCGTAATGGATTCATTACGCTTTTACTGTGAACTGAGGTTCTAATTCGATCTCTACATTTCCTTGAATGGCTCTTGAAATCATACAGGACGTTTCTGCTTTTTTTATAAGTCGATTGATTTTCTCTTCTTGGGCCGCAAATTCAGGTGTGACGATCACGTGAGGTTTATGAATGATTTTTTCGTACGTAAACACACCATTCGTTACGTCCACGATAGCTTCTGATTCCATCGTTAAAGCCTCCTGATGGATTCCACTTCTTTCTAGCATCGCTGCAAGCGTGATAATGTAGCAGGTGGCTGCTGCTCCTAGCAGCATTTCATCTGGATTTGTCCCGGCTCCTGGCCCGTCCATTTCTGGTGGAATAGAAATGTTTGTTTTTAATTGCCCTGCTTCAATTGTTCCCACTTCATTTCGGCCTCCTGGCCAATTTGCTTGCAAATGAAAGTGATGTTTTGCCATAGTGTATCCTTCTTTCTTCTATATAATGATGTATACTTAGCGTACCTTTTTTGCTCATAAAATAAAAATGTTCTGCTTGTAACAGCAAAAAGACTGCTAAACGTGCAGTCTTTGTTGTTCTCTAACTTAAAGGTACTTTCTTTTCGCTTTCAACGACAGTTTTGACTAATGAAGGCAGCCAGTCCTGCAGGTTCGTAAATGAATATCCCCAAAAGCTAGCTTTTTCATTGCTCATCGTCCAAGAATGATCTACTCCGTACGGAGAACTATTTTCATCCGTTAAACGAGAGGTTGTTCTTGCTGTTTTATCCGCTGCTTGTTCAATATATGAAAATAAATTTTTGAGTGAAATGGTACCATTTGAACAAGCGTTAATCGGCCCTTTTAGCTTCTGTTCTGCACACCAAACTAAAAATTCACCTGCTTCTTCCTGTGAAATGAAGTTCATTTCTGCTTCAATAGCCGGTACACCAATTTCTTCTCCATGCATAATTTTTTCTATGTGAAAACGCAAGCGGTCCGTATAATCATCTTTTCCCATAACAATTGGAAAACGGACAGCTGTTACCGAAAACGGTGCTTTTTGAAAGAATACTGCCTCGGCTTGGCGTTTTCCTTCTTGATAGGAAATATTTTCACGGCGTGTATATGAAATAGGATACTTGTATGGATCAAAATCTTCTTCATAACACGTTTTTTCTAAAGAACCATATACTGAAAGAGTCGAGGTAAGTACATAGTGACTCGTACTATGACGAAAAGCTTCAACAGCAACAGCTGCGCCGTGTGAAGAATAGCATATTTGATCGAAGATAACATCCCATTTTCTTCCTCTTGTCATTTCGATTACAGAATCTTTTTCTACACGATCAAGAAAAATTCGCTCAACTCGGTCGCCGAAATCATCCGGTGTTTTACCTCGCGTTGCTAACGTAACCTGTACTCCTTTAGAAAGCAATGTCTGAACTAAATTTTTTCCGAAAAAACGCGTTCCACCTAACACAAGTGCTGTTTTCATCTTTTTCTCCACCTTTCATATTTGATATGGGTGACCATACCATTATTATCCAACTTTTTCATCCATAAAGCTATGAATCTTTCCGCTTATTTTTTTGTACTTCCACCTATTTTTTCGCCACTGCCGTGTTAAGATGTACATATCTAACCAAAAGGAGCGACAGCGATGAATCCTTCTCCACTTCCCCTTAATGAACGTCTTGTTATTCTTGATATTATTCGGGGCATTGCTTTGCTGGGCATTTTTTTAGTGAATATACCGGCTTTTACTTCTCCGATATTTATTTTTCAGCTGTACAATGTTTCTTATAAGTATGAAGGAATAGATGCTTATATTGATTTATTCTTGCAGCTGTTTGTCCAAGGGAAGTTTTTTACCATCTTTTCTTTTTTGTTTGGACTTGGATGCGGAATTTTTTTGCATAGAGCTGAAGAAAAGCAGTACTTTGCCGCTGCTTTATGGTCAAGAAGAATGGCTGCTTTGCTATTAATCGGGCTTTTTCATCTTGTCTTTTTCTGGTATGGAGACATTTTGCATGTGTATGCTATTGGCGGTCTTTTATTATTCTTTTTTTACAATCGAAAAGCTAAGACGATTTTGCTGTGGGCAATAGGCTTGCTATGCTTTTTTTATCTTTTGGCTTGTATGCAGTTTTTTATTCCAGCACACGTCTTGCAGGAGGCTCAGTGGGAGTATAAAGCTTTACATGAACATGTCTTAACCCAATATTTATCCACCTACAGGCAAGCAGACTATTTATCTTGGCTGTTTTATCGTTTGAATGTTGAAGTGGTGCCTATGCTATTAAATCTACCGTTTTCTATCTTTCCCGTATTTTCTATGTTGTTATTTGGCTTATATACTGCTAAAAAAGGATTGGTACATAATATCGAACAAAATCGTTCTTTTTTCAAGAAAATTCAGTCAATAACAGGCGCAGCAGGTTTCACTTTAACTATTATTCTGGCCATGCTAAAAACAGAGATTTTAAGATACGAACTCTATCAGCAGGCGGCCATTCACCTTTTTACAAGCTTGAGCGGCATTTTTCTATGTTTTTTTTATCTTACCACCTTACTGTTATTCCTGCAATTTTCTCCTTACGCTTCAATGCTGGGTCTTTTTAAGTATAGTGGAACAATGGCATTAACAACTTACCTTAGCCAAACTTTAATTTGCCTGTGGATGGTTCGAGTCTTTGGTTTATACGGAACTCTTACCTTAATGGAAAGCACGGTTATTTGTCTCATCATCTATACACTCCAGCTTTTTCTTAATAAGTGGTGGCTTTATTATTTCTATTACGGTCCGTGTGAATGGTTATGGCGGAGCTTTACATACCGATCTCTCCCGCCTCTCAGGCGGAATAGAAAAGCTTCAGCTTAACAGCAAATCGGCCTTCAAGGTTGAAAGCCGATTTGTCTCCTTTACTGCAAAGGCGGTATAGTTATTCGTTTAATTCCATTTGTCTCAAACTCTCGTATATAATCCATTTCTCGATGAAAAATTTGCATAAAAACTTCATTTTTTATTTCTTTAGTGGGTCCTATTTGCTCTATCACATCTCGTTTAGCCATGCGATAGGCTAGCGCTTCCCAAAACACTTCGTTATCGTATTCTCCAATAATATCTTGAAGAGAATCTTCATGTTCTTCTGTAAACATAACCTCACTGTTTAGCGTGTGAAAAGGTCCTTTTTCAAGGAAAGGCTCTGCGTGTGAAAACATTTGTTTTTCTACATCCGTATATTCCTGTGCATGCTCATCTTCCACTCCAGAACATGCTGTGACCATCCAGTTACCTAAATAAATTAAATCAAGCAGTTGAAAAAAGTGCGTTTCAGATAGTTGAAGTTCAATATCGTTTTTTACAGGAGCTTTTGACATAAGCGCGGATCTCTCCTTTAATTTTGAGGGTAGTTGCTACTAAATAAAATAGCTAAAAGGGTTAATATGCAGGCTAGCAGGAAAACTGAAGAAATGGCTTCACCTCTTTTCTGTAGTGTAAAAATAGAGGTACTGACATCCAAAGAAGTGAATACGAAGGGTGTAAACTTATCATAATCGAAATAAAGACAAGATACAAGACTTTTTTACTAAATTTTCTGACTATTTTCGTCATAAATACCTATTTTTGTTTTGTTTATACTAGAAAGGTCCGAAATTTGTGTGCTGAGCTGTTCAAAATAAAAAAGCGCTGAACCAGGCGCTTTAACGGTGTAAAAAAATAGATAAACCAATAAAAAAAGCAGCTAAAATAAAATCAAAAATCCATTGCCACTTCTCACGTTTTAACAATACGTGCTCTACCCCTGATAACAGCGAACTTATACTAACCAAAACAAAAATAAAGCTTAATTGGTTAAACGAAAATTTAGTGACAAAATTTGATACAAGTATGACTGCTACGGTGATGAACAGTGCCATTTGACTTATAAGTACCCATTTAATTCTCTGTTTATATCCGTCTTTTAAAGCTTGTAATAAATCGTTGCTGATCACTCTCACTAAACCCCTTTTGTATTCCTATCGTCAAAAGTAAGAACGCAGCAAAAAACGCTTATCTGCATCTTAACTACTTAGCAAAACTAGCTATTAAATCGAAACATAAATATCAACTTGACTGCACTCAGGATCAATACAGCGTTCATCATATAATTCAAAGTCTATTTTATAGGCACGATGATTTTTTTTAGCCCACTCGCGAATATAAGCCCAAGCCTCTACTACTACCTGTCTAGCTGGCCCAACAGCTGTTGTAAACACCATATATTCACCTTCTGGGATGATGAACTCTCTCATATCATCTTTGAGTTCGCCGCCAGGTAAAACTTCATATCCTAGAGCAAATGTAAAATCCATTTTTTGATTACATTCAAATTCTGTATAAAGAGCAAATGTATTACCATTTACTTTATTGGCGATTTTATTAGCTAACTGTTGTTTATAAAAAGTCTGCCAGTGCTCAGGAATAAGACCTGTGCCCGTTTCTTCCACAGGTTCATCTGTTCGAATAGGCACTCCTACAACAGTAAATTCATTTACCTTGACTACTTTTTGACTTACGACTAAGTCAGTCAACATATTGAGCCCCCTTAATTCTTCTTTTTCTGTAGTTACAATGAGGGAAATACTTCTTAATATGCATTTTATTTGTATTCAAAGAAAACGTCAACCTTTTATGCAAATCCCTTAACGAAGGGGCTGAAGATCATTCTTCTAAACTATAAAAAAAACGATTCTATTTTCTTTGTACACATCATACGTATAAGATACCCCTAATTTACAATAGAGTGAGGTAAAAAAATGAAGATCATTGAACTTGCCGAATTCATTAAAACAAGTAAAAAAACAACTAAACTTGCTCTCTCCTCTTCTACAGTACAGTATACATTAGAAACAGATGATTTGAAAATTGAATTAAAAACAGGCGGCACGAATAAGCGAATCGTGTTTTTTCGCATCTTCTTAAAAGGAACGTACAAGGATTGGATTTGTTATCACCGGAACGAACATCATATTTACGAATTGTATCAAAATATTCCTTTATCTCCTAAAATGCAAAAGCAGCTTTTGTATGCTATTGCATCATAAAAGAGCTGGCTTAGTTAGCCAGCTCTTTTTCAATACATTAGACGAAGCTCAAGCCAATTAGGTTTTAAATTACTTATTTTTTATCAAAAAAACACCGGAAGCTTTGGGGGCTGTCCCTTGCTCCGGTGCTTTTCTTATTTATGCTGTAGCTTTGTAAACGAATGTTTGTGCGGCTTTGCATGTAATTTTCCCTTTGTCCATTGAATCCCTCTGTATAAATAGTACGAGCACCAAAAAACTGCTGGGACGATAAGTACATATGCGACGATACTATTTGTAAAGAAAGAAGAATCTATGGAACGAAGCAATCGATAGGTCTCATTTAATATACATATATGCACGACATAAATGCCAACTGAATTTTTCCCAACCTTTGAGAAAAACGAGTTTTTGCCAAGGCTTGGACTGCTTAATACGAATAAAAACAATGATGCTGATAAAAAGATCGTAGAAATAAAATAGTCTCCGGGCTTGCTGTGCTGGATATTAACCAACCAGTAGCGCTCGACGATCTCTAACGCTGAAAACACAAAAAAGCTGGCTAAATAAATCATGGGCCTTACGTTTAATACTGACAGAATTTGCTTACCATAAAGGGCAAACATAGCTCCTAATACTGTATAGAACAAACCAAAGAACAGGGCATCTCTCGTTTGAAAAGAAAGTGGAAAAAATAAAGAATAAGACTGTCCAAATAACCCAGTTACATATAATACGGTGCTGATAATCATTAATAAACCGATCTTTTTCCATCTTTGAAATAAGAAAACGATAACAACAGCCCAAATTAACGCAATCAAGTACCAAAGCTGAAATCCGCTTGTGTCACTTCCATAATAAAAGATATCTTTGAATGTGATGGATGATGTTAAATAATCAGCTACTGCATCTTTTCGCTCTGCTAATGTTCCGTGGTTTTGAAATAAGCGCAGAACTACACCAAACAATAAATAAAAGATGAACCAACATGCATAAAGCTTTGAAATATTCCACGTGTATTTTTTTAAGTATACAGAAGGTTTTGGATGTTTTTGAATTTTATTCGTAAACAAATACCCTGATACAATAAAGAAAAAAGGAACCGCGAATCGTGCAAATGTGTCAACAATGACATCTAGCACATTTTCCTGGTTCCCTAAAAAGAAATCGTCATGTGATGGGTTAACATGAATACAAACCACAAACACTGTAGCAAAAAACTTAATAAAATCAATTGAATAATTACGTTCCATCTTGTTGTCAGCTCCTTAAAATAAACTCGAGCTCTATTTTAGCATAATTATCCAAACGAAAAAGACATTTTGGTAAAATTAACCTTATAGTCATGGAAAAATTTTCTTAACTTCCAATATTCTAGTCTTGTTTACTTGTATGATGTCTTTCAATATTCCAAATAAATGATTCTAAAGAACTACAAAACAAAAAAACAGATTACCGGTAACCTGTTTTTTAAATTAACATTTTCCATGCAAACTTATTATCTTGTTTAATATCGATTTCTTTTTCATGCAAAGCCTGCACATGCTGTTTAATTTGTTTGAGAAATAGCATTACTTCTCCGCTTGATACGGCAGCTGAGTTGAGAGATAACGAATGTTTTTTAGCAATTTTTAATTCCTCTGTTTCCACTGAAATACTCACGTGGCGAAATAAGTGCCAAGGGTAATAAACTGTTTTAAAAGATTTTGAGAAATAAATTCCTTTAGAACAAACGGTAATCCCCTCGGTTTTTTGAAGAGGATATGTATTTAAATGAGCTACAATTTTTTCTTTTGCAGGTAAATAGAGCCTGTTTCGCATCTCTTTTTCAACTTCTTCACATAGTTGTCCTGCTACCGACAACACATCTTTTGGATCAGGTGTTTGATGAATTTGAAAAGATGAACAAATAGAAGTTAATTCTTTTGAGGATACACATGGATATATATAGTCTTGACACATATATTCATGGGAATGAGTGCGAATAAATTTCTTGATTTTTTTTAATAGAGATACTAGCTTTCTAGCTGAGTAATCGTTTTGATTGACTTGAAATTTCTCCACGTCATTAAAACAAATCATTTCTTCTTTTCGAATGGTAATGGATTGAATGTTAGCGAAATCTTCCCATAACATTTTTCCTTTTTTCATCCCTCTGCTTTTCCAGTAAATCCCCTTATTTGTAAAGCAAATTCCCCTTTTATCTAGGCCCGCTATAAAAGAGCTGTGTAAATACGCAATTATTTTTTCTTGGGGCTGAAACTGAAAGTATTTGCTAGCCATTTTTTTGTAGAAACTAGGTATTTGCATTACATAAAATTGACTTTCTCTATAGATTAAGCATAAGTCAGTCAAATAATTAGTTTTCAGCGTCGCCACGCTCTCACTTCCTTTTTGAGTGTAAATAACCGTACCCATTTTTTTCTATTACTTTATAAACGTTTTTTGATGAAAAAAGTTTCAACTTTTTTTGTTTTTTATGAAAAAGCTTTAAATTGAAGCATTCCTTTCATCTAGGAGGTTATCTAATTACTCACTTATTCAATAATCTTATTTTAAACGTTCCCTACTTAATTAAGAAACTAAACCAGATAATAGCAATGCTTACCTGCTTTATCCAAATCATCCCCTGTGAACAAAAATAAACCGCAGCGTTAAAACGCGATGCGGTTTGTTTTTTAAGCTAAATAAGCTTCTTTTATTTTTTCATTGTGAATTAATTCCGGTCCTTTTCCTTGCAAAATAATTTCTCCCGTTTGAATCACGTAGCCTCGGTGCGCGATTTGCAGTGCTTGATAAGCGTTTTGTTCAACGAGCAAAATGGTCATTCCGCTTTTATTTAATTCCATAATGATTTCAAATATTTGTTCTACAATGATGGGAGCAAGCCCCATAGAAGGTTCATCTAGCATAAGCATAGAAGGGTTCATCATAAGCGCTCGCCCGATAGCTAGCATTTGCTGTTCACCGCCGCTCATCGTTCCTCCTTTTTGAGTCAGCCTTTCTTTTAATCTCGGAAAATATGTGAGTACTCTACCCATATTTTCTTCTATTATTTTTTTATTAGAAAGTGAGAAGGCTCCAATCGTTAAATTTTCTTTTACCGTCATCTTAGGGAAAATTTTTCTTCCTTCTGGTACGTGAGCTATTCCTAGCCGGGCCGTTTGGTGAGGAGGGAATTTCGTGATGTGGGTGCCTTTATACACGATACTACCTGCTTTGACAGGAGCTTGACCGCTAATGGACTTTAATGTGGTAGATTTACCGGCTCCATTGCTTCCAATAAGAGTCACAATTTCTCCTTCTTCTACATCAATCGTTATTCCTTTAAGCGCTTGAATTCCTCCGTAAAAGGTGTCAACTTCAGTTAACTTTAATAGAGTCATGTGCTTTTCTCCTTCCTTTCTATCTCCTCTGCCGCTCCTTTTCCTAAATAGGCTTCGATCACTTTCGGGTGCGTACGGATATGTTCAGCATTTCCTTCTGCAATTTTTATTCCATGATCTAATACAATAATATGATCAGAAATTTCCATGACGAGCTTCATGTCATGCTCAATTAATAAAATGGTTATTTCCCGGTCTCTTCGTATCGTGTGAATAAGATCCGTCAGCTCTTTTGTTTCACGCGGATTCATACCAGCAGCCGGTTCGTCTAATAATAACAGTGAGGGTCTAGTAGCTAACGCTCTCGCAATTTCGAGTCGGCGCTGCGCTCCATATGATAAGTTAGTGGCTACTTCGTTATATAAAGCTTCTAGCCCAACGTATTCCAACAGCTTATACGCTTCTTTTTTAGCTGCTTTTTCCGCTCTTCTTGCTCGAGGTAAATTCAACAGCGTTTCAAAAGTGGTTGCTTTCAAATGGTTGTGCATCCCAACTAACACATTTTCTAAAACCGTTATATTACTAAACAACCTGATGTTTTGAAATGTCCGAGAAATCCCTTGTTTTGATACGCTGTGAGGTTTTAGCCCTGTTATGGATTGACCATTTAACATAATATCACCTGAGGTTGGCTGATAAACACCTGTCACCATATTAAAAAACGTGGTCTTTCCAGCGCCGTTTGGTCCTATTACAGCTGTTATTGAATTTTTTTGAATATCCATTGTTACGTCTTGATTGGCAACTAAACCGCCAAAGGTCTTGGTTACATTTTTCACTTCTAAAATAGACAATTTCTTTCACCTCTATAGATTGACGTTTTTCTTAGCCGTTGAAATCACAGGCTGTATTTCTTCTTCAGCTTCTTCTTTCAGCTCTTTCAAATCGAACGTAGGCTGTTTAGCAGGAACCAATCCCTGAGACCTGTATAGAGCAAATAAAATAAGAAGTCCGCCAAAGATAAATCGCTGCATTTTAGCTGGCGAAAGTGCATCCGGTATAGAGATAACTCCGTTTAAGCTCAGCTGATTAAACCAATCCGTGAGCTCCGTTAATACTTGAAGATTAAGAATGGTTACAACCGCTGCTCCAAGTATGACGCCCGGAACGCTCCCCATTCCTCCTAAAATAACCATCACTAAAATCGTAATAGATTCTAACAGCGTAAAGCTGGTTGGATCGACAAACGTTTGCTTCGCGGCAAAAACAACTCCCATCATGCCTGAAAATGATGCACCAATAGCAAACGCAAGCAGCTTTGTTCTAACAAGGTGAATTCCCATCGCTTGAGCGGCAATTTCATTTTCACGAACCGCTTTCCACGATCGTCCTACTTTAGAATATTCAAATCGCCGTACAATAAAAATAACCGCAGCTAAGATGACTAATACTACATAATAGAACTGACTTGGATATACTAAATTAATCCCAAAAATAGAAGGCGGCGTCACGGAGGACAGCCCCATTGCCCCGTTTGTAATATTGATCGGTTTATCCAAATTGTTAAACACAATTCGAATAATTTCCCCGAATCCAAGCGTAACGATAGCTAGATAGTCTCCTTTTACGCGCAGCACAGGTATACCAAGCAAAACTCCAAATAAAGCGGCTATTAGGCACCCTGCAATGATAAAAAACCAAAAGCTTTCTCCTGATAATGGGTACGTACCAAAAGGCATAAAATTAGCAGCTTGATTAGTCGCGAAAATTCCATACGTGTAAGCCCCAACTGCAAAGAAAGCAACAAATCCCAAATCCAATAATCCGGCCAATCCGACTACAGTGTTCAACCCAAGTGCCATAGCAACATAAATGCCTACTAGCGTAGATACTTCCATATATGATTCATAAGCAGGGCCTTGGCTAGCTGAAAAAGGAAGCAACACAATTAAAATGACCCCTGCTATTAGCCATTTTAATTTAGTAGAAAGAGACATAAAGTACAGAAGTAATAATGAAAATAAAAGAAGTAAAAATGCGACGACGGACTTTTGGGCAAGCATTAAACTACCGCTTGTTGCAATTACATATATAAAAAATAAAATGATTTGCACCTTTTTGTTTCCTTCAAGCCTACTCATTAATTTTTTCATCGTCATCACCTACACTTTTTCTGTAACGGCTTTTCCAAATAAGCCTTCTGGTTTAAAAATTAACACCAAAATCAAAATAGCAAATGCAAATACATCTTTATACTCTGCTCCTAAAACATTGCCGGTAATTGTTGATAAATTCGCAGCTGCAAACATTTCAAGAATGCCAAGCATTAGCCCTCCAAACATTGCGCCTCGTATATTGCCTATTCCTCCTAAAACTGCTGCTGTAAAAGCCTTTAATCCTAATATGAAACCAATGTAAGGGTCAATTGTTCCGTAATGAAGCGCAAATAACACGCCGGTTGCTCCCCCTAAAGCCGAACCAATAAAAAAAGTAAGAGAAATAACTTTGTTTACATTAATGGACATGAGTGAAGCCGTATCGGGATCTTGAGCTACGGCTCTCATTGCCATTCCCCATTTGGTTCGATTGACGAAAATTTCGAGTCCGATCATTAAGCAAAGAGCAACAATTAACACTACGATAAACGTTACTTTAAATGTAGCATCATCAAATGATGATGAAAGAGAAGAAGCGTTAACCGATACTTTTCCTGAAAATAAAGCAGGGGTATTAACAATATAATTACCATTCTTAAGTTCCGTAATGAAGCGCACAAAATCCTGTAATAGAAACGACATTCCGATAGCTGTAATAAGTGTAATTAGTTTAGAAGACTTGCGCAGGGGGCGATAAGCCACTCTTTCAATTCCCATACCAAGAAACCCAGTCGCAACACTCGTAATAAGAAGAACTAAAATTAACGTCACAACAGCTGGAAAAGCTGCAATCCAACCTACGCCTGTTAATCCTATTAAAATAGCGGTTCCGATAAAAGCCCCTGACATAAAAATTTCGCCGTGTGCAAAATTGATGAGTTCTAAAATGCCATATACCATCGTATAACCTAGGGCAATAATTGCATATACAGCTCCTAATGTTAGTCCGTCGATTAACACTTGCGGCAGCGTTTGTATAATATGAGCAAACATATAACCTCGTCCCTTTCGTCCTATAAAATCAATTTTAAGAAAAGAAAGGTACGGAACATCCATACCTTTCTTTTCTAAGGTTTACTGTGAGATTTCCCCTTCTAATTTAGCTGGATATGAAGGAGCGTCAAACTTATAGATAAAGATTTTAGCGTATTTATTGTCTCCTTTCTCATCAAATCCTACCTGCGTAAGTTCTCCTTTGTATTCTTTAATACCTCGTACAGCATCACGCACTGCTTCATGAGAAGGAAGCTTTTTATCATTGTCTTCAATTGCTTTTTGAATACCTTGAAGCATAACCTTCATGGAATCATACCCGTATACAGAATATGACTCTACTTTTTTATTGAATTTCTTCTCATAATCTTTAGCAAATTGTGTTTTGGAAGCATCTCCTGCTACTGACGTAAGGTACGTATCTTTTACAGCATCTCCAGCAATATCAACTAAAGTTGAGGAGTCTAAGCCATCTCCTCCCATAAATTTAGCGGTAATTCCTTTGTCACGAGCTTGCTTAATTAAGAGTCCGCCTTCTGCGTAGAGCCCTCCAAAATAAACGAGATCTGGCTTTTCTTTAGAGACTTGATTTAACACACCGTTAAAATCTTTTTCTCCAACTGTAATTCCTTCAAATCCAACAATTTTTGCCCCTTCTTTTTCAGCCGCTGTTTTAAAAGCGTCTGCAAGCCCTTGTCCGTAGGCTGTTTTATCTTGAATGACAAAAATATTTTTTGCTTTCAACTCTTTAACAGCATATTTCGCTCCTGCAGGCCCTTGGAAGTCATCACGGGCTACAATGCGGTTAACTGTTTTTAACTTTCGGTCTGTTACATCCGTTGCTGTACTTGCAGGAGAAATCATTGGAATTGAGTATTTCTCATACGTTTCAGATGAAGGAATGGTAACTCCTGAATTTAAATGTCCTATTACGCCATAGACAGCTTTGTCTGATCCGATTAACTGAGCGTTTGCTACGCCTTTTTTAGGATCGCCTTGGTCGTCATACGGCACAAGCTGAAGTTTATATCCTAATTTTTTAAACGTGTCTTTTTCTTCATCAAGAGCTAGCTGAGCTCCCAGTTTGATCGCTTCACCTAACGTTGCACTACCTCCTGACAAAGGGCTTTGCGTAGCAATTTTAATAACATTGCTGCCTTTATCTTCTCCTGATGTACTGTTGCTGCCACAGCCAGCTACAAATCCTACTGATAAGACCGTTGTTGCTAAAATAGATAACATTTTTTTACTTAGCATGTAGTAATCGTTATAAAACGCGTAATAGCGGCTAGTCTTTTATAACGATTTTCCCTCCCTTTGTTCGCGTCTAGAACGCTTTTTATCTTTTCGGCAAATGTCATTTCTGAAAACGGTAAAAAAGCTTGCTGTTTATGTACACTGATTGTCACATCCTTTCATAATAGATTCACTCTCCTATACAGAGAGAAACTAATAAAAGTAAAATTATAGTCATTTTTTACTATTATAAAAGGATAAACAGCACTATTTCACCAAACTTGTCAGTAATAATGACACATATTTTTATAATTTTCTTAATTTTATAAAAATAATTTTAATTATATTCACTTGTTTTTTGCGATATACTCCTTGACCGTATATATAACAAAAAAGCATGTCACCATAAGGAAACATGCCTTGTAACTATTCAACCTAAAAAAAGGTTGAGACATAACGAAATGAATCTAACCGAAAGACGGACAAATGAGATACATGGGCTGGCCGGCTTATGACACCGCAGTTGATTTCCGTGCAGGGCTTCGCTTTCCGCGGGCGGCCGCTGAGCCTCCTCGTCGCTTGTGCTCCTGCTGGGTCTCACCTGTCCCGCTTTTCCCGCAGGAGTCTCCGCCTTGCCCTCCAATCAACTGCTAGAAGGACAGAAACAAATAAAACGATAGGCATCATCACAAAAAACAAAAAAAACGAACCCCTCATTAAATATGTTGATGAGTGGTTCGTTTTTCACTTGGGCTAAACTACTTTTGTCCCAGCCTCTTTTTATGACCCTTTGTTTTCCGCTTCTCCCCGAGTTTAACTATTGTTTCGTAATGCCTGTGATCCCTCTTCCCCTGTTCGGATCTTAATCGCATTCTTTAATTCATAGATAAATATTTTCCCATCCCCAGGCTGACCTGTATTTAGTACTTTTCTTGCTTTATCAACAACGTCGGATACGGGAACTTCGCACACAACAATTTCTACTTTAATTCGGGCGTGCATATTGTCTTGTTTTTTGACCCCCCTGTAAAGTTCCGTAATGCCTTTTTGCAATCCGCATCCTAACGCATCTGTAACCGTAATACCGCTCACGCCAATTTTTGCTAGTTCTTGCTTAAGCTCTTCAAACTTTGAAGGGCGCGTAATAATTTCAATTTTTGTTAAAACATCACTCACTGTGCCCACCCCTTTTACATATTCGATTCGTGATACGCTCTTTCACCGTGCAGCGTAATATCAAGCCCGAGCGTTTCTTCTTCTTGTGTTGCGCGTAGAGATACTACCAACCCAACCACTTTAACAATAATGAAGGTAGCGATGCCGACAAATAGATACGTTGCTACGATAGCCACCAGCTGTTTCCATAGTAGACTTGGGTCTCCGTAGAATAAACCATTCGCGCCGGCATCATTTACAGAAGTTGTGGCAAATAAACCCGTTGCGATACCTCCCCATGTTCCCCCAATACCGTGAAGACCAAATGCATCTAACGCATCGTCGTAACCGATTTTCTTTTTAAGTGAGAAGATACCCCAGAAACAAACTGCTCCGCCGATAAAACCAATTACAATAGAAGCAAACGGTGTAACGAATCCACAAGCTGGTGTAATAGCTACAAGTCCAGCAATCGCTCCCGAAACGGCTCCAAGCAGCGTAGGCTTTTTATTAATAATCCACTCTACTACAAGCCAGCCGATAATTCCTGTTGCTGCCGCTGTATTCGTGTTAATGAAAGCCGTCATTGCAACGCTGTTAATAGTTAAGGAACTTCCAACGTTAAATCCAAACCACCCGAACCAAATCAGCATTCCGCCTAAAAGAGTTAGCGGTAAATTGTGAGGTGCTGCAGCATCGGCATTTTTTCGTTTTCCAACAACAAGAGCTAGAATTAATCCTGCTACACCTGATGAAATGTGAACGACGTTTCCGCCAGCAAAGTCAATAGCTCCTAGTTCACGAAGCCATCCGCCAACTCCCCAAACCCAGTGTGCAACGGGTGCATATACAAATAATGACCATAGGATAGCAAATAAGATAAATGCTGAAAACTTCATGCGCTCTGCAAAAGCACCAGAGATAATAGCTACTGTTAACACAGCAAATGTTAGTTGAAACATCATAAACATGTTATGCGGGATCGTTGCGCTGTAGTCCCCGTTTGGAGTGAATCCAACGCCTTTTAATCCCACCCAGTCCAAGTTTCCAATAAAAGCATTGCCACCGGTCGAAAATGCTAGAGAATAGCCAGCTACTATCCAAAGAACAGATATGACAGCTAATGAACCTACGCTATACATCGCGGTACTTAACATGTTTTTACTTCGAACCATGCCTCCGTAAAACAATGCAATAGCTGGTGTCATAATCCAAACCAATAATGCCGAAAAAAACATAAATACTGAATCGCCCATTTGCATGATGATTTCCCCCTTAAGTACGAATAAATAACCCCTAAATTCAATGTTAGATTATATAACATATATTGTTATGTTTACTATCATATTTGATTTATATGTATTTAGCAACTACTTTTTGCAAATTTATTCAGAAAACTTTTGTTTTTAAAACTCTTTTCTTTTTGTTATTTATTCTTCTATGTACACAGAAGCTGCAATATTTTTTGTGTGTGTTAGAATTTCTGACATAAAAAATCCTCTTCTACTCCAAGAAGAGGATTTTTTTTACAAATACATATATACACCTGGTCCTAAAGGAATACCGAATACAGCAAAAACAATCAACATTACAATCCAAATTCCTAAGAAGGCTAAAGTATAAGGAAGCATAAGTGAAATGATGGTTCCAAGTCCTGCTTTCGGCTCGTATTCTTTCATAAAGGCTAAAATGACAATCATGTATGGATTTAAAGGAGTGATTACATTCGTAGACGAATCCGCTATTCGGTAAGCTGCTTGAATAAATCCAGGATTGTATCCTAACAGCATGAATAATGGAATAAAAATAGGTGCTTCTAGTGCCCATTGAGCAGAGCCGCTAAAAATAAGAAGGCTTAGAACCACAGTTAAAAATACAAAACCAACCACAACTGGAAGTCCAGTTAGATTTAGTGCTTTTAATGCATCCGCTCCTTCTACTGCAATCCACGTTCCAATATTAGTCCAATTAAAGTAAGCGATAAATTGAGCGGCGGCAAAAATAAGGACAATATAGCTAGCCATATCTTTCATCGAATCAGTCATATAAGAAGGTATATCTCTAGAACTTTTGATTTTCCCTACTGTTATTCCATAAACAGAGCCAACTACCACAAAAAACAGCAGCGTAATCGGAATGATACCATCTAAAAAAGGAGATGGAACAATTCCGCCGTCTTCATTTCGTAGAGGAGAGTTGGGCCAAAATAAGAAAACAGCTAGTACAACGACATAAATACATGTAGCAACGATACTGTTTTTTAATCCTTTTGCTTCTACCTCACTGATTTCACCAAAATCATTGCGTTTTTTCCCTTTATAATTACCCAGTCTAGGTTCTACAATCTTTTCAGTGACGATCGCTCCTATAATAGTTAAAACGAATACAGAAGCCGCCATGAAGTACCAGTTCGCTGCAGGACTGACGGCAGCGCTTGGGTCGATTGTTTTAGCAGCTTCAGTAGAAATGCCTGATAACAATCCGTCGGTTCCGGATATAATAAGATTCGCTGTAAAGCCTGATCCCACCCCAGCAAATCCTGCTGCTAATCCAGCAAGCGGGTGTCTTCCTACTGTATAAAATATCATTGCGGCAAGCGGAGGCACGATGACAAAAGCAGCATCTGCGGCTAAGTTGGCCATAATCCCTGTAAAAATGATGGCGTATGTAATAAGAGCTTTTGGAGCATTTAAAATCGTTTTCTTTATGGCCACTTCAAGCAGACCTACTTTTTCTGCAAGTCCGACTCCAAGCATCATAGCAAGTACAAGTCCTAAGGGCTTAAATTCAGTGAAATTGGTCAGCATCGATGTTAAGATATACTGAATGCCTTCATGCGACAACAAACTTTTAATTGGAAGAGTCTTATTAGTACCAGGATGGACCACTGTTACTCCCATACTATTAATAGCAACAGACGCTAATACGATAATAAGCGCTAAGCATACAAACAAAATAAAAGGATCAGGTAGTTTGTTTCCGAATGCTTCTACTCTTCCTAATAGTTTGTCTAGTAAGGTTGTTGGATGTGATTTTTGCTCTGTTTGCAAATTAGGTTGTGCCATACTTTCTCTCCCTTTTCTTTTAGATTCTTTTTGTTTTTTTCCTTTTAATTACCAAAAAGACTATTAGTACATAATAATCTGAATATTTATATTATTCAATTATTATTTTTAAGGAATTTTTATTTATCTATTAAAACTAATAGCATTTAGATAAATAGAAAGCCATAAGATATCTTTTGAATCGACAATCAAAAATAACAAAAAGCTCTCCGTTTGAAGAGAGCTTTTTGTTATTTCGCTATACTAGATGGGGCAGACTCTTTTCCTGACTCGTTAACAGCTGTTACATAATAACGAGACTGAGATGCGTCGGAGTCGGCAAAGCTTTTTCGCTCAAATTCCGAAACGCTGCCAATATGGACAAATGTTCCGCCTGGGTTCTTTTTATAAATTCGGTAACCGATAATATTGCCTTCTCGTACCGCGTACCACGTAAGCAAATTACCGCTCATCTTTACATGTGTGGGAGGTTGTGGTGCAGTTGCTTCACGCTCCAATTCTTTTGCTTGGTCAGCTTTTAGTTCTGTATATACAACTAACCTCTCTTGATGGGTTCCTTCTGCACGGTCAAACGTGCCTGTACACGTAATTAGATTTAAATTACGTTTGTTGCTGTACCCAAAAATTTCGTTTAAAGGTGCCTTATCTCGCGGATAGCTTTTTGTACGTTTAACAACAAAGGTAAGCGTGGTCCCCTGTGCATCTCTTACGGTAATTTCATCGTCTTTTTTTAAGTTTTTTAGATTATAAAAGACGGCAGGACCGGTTTTACTGTCTACGTGTCCTGCTAGTACAGCATTTCCTTTTACGCCAGGTTTAGCTCCTGGTTCAAACCAAGCAACTCCATTTTCTGTAGATGGCGCTGCCATTTCACCGCTGTCTAATAACCCTACTTGTTCAATTGAAGCCTCCACATGAATAGCTGGAATGGACACTTTTGCAGGAATGATTCCTTTGAATTCTTTGTTTAACTGTTTGGCTTCTGTTTTATGCTTTTTTAATACAGCAAATTCCTCTTCAAGCGTTACCCGGCTTTTTAAATCTTTTGATTGTGCTTCTTTTTCTTTTTGCTTAGCTGCATTCTGTTGCTTCATTTCTTTTGCTTCTACCATTTGTTCTTTAAAATATAGTCCGCCGCTAACAAGCAGGACTAAACTTAATATACAGTAGGCGAGAACAATCGCTTTTTTCACATCGTCACCTCGTTTCACAGCTGTTTATAAAAAAGAAGAGAGAACAACCTCTCTTCTTTTTTTAGGACTCTTGACTTGTAATTCATAAGGAAAAGGAGAAAAAATATTATTTACTTACTGGTTTCTTGCGTAAAATAACTCCAGCTGTTAATACAGCTAACGAACCTAGTGCAATATAGATCGCTGTTAGTGGGTTCATCGTTGATTCAGATGCCCCGCCCATACCTGTTTTCGGCATATCTGTTGGCATAGCTGTCTCAGCAAACTTATCGGGATTTTGTTTTACAATCGCTTCACCTAAAGCTTGGCCGACACCAAACATTAATTTATACCCTTCACGGTACGTATCATAACTTCCAGCGTAGTCGCCGGATGCATATTGCTCAAATGTTTTAATAACCGTATCTTCATGTGCTTTTATAGCTGCCTGTGCGTCTGCAGTTGGAAGGTTTCCATCTGTTGCTGTTCCTAAGAATGTACCAAATTCTTGCGCGAATTTATGGAGCTTGTCTTTAGCAGCTTTTTCTCCTGCTTCATCGCCTTTTACTTGTGCACTTACTAGTTCAGCTTGGGCATTGATGTGATCTCCTTGCCAAATTTTTTCGAATTGTGCAGCCCCTTCATCGCCATATACTGAACCGATTGCAGCTTTAAAATCTGCTGTGTTAGCATTTTCTAACCAGCTAACATAGTCGTAATCTTTTGAACCGTTGAACCCTTTTTCCATTCCCATTGTTGCTAAAGCAAAATGTTCTGCTGCTAAGCTGTTTAATGAAGAACGTAAATCTGCTGCTGGTGTATCTACTTTGGTATTGTCGAATTTATCGGGCATTTGCGTTACGATTGCATTTGATAACGCTTTACTAATGGCAAACATTTGCTGATATCCTTCGCGGTATGTTTTAGCGGCCGCTTCGTAGTCACCTGCTACATAATCTTCAAATGTTTCTTTTACTTGGTCTTCATGTACGCGAAGCGCTTCTTTTGCTGCATCTTCAGGTAGTTTGCCTTCCGTAGCAGTACTTAAGAACTTAGCAAATTCATTTACGAATTGATTTACTTCTTTATCTACTTCAGCCATGGCTTCTTTGTCATTTTCTTTTGTTGCTTTTACAAAATCATCTGTGTAATTGTTATGTTCTCTGAAAATTCTTTCAAATTCAGCTGCTCCTTTATCACCATAGACAGACGCAATAGCAGGCTCCATGTCAACGGCATTTTGGTCCAATGCTTTAAACGCAGCGTCAGCGTCTTTAGAACCGTCATAGGCTGTTGTCATAGCGGCAACGGCAAGCGTAAAGTGTTCAGATAATAAGTAGTCTAAGTTCGCTCGTAAATCTGCAGCTTTTGTTACTGCCGTTGGTTGTGCTTCCTCTGCGTTTGCAATTGTGGGCATCAATAGTGAAGCTCCTAGTACAGGGATCATTAACTTTTTGCTTAATTTCATCATTTTCCACTCTCCTCATTTTTAGTTGATGTACGCTACTTTTTTCATTCTTACTACATCTTAAATCATTAAATAGATTGAACATTTTGAATATTCTTTATATTTCACCTTCATGTTCTCCCGTATTTAATGACTCTTTTTAGGAAGTATTCTCTTTCTATCTACTAAACGATTGGCGAATGACCTTGGATCACTTTTTTAAAACTTTTTTAAGATGTCATTTTCATCAAGAATTCCTTCCCTTTCTACTTATCTAACGAACGCTTTGTTCAGCTAGATCACTTTTTTTGAAAAAGTTTTTAACCGCTTTTTTTCAAGAAGTACTTCCTTTTCTACTTACCTAACGATCACCTTATTCTGTTGGATCACTTTTTTAAAAATTATTTTAAATTCAAAAGAAAAAGAAAGGTTTCTAAAGGAAACCTTTCTTTTTCTCTTTACTTATTTAAAAAATTCCACATCACGTTGTTTACTTCTTGAGGCTTTTCATGCTGAGGGGCATGAGATGCTTCAGCTAATCGGTGAACAGATATGTTTGGCACATACTCTTCAATACCATCTAAGTTTTCAGGCATAAAAGTAGGATCTTGATTTCCCCAAATAATTTGTACCGGGATGTTTAACACTTCTTCTTCTAACGGAAACAAAGATTTTCTTCGAAGGTCTTCTTCCGTGAAAATCTTTAAATTGCGGTAATAACTTAGCATGGACAGCACAGAGCCATTTTCCCAAGAGTTCATGTATGCTTGAACATCATCAGCTGTTAGGTATCCTTTTTTTACACCTGGGTCGATCACAAGCTTACGCAAACCTGAGAAGTTGTCTCGTTCCATATAGTCCTGTGCTTCTTGTTTTTGAAACCATTTCATATACTCACTTGCTTTTTGCTGATTTTTATTTGTTCTAAGCTCACGCATAAATGTATAAGGGTGCGGACCGTTAAAAGCAATTAATTTTTGTACATATTCCGGGTAGCGATAAGCGAATGTCCATCCGATTCCTGCTCCCCAGTCGTGTACAACTAGCGTGCAGGAGCTATATCCTAGGCCTTCAATCACTTGGCGAATATCTTCTACTAATACATCAATCTCGTATGATTTTAGTCCGCTTGGCTTTTCAGATAAGTTATATCCTCTTAAGTCCAGAGCAACTGTGTGAAAATCATTAGAAAATTCATCTATCTGGTGTCGCCAAATATGCGAAAAGTCAGGAAACCCATGAAGAAATAGCATAAGCTCTCCTTGTCCCTTGCTTATGTAGTGCAAATTAACGCCATTTACGTTTATATACTGTTTGCTCATTGTTCATTTCCTCCTTTTATGTAGCTGTAGAGCAGTATAACGCTGTAAAAAATGAACGTCAATTCATTTGCTTCGTTCACTTCTTTTTAGTTCTTTTTATGAATATAGTTAATTATTTAGAGTGGATTTTTTTGAAGGAGTGATTAACAATGGCTCATATCTATTCAAAGGGCTGGTTTGTTCAGCAGTTAAAAGCGGCCAATATCTCTAAAATTGATGGAAGAAAGCTAGAAAGTTATAAAACCTATATTCTTCGTAATTTATATGCTGAGCTTATAGAACAAGGTAAAATCGACGGCTAAAAGAGGTTGAGACATAACGAAATGAATCCCATCTAAAGATTTACACAAATGAAATCTACGTTTGTCTTAACAAAAAAACGAACCACTAATCAAAAGTTTTGATCAATGGTTCGTTTTACATTTCGTCTAACATATTTTTGTCCCATCCACTTTTTTTACAGGGATTGCTCAATAAAAGATAATACCCGCTTTACATATTCTTTTTTGTATACATGATAATTTTGAACGTGTTCTGCTTTATCAGTTTTCCAGAAGGAAAAAGCATCCGGGTGTGTTTTAGCCATTTTTTCACTTTCAGTGTAAGGGATTTTTGTATCTCCTGTGCTGTGTATAAATAAAATTGGTCGAGGGTAAATATGCTCGACTGCTTTAATAGGACTAGCTTCAACAGGATTTACATCTGCAATAACAGGAAGAATAGCAATGGTTAGCGGTGTAAATGGAAAATTTGGTAAATGAGACCATACAGATAGATTTTCTTTTAAATAAGAGGTTAAATCACTAAAAGGACTATCGGCTACCACTGCTTTTACGTCGTCATCTTGAGAGGCTGCTAATAAAGAAGTGGCTGCTCCCATTGAAATGCCGTAGAGCACAATTGGCTCTTTTTTTGTTTCTTTCATTTTCTGAATAACGCCTAATAAATCGAGCTGTTCTTTTACACCAATCGTCGTTTGATTTCCTTCTGAGTCTCCTGAATCTCTAAAGTCAAACATGACTACTCGATATCCCGCTTTTACAAATTCTTTACTCAGCGGCAGAAAGCCCGCTCCTTGTGCTTCACGGTTATTTCCGTATCCATGTGACATAATAATGGTCGCTTTTGGCTGTTCCGTTGGTTCAATCATCCATCCTTTTAAATGGGTTATTCCGTCTTTGCTCAAAAATACTTGATTGCTATAGTGCATGCCGTAATCACTAGGATTTTTCACAGCAGGATTTTTATCTAGTTTTGTCAGGCTTATGCCTACATAAAGAGAAATGGCCGTACAAAGTACAAAACAAAGAATAACAAAGGATATCAGGCTGATCCATATTGTTTTTTTCTTTTTACCTGTATTTGTCTGTCGATTTAGAACTGGAGTCAAGCTCGTTCCTCCTTTTTATCTAAGATCATCTTTCCTATTCTTATTGCTGCTTTCCTTTCTCCATTTTAAAGCTAGCCCATCTATTTTATGAATAAAATTCGTTTTATTTTCCACATATTTTTCCGGTTCAAAGCGATAGCGATGCGCTAGTTCTGTTTTCAACGTTTCGTATTCTTTTGCTGCATCAGGGTGAGTACGCAGATAATCTCGAAACCATATATGCCGATTAATTTCTGGGTGGCCTTTTTCATAAATATGAACGTGGTGGGTTCTTTCATTTCCACCTTTTTGGAAGTATCGTCTTCCTTTTATGCCGTTTTCACCTTTTGCTTCATATCCAAGCTGTTCCATCTTTTGATTATATGTATCTACTTTTTTTATATCTTTCACTTCAATAAGTAAATCAATAATGGGTTTTGCGCTTAAGCCGGGAACAGCAGTGCTTCCGATATGATGAACCTCTAAAACTTGAGCTGACATTATAGTTGTTAAGGTGGCAGCTTCTTTTGAAAATTCCTTTTCCCACGCGATATTATGAGGTGTCAGCTGAATTTCTCTTACGGACTTCATCTTCAATTCCTCCTTTTGTAACGAAAAAACTGCTTACTATAGAATAGCCTATAATAAGCAGTTTTTCATCATTTAACATGTTATTAAGTTTTATCTAACAAACGCCTGCTTCGCTAAATTAACAACCGTCATATCATCCATTGGAGGGTTGTGGAGCCCAGCACGCACGTCTCTATAATAGCGCTGCAGCGGATTACTGCGCTGCAAGCTACGCGCTCCTACTATGCGCATGGCTTTGTCAACAACCGTACAGGCACTATTGGTCACTACGTGTTTGACAGCTGCTAATTCTCCCGCTAATGCTGCTCGGTCGCTTGTTTCATCCCATTTATTTGCCACGCTGTACATAAAGTGACGCGCCTGCATGAGTTCAAGTTCCATCTCTCCGACTAAACGCTGCACATTTGGCAACTCGCTAATCGTTCCTTCAATACTATTAGGCGAATATTCTGTAGCAAATGCGACAGCATAATCTCTTGCTGCGATGGCTGTACCCATGTAGCAAGCTGGTATATGAAGCAACCAGCCGCTTGGCTCATTCTTTTTAAAGCCACCTAGGCGTTCAACAAGAAAGTCTTGTTCAATATCGACATTTTCTAGCACAAGATCGTGACTTCCTGTCCCGCGCATTGCAATCATATCCCATGTTTCTTCTATTGAAAGTCCGGTTGTTTCACGAGGAATTAAAAATAAGCCGATCTCTTCTTCACCTTCAATGCTTGCTTTTACTAAGAAGTAATTTAACACTGGAGACATCGTGGTGAATGTTTTTCGGCCATTGATTCGCCAGCCTTTTTTTGTTTTTACAGCTAGCGTTTCCGGTTTGCCTCCTCGAGTAGGACTTCCTGTCTTCGGTTCAGTAGCAGCGGTATTAATAAGTGCACCTTTTTCTATTTCTTTAAAAATAAAATCGAGCATTTGCTGACTCCAAGGCTGTTTTTCACGCAAGTCCATTGTAATCCCCATATGCCATCCAATACTAAGAGCCGTAGAAGCGTCCCCTTGAGCAATTAATTCTTGAAATAATAAAAAATCATAAAGGCGTAATTCATCTCCTCCATAGTTGCTTTCTAGAGAAAGACGTGTATAGCCAGCTTCTTTTAACTCTTGAATATTTTCAAACGGAAACGTACCTTCTTCATCTATTTTAAAAGCTCGTTTCTTAAATTTTTCGACTAGAGGTAGCAGTTTTTCGTACGTAGACTTTTGATTTTTATTTACAAATGAAACACTCATTTGCTTCATCTCCTTTTTATATGACAGAGTGTCCCTATCGGATTAATATATAGTTCTTATCATAGCATACCTCATCTTTTCTGTGCATGTTTGGTGTGTTTATCTTTCTCGTTAAATCTATTCTTTTTCCAATTTAATGGTCTGTTTTACCTACACGTTCCATACATTTAATGGAATAAAAAGAAGGGAATGGTGTGAATGAATCAATGTCCAAAATGCGGTGCCAGTGCAAGCACAGATCAATTATTTTGCAATAACTGCGGCTTTTCTTTCACCGTGTCGCCAGCTGCAGCTAAGCATAAAAAGAGCTGGTATATTGGCGGGGGTATTGTGCTTATACTTCTTTTAACTTTTGTATTTTATTTCTTTTTCTCTGGTTCAGAAGAAAAAACGGCTGACCGCTTTATTGAGGCATTGGAATCGAAAGATACAGCTGTGTTAAGAGAGTTATTAGACTCTTCGCAGTCTACTATAGTTATTAATGACACATCTATTCAAGCTCTGTTGGATGCAACTTCCGATGGTTCTATTTTACGAGACGTTGAAAATGATTTGAAAAATAAATCGAGTATCTACTTTACAATAAAAGAACAGAAACATTCACCACTCTTCAAAAAACAGTACGTGGTTGTGCCGTCATCATATTATATCTCCCTCACCACGCCAGAGGATGCAACGGTTACAGTCAATGATACAAAACAATCCATATCCAAAAATCAAACGCAAAAAATAGGGCCTTTTATGATTGGAAATTACCCGCTTACAGCTTCTTATGAAAGCTCTTACGGAAAGCTTACAGACCAAACCACTGTAAACTTTCACCGTCAAAAAGAAGAAAATATATCTGTTGTATTTAAAGGAGCTTACGTTACAATCTCATCGAATAGAGATAACGCTATTTTATTCGTAAACGGAAAAAGCACGGGGCTTCAGGTGAATAGCTCATCACAAATAGGGCCTGTTGCCACGGATGGAAGCGTCACTGTTCATGCAGAAGTGCAAAAAGGCGGCACCACGTTCAAAAGCAGTCCTTACACCATTCAAAGTGAAGAAAGTATTATATTAAATATACAAACGCCGCCCCTTGAAAAGGAAAAAACCGTCATAAAAGAACGAGAAGTAATCGTGCCTGGGCCGCGCTCTTATGCTACTTCAAGCTCTTATATTCTTCCGGGTTCGGATTCTTACAAATTAAGTTATGGTGATATTAGCAGTTTGAGCTCGAGTGAACGAAGGCTAGCTCGAAATGAAATCTATGCGCGGCATGGGTATGTATTTAAATCGAAAGATCTTCAAGCCTATTTTTATGAAAAGTCATGGTATACGCCTGATTCATCATTTAGAGACTCCTACTTATCAAGCGTTGAAAAATATAACGTTGATTTTATTAAATCATATGAATAAAGTGAACTCCCCTTTACCCAGGGGAGTTTTTTGATTGAAGCGAGTGCTTACTCCTACGTTTTTTTACATACCATGATCCCTACATACGTTAATAAATTTTTTATAGCCTTCTTCATTCTTTTCACTGTAAAATATAAAGTAGATGTACATAAACTTACTACACGCATAAGGAGAGATGGAGAATGAATGGAATTGGACGACTTCCACAAAAGCTTAATGGACATTTGATTTTAGAAAATATTCAAGAAACCATGATCATTGCAGATCAAGACTATCGTGTGCAGTGGATGAATGCAAGAGCAATTGAAACACTTCAGCCAGTACTCCCAATCTACCAGTTATCTCATATCGAAGAGTTAATTGGAAAGCATATGGACTTCTTTCATTCCAATTCTGAAGAAGCGGAAAATTTACTCACCTCTCTTCATACAACCTACAGAACGCGTATAACGATTGGCAGTCAATACGTAGCAGAAGCTGTGATTCACCCCATTGATACAAAAGACGGCGAGCGTTATGGCTACTTGCTTATGCTATTAGACTTTACAGATCAAGCCGAAGCAGAGCTTGAAAAAGAACGGTTAATTGAGGATTTGTCCACTCCTTTATTAAAGATATGGGACGAGGTTTTAGCTGTGCCCATTACCGGTAAGATGGATATAGAACGTGGAAAGAAGCTAACTGAAACGGTATTGGAGGCAGTTGTAAAAGAACAGGCGCGCTATTTGCTTATTGATTTATCTTCCCTTCATTCATTAGATGAAGAACACGGTTATTATATTAACACGCTCCACGATGCTTTGCGTTTGATTGGTACCACTTGCCTTATTGTTGGTCTTTCTTCAAAAATGGCTCTGTCGCTT
Source organism: Priestia sp. 3CA3 (assembly GCF_056836725.1). Classification (NCBI taxonomy): domain Bacteria; kingdom Bacillati; phylum Bacillota; class Bacilli; order Caryophanales; family Bacillaceae; genus Priestia; species Priestia sp. 3CA3. Next base: position 201,637 of record NZ_JBXENJ010000002.1, read on the forward strand.
GTAGATTCTCAGTTTAATTGGCGAACATTTTCCACTGTCCAACAAAGCATCTCTTACATTTTAGAAAAAAAGAATTGTCGTATTGCACCCATTTCATAAGCCCATCATATCATTAAGTAATCCTCTCTCAATCGCTTTTTCCTTCAATCGGAAAAGGCGATTTTAGTTATGAGGAATTGTGAACGTTTAGGCACTTATCATCATAGGATACATTAATCAACCATAGAAAAGGGTGAGAGCCTATGCCAAGTGTTATTAACATTTATAATTTAAAGATCAACAGTATCTCAAGCAACGGTTCTGTCAACATTGGCGAAGCACTCCATAACAGTCACACGGCTCATTCAAAATCCACTGGTACGAACTCTTCTTATGGCGATGTCTCACCTGCTTCCTCGAAAATGCGAAACATTTATATCGATCCTGATACAAATGACCAAACAGATATTGCAAACGTTGATCATGTCAATGGTTATCAGCAGTGATATAGGGCAATGCTTGTCAACAGCATGACGACAAACGGTGAATACATTCTCTCTGAACGCAATAGGCCGTTGGAGTAGAATGAATAAAAACAGTAAGGAGTCTCTTTATGCCTCTTCAAATTAACGTTTTTAATATCGTAACAAACGGTGTCACACAAAACGCAAATATTGATTTCGGTTCCACCATTCAAAACAGTCACACGGCGAACTCAAAGTTTAACGGCGCAAATTTCTCTTTAGGTAACTTCTCTCCTACTTGCTCTCAAATGAATACGGGCGTGTTAGATCCTGACGTAAGCGATCAAGATCAAATTGCAAACCCTTCAGCTCCAATTGGAAATCAAATTTAGATTTAACGATTTTGTCGTTTTACTTGGCACATTACAAGGAGGTGTGTAAATATGTTTCCATTTGGAAAGTCTCCGTTTAAAGGAATGATGGAAAATATCCCAAAAGGAATGGCATCTAAAGACATGAATAAATATATTCAGCAAATGATTTCTTCTACGATGTCCCATTCTTTTCCGGATTTTATGCAAGGAAATGAATTCTTTAAGCAGGCCCAAGACATGATGAAAGAACAGCAGGATGTGGGAAATGAAGGTCATGGACAACAGCTAAGAAGATTTGATTCAAACGTCATTAATACATTAGACGAATGCATTGTTCAGTTAAAAATTCCTAACCGCGATATTGTATCAAGCATTAAAGTCTATCATACTCCATACGTGTGTACGATTGAAGGAATAGATGGAGAAGAATCCTTCAAAGAAGAAATTCAGCTTCCTTGTTCGGTTCGCAAAAAAGGTACACGCGCCGTATATCGTTCCGGGGTGTTGGAAATCCGGATGCCTAAACATGTTAATATTCCTATGTCTCAAATAGACGTCCACGATTTAGATTAAAGTGGACGTTTTTTTCTGTTTTCATGCATACATATAAAATAGAAAGCGGCAAAAGGCCTTGTTTTATTTTTTTAAAGAAGGTGACAAATATGAATCATGGAAAGTTTAAAAAGTGGGCAGAAACGTTACAAGAAGAAAACCATACAAAATTTTGGGAAAAGATTTTTGACGATGATCCTGAAGAAAAGAATGATACGGAAGCAGATGCTTCTCCTCAAATTGTAAATGAGTATCGAGATTATCCTTTAATTGATGTATACGAATGGGCAAATCAACTGTTAGTTGTGATTGAAATACCCGGTGCTAAACGAACAGACGTCGAATTGACCATGCATGAAAATACTTTACACATATCCGGTTCATCTCTTTTAACGATGAAGGATGCAAATGTTCTTCACAAAGAAAGACGTGAAGGAACGTTTCAACGATCAATCATCCTTCCACCTGCTGTAGGGGAAGCGCCGTGTCACGCATCATTTAAAGATGGTCTATTGCACGTGAAATTTGATTTGTAATTTATTGTGCAGAACTATACGTAGCATGAAAGGCAGGGAATTTCATGTTTTCTAAGTGGTTTAAACAATCGCCTAAAATTGAAACAGTCCGCAAAATAAATCCGTCTTCCCTTCCAACCAAAAAAAAAGTAAGTCCCATAGACCAAAGCTCTAATCAAAAGCGGAAAGAATTACCCGAAAAGATGAAAACTAAAAAACAGTCTAATCTAAAGAAACCCCCTCAGCAGCCAAAGAAGTTGCCGAGCCAAACGGAGCCTAAGACATCTGATGAAGTTGAATTCACAAAACCTGTTCATTCGTCAGATTCAGCGCTGAACCTGCAGGGAATTATTGATCAAGTGACGCGTTTAACCGACGCGATTCCTAAAATAGAAGAGCTTCATCAGCAATTACATGAATCAGCTCATCTTATTCAATCATTGTCTCAACTGCACGAGCAAACAGCTCATTTACTTTCGGCTATGCAGTCAGCTCCTAATTTCGAAGACATTCAAAATCAGCTCTCTGCGTTAAAGGAAGAATCGTCCAATACAGCTTTATATGAGATGGTGAAAACTCTTGACAAAAAGATTGATGAAGTAACTCAGCCAAAGCAGTCCATTGTTGTTGAAAAAATTATGGTGGAAAAAGTATTGTTAGACAAAATTGACCTTAGTAATAATTTTGGCCAGCTAGGAATTAAAGATTTGACCGGCCACTTAAACATTGGTACAACTTACAGCGCTGACTCTGATCAAGTGGATGAAGAAGTCAAAGACTTATTCTCTGTTAAGCTAAAAGAAAAAAAGATTGATGAACATACAACTGAGACAACGATGAGTTCAGGAGGTGAAACAGAAAAGCCTGATCACTCCGAAGAATAAAAAATGACCGCTACTGCTTATTTAAAGCAATTGTCGGTCATTTTTGTTTCCATAAATAGTTGTAATTCTTTCTGTAGGCGTTCCATTAAGAACGCTGAAATTTCTTCTTGATTTTCTTCTTTATGATGAGATGATGCTACAACAATACGGCCTGTTTTTCCTAAGAAAGCCCGGTATTCAATTACCTTCATCGCAGCATGAAGTAGGTTCGCGTCCGAAAGCGGTGTATTTGTTAGTAGAACAATATTCATTTCATTCTCTTTTTGTCCATGTGTCAGTACAGTCAGCCACGAGTAACCTTTATCGTCTTTTAAGCGAACTTCATGACTAGATAAAGACGCAGATTTCCACGCCGTGTTAGAACTGCTTTGCTGTTGAACAATTTCTTGACACCAGTCTAGACCTGTTTCATTGGAACCCAGTGAAAGAGTTCTCAAAGGACGAGCAAAGGATAAACATAGCTTGCCCGGTTCCTTTTGCAACTGATACAACTCATGGAAGTCCGTCTCTGGATATTGATACGGCGGCACAAAAGCAATTTGCCGCTTGTTCACAGCGGGATGGTGAAATACATGCAAATCAACGCCATATACTCTTTTTAACGTAGCTGCATCCTGAAAAATGGCATCCATCCCCGTTTCTTCTACTCTTCCATCTTTCAATAATACGGCATTATCTGCAAACAGCGAGGCAATGTTGAGATCATGCAAAATGGCCAGAACCGTCAAGCTCATTTCCTGCTGTAACGTTTTTAACAGCTGAAGCAGTTCCATCGTATGTTTTACATCTAAGTGATTCGTTGGTTCATCAAGAAGTAAGTAGTCAGGTTCTTGCGCCAGTGCTTTAGCAAGTAACACCCGCTGTTTTTCTCCACCGCTCAGCGATTGAAAGGTATGATTTCGATAGTGCCAGACGTTTGTTAATTTCATCACGCTTTCTACCACTTCTTCATCCTGTGCTGATACAGTGCTAAACAAACCTTTTGCCTGATAAGGATAACGTCCCAGTGAAACAATTTCTTGAACCGTAAATTCTAATCCAATTTGATTTTCTTGCGTCATGACTGCAACTTTTTGCGCCAGTTGTTTTGGTGAATAAGCCTTCACTGACTTCCCTTCTACCTTCACTTCTCCTGATTGAGTGGTTAATACATTCATAATTAAGCGAATAAGCGTTGTTTTTCCGCTTCCATTTGGTCCTAGTAAAGCAACAAAAGAACCTTTGTCTACGGTGAACGTGATGTCACGAACGGTCGGTTTCTGTTTATCGTATCCTCCCGTCACATTATATAGTTCAATCATGATATTCCTCTTTTCCGCATACGTTCTTTTACAAGCAGCAGCGTAAAAATTGGCGAACCAATTAAGGCGGTTACGACTCCAATCGGCAGTTCACGAGGTTCTAATATCGTTCTTGCTAATAAATCGGCTAAAACCAAATAACTTCCTCCGATTAAAATAGAAAGCGGCAGTACATGCTTATGATTAGCTCCCGCTACGAGACGCACTACGTGGGGAATAACTAAGCCAACAAATCCAATTGCCCCAGATACTGATACCGCAGCCCCGGTTAATACGGATGCACCTATTAAAATCATTCTTTTTTTCTTCTTTACGTCTATCCCCATAAATTGAGCGGATTGATCGCCAAATGCTAAGCCGTTCAGCTCTTTCACATGTAACAGCAGCATAATCGTACCGACTAAAAAGAACGGCCCTAAAATTTGAATATGCGACCATCCTCTCATTGATACGCTTCCCATTAGCCAATATAAAACCTGCCTTACATCTTCTTCAGGAGAAAGAGCTACAATTAATGAAATAAGCGCGCTCATAAAGGATGATAAAATAATCCCCGCTAAGATGATGGTTTCATTGGCCAAATTGCCGCTTGCGAGTTTCGTAATACCAAAAACTAAAAGAAGAGTAATAAAACCAGATACGATGCCGACTACAGGCAGCGTGAAGATAGACAAACCAAAAATACTCCAGTGAAAATAAATTGCCATGACAGAGCCAAGGGTTGCACCTGAGGAAACTCCGATCGTGTAAGGATCCGCAAGAGAGTTTCTTAATAGCCCTTGAAAGGCAGCCCCTGCTATTGAAAGCGAAGCTCCTACTAAAAATGCCACCAGTACTCTTGGAAAACGAATTTGCCAAATGATTAAATCCATGTTTTCCGGACCGTGATATAAGGATAGTCCGGTAAGGTGGCCAATAATAATTTTGATTGTATCTCCTACGGTTAACGAAACTGTACCAATAAATACTCCCATAATCACCGAAGTACATACAATAAATAAACTGACTATGTATAAAATAGATGCTTTGTTTAAAAAAATACGTTTAAAAATCAATACTTTCAGCTCCTCTAGGAAACGAGGCGTGATGTTTTACATTACATTAACCATTCATTTTCCTGTCCATAAACCATGTTTCCATCCTACATAGTATTGGAAACAAATCATCTTTTATTTGTTACGAGTGCTAGACTGTTGAACTAGGCAACGTAGAATAGCGTACTAAAGTTCTCGGTGAAAAAACAAGCGAAAACCTCTACAAGCTACACTTTTTGTGTTTGCTCCGGGCTTTTATAGTTGTCTATTAAATGATACAGCTTTTCCATATCTATAGCTTCTCTCACATATGCTGCTGCTTTTGAAAAAGACTCCTCTTTTTGCAGGCGACTGTTGAATGTATCCGTAATAGGCGGCAATTTTTTATGTTTACGAATTTGATTAAGCAAAGCTCTGCGCAAAGCATCGTTATGAAACACATCATGAACATACGTGCCAATGATGTTGTCTTTAACCGTTCCTTCTTTTTGATCATCTACCACCGCAAAGGCTTTCGTCATGCTTTTAGAAACCGTCTTTCCCATATGAATTTCATAGCCTTCAATCGAAACCTTCTCACTTTCTAACTGAACATATCCAGAAACTCTTTCTGTTTTTTTGCTGGTTGTCATAACGGTTTCCACTGGAAGCAAACCCAGCCCTTTAATAGATTCAATCCGGGACTCTACTGCATCGGGGTCCGTAATTGTCTCTCCTAACATTTGATATCCCCCGCAGATGCCAATAACGTGAGCGTTCGTTGCGTTCAAGACTTGATTAATGGCTAGAGCCAGGCCGCTTTCTTGTAAAAATTGCGCATCTTCAATCGTATTTTTGCTTCCTGGTAAAACAATTAAATCAGGCGTACCTAGTTGTGATGGCTTGGTTACAAGTCTCACATGACAGTCTTCTTCTAAGCTTAGAGGATCAATGTCTGTAAAATTTGAGATGCGAGGATACGAGATAACCGCAATATCGATTTCTTTTAACGGATTTACAAGCGTTGAGTAATTTCTGAGTGATAGCGAATCTTCAGCGTCAATTTCCACGTCGTGCATATAAGGAATGACTCCTAGTACCGGAACTCCCGTGTATTCTTCAAACCACTTCAACCCCGGTTTTAAAAGCTCTAAGTCTCCTCGGAATTTATTGATTAACACTCCAATTACTCTAGGTTTATGTTCATCTGGAAGCAATTGAAGAGTACCCACCAGACTCGCAAAAACCCCTCCTTTATCAATGTCTCCTACTAACACAACAGGGGCTTGGGCTATCTTTGCTACGCGCATATTTACCAGTTCCCGATCGTTCAAATTCACTTCAGCAGGACTTCCAGCACCTTCAATCACAATTCGATCATAATGATTGGCAAGCTCTTTATAAGACTCCGTGATAACGTTCAAACCTTCATTAAAAAATTCTTGCCGATACTGAAAAGCAAACATATTACGAAGCGGCTTTCCATGAACGACAATTTGAGATTCATGATCACGAGTTGGTTTAATTAAAATAGGATTCATATTGGTTGTTGCTTCTACTCCAGCCGCTTCAGCTTGAATTCCTTGCGCTCTTCCAATTTCTTTTCCATCCATTGTAATGTATGAATTAAGCGCCATATTTTGCGATTTAAACGGTGCAGTTTGATAGCCGTCTTCTTTAAAAATACGGCAAAACGCTGTAGCAATCATGCTTTTTCCAGCGTCTGAGTGCGTTCCTTGAATCATAAGAGGTTTTCCTTTTTTCACTTTTTCCACTCCCTATCACATAAAAAAACCTTAACTGTAAAAGTCAAGGTTTGGTCATGCGCTCATTAACACATTGTCTTGACTTATTTCTCCCACCGAAAAATAAGGGGTTTTTAAAAGCAGGTCTCCTGGCTTATGCTTCATTTTACTTCTGCATCCTTCCTAGTTTGACTAGTGGGTCTTTGCAGGTTCATCCACATTTACAGTAGCGGGGGCTGCACCGGATTTACACCGATTTCCCTATTATCCTCCTTAGAGGCACTTTTAAAATCATTTATTCTTTATTGTAACGAATTTTATAACCATTCACAATAACGATTTTCTTCTATTATTATATATTACTGTGTTTATACTTATTTGGGTCTCGTATGCTATAATAACAATTATTTTCCAAACATCTTATGAAATAGCTAGGAAGGTGCTCGTAGTTGAAGAAAAAAATCATTTATATCTTTATTAGTTTGCTTGTTCTTTACATAGCAATCATGTCTTTTTGTATGTATCAAACCGCTCATCAGCCTGTTCCGCAAAAAGCAGATTATGTGCTCATTTTAGGTTCGAAAGTAGACGGAGATCAAATGTCTCCTAGTTTAAAAGAACGAGCAAAAACGGCTTTATCTTATTTAAAGACTCATAAACAAACAAAAGTTATCGTAACGGGTGGAAAAGGATCCGATGAAGAAATTTCTGAAGCAGAAGCAGCCTATCGTTTTCTACGAAAAGAAGGAATTAAAAAGAATCGAATGATAAAAGAGGATCAGTCAACTTCTACTTTTGAGAATTTCACTTTCACTAAAAAGAAAGTTGATATTCAACACAAAAAAGTCGTGCTTGTTAGCAGTGATTTTCATTTATTTCGCGCCTCTATTATTGCCAAGCGTCAAGGTTTTGACGTTTATCCTTTAGGTGCAAAGACACCAAATTCAATTAAACTTCAAGCCTACTTTCGTGAGTATGCTGCTATCTTAAAAACGTGGCTGTTTGATAAATAAATAGAGTACACCCCTATACAAACGAAAAACACGGCATGAATTCATGCCGTGTTTTTTATTAATCATCCGTATCGATAACTGCTTTTGGTAAACCCGTGTATTTCGCCCAGTAGAAAATACCGATTGAAACAAGAGCAATTAAAATTAAGTCAAGCGGGTTGCTTAGCACACCTTGTCCTCCACCAAATGAGCCTAGGTAAGAGATAACAAGCATAATAATATAATAAGCAACTAGCCACCAAGCAGATTTAAGCTGCTGTGCAAATTTTACAACGTCAGTTGGTACGTATTTCTTAAATGCTACGTAGATAACAACCATTAGAAGCTGTGATCCTAGAAGCCAAGAAATTGTCGTCCATCCTGACCAATATACGATGTATGAACAGAAGATAAATGACACAGGAGCAATAACGCTCATGCCTTTTAATTTGAAAGGCTTTTTAAGGTCTTTTGCATTTACTCTGAATGCAGCAGCTGAAATTGGCGCAATCGCATAAGACAGAATAAGTGCTACTGAACATACGTTTACTAGCGCTTCCCAAGAAGGAAATGGCAGTGTCCAGAATACGGACATTCCAAACGATAGCCATAGTGACGCACGTGGAATTCCTGTTTTCTTATCTACTTTTGAGAAACGTTTAAATAGTGTTCCATTACGAGACCAAGCATAAACTAAACGAGAAGTTGTATTCATGAAGATGTTCCCGTTACCGCCTGGTGATAAAATAGCATCAAAAATAACAAGCGTTACTAACCAGCCAAGGCCTAAAATAAGTGCAATATCTTTAAATGGTAAAGAGAATTGCTCTTGAATTGTTCCCCATCCTCCTGATAGCATATCAGCCGGAATGTTACCAATGAACAATACTTGCAGTGCTGTGTAAATAATCGCTGAAAGTACAATACAGATAATGAGCGCGATTGGAATATTACGCTGCGGGTTTTTAACTTCACTGGCTACAGAAACAATAGGGTGAAGTCCTAGGTAAGCAAACATAACGCCACCTGTTGAAATGGCTGCTTGAATACCATTAAAACCAAACGGAGTAAAATCGCCAGTTGTAAAGTTAGCTGATTTAAAGTGATAAGCTAACACGACGATAATTGTAAGAGGAACCGCATATTTGAACACAGATATAATAACATTTGACTTAGCAAATGCTTTTACACTTACGTAGTTAATGATAAAAAATAGCGTTAATAACGCGAACTGAAATAACCAGCCGATTGTAGTAGGCGATTCAGAACCATGTTTAGTTAGACCAGGAAGCCAAAACGCAACATACTGACGTACAGCCGTTACCTCGATGGCAATCAAACTTGTATAAGCAATAATGGTAATGAATGAAATTAAGTAACCCACTAAATGACCATGTGAGTAAACCGGATAACGGATAATTCCACCGGTACGCGGCAGCGCTGCTCCAAGTTCAGCATACACTAAACCGATAAGTAAAATAATGACTCCGCCAATCAGCCACGAAAAACTTCCGGCTGGACCAGCCTTTGACGCTACGTTACTAACCGCAAATAACCAGGCGGAACCGAAAATAGCTCCCATCCCAATTAACGTTAGGTCAAGTAACGATATTGATTTTTTAAACTTTCCTTGATTTCCTTGATCAGACATAATATCCTCCTTTAAAATTTCCACTCCACATATCTACGCCCTTGCGTCCGATATGGGATTCTTTACATCATCCTCCTCTTACTAAGACCTCACAAGTGGATATGTTAACAAATATTCTCTAAAAAACCAAGTTAAAAACTTTATTTTTTTGTAAAACATCGTTGAATTGCTTATGTATAGCGCATAAATTCCACAGAAGATTTGAGGACTACTCCTCCTATTTAACCGCATTTTTCTTAGGTTAAACATAAAAGAATATTCAAACTATTTACCGTAAAAAAAGGTCTGAGATATAACAAAATCAACCGCTAGAAGCAGCTACATACGCAACACCTAGGCTTGCCATACCAATAAAAAAATCCGAACGATTCATCGTTCGGATTTTGCTTTAATTAAAATAATGTTGCCCGTGCCTCTTTTTTTTGCTTATTTAAATACTTTTACACGTTCACTTAGTGGTTGAAATTCTTTTTCTCCCGCTGGTGACACGGGATTACCAAATGGCATTTGAGCAATCAGCTTCCATGAACTTGGAATATTCCAAGCTGCTTTTACTTCATCGTCAATCAATGGATTGTAATGCTGTAAAGTTGCTCCTAGGCCTTCGAGCTCAAGAGCTGTCCAGATCACATGCTGCAGCATGCCTGATGATTGGTTAGACCAAACCGGGAAATTTTCGCTGTAAGATGCGAACTGCTTTTGCAGCCCTTCAACTACTTCTTGATCTTCAAAGAAAAGAACTGTTCCATAGCCGCTTCCGAATAAGTTCATTTTTTGATCCGTATCTGAAAAATTTTCAGCTGGAACAATTTTACGAAGCGTTTCTCTCGTAATATTCCACACTTTATCATGCTGTTCGCCAAATAAAACGACTACGCGTGCGCTTTGGGAATTAAATGCTGAAGGAGTATGTTTCACCGCAAAGTTAATAATTTCTTCAATTTTTTCTTCTGACATTTTTACATTTTTATCAATTGCATAAATAGAACGTCGGTTTTTAATTGCTTCATAAAAATCTTTTCCAACCTGTTGTTGATCACTTGATTTATCAAATAATTTATCTAAAAAACCCATTTTCCACACTCCTAATTGTTTGTTTTTTTAAGCTTAAATTGCATGTTTATACCCTTCCCCCTGATAAAAGGAGATAAACAAGATATAATGAATTCTTATATCTCTAATTCGAGATATTAAACCAAAAAAATATTAATTGAAATTTAATTACTTTATGTAACTTACTTTACAATGATTATTTTGTTCTGTCAAGCGAAAATTATTATCTTTTTCTTTTCTTGATTATATGAAAAAAGACTGCTAAATACGGCAGTCTTTTTTCGTAGATGCTTAATGTTCATAAATCATCTTTCGCGTCATTCCCCCGTCTACTACGAGGTTAGCTCCTGTTACAAAATCATTTTCGACGTTTGTTAAGTACATACACGCTCTTGAGATATCCGCTGGCGTTCCTACCCGATTAGACGGGTGCTGCGTATGATCGATTTCACGAAGGCCATCGTAGTCAGATGTCTCAATCCATCCTGGAGAAATAGCATTTACCGTGATGTTGTCATCACCAAGCGAAACGGCAAGTGCATGAGTTAAAGCAACGATTCCTCCTTTTGTAGCAGCATAGGCTTCTGTATCTGGTTCAGACATTGAAGCTCTTGTAGAAGCTAAGTTTACAATGGAGCCTCCGCTTTCGTTTTTCCTCATCACTTTAGCTGCTTCGCGAGAACATAGAAACACGCTGCGCAGGTTCGTATTGATAATGTCATCCCATTCATCAACGGTTAGCTCATACGGTGATTTCCAGCGGGAAACGCCTGCATTATTAATCAAAATATGTATCGTTCCATACGTACTGACCGTTTTTTCAACGAGATGTAAAATGTCGCTTTCTTTTCGGACGTCTGTTTTTACAAAAATGGCTTCTCCGCCTTGTCTTTGAATAGCTTCTGCGTGACGCTCGCCTTCGGTTTCGTCCACATCTGCCAATACCACTTTTGCTCCTTGTTTTGCGTATGCGCGTGATACATCTTTTCCTATTCCATTCGCAGCTCCCGTAACAACAACAACTAAATCTTTAAATGACATAGCATCTCCTCCTTATACGCTTTATTCACTTTTTTCTTCGTCTTTAAACAAGTGATCCGTGACGAAAAGAGCAAACGTTTCAGCCGTTAACTTGCATCCAGAAGCTTTTGGGTGACCTCCTCCTCCAAGGTGCCCAACAATTTCGGCTAAGTTGATTTCGTCTTTTACTGCACGGAAGCCAATCTTTTGGCGTCCCATGTCCACCATAACGGAAAAGTCGATATCTTCGTTTTCTAGACACAGTGCATTTCCTAGCTCAGACTGATATGTATCTGCAAATACAATGCCTACGTTGTACGCTGTTTTAGCAATTTCAACACTTTCTTTTATGATTTGTTTTTGCTTGTCGTAAATATATTTTTCAATCTTTTTTTCTTCTGCTTCTAGTAAAATTTCGTGTTTGTCCGTAAACGTAAATTCTTGATTTTCAGTATGGTACGATTCACGAAGCGTTTCTAGAATGGTCTCTTTAAATTCTTCATGCGGGATTAGATAATATAGGTGATTGAGGCGCTTTGCTTTCACATTATTTTCATGAAACCAGTCCCACGTATCAAATAAGCGCACAAGTTCTACATATTCATCAAGCAACTCCGTTTTTTGAAGCATGTTGTTGCGCACTAAGTAGTCGTAGAAAAGAGATGTAGCTGCTGTCTTTTTACCGTTTTCGTCTTCTGCAATAACATGAACCCAATCGTATTTCTCAGCTAGTGGAAGAGCAGAGATATGATGGTCAATAAGAGTGATTTTCCGGCCTTTTTTTACCAGTTCATTTAATTTTTCCGCTACTTCATCGTTTACGCTAATATCCGTTATGTATAAAGCTGTGTCTCCATCGTTTTCTTCTTCAATAAAATGCGTCACTGTGTCATTGATGCGGCCAATGCTTACCGTGCTGTAATCAAAGTTGTCGTCGCCAAACGCTAACCGACCCAACAGTGCTGGACTTACCCCGTCTAAATCGTTATGTGAAATTAATTTTATTTTTGTCATCAATCAAAACTCCTTTATTTTCAGTCGCCTTAGTATATGTACCGGCTTGTATATTATAGCAATTTCAACATAAAAATGCTGTTATTTACTTTGAAGAGAAGGAATATCTTCGCAATAAACAAAAGTGAAGTAAACGTTTAGACTTACCTGTATCAAAAGAGAGTGAGACATAACTACATCGATCCAATCAACAGCTAGAAGCAACTACACACATGAAACCTACGCTCACCAATACCAATAAAAAAATCCGAACGAATGTGATTCTCCATCAAGAATCTTGACTCATCGTTCGGATTTTCTTTTAACCAACCTACTTTTGTTTCAGCCTATTTCCACTTACTCTAAATTGCTGTGCTGCTTAAACGCCTGTTCATGATCCGTTTGGTTCAAATTCCCGTATTCTAAGCAAATCGTATCAAACACAACATGAGCACATTGATCAAACAATGAACCAAGCGGCTGAATAGAAGCGGCTTCATTTTCGCTTCGGTATTTGGTTGCAGCGGGAATGTGCAGCAGCTCATCAGTATGAGCAGTTAATGGTGATTCTGTACTAGCTGAAATGCCGATAACTGAACATCCTACTTCTTTGGCTTTTTTAGCTACGCTCACCACTTGCTGTGTTTTTCCTGAACCAGATACAGCCACCAATACGTCACCCGCTGCAATCGAAGGAGTAATAGTCTCTCCTACAACGTATACTGTTGCACCTAAATGCATCAGTCTCATCGCAAATGATTTGCCCATTAACCCGGAGCGACCTTCGCCTATAACAAAAATTCGTTTTGCTTGGTAAAGTGAAAACGCTACTTCTTCTATTTGCGGTTCTTTTATGTGATTCATTACGGTCGTAATTTCATGTAAAATCGTTTGTGTTTTTGTCATTATACGTTCCCCCTGCTCATAAATAAGTCTTGAAATTCAGCAGATGCCTTTGCCACATCTGCACTTTTTGTAATCGCTGATCCAATAATCGCGACGTCCGCCTTCATTTGAAGTAATGACGCTGCTGAGGCTGGATTAATTCCTCCTGCTACTGCTATTTGCGCATCTGAATGAAAATACTGCCGCAAATTTATTTGACTCAGCGATTTTCCTTCTTTTTCTTGCTCATCTTTGCTGATATGATGGCAGAAAATAGCGTTTCTATAAATACTTACTTGCTTTTGCGAGCCGCTTGACGTGTTTAATAAATCAACCATCATTTTTTTATTCCATTTTTCGCTGACATTTGCACACGTCTCTATCGTGGGTAAAGGTGATACGCCCATTACTGTTGCTATATCTGCTCCTGCCTGATAGCACATGGTAAACTCATACTCTGCGTTATCAATCGTTTTGATATCTGCTACAATCGTCTTGTGCGGAAATGCCTGTTTGATTTTATAAATGCTTTCAATTCCATACTCTTTTATAAGAGATGTACCTACTTCAATCCAATCAACATAGGGTTCTGCCAGCTTGGCAAGGATAATAGCTTCTTCAATTGTGACGCGATCTAATGCTAATTGTATCTTCATCTTTCTTCTCCTCACTTTCTACTAAACCGGTTTAGTAACAGCGTAAAAAAAACGAATATTTTGATGAGCTAAAAAGAGCACGCCATAGGCGCTCTTTTTAGCTTAATGCGACAACGTTGTTTCTCGAATAATTAATTCACATTCATACTGGTACTCTTCATAAGCTATCTTTTCTTTCAAAATTTGTTTAATAAGTAAATCTGCTGCTTTTGTTCCCATGTCAAAAGCAGGCTGCGAAATCGTGGTAACGGCAGGCGTTGCTACATCTGCGTAAGGAATATTATCATAAACAATTAAAGATAAATCATTCGGGATATTAAATCCGTGTTGTTTAATAAATTTCTGCACTTCAATGAACACTAAATCGTTTCCAGCCAGCAGCGCTGTCGGCGGATTATCGGCTGCAAATAGCTTCTCCAGCGCTTTTTGCATGTCCGCTTTTTTGCAGTTAATAATCATAAATTCATTTACAGGCATATTGGCTGATGTTAACGCTTCTTTGTACCCTTCTACACGTTCAATCCGGGGTGTAATAGTTAATGGTTCTGTAATAATCGCTATATGCTTATGTCCAAGCTCCAGCAGATGCAAAATAGCCTGTTTTGTGGCTTCTTGGTTGTTCGCCACTACGGATGGAATTTTTCCTTTTACATCATGAATTTTACGATCCATAATAACAACCGGATATTCTTCTTTGATCATCTGCTCATAAAGAGAAGTATTGGCACCCGTTGGAAATAAAATAAGGCCATCTACTTGCTTTGCTTTTAACATATTAATATATTTCTTTTCTTTATCAGGGTCATCATCTGCGTTGCAAATGATGGCATGTATATCTTGCGAATGGCAATAGTCTTCAATGGCACGAATGACTTCCGTAGAAAATCTGTGCATAATATTGGCAACAATAATCCCAATCATCGACGTTCGCTTTTGTTTTAAGCTTCGTGCTAGATAGTTGGGCTGATAGCCCAGTGTATCAATCGCTTCTTTAATTTTCTTTCGCGTTTCTTCGCCCATATATTCGTATCGCTTGTTAATGTATTGTGATACGGTGCTTTTGGAGACATTTGCTGCTTTTGCAACGTCCAGCATAGTAACTTTTTGCATCATGATCCGTCCTTTTCATTCAATCCCTAAAATTATGCTACTCCTAGTGTAAACGAAAAAAACGAAAAAGGAAAAGCCTTCTTGCTAGCAGAAGGCTTTATTTATTAAGCGTACGCAAGCCTAGCTTCTTGAATTTCATGAGTAAAACGTTTTGCTTCCCTTGTTACTTGAAGTAAGTATTCAGGAGTTGGAAGCTGCTTGCCATCTACTAATGTGCTTCCTGCTCCAATAGCAGCTGCTCCGGCTTTAATATAAGCTCCCGCATTCTCAGCCGTAACGCCGCCTGTTGGCATTAACGGAATATGAGGAAGCGGTCCTGCTATATTTTTAAAATAAGCGGGGCCTACTACGCTTGCCGGGAAGACTTTAATCATATCTGCGCCGCATTCATAGGCTGTTAAAATTTCAGTAGGTGTAAAAGCACCCGGAACGCTAATGACTCCGTATCTTTTAGCCGTTTTAATTGTTCGTTTGTTCACCGTAGGGGAAAAAATAAATGACGCTCCTGCCATAATGGCAATTCGTGCTGTTTCTTCGTCTAGAACAGTTCCTGCTCCAATAAACATCGAATCGTCAAATTCATTTTTCAATTCTTTAATAACCTCTACGGCAGCAGGGTTTTCCATTGTGATTTCTAGATTTGTTACTCCGCCTTCTTTTAACGCGTAGGCAAGCGGAATAATTCGCTCAGCGCTTGCTCCTCGAATGACCGCTACAATACCGCTACTTGTAATTTTCTCAATATGCATCTCAATTCTCCTTTTCTATCATTACATTAAGCCGTTGTTTCAACTGGCTTCACACTCTGAACTTCTCTTGGCTTTTTCGTTGCGACAATGGTTAAAACTGCCGCAAGGAATAATGATCCAGCCATAAAGATATAGGAAGCGCCAAACCCTCCTGTTGATCCATTTAAAAATCCTACAATATAAGAACCGGCAAATGAACCAAGTGCCCCCATGCTATTAATTAAAGCCATCGCTCCTCCGGCAACATTACGCGGTAAAATTTCAGGAATAATCGCAAAGAACGGTCCGTACGGAGCATACATCGTTCCTCCGGCGATAACGAGTAAAGTAAAAGAAAGCCAGAAGTTGCTTGTGCCAACTAAATAAGATCCGTAAAAGGCAAGAGCTCCTACCAATAAGAACGGCCATACAAATGCGCTTCGTTTTAAAAACTTATCTGATAGATATGAAACCGTTAACATTAATACGACTGCTAATACGTAAGGAACGGACGCTAACCACCCTGTCTTCACTATACTCATGTTAGGCGCTGCTTTAATAATAGACGGCAGCCACATAACAAATCCGTAGACGCCAATACTCCATAAAGCATATTGAATGCTTAATAAAATGACAGTACGATTTTTGAAAGCTTCTTTATAGCCTTTAACAGGTTTAATTCCTTCTTGTTCTTTTTGCAGCGCATCGTGTAAGTCTGCTTTTTCTTTTTTCGACAGCCAGCCTGCATCTTTTGGCTCATCGTTTACTAGTTTCCACCATAAAAACGCCCAAATAACAGCTGGAAAACCTTCTAAAATAAACATCCATCTCCAGCCAAATGATTCTAGCAAATATCCAGAAACAATTGACATCCAAAGGACCGTTGCCGGGTTTCCTAAAATTAAGAACGTGTTGGCTCTAGAACGTTCTGCTTTTGTAAACCAGTGGCTTAAAAAAACGAGCATAGCAGGCATAACGGCACTTTCCACTACTCCTAAAGCAAATCGAATAACAAACAAAAATCCGACGTGGCTTACCATACCTGTAGCTGTAGCAAGTGCTCCCCATAAAATCAAAGACCAAAAAATCAGCTTTTTGGCACTTTTATTTTCAGCGTAGTGAGCGCCTGGAATTTGGAAAAAGAAATAACCTAAGAAAAAGAGCGATCCTAATAAAGACGAAATACCTGGCGTAATATGAAGATCTTCTGCTAGCCCTGCCGCTGCTCCAAACCCATAGTTTGCACGGTCTAAATATGCAAGGCTATACGTAATAAATACGATAGGAATTAACCGAAGCCATCTTTTTTTTGCTAGCTGCTGTTTCATTATCACTTCACTCCTTGTTTTTGGGATTCCATATATCTTTGCAACTGCTGTTCAGTTGGATATCCGTCGTTATCTCCAGGGCTTTGTACAGCTAATGACCCAATAGCATTTGCTCTCATGACAGATTGAGTAAGAGAATCATGTTGAAGAAGTCCGCTTAACAGCCCTACTGCAAAGCCGTCTCCTGCACCGACTGTATCCACTATTTGTTTGACTTTTATTCCTTCAACCATTCCTTGCTCTTTAGCCGTCTTAAAAAAGGCTCCTTGTTCACCTAGTTTAATAACGACAAGCTCTACGCCTGCATCTAAATAGTAAGAAGCGATGTCTTCTGGGTTTTCGTATCCGGTTAAAATTTTCCCTTCTTCAATGCCTGGCAGAACGTAGTTTGCTTGTTTAGCAGCTTCGTTGATTGTAAAAATCATTTCTTCCTTCGATGTCCAAAGAGTCGGTCGCAGGTTCGGGTCAAAGGAAACCGTTCTGCCAGCTGCTTTCATCGAGGTAAGAGCGTGTAGAGCAAATTCACGCATGCTTGCTGACACAGCAAGCGGTATTCCTGTCATATGCATGTGTTTTGCCGCTAAAAAATAGTTTCGATTAAAATCGCGTGGGTGCAAGTGACTGGCTGCCGAATTTTTTCGGAAGTAACAAACTTCCGGATCTCCCACTTCCACTTTTGATTTAATTTGAAAGCCTGTTGAATGTTCGCTATCTACTAGTACACAATCGGTGTTGACCGACTCCTCTTGTAGCCGTTTCATAATAAACGTACCGAAAGGATCATTGCCGACTTTGCTCACCCACCCTGCGTGCAGACCGAGACGAGCGAGACCAATTGCTACATTTGTTTCTGCTCCGGCTAGCTCTTTTGTATAATGCTTAATCTCATACAGCGGTCCTGGTTGTTCTGCCATGAACATCGCCATTGCTTCTCCGAAGGTAATAACGTCTAATGAATTCATTGCACTTCCTCCTGTTCTGCTGCTTGCACCAATGAAATGAAGCGGGGGATTTGTTCCGGTTCATCGATTGGAAACTCTAAAGCTTTAAAAATCGAATGAGAAAACCCTTTCAAAATATCTTTCCACATTTCATTTGAATCGTTTGATATAGAGGTTGTTACTAGCTTTCCGCTATTCTTTATTACGTGTTTAATATGAATATAGCTTACAAATGACCTTAGCTTTTTGATTGCTTCCTGGGGTCGTTCCTGTACATAAAGCCAGTTACCAATATCAAACGTCATGGAAACAGGAATTTCGTAAGCGTTATCAAAAAATGCGTGCAAAGATGCTATGTTGCCTCCATAACTGGTTTGATCGTTTTCCACAAATAGATGTAAAGCTGGAAATGCCTGCAATAGCTCCTGCAATTCCCCTATAGGTGATTGTGGCTGATAAAAACCAAGAGAAACTTTTACCCACTGAGCGCCAAGTGATACGGCTTCTTCAAGAATAGATTTTAATTCTTGTTTGTTTAACTCTCCACTTTCTTTCCACAGTTCGATTGGAGCCGAATATACTGTAAAAAGCGGATATCTTTTTAATTCTTCGGCAATAAGCTCAATCTCTTGATCTACTTTTTTCATTAACTCTCTTCGAATTTCCACTCCATGTACTTGCTGTTCATATATTTTCCCAATCATGGTGTGCTGAGAGCTTGTCGTTTCAAATGCATTTAAAGGAATAATGATATGATTCATAAATCGACCTACCTTTCTTATTATACTAGCTAACCACTTACTAAACCGGTTTAGTAAATCGATTTATCTAAATTATAAGACTATTGAAAGCGCTTTTCAAGCTTTTTTTATAAATTATAAAAAAAAGAAACAACACGGCGTTATGCCGTGTTGTTTCTTAGTGATCTTCTGTGCTTTTTACTAAATTGCGATCTTGTTGATAAATATCATAGATTAAGAAACTAAAACCATAGTACAAGACCATGATTACAACTGACTTTGTCATGATAAATAAAGCGCCTAGCCCGATACCAACTAACAGCGTCTGGACACTCAAACGGTCTCGCTGAAAAGCTAGCTGTGATAGGAAATAACCAATACCAATTAAAATAGCCAACACCCATGTATTTTGAATGGCTAATACATAGTGACTATATAAATAAAAGCTAGGAAAATAGACGGTGCTTTCTACGAAGCTGGAAATACCGCTGTATGCAAGCCACCACTTTTGCTCTCTTTCTGTTTTAGGAACGGTTGCCTCAATTGACGTGGGCATCTCCTGTTCCACAAAAACCGTTTCTCCATGATCTTTCATCCATTGGATCATAATGGAAATAATAATAAAACCTGCAAAGATTAAAAGCAGCAGATATTCAATCCACGCTGGATACGGAGCCGTCCGGTGAATCGTATCTAGATATACTCCCTGCAATCCTAACATAGAAAGTGGAACCGCATGGTATACCATCACCGCAATATAAAATAGTAAAATTAGCACATAAAAAAAGAACTGTTCTTTGTAGTAGCGAATTTTTTTGCCTTCTGAAGCAATTCGCTTAACAGTCACGCTCTCCAAGTACGGACGAATAATGCTTATGATAATAATAAGACACGTAAATACAATCATATAGTTATGTAATCACCTTTTCAACTTCATTATGTAACATTTTTTTCCATCCGCGAGAACAGGTGGTTAACAGCCTCTGTCCTTTCTTATAGTACCAAAAAACTAAACTTTTTGACAATCCTGATTTATCAATTAGGAAGATGAAATAAGCGTAGCTACATTGATACCGCTAATTGTGACCATAGGAGATCCCCCGCCTGGGTGAGTCGTTCCTCCTACAAAATATAAGTTTTTAACATCTTTTGAGACGTTGCTTGGACGAAGAAAACTATCCATTTTCCGATTTGAACTCACTCCATACAAAGCGCCTTTAAATGCACCAAAGGTTTGTTCAATTTCACATGGAGTAACAATTCGTTCATGTACAAGCGAGGGCTCAATATCTAAACCAAACTGAGAAAGCTTGCGATAGACAACCTCTCTGTAAGATTTCATTTTTTCTTGATTCGCTTCTTTTACAGCAGGGGCATTCACTAAAATAAATAAATTATCACCCGGAGCTACCGTGTTATCGGTATACGAAGAATTACAAACGTAAATGGTAGGGTCGGTTGGAAGCGTTTTTTGCTGAAATAGTTCATAGAATTCCTGCTTGTAATCCTGAGAAAAGTACACTTGATGATGAATCAGCTGAGAAAAGCGCTTTTTAACTGCTGCCATAATTACATAGGCTGATATGGAAGGCTCAAACTCAGCTGCTTTTTTGTTTTTAAAATGAGGTCTATCCTGCTCTTTTACGAGTGCCGGATAGGCTTTTAGCAAGTCCCCGTTTACAATAACGATATCCGCGTCTATCTTTTCTTCTCCATTCACTTCCACTCCGACAGCCCGCTTATTTTTTACTACTATTTCAGTCACGCTGCAGTTTGTGTACAGCTTTCCTCCAGCTTTTTGGAACACATGCCCCAGCCCTTTTGCAATTCTAGTATTTCCTCCTTTTACATAGTACACCCCGTCATTCATTTCTAAGTGTCCAATCAGTGAAAAGGTAGCGGGCGATGTATAAGGTGAAGATCCAATATAGGTTGCGTATCGATTAAATGCATTTCGAATGTTTTCATTTCGAAAAAAGCGCTGATGAAACGTATCTACTGTTTCAAACGGCCTTACTTGCAGCAGTGCTTTTAATAGAGAAGGGTTTGTGTAATCTTTCCATGACGAAAATGTCCGGTAGAAAAATTGACTTTTTGCAATGTCATATATTCTTTTTACTTCTTTTAAATAGGCCGGGTATTGTTTAGCAGCAAAGGGGTCGAGACGTTCAAGCTGCTCAATCATTTTTCGTTCGTCGATAGACATGGAAAATTGTGAACCGTCGGTGAAGAAATTATTTGTATGATTCGTTAGTTTAACAAGAGGCATATAGTCTTCTGCACGTTCGCCCGCTTGCTCAAATAACCACTGAAAAACTTCTGGCATTGTAATGGTATTAGGCCCGAAATCAAAAGAATATTCTCCTAGCTGCACAGGCATCATTTTTCCGCCTACGTGCTCGTTTTTTTCAACGATTGTGACATCGAACCCTTTTGTTTGAAGAAGAACTCCTGCAGCTAATCCGCCTAATCCTGCCCCGACAATTAGTACTTTTTTCATTGATAATGCCTTCCTTTCCATTCATATCCCTGCTTTTTTCGTTCACGCTTCATAGAATGGTTCATGAGCAGCATCAGCACAATTGCCGACGCCGGCATAGTAAGAAACAAAAGCCCTTTTTGCTGAGCCGACCGGTCAATTAAAAACCGCTGAAAAAGCATAATGCAAAAAGGAAGAATCCAAAGTATGTTGCCTGTGAATATTCCTGCTATAAACAAAGGAAGCGGCAGCACATAGTAACAGGTAAAAAAAACGCTCAGTATCCAAACTGCTTTAGCGGATCGGCCTAGACCAACAAAGATATTTTTAGCAAACCCATTCCATACTTCTTCAGTTGTTTCATACATATAACAGCTAACGTGAGACGTAATATTGGCTAAAATAACGCGCTGTTTCTTTTTCTTAAAAAGCTGAGCTAGATGCACATCTTCTACTAGTGAAGTTTTAACAGCTTCATGTCCTCCTGCGATCTCATAAGCTTCTTTTTTTATAAACATAAAAGCACCGTGAGCTGCTGAAGCTTTGCTCACCTTGTTACGGTTCGCTACCACAACCGGTAAATAGCTAAAAACAACCACATGCTGAAGCGGAACAACCAATGCTTCTAACCACGTTTTTACGGGAAAACGAGGAAATCCTGTTAAAAGAGCTGCTTTTGTCGCTTGTGCGGTGGCTAAAGTATGTTCTAGCGTGCGTTCTTTGAGCTGTACATCGGCATCTACAAACAATAAATAGTCTCCATTTGCAGCTTGTGACAGCTGGTGACAGGCATGAACTTTTCCTACCCACCCTTCTTTCAGCTCTTTTCCTTCTATGATGGTAAACCTTGAATCCCCTTGAATTTCTTTCCACAGCTGTGTTCGTGTTTCATCTGTGGACTGATCGTCTAGTATGACACATTCTAGATTGCTGTACGTTAATCCTTTAACAGAAGAAATGATTCGCTTTACATTTCGTTCTTCGTTTCGCATTGGAATCAAAATAGAAATGAGAGGCTGAGGTGTTTTTGAATTCAACTTGTATCTATTTAATTTAGGCATTGCTTGAATATTTACAATGGTCAGAAGCAGCATCAAAATAAATAAAAGCATATAGTAAATCATTCTTTCACCTTCGCTTTCCACCACGTTAACCACTCGCTAAGCGTCTTTCGTCCTTTTAATAAAACCGTAAATTCCTCATCGTTTTCTTGAATGATGTTTTGTTTTTGATGATCGAGCTGAGCAGTGACTGCAGCGGCTAGCGTTTTGGTTATATCTTCTCTTGCATTGGCTAAGTCGTAAAAAACAGCTTGCCCTACCCAGATAAAAAGCTCAGGTCGCTGATCATGGCGAAACGTATAATAATATGTAATGGGAATAACTTCAACGTCAGATTGCTTTTTTAGAAGAAAAGCAGGTCCTTCAGAAAAAGCTAACGGTCTTTTCTCAAGATGCTCTTCTTTTCCTTGAGGAAAAACAAGCACCGCTTTTTTATCTTCTAACAGCCTACTGGCAAACCTTAACGATTCCACCGTATGCTTCGGAGACGCTGCATTTACTGAAAAAGCCCCAATTCGTTGAAAAAAAGGAAAATCCTTCATTCCTTGTTCAGACATCATAGCGTATAGATCTGTTTTCAATACCGCGTTATTTAAATAAAATGTCACTAAACCGTCCCACCAGCTGGAATGATTAGCAATTAATAACATTTTTTTATCTTTTGGGAGCTCTTCTATATGTAAATGAATACGATAAAACTGTTTTTTGAGCTGATATGTGACAAACAGTTGAAAAAAGCGCTCAAATATTGAGTTTTTCTTCGGATAAATCATAAGCGAGTCTCCTTTTTATACACAATATAAAGAATAAGAAAAGGAATCATCGTCAGCCATACCACAAGCCACAGGCCATTTACTAATGCTACAATTACAAACATCATGACGACTGCACTATACAAAAACACCATTCTTCTTTCCCATACCGGCTCTTCTTCTTTAGGAACCTTAGCTAAAAAGAAATATACGACCAGCTGAATGAAGAAAGACAGTAAAAACCAGCCGGAGAAATTGGATAAAGGAATATTATAATAAAAGCTGTCCCCTTCCCACACCCAATATTGTTTAACAACATAGGCAACGGGATCAATAGCCAAATCCATAATAACAGCAAATAGCGAACTAATGACCGCATAGGCAATTCCATGGACAATAAACGGCAGCTCCATGCGCTTCATAATTCCGAGAGCTAATATTCTGCTTGTGATTACGACCATAAACCAAGCCGATCCAATGGTTAGAGGAACTCCTAAGATTTTAGCGCCAAAATCTTTTTCATAATCGTAGGATCCAAACAAAAACCCATGTTTAACACCTAGACTTTCGACATAAATAGATGCGCCTGTCACAAATACGGCAACGACCAGTGCCCGCCTTACTCCATAGGCTTTAGCTAGATAAATAAGAGCAAGAAGACTGCTCAAGTGTAAAAAAACAGCATTTGCCCATTCTAACCATGAAGGCAGCAAATCAAATGAAAGCAAAACGACTCCGCATACGTACCAAATAAGAAAAAAACGATAAATACCATTTGTGATCATCGATTCACCTTCTCTCCAGCTTCTTTTTATCAAATTGCTATTATATAAGCTTGTACACATTCTCTCCATTTTCAATGTGCTCTTTTCTATGAGTAGAACACACTCTCTTAAGATTATGTGAAAATAGCCACTGTTAGTACGTTCCCTAAATAAGAGACTTTATTACTTATTTATAAACAAAAATAAAATAAACGTCCATTAAAATCTACGGATGTATAGATTGAAATGACGTTTATTTTTTCTTATGTATATACACTTCTAATAGCTTTTTGGCAATGAGTCCAATAACCAGTCCCGGTACAACAGACAGCATAGGGAGCCAAATTGGGCCTATAAAAACACCGTTGATGGTTGTCACTGAGGAATACATAATGCCTACTGTAACAAAATAAGCACAGGAGACAAAAGGAATAAATGTAAATCTCGATGCGCCGTTTTCTGCTTCTTTAACAGCATCCCAAATTGCAAAAAAATATAAACATGGATAAAACATTAACCACTGCATGTTCATTACCTCGAGGGATTGCTTTGTTTCCCCCAAAAAGCTTAAGCGAATGCCTTCATTAAAATTTGCGCCCATATTAATGAGAAATTCAAGTACAATAAACAAAATTCCTTTTATATGTTTTTTGTTTAGTAATTGTCCAAAGCCTGGCAACGCAATGCTCCATAAAAGAGCTTCTAGTCTAGTCACGTTCTATCCCAACATTTTGACGTATAAAAGAACTCCACAGCATGATATCAGTAGAAATTTTGTCCATAGTTATCAACCTCACAATAATTTACTTATAGTTTTTGTAAATGTAAAATTTTTATACTACATCTCCTTTAATATTTGTAACTTATTGTAAATTGATAAATGTTTTAGCTATTCAACCAGACATTTTCGTTTAGAATTTTCTGTTTATTAAAACAAAAGCGTGCGATATACTAGTTTTATACGTACGAAAGGATGAGAAAGCTGACATGGAAACAAGTTTTTTTTCAATTTTAATACTAGGATTTTTTTTAGGAATCAAGCATGCTCTAGAACCAGATCACATTATCGCTGTATCAACCATTGCTTCAAAAAGTAAAAAGCTGTGGCGCTCTTCGCTTGCAGGAGTATACTGGGGGATTGGTCATACGCTTACGCTGTTTATTTTTGGCATGATTTTAATAGTGTTAAAAAGCAGTATTTCTGAACGTATGAGCATGTCACTTGAATTTTTAGTGGGCATTATGCTCGTTTATCTCGGTTTTACATCGTTTCTGTCTTACAAAAAACAAGTGCATACGCATCACGAAAAAACGTCTTACTTAAAGTCATTAGGCATTGGCTTTGTTCATGGACTAGCCGGAAGCGCAGCGATGGTTGTAGTAACGATGAGCACCGTTACTCACGTATGGCAAGGTGCGCTGTACATTATCATTTTTGGAATCGGCACTTGTCTTGGCATGCTGTTATTTACGACGGTTATTGGAATTCCATTCGTTACAACTAAAAAGCAAGTGACGTTAAACCGCTGTTTGATGCAGGTAACAGGTGCTGTCAGCATTATATTTGGCCTCTATTATATGTATAATTTAGGTGTAAGCGACGGATTATTTAGTCTGTGGTTCTAACAGAGAATAAAACATAATGAAAATAATTCAATCTAAAGACGAATAAGTAGGATAAATGATCTGGACTGCTTGTTCCACAGCTGTTGATTTCTGTGCAAGACTTCGCTTTGTCCTCTAATCAACGGCTAGAACGAACTACATACGGGAAACCTACGTTCACCCTACCAATAAAAAATCCGAACGAATTTGATTCTCTATCAAGAGTTCAGCTCGTTCGGATTTTTCTTTAACTACTATACTTTTGTACAGGCACTTTAATACTTACGCAAAAGTGATACTTCAGCTTTTAATAACTCCTGCCGGAACAATCCGTATACTTTGACGATTATCTCTTCCACTTCTTGTGTACTAGCAGCTAGTATTCGAATAGCACATCCGGAAATCGGAAGTGCGGAAGCTCCTGCTTTACAGCCTGCCTCTTCGCACAGCTGATGTACTTTCGCTATAAATGCGTCGTCGGCGTTTGGATGAACAATAATAATTGATCCAAAATGAGTATACCCTTCCATTTTCATCATGCCGCGCAGATGGTTTTCTGGCTTCAAGTATAAGTGATCGTATACCTTCAGCTGCTTGTTTACATACAGTTTCAGCTTGGAACGCATAGAGGTATATTGAAACAGCTGCCCATCCGGCGACCACCCCGGGGTGATGCTGTCACACATAAACAAAGCAGCGTTTTCTGCCATATGAACCGTTATTTCTTGGACAAATGCAGCATTTTCATACAAAATAAGCGGGTCTGGTATATATTCCATGATGGATTGTTCTTCAAGGGTTATGCACGTTTCTTGTAAAACAGCTGCGTTCGGTGTTTTGTACACCTTTGTCGCAGATTGAGTAGTAGCAGTCAGCTGAGCATTTTTCTCGACCGTTATCATCGTTTTGTATTTGTCTCCGCTCACGTATCCCCCGCCTACGTGAAGCATATAAACAAAAGGTGATTCAGGAGTCATGTAAATAGGTCTGGCAACTTTGAAAGCCCCGTAATGATAAGTATCTTTAATAACCGTTCGCTCACTCTTTCTTTCTGCACGAAGCTCTAAATAACCCGTGTAGCTCATGATTCAAGGCCGATTAAAAAGGCCTCTTTTTTGATCCATTCTATCACCTGATTGAGCCCTTTATCTTCTTTTAAATTGGTGAAAACAAAAGGCTTGTGCCCTCTCGCTTGGATTGTATCTTTTTCCATTACTTCTAAACTGGCTCCTACATATGGGGCTAAATCTGTTTTGTTGATAATGAATAAATCAGATTTAATCATTCCTTGACCGCCTTTACGCGGGATTTTTTCTCCTTGTGCTACATCGATGATATAAATTGAAAAATCAACGAGCTCTGGGCTAAACGTTGCGGCTAAATTATCTCCTCCGCTTTCTACAAAAATAAGTTCAACATCGGGGTGACGTTCCACTAACTCATCAATTGCAGCAAAGTTCATGGATGCATCTTCTCGAATAGCTGTATGAGGACATCCTCCTGTTTCTACTCCTACGATACGATTTTCTGGCAAAATACTGTTTTTTACTAGAAACTGTGCATCTTCTTTTGTATAAATATCGTTTGTAATGACTGCCATACTGAGCTGCCCTTCTAGCGCACGCGTTAATCGTTCTACTAACATTGTTTTTCCTGCACCAACAGGTCCACCAATTCCAATTTTAATTGCATCCATTTTTTCTGCCTTCATCATTCGAAGGCCTTCCCTCCTTTTTTATGACATGAACAATCGAACATGCAGTTGTTCATGCTGCATTTGAGCAATTTCTAACCCTGGTGTCACGGCACCAAATTCCTCTTGATCTGCTTGCAAAATATGCTGAAGCGCTTGCTGCAGCAGCGGCTGAAAAAGAACGAGCGTTTTTTGCCCATCGGTTTGGCCGATTGGTATGCCGCGAACAGCATTTTGAATTAATGAAGAGATGCTAGCGTACAAATGACTTAAAATTGCCTCTTCTTTTGTAATGTTTAACTGCAGGCTGGCTAATGCAAATACAACAGCAGGATGTCCGTACGCCTTCTTTGCTTTTACTTCACTCATATACTTTTCTAAATAAGAGCCTTGAAATAACTCTAAGCAAAGCTTTAACATGCGCTGCCCCACCCGTCTTGTCCCTTCTCTTGTTTCTTTTGACAAAGCAAGAGCGTATAGTTCATGATCAATTCTCATAATTTCGTTAAACTGGTCACGAACAGCAAACTCATAAGCCAGCCTGCATGCTAAGCCGTCCGTATACGTCAGCTGAACATCAAGGTATGTACGAAGCGCTTCTTGAAAGGTTTCTGTGTCGTAAATTTGATTTCGCTGAATATACGTTTCAAAACCAAACGAATGCGAAAATGCACCCGATGGGAAATTTGAATCACATAGTTGAATCAGCGAAAGCAATGAATTAGTCATGACTATGTCCGATATGCTTAAAAGCTTGTTTTACTTTTCTTTTTTCGCGCTTATAGGGAATGTTGAGCTGCTGAAGCAATTCTTCGACTAAATAATCGTACTGTACAAGCATGTCTCCACCTTCAAACTGCGCCGGCAAATGGCGGTTCCCAAGCTGATGAGCAATTTCTCCCATCTGCTGAATATCAATCGGCTGAATGGTCAAAATATCGTCTGCCAGAACTTGCACAACAATCATATTGCTTTCATCCATAAATAGTACATCGCCATCAACTAACTCGCGGTTTTCTTTCAGACGAATTCCGAGTTCCTTACCGTGATCTGTTACAACGCGCTGAACGCGTTTTACTAAGTGATCACTTTCGATATATACCTTTTCTATATGTGGAGCTCGTTTTTCTAATGTTGCTATATTTCCGATAATTTTTTCGATTACCATTTTTTCACCTCAAAATAAAAAGTATCGCTGCGCCATAGGCACAACTTCTGCCGCTTCACATGTAATCATTTGTCCATCTATTTTTACTTCGTACGTTTGGGGATCAACTTCAATCTTAGGCATTTCCCCGTTTAACTTCATATCTGTTTTTTTTAACTGACGAATATCTTTTACTGGTTTAAGCAGCTTTTTTAACCCTAGTTTTTCGCCCACTTTGTTCTCATACGCTGCTTTTGACACAAACGTAACGGAGGTTTTAGCTCTTGCTTTTCCATAAGAAGCAAACATCGGACGATATAAGACCGGCTGTGGGGTTGGAATTGAAGCGTTAGGGTCTCCCATTAAGCTGTGAGCAATTAAACCGCCTTTTACAATCAAGTCAGGCTTTATTCCAAAAAACGCTGGCTCCCATAGGACTAAGTCAGCTATTTTCCCTGTTTCTACCGATCCTACGTATTCGGAAATTCCATGAGCGATAGCTGGATTAATCGTATATTTAGCTACATAGCGTTTGACACGTGCGTTATCGCCGACTTCGCTGTCACCATCAATTTTTCCTCGCTGCTTTTTCATCTTATCAGCTGTTTGCCACGTTCGTGTAATCACTTCTCCTACACGTCCCATTGCTTGAGAATCTGAAGAAATCATACTGAATACACCTAAATCGTGTAAAATATCTTCAGCTGCAATCGTTTCTTTGCGAATGCGGGAATCAGCAAAAGCGATGTCTTCTGGTACAGCAGGATCAAGATGATGACATACCATGAGCATATCTAAATGCTCTTCAAGCGTGTTGACCGTATAGGGTCTTGTTGGATTAGTTGATGATGGAAGCACGTTTGGAAAGCTTGCCATTTCCATAATATCAGGTGCATGCCCGCCTCCAGCTCCTTCAGTATGGTAGGTATGAATGACTCGATCACCAATTGCTGCAATCGTATCTTCAACAAAGCCGCCTTCATTTAAAGTATCTGTATGAATCGCAATTTGAACATCGTACTCGTCTGCTACTTGCAGGCTTGTGTCGATGGCAGATGCCGTGGTTCCCCAGTCTTCGTGAAGCTTTAGTCCAATTGCTCCTGCTTTAATTTGTTCAATTAAAGGCTCTTTCGCACTTGCATTTCCTTTTCCTAAAAAGCCAATATTCATCGGAAATGCTTCAGCGGCTTCAAGCATTCGTTCGATATGCCACGCTCCGGGTGTACAAGTGGTAGCCTTTGTTCCTGTAGCAGGTCCTGTTCCTCCTCCAATCATCGTTGTCACGCCAGAGGCAAGGGCGGTTTCAATTTGCTGCGGACAAATGAAATGAATATGCGCATCAATACCGCCGGCGGTTACAATTTTCCCTTCAGCTGCAATTACTTCCGTACTCGCACCAATGATGATGTCTACTTCATCCATCAACAGCGGATTACCCGCTTTTCCAATAGTTTGAATGAGTCCATCTTTTATTCCAATATCTGCTTTATATATGCCTGTATAATCAACGATAATGGCATTTGTCAACACTAAGTCCGCTGCTTCACTTCGCGTTGCAAGAGGGTGCTGCCCCATTCCGTCACGAATCACTTTTCCTCCGCCAAACTTCACTTCATCTCCGTAGGTTGTGAAATCTTTTTCAATTTCAATAAATAGCTCTGTGTCTGCTAAACGAACAGCATCTCCAACGGTTGGTCCAAACATATCTGCATACTGACGTCGCGACATTTGAAAACTCATCTTATGCATCTTCCTTTCTATCAGAAAGCGATCTGTTTGTTTTATTGTTCAGACCGTAAATTTCTCTTGTTCCGGAGAAAGCAACCAGCTCTACTTCTTTTGCATCACCTGGCTCAAAGCGAACGGCTGTACCGGCTGGAATATTTAAATGATAGCCAAGCGCAGCTTCGCGGGGGAATTCGAGCGCGGCATTCACTTCAAAAAAATGAAAATGTGAACCTACTTGAACGGGGCGGTCGCCTCTATTGATTACAGTCACGCTAATCGATTGCTTTCTGTTATTACATGTGATCGGTTCTTTTTTTAAGACGTATTCCCCTGGAATCATATTTTCCCTCCTCTTAACGAATTGGATCGTGAACAGTGACGAGCTTGGTTCCGTCTGGAAAGGTAGCTTCTACTTGAATATCATGAATCATTTCCGGAATACCTTCCATTACATCTTCTCGTTTTAAAATCTTGGTACCTTCTCGCATTAGCTGTGCTACCGTCTTGCCATCGCGAGCTCCTTCCATAATTTCATATGTAATGATCGCTACTGCCTCGGGATAGTTAAGTTTTAATCCTCTTGTCTGACGGCGTCTTGCTAAGTCTGCAGCTACGACAATCATTAATTTTTCTTGTTCTCTCGACGTAAGTTTCAATGAAAGCTTCCTTTCTGCTAATCTTTTTTCTTGTTAACATCAAATGTGATATTTTCTAACACAAATACACAACTAATTATATTAAATTTTCTGATAAAAAACAAAGGATTTATATCTTTCGATAAAAAAAGATGAGCATATTTGCTCACCTTTTACTCTTCTGAAATCACTTGTGTTTTCCATTTCTGCAGGTGTTTCCAACCCAGACCTTCAGCTAGCTGACGTTTTGCATAGTCTACTCCTTCTTCAATAGAAGTTTCATAGCCAAATAAATAATAGCGCAAGCCGGCGTTTAATACTACTTGATTATAGACATAAGTCAGTTCGGAAGAAGATTCACCCTCCAAAATGCGCGTCACATATGCCGCTTGTTTTTCAACACTTATTTTCTTTTCAAAGTGTTCTTCTTCCACAAACAGTCCGTATTCTTTTGGATTGACAATAAACGACTCCATCTCTCCTTCTGAGATAGTAAAAACAAAGCTGCTTCTATGTACAGGTACATCTTCAGATCCTTCTATACCTTGCACCACGTATACATGTTTAAACGGGAGCGAAGCAAAAATGGGCACAATTTTGTTAATGGCCGTGCGGTGAAAAGCGCCCATCATTAAAGAAGAAGCATTTGATAAATTTAATAGTTTTTCAACCGTATTAATTAGTGTTCTTACGCCAATTTCATGACGAATTTGTTTGATGCGACTAAGAGGATAAGAGATTGTTTCAGCATTTACAAAGCCAATTTTTAATGTTTCTAACGTATGACCGATGTCTTCAATCGTTTGAGCTTGAGGGATCTGTAATGAATGAAGTACATCTTCAATCGTTGTTCCAAACTTTGGAGGAAGCGCTTCTGTACAGTGTAAAAAAGCTGGCACACCTCTTTCAGCTAATAAAATCGATACAGGAATGGTCGCAAAAAATGAATTTCTCCCTGCATAAGGGCTTGCAAAATCAATTGATTTATCTTTTAACGGCTGAGACAGCGGTATCTCTTTTGTTTTTTCACGAAAAGCATGAACGAATCCCAATAGTTCATCTGCATTTTCGGTTTTAATGCGTTCCGCAATAAAAAAAGCAGCGACCTGAGCATCCGTAGCTTGTCCAGAAGCGATTAAGCGAGCTGCTTCTTTTGCTTGTTCATACGTTAAGTCAGTTGATCCTCTTTTTCCGCGCGCTATTTCTTTTATAAATTGTTGCATATCGTACACTTCCTTTTTAACTGAATATTTGTACATTGTATCACATATTTCCTTTGTTCCTTAGATTATCTTCTATCAGGTACGCAAACTGCTAAAAAATATGAAATTAAAGGAAAAGTACTAGTTCTTTTATAACCTAATATAGTATAATCTATCTGCTATACTATTATTTGGATATTCGGGGGACTTTACAAATGAAAAAAGAGAAACTACTTGTACCATTTATAGCGGCATCCGTTTTAGTAGGAGCATCGGTGACAACCCTGTTTTTAGTCACTCTGCTTATGCTGCTTCTTCTGTCAGCGTTTATCAAAAAGACGTTAATTCGCTAGCAGATTATTACGCACCATTTTATAAAACCGTAGAAAAAAAGCGAAAAGAAATTGAAGGAATAAAAGATGACGAAAAAGCGTTAGCCGCATATGATCAGCTTGCAGATCAAATTGACCAGTTTCTAACAAAGACTGATAAAAATTACGCGATGAATCATCTTAATTCAGAAGCTGATCAGCTTCAAGGGTATTTATATGATAGTTTAATTGCTCTTTACAATTACATTGTGGATCTTGAAGACTATGCGTATGGAGATGTAAGTGACGCGGAATTTAATAAGATCTCTGCAAATTTTGAAAAAGAAATCAACGCATACAATACGCAATTTCAGCAAAAAGCGAAGAGCTATAAAACGAAGCGAAAAGTAACGTTTAGCGCAAATATGAGTTATTTGCTTGATGAAGATATTCAACCTTCACCAACAGCTCCATCTACACCCGCTGATAACAATGGCACCTACACGGTGAAAAAAGGAGACACGCTGACAGCAGTCGCTAAAAAGTACGGCATGACGGTAGCTGAATTAAAAAAATTAAACAATTTAAAAACAGATGCGCTAAAAGTTGGACAAGTGCTGAAAGTGAAAAGTGCAAGCGCACCTGCGCCGGCTCCAGCACCCCAAACTTCTGTTAGTGCAAAACAGCAGCAAATCGTATCGTATGCTAAAACACTGATCGGAAAGCCATATAAATATGGAGGCACAACACCAAAAGGTTTTGATGTATCGGGGTACACACAGTATGTATATAAAAACGCGGGCTCGAATATTTCTATCCCCCGTACAGTAGCAGATCAGTATAAAAGCGGCACGGACGTAAAGCAAAACAGTCTGCAGGCTGGAGATTTAGTTTTCTTTAAAAACGGCAAATCCGTTTCAGTCGTAGGAATTTACCTAGACAAACAAGAATTCATTTATGTCAGCAGCAAAGGCGTTAAAACGCAATCACTTTCAGCAGCGTACTGGAAAAACAGCTATGCGGGCGCAAAGCGTATTATAAAGTAAAAAGAGGTGCCATAAGGCACCTCTTTTGTTTTACTAGCTATGTATTTCTATACTAGACTAGCAATTTTATAAAGAACTTCTTAGTTCACAACCGTGATTTTAACAGATTTTCTTCCGAACTGTTGAGCATCACCTTCAGAAGGAACGAATACATCGATTCGATTGCCTTTAATTGCTCCACCTGTATCGGCAGCTACAGCTTCACCATAGCCTTCTACATAAACTTTCGAACCTAACGGAATAACACTAGGATCAACAGCGATTACTTTTTGGTTTGGATTTGCTTTTAAATCCACTCCTGTAGCAGTTGTACCGCTACATCCAGCACAATTAGCCGTATAGGCAGTTGCTTCAACTGTCATTGATTTGCCGCTGGCTTGTTGTGACGATTCAGCAGGTTGTTGTTGTTTTTGAGCTTGTTCAGCTTGAGCTTGCTGCTGTTGTTTTTGAGCTTGTTCAGCTTGAGCTTGCTGCTGCTCTTTTTGAGCTTGTTCAGCTTGAGCTTGCTGCTGTTCTTTTTGAGCTTGTTCAGCTTGAGCTTGCTGCTGTTCTTCTTGAGTTTGTTCAGCCGGCGCTTGAGCTTGCTGAGTTTCTGGAGCAGCTTGGGCTACTGAAGGTCTTGATTGCTGAGCTTGGCCGTTTGGAGACTGAATTTTTAGTTGTTCGCCAGGATAAATTAAATCTGACTTCAGTCCGTTCCATTCTTTAATTTGATCTACCGTCACGCCGTATTGCTGACTGATGGACCATAATGTATTTCCTTGCTGAACTTTGTGCGTCATTTCTTTTATAGTAGCTACGTTTAATTCTTGATTTGGATAAATAATATTAGATGTTAAGTTATTTGCATCTTTTAGCTCGTCTACGCTCACGCTGTGCTTTTGAGCGACTTTCCATAACGTATCACCTTTTTCTACGTGATACGTTCCGCTTGTAGAAGCAGAAGCTGCACCTACAAATCCCGCTGAAAGGATTGCTGTTGTTCCTAGAGTAAATATAAATTTTTTCATTACGAATACCTCCTTATTTACTCAATGATTGAATGATATCATCCTCACATTTCACAGCCGTTACAGAGCCATGCTACTTTTATTACAAAACTTAACAAAAAGGAACGTTTAAACGTAATATTTCTGATAATTTGGCTATATGATGAAACGTTTCTACTTTTTACTGCTTTTTATTGTTGTTTTAACCAAAATAGTTAAATTTCTCTATCATTGCTGGCTATGCCTCTTCTTTTTTATTAACCCTTTAACGGGTATATTAAGTTTTTTTCGTAACAAAAAAGAGGTTGGAAATGAATCCAGTCAACTGCTAGAAGGAACTACATAAATGAAACCTATGTTCACCATAACAAAAAAAGCGAACCGCTCATCAAAGATTCTGATGAGCGGTTCGCTTTTCAATTCGGCTAAACTACTTGTGTCCCAGCCTTTTTATTTCTTATTAAATCCTTGCTTTTCAACAAATTCTTTCATATACATACGCTTAGGATTGGAAAGCATTTCAGCCATTTGACCAGTCCATGTGTCTTGGCGTTTGCCATTTGTTCGTTCGTTGTAATAAGCAGAAATTTCTTCGTTATACGTCGTTAATTCTTTTTTCGTCTGCTCATGGTTTGGCTCATATGTTTCTTCATGATACACATGTTTAAATGGTAAGCGCGGCTTTTTATCCGTCATACCCGCTGGATGTCCAACCGTTAGACCAAATAACGGGATTACATGATGAGGCAGTTTTAACAATTTGCTTACTTCTTCTAATTCGTTACGCAAACCGCCAATATAACAAGCTCCAAGTCCCATTGATTCAGCAGCAAGCGTTGCATTTTGCGCAGCAAGGGCAACGTCAATAATAGCTACCATGAACTGCTCTGTGCTTTCGAGCGCTGTCGATAAATCTTTTTTCTCCATTTCTGCAATGACATCATGACGATGAAAGTCAGCGCAAAATACAAAGAAGTGTCCATTTGTTTCTACGTAAGGCTGATTTCCTGCTAATTGGGCAAGCTTTCGCTTCGTTTCTTTATCTTTTACTCCAATAATGGAGTACGCTTGAATATAGCTTGATGTGGAAGCTGCCTGTGCGCTTTCTACAATCGTCTGAATTTGCTCTTCCGACAATGGTTTGTCTTCATATTTGCGAATAGAACGATGATTTAAAATCGTTTCAATAACTGAGTTCATATTATAATCTCCTTTTACTTCATTTAACCTTCTACAGATGTTATATCTACAGTTAGTTTATCGAATGTAAAAAGAAATAACCAATGTTCTGCTTAAAATTGATTTTGACTTGTCTCATATCGATACAGCTTAAAGTGATCTGCAAGCACGCGATCTACTTTTACTTCTAAGCTGTCTACATATTCGTCCATTCGTTTTATCAACCGGTTTCGTTTCACATCATTTTCTAAAATGTTCTTAAGCTGCTGTTCAAAGGCTTCAGCATCATTAAGCGGTATCAGCAGCTCTTTTTCTTTTAGATATTCAATGTTAATTTGTTCTTGACCGGGAAGAGATGAATGAATAAAAATAGGTAGTCTCTTATGAAGGGCTTCGCTAATTGTAACGCCTCCTGCTTTTGTGACAATGGCATCTGCTCCTTCATATAAATCATTCATTTTCTCTCTTGATTTTACATACGGGACCGCTTTAACTTTCGGGTGGTTTAGTTTCACTAGTTCTTGATACAACTTTTTATTTTTTCCACACAGCACATAATACATATACGTACAGTTTTGCGGAAGCTGCTGAAGCATTTTGCGTACATTCCCAAGGCCCGAATTTCCGCCGGCAATCAGGATATGCTTCTGTGGCATGAGATGGTCAATCCGTCTTTTTAAAAACGCTTTATGAACGGGAATGCCCGTTACATAAATAGAAGACTCTTTTACACCGTGAACGTTTTGTAGAAATGCTTTCGTATCCTGATCAGGCACGCAGTGAAGCTCGATTCCATTTTTACCCCATACGTCGCTTACTAAGAAGTCGGTGTATACGTTTATAATAGGAAGATCAATGATTCCTTTTTCTTTTAAGCCGCTTAATACACAGGAAGGAAAGCTGTGTGTGCAAACAATGACGTCGGGCTGCTCTGCATCAATTAATTTCTTCATATGATATTCGATAATCGGCCACTTTTTCACGACAAAATCATCCATCGTATGGTCGTTTTTTTTGTATACATGCCCGTAATAAAATTTTTCAAACTGCTTTGGAAAAACAGAAATCCATTTCATGTATATCGATGAAATCATTTGTTCAAGCGGTTTGCTCCAATAGCTTAAACAATCAATTTTTTGACAAATAACGTGAGAAAAACGTTCCATGATGGCATCCATAACGGCGTCTGCTACTTGGTGATGACCAGATGGCATCTGAAAAAGCGGCAAGAACAGAACCTTCCTCATTGACCATCCCTCCTCTCAAGACGTTTTCGGTTTCTTTTTCTTTTTATAAGTAAATAAATAACAAAAAAAGCTACAGCTCCCATAATGATATACGAAATATGAATCCGGTCTCCTACATAGTAACCTAGAACGAGAAAAGAAAGGACCCATACTAGACTGCCTACCACCGATAACAGCAAATAAAGCAAAAACGGATAGCGACTTATTCCTGCCATATATGGGCTAATTTGACGTAAGCCTGGAATATATAAACCAAATAAAATGGTCCATATCCCATATTTATGGTAGCTGCCGCTTGCCGCTTCAATTTTCTCTTTGGTTAACCCTACGTATTTTCCGTATTTATCAAAAAATGGGGTTCCCGCATACCTTCCTAGCCCGTAAGCAGTAAGCATTCCAGTTATAACGCCTAAAAAAGCAAAAAGAGATGATTCGTATAAGTTCAGCTGATGTTTGGCAATAAACATGCCTAATAATATTAAAAATGATTCTTCAGGCGCTGGAATTCCAACGATCCCACAAAAAAGTACAAGTAAAATAACAATATAACCATAGGAATGTATATACTGAGAAATAATTGTTAAGTCCACTGCTCGCTCCTCTATTTACGATTGATTCATCAATTGCTGCATGGTTATACTTTCATACCCTTGCTGTTTTAAGTAAGGTAAAAATTCTTCTAACGCCGCAATCGTCATTTCAGGTGCTTTTTCATCTGCTCCCGGGGTATCTCCATTATCGTGTAAAACAAAAATGGCTCCATCTTCTACTTTACGCATTAGTTTTTGAACTAATGCCGTTTTCGTTGTTTTTAGTGTCCAATCCTGAAAGATTCCTGTCCAGATCACGAGGTGATATGGCTTGGCCATTAATAAACTGCTCATATTTAAATGTCCCCACGGCGGACGATAAAAAAGCGGCTTTTGATTTGTTACTTTCTCTATAACCTGTGCACATTGATGAATTTGTCTTTTTAATTGCCAAGGTGTTTGCGTCCATGCACTCACGTGACGATGATGATGTATAGCTACTTCATGTCCTTCATCAATCATCCTGTTTAAAATAGACGGGTGTTTTTCCCCTAGTTCTCCCACAATAAAAAAAGTAGCTTTCATTTCATGCAGTTTGAACAAGTCCAAAATTTTTGGCGTATAAACAGGATGAGGCCCATCGTCAAATGTTATAGCTATTTTATGCTTTTTTGCCCCTTTTATTATGACTGATGAATGATAGCGACGGTAAAGGGTTTGCGAAATAATGGTATATACACATATAACCATTAGAACGAAAAGTAAAACAATAAAAAAACGAGTCATATGCTTTTAACCATCCTTTTGAATTTAAATCCTGCATTTATTATAACGGTTTACTCAGACTTTGGTTTCATTTTTTTGTGATAGAAGCCAGGAATTTTAAAATAATTTGATACTTTACCTAAAAATAGCTGTTCTGCAAGGATATACCGGAAATAAAATGATATCATAAAATTTCCCTTCATTCAGTAAAAAAAGTACTTTTTACCATTTATATCTATCTTTTGTATGATAACTGTCCTTGTTTTTTGAAAATAAAAAAACTTCCCGCACGAGTGCGGAAAGTTTTGAAATTAAAATTTTGACCGATACCATTTTTCAGCTGCTTCAATTTCTGTTCGTGTTAACTGATGTCCAAATGATTCCCAATGGACCTGTACGTCCGCTCCGGCTTTTTCTAAAAGAGCAGAAAGTTCTTCCGTTTCTGATGCTGGGCAAATAGGATCGTTTGTACCTGCGCCGATAAAGATAGAGGCGTCGGTCTTAGGCACTTCAATTCCTCTTCTTGGAACCATCGGATGAAGAAGAGCCGCCCCTTTTAAAGAATTCTCATAATGAAACAGCAAACTTCCTGCAATATTGGCACCATTTGAGTAGCCTACAGCTACGATATTGTGTCGGTCGAATGAATATGTTTCAGCCGCTTCATCTAAAAATTGATGAAGTTCTTTTGTACGTTCAATTAAATCTTCTATATCAAATATTCCTTCTTGTAAACGTCTAAAGAAACGGGGCATTCCGTTTTCTAGTACATTTCCTCTTACAGATAATACGGAGCAAGAGGAATCAATCATATCTGCAACAGGGAGCAGATCTTGTTCTGTACCTCCTGTACCATGCAACAGCAATAAAGTCGGTTTCGTCTCGTCCGTTCCTTTTTTAAAAATATGTTTCACGTATATCCACTCCTTTTAAATATCTCGAATTAAAGATAATTTTATTATAAGAACTTTCGAAGCATTTGTAAAGGAACTACTGTCAAAGAAATACCTGTATGTTTTGCTGGCAGTATCACATAATACTGAATAACTTCATATGGCCATTGCTCATATGCAGCTAGGTATTTAATTCGTTTGACTTACAGCGGGTAAAGAAATATTCCACTTTTATCTAAGTGCTCCCGTCAAAAGGTGGATAATAATTAAAACTCGCCCGTCCTCCTTCGTATAAAAAGTGCCCTAGTCTGATAAATTAGTTAATTTTTTCTTTATTTCGTTACTTTCAACAGATATCAGCATTTATACCCGAGCGTACTAAATCGTATTTCTTATACGTGTTATAACAACTTTTTTCTATGAGAAACAGAACGTAAAATACCCCCTTGGTTTTTCATAAAGGGGAACAAAGCCCCGAATGGTGCTTTATACGACTTTATTTGACAAACACAAATTTATGGGTAAACTAAGTTCAGATGATTGTATTTCACTTTGTTTCAGTTTAATAAAAAAACGAAGCATCTGCGAGTAAGCAAAAAATAACTGCGTAAAGAGCTATTTATGTCAATCATCTTATACCCTAAAAACTTACCTGCACTTGAATAATAGCCTTTATTAAACTTAGCGCGTCAGCTTTTAAACGTTAATACTTTATCACCCATCTCTTTGTTAAAAGATTGAATGGGTCAACAAACTTCAGCATTCTTTACATAACGACCTTGTAAAGACGAAGAATGTAGCTATGTGTGAACATGGAATTATTACTTAGTGGAGTGAACCAACATGAGGAAATTTATTTTAGCCTTTTTAGTCGTTGTTTTAATTGTAATGCTAGGAGTTACCTATGTATTAAAGCAATTTCAGCAAACGGCTGATTTATCTTACTCGAAACTGCAGTCGGTTCAAAGTACGGTAGTCTATGACAAAAATGACCGTAAGATTGACGAATTGTATAAAACCGTTCCCCGTCAAAATGTTTCGAGCAATGAAATTCCCGATTATGTAAAAATGGCGTTTGTTGCAACGGAAGACCGTCGCTTTTACAAGCATTTTGGGATTGATTTACAAGGTATTGGCCGCGCCCTTTTTAAGAACATTGTAACAATGAGTAAAGCTGAAGGCGCAAGTACCATTACACAGCAGTTAGCAAGAAATCTTTACTTATCTAGTGATAAGACCATTAAACGTAAAGTAGATGAAATGTTTCTATCACTAGGCTTAGAAAGACAATTTACAAAAGATCAAATTTTGGAATTATATTTAAATCAAATTTATTTCGGAAGCGGTGTATACGGTATTGGTGCAGCTTCTCAGATTTATTTTAATAAGCCTGTATCAGATTTAACCGTAGGCGAAGCTGCGCTTTTAGCAGGACTCCCAAAAGCGCCGAGTACGTATTCACCAAGCAATAGTACAGAAAAAGCAACAGCCCGACGAAACGTTGTATTGAAACTGATGCATGACCAAAACGTTATTAGCGATACTCAGTATCAGCAAGCGTTAAACGAACGCGTAGTCGAGCCTAGTATTCCGGTTAAAAAACCGAACTCAAATCAAGCATTTATTGATTATGTAATTAAAGAAGCTGCTCAACAATATGGCGTATCTGCTGATGATCTTTATAAGGGTGGTTATGCCATCTATACAGATTTAGATCCTAATTTACAGGAATCGATTAATAACTCTGTAGCAAATCATACGTTCCGAGATGATGACATCAACAGCAAAGTAGAGGTTGGGATTTCAGCTGTCAACCCTAAAACAGGCGGGATTTCAGCGATGTATGGAGGACGCAGCTATGAACGAAACGGCTTAAACCGTGCTACAAGCGGCTATCAGCTTGGTTCAGCTATTAAGCCTTTAGCCGTATACGGTCCAGCACTAGAAACTGGAGATTATACACCAACTTCACTCTTAAGTGACGAACGACAAGACTTTGGCGGTGGATATAGCCCTAAAAACGCAGAAGGTGAATATCAAAAGCATGTGACAATGCGTGAAGCACTTACTCGTTCACTTAACGTTCCAGCTGTTTGGCTTTTAAAACAAATTGGTATTGATACAAGCGTAAAATTCATGGAAAAAGCTGGACTTCCTCTTGAAGATGACGATAAGTCAAAATTAGGACTTGCTCTTGGAGGAACGACGACAACGTTCTCTCCCCTTCAGTTAGCACAAGGATATACAACCTTCGCTAACAAAGGCGTCATGACTAAGCCGTACGCAATTCGAAAAATTGAGATGCGCGACGGTGAAGTGAAAAAGCCAGACATTCAGACAGAGCGAGTAATGAGTGAAGAAAATGCGGATACAATGACATCCATGCTGCAAGACGTAATTGAAAAAAGCTATGGAACAGGTGTTAACGCTCGTTCTTCACGAGATGCTGCAGGTAAAACCGGTACAACCAACGACGTCAAAGATGCTTGGTTTGTCGGGTATACCGATGATGCAGTCGTTTCTATCCACGCTGGCTTTGATAATGCTAATTCTACGCAAACAACGAAATACTTATCAGGCGGCGGCGGACAAGACCCTGCTACACTGTTTAGCTCAATTATGAATAACTGGTAACCAAAAAACCTCCAACTTCACTGTTGGAGGTTTTTTTAAGATAAATGCGTTTTATGCTTAAGTGAAAAAAAGGAAACGTTAATGACTTTGCAAATCGTTACATAATGCAGAACGGTCAAAACAACCACGCCACAGTTCATCCCGATAATAATTCCCTGCATGCCAATATTTGTTTGTGATCCTAAGAAAAACATCAGGGAAAAAGAGACAATATGAGACCAAATCGTATGATAAAAAGCATCTTTTACATAGCCGAGTCCAATTAAATAAGCTTGAAGCGGGACGGCAAAGAAGTGAAAAAGAAAATACGGCCATAAAGCCTTTAGATAGTACACGGCTTCTGTAGAATGAAAAAACAAGTTAGTAAGCGGCTCAGCAAAGAAATACATCGCCACTATAGACGGAATCCCATATAAAAATGTCATTTGCATACTTTGAGTCAAAAGTCTTTGAAGCTGTTCTTCCTGATTTTTCGCATGAGCTTCAGATACAGCAGGTATGAGTGCTACTAAAAGAGAGTGAGCAAAGAAAGCCGGAAAAAAGCCGATCGACATCGCTACCCCTGTTAGCATACCAAAATGCTGCGTTGCCCCGGTTAACGTCATGCCCGATAAAACGAGCGCGTGTTTGATTAAAAACGGCTGAATAGCATTACATACCGCATTAAATAAACGCAGTCCCGTGGTCGGAAGTGAGACGCCTAACAGCTTTTTCCGAATCTCACTTGGAGAAAGCAGAGGCCTGTGCCCTCTTGATAAAACACTTAACTGAGTAACATACGTGATAAAAAAATAAAGCAAAATA
The DNA here is from genome assembly GCF_056836725.1 of Priestia sp. 3CA3. NCBI lineage: Bacteria > Bacillati > Bacillota > Bacilli > Caryophanales > Bacillaceae > Priestia > Priestia sp. 3CA3. The sequence continues at coordinate 244,025 of NZ_JBXENJ010000002.1, forward strand.
ACAGCTTCGGTTCCAATCAGTGTACAAATCGCAATAAACAGAGACATTTTAACATCTGTGAAAGCGAACATTTGAAAAACAACAAATAAAATAGTTAGCTGAAAGGCTTTGCGAATAAAATTAGACACAGCGATGGTCGTCATATTATTTTTACCCGTAAAATATCCACGAAGCACCGCTGAAAATGAAACAACCGGAATGAAACATAGTACAACCCATTTCAAGTAAGGATGATAGTGACTGAAAAATGGAAAGGCTGCTAATACGGCCAGTGTAATAAAAAAGATCCCCAAGCTCACAGCAGTCGCAAAAATGGTGGCATGCTTCATCATATGCTGATGTTCTTTGCGATGATGTTCAGCAAGAAATTTAGAAATAGAAATAGGCAGTTCTAAGTTGGCTACGGTGGCAATAAGAAAAATGATAGGAAGAACAGTCATGTACATGCCCATGCCTTCCCTTCCTAATTCTCTAGCAAGTACCATATTTACAAGAAATTCAATTAACTCTCCTGCAAAGGCAGCACCTGCTAGAATAAACGTTCCTTTCAAAAAAGTGTTCATCTCGTTATCTCCTCTATCTCCCGTCCTTTTTCATCACTACCTCTTCTCTCTATGTATATGACAAGCCCAATACGAATTATTTGTCTAATTGTATTTTTTCGGTGTACAAGTTCTTGTATAATGTTCAACCTATGTGAAAAAAAACCGTTATATACCTTTTTTACATAGGAAATTCATTCATTTCTTATCTTTTGGCTCTTGAAACTTACATAGAAAAACAGGAGACTGAATGAACCTGCCGATTGCTAAAGGAAATAGAGCATGCTGTTTTAATGTAACAAATTTACATATTAGTTAAGCGTCTTTATTCATCATTTTCTGGGGATGCACTTCTTTTTTTGATACCGAGGCGTTTTTGCCTAGCACAACCGAAAAGACAACAATTATTGCTATAGCAAGAGTAAAAAGTGTAATTGATTCGCCTAGAAATAGAGCTGCAAACAGAATCATTAAAAATGGCTGCAAATATTGAACCTGGCTAACTCTGGCTATTCCCCCCATAGCCATCCCGCTGTACCAAGCAACGTATGCTAAAAATTGACTCACGACTGATAGATAAATCAAACTAACCCACGCTTTTAAAGGCGCATGAAGCATTTCAGCTGTAATGCTTAGTCCCACTGGAATCATAAAAAATGGCGCACCGATGATAATGGCCCAAGCAATTACCTGCCAGCTGCCTAATTCTCTTGCTAACACCCCTCCTTCTGCGTAGCTCAGTCCAAGTATCAGCACCGCTGCTAGTAGAGCGGCATCGGCAAACTGCAGTTGACCAAATCCGAGGTGAAGAGCATACACGATAACAGCTGCAGAACCAATCATGCTTGATATCCAGAATTTGAAAGAAGGACGTTCACCTCCTCTAAACATCGCAAAACCGGCTGTGGCTAATGGTAAAAGAGCGAGTTCAACCGCTCCGTGAGAAACAGGCAATGATTTCATTGCCCAGGAAGTGAGCAGAGGAAACCCTAAAACTGCGCCTAAAGCAACGATCAGCAGACTTTTAAATTGGCGAAGAGAAGGAAATTTTTCTTTTCGTACAATCAATATCACAGCTACTAAGATAGCAGCTATAGCTGTTCTTCCTAAACCGGCGACTGTCGTTCCGAAATACTCGACTGCAACACTTGTAGAAGGAAGGGTTAAGCTAAAACAGATAACGCCTACTACCCCTAACAATAAGCCGATTTTCTCTCTCGTTTCTTTTTGCATCTTACCCTACCCCTGTCTTTTTATTTTTCAGAACTGTACCATTTTTCTAAAAAAAGTTCTGATATAATTAAAAGGATAGCGCAGGACAACTAGTAAAATAAATCATTCTTTTACCTAACTGTACGGGTACAAATTAAAGGAGTAGGACCTATGAGTTTGAAATATCTAAAAATCATGGAAGAAATTAAGCTTGGCCTAGCAAATGGATCGCTTATTGCAGGTGGTAAACTCCCTTCTGTTCGCCGACTCTCCCACCATTTTTCGTGCAGCAAGAATACCGTTATTAAAGCGTACAGCGAATTAGAAAAAGAGCATTTAATTTATTCTGTTCCTAAAAGCGGCTACTACGTTGTGGCAGAATTTCAACATAGGACGAATGAAAATGAAGTGATTGATTTCTTGTCTGCTGGTCCAGATAAAAACGTTATGCCTTATCTTGAATTTCAGCATTGTATAAACCAAGCAATTGAACACTACAAAGAAGAGCTTTTTACATACTCTGATCAACAAGGCTCTTACTCATTGCGGGTACAGTTAGTGAAACACTTGCAGAGCCTACAGGTGTTCACTCAAGCTGAAAGGTTAGTTGTTGTATCTGGGTCTCAGCAAGCTCTTCACTTATTAGTTTCTATGCCATTTCCAAATGGAAAAAATAATATCCTGATTGAACAGCCCACTTATTTCGGTTTTATCGAGTCTCTTACCCTGCACCAAGCTACTACTTTTGGGATCGAGCTATCGATGGAAGGGATTGATCTTGATCGTTTGGAGTACATTTTTCGAAATAATGACATAAAATTTTTCTATATTATTCCAAGATTCCATAATCCTCTTGGACATTGTTATACAAATTTCGAGAAGAAAAAAATCGTGGAGCTGGCCGAAAAATACGATGTATATATAGTCGAGGATGACTTTTTGGGCGACCTTGATCCCGATGCAAAATCAGATCCTTTATTTTCTTTTAATCCTTCTGGACGAGTCATTTATATTAAAAGCTTTTCAAAAATTTTTCTTCCTGGGTTACGCATTGCTGCTATCGTGCTTCCTTCGTTAATGAATAGCAACTTTTTACGATATAAATTCAGTTCAGATTTTAATAGTTCAGCGCTTTCCCAAGGCGCTCTTGAAATTTATTTAAAAAGCGGCATGTTTACTAGTCATCTTAAAAAGATAAAAGAGGTATACCATACCAAAATGCAAACTCTTGTAGAAGCATGTGATTCACTGCTGCCCGCTCATACACATTTTTCTAAGCCGCCTTCAGGATTCTATTTATCCATTAGTTTGCCTGAGCATGTGAAAGCAAAACAGATCGTCCACATGCTAAACGAGCAGCACATATATGTTGATGATGCTTCTAGATTTTTTTTACCAGAATATAAACGAGACACGCTTCTCCGATTAAGCATCTCACAAGTAAATAAGAATACGATCAAACGAGGGATTGAACAGCTGGCTCAGTGCATTACTTTAATTGATGATAGAAAACATCATCCTATTCCAAATAACCTTTTCCCCTTGTAGAATGGGAATTTAACGGACATACTAAACGAAAAGAAGCCAAGGAATTAGCATCCTTGACTTCTTTTATTTAACCGTAACGGTTATAAGAGGCATGTTATGCGTCCCTTTTGCAGAAACATGTGACTGCACGGTATATGTGCCAGGCTCAGAGAAAGATGTTTGTATCTCATATACACCTTTTCCTATTTGTTTAGGCTTTAACATCTTCCCTTTCCCTTCGCCATCTTTTTTCTCTATTTCAAATTCAATCATTTCAACGTCATCATTTTTTACTTTTTCGTCTCCATATGTAACTTCGGCTTTGTAGATACCGTTTTCATTTTTCTGTAACTTCTCTGGGCCTTGAAGGTATACGTCCAACGGTTTTGGCTGCTCAGCATTTGTGCTTTGAGCAGGTTCCTGACCACAGGCTGTTAAAAGTAAACAAAGACTGATTATAGATATACTTATTCTTTTTTTCATGTATTCATCTCCTTTTTAAACCCTTTGTTTAACTATAACGCGTATTGCAAAGAAAAAAATGAATTTTTTTAAAAAAGAAGGATTTTTAAAGGTTTTTTAAGAAAAAAAGTTCATACTGATACTAACTAGTTTTTTCCAAGGAGGAAGAAAATGAATTCCGCTAAATCTCCAGCTAAAAAATCATGGCTACAGACGTTAATCAAAAATAAAAGTGAGCGTAAAAAAGTGATCTTTATCTTTACTATCTCTTTTTTACTAGTTGTAGCAGGGCTTATTTACGTCCCTATTTATAAACATTCCCTTCCGCTTGATTCTAAAATATACGAAGGGAATTTTAAAGAGCTTGGTTCTATCGCACGAATTGGTTTCTTTGCAGCTTTAGCTATTTATCCTATCTTTTTATTATTAAAATGGAAACCGATATCGCAAATTAAAAAAGGAAAGTTTGAGTTAAAACCGCTTATTCAGTTTTTAGCCAAGTACGTTCGTCAGTGGCACGTTCCCGTTGCCCTTATATCAACTGCTTTGATTATTTTACATGGTTATATGGCTTTGATAAAAGGATTTCAAGCAAATTTTACGTACTTTTCAGGAATTATCACGATGGCTGTTCTAGCTTGTCTGCTCGTGATGGGCGTGAAGTGCTATAAGCGTACAGATAAAAAGTGGCATCTTAAATTTGCTATCTCTTTTTTGGTTTTGTTTATGATTCACGCTACCTTTTCATAACTTGCCATTGTTTAAAGTTTTTTTATATAGGGTACAGTTCACAATGAATACATGATATGTATCACTATACGTTTTACATCATTTAGGAGGTATAAACATGGCAAGAGTGTTAGCTGTATTATCAAGCGGATACGAAGAGAAAGATTATCACACAGGTTGGTGGGCAGAAGAATTATTTGCTCCGCTGCAAAAGCTTGAGAACGCAGGACACACCGTTGACTTAGCCTCACCTTTTGGAGGTAAGCCGGAACTAGACGTCCGAAGTATTTCAGAAGACTTTGATCCAGACGGAACGTATAAGAAATTATATGAGTCAGGAAGAGCGGATCAGACAATGAAACTTGAAGAAGTAGATGCTGGGAACTATGACGTTATCTTAGTAGTAGGCGGCCACGGCGCTATGTTTGACTTAGCAAAAAATGTGGACTTGCATGCACTTATGAACAAAGTGTACGACAACGGAGGTATTTTAGCAGCTGAGTGTCACGGACCTTCTGTGTTTGCTTTCTTGAAAGGATCCGATGATGAACTGTTAATTAAAGGACTAGACGTAACCGGTTATCCTGATGAAATCGAACCGGAAGAAGTACTTCCCTTTTTACCATACAGTTTAGAACAAGAACTTCGTGAAGTGGCTAATTACATCCCTGAGATGGATAAAAAAGCATATGCTGTTTGGGCAAATGATCAAATTGTCACAAGCCGAGATCCTTTTTCTTCTGAGTTAATGGGTGATGAATTAGTTAAAAAGCTAAATAAATAAACTAAAAAAAGACTGCTCGAAAGCAGTCTTTTTTTGTTTGTTCTATAGGGATGTTTGAAACTGCTGCTCTACCAAACGCTGGTAAAAAGAATGAGAGGCTAACAGCTCTTTATGCGTTCCGCTTCCTGTAACTTGCCCTTCTTCTATTACAACAATTTGGTCTGCATTAATGACCGTAGATAGACGATGGGCAATGACGAGTGATGTGCGTTCTTTCATTACTGTCTCCAATGACTCTTGCACAAGCTTTTCTGACTCGGAGTCCAAGCTAGCTGTCGCTTCGTCCAGTAATAAAAACTGAGGATTTCGTAACAGCGCTCGGGCAATTGCAATACGCTGTCGCTGTCCTCCTGAGAGATTAATACCTCTTTCTCCAATCATTGTTTCATATTGAGCTTCAAAGGACTGAATGAAATGATGAGCATTCGCTAACTTTGCTGCTTCTTCTATTTCTTCATCCGTCACATGCCGCTCTAATCCGTAAATGAGATTTTCTCGAATTGTTCCTGCTAAAATCGGAGAATCTTGCTGAACATAGCTAAATAGGTGACGCCACGAACGTAAGTTGACGTTTTGACTGTCTGTTCCATCCAAGAATATGTGACCCGATGAAGGCTCATAAAAGCGTTCGATAAGAGAAAAAACAGTAGATTTTCCAGCTCCGCTAGGTCCAACAAAAGCGGTAACTTCTCCTTTTTTAGCAGAAAATGAAACTTCCTGCAATACGGGTTTATCTTCATATTGAAAAGCAACTTTATCGAACCTTAAACTCCCTACCTGTTCAAGCACTTCTCCATTTTCATAGTTCTCTTCTTTCTCAGCTAATATATCAAAGATTCTTTCTGAAGCTCCTTTAGTTTGCTGAAAGCTCGTAACAAATCGGGTAAGTGAACCAACCGGAACCATAATTTGAAAAAGGTAAAGAACAAAAGCCACCAGCTCTCCTGCAGTGATAAATCCCTCACTCACCCGGTATGCACCAAACCCGACGATGGCAATCATAACAGCGGTCATCACCGTGCTAATAATCGGTGTAATGATAGCTTCAATTTTAGCTCTCTTTACACCGAAGAGGTAGAGTGACTGAAACGATTGTAAGCCGGAATCAACTTCTTTTTTCTCTGAACCGGATACTTTAATCAAGCGGATTTCACTCAGCATTTGAGCTAAAAAAGCTGTAAGCTTGGACATTTTATCCTGCTGCTCACGTGAAATTTTATGTATTTTTCTCGCTAGCGGCATAACCAGTACAAACATAACGGGAATAACCGCTAATAAAATGAGCGTCATGGGTACATCAAGCGTAAATAAAATAACAATGGCAACGATAATAGATAAAATATTTTTAACAAAGTCAATCATTTCTGTTGACAATAAGTTCATCACAATGGTTGTATCATTTGTAATGCGGCTTACCATTTCACCGGAACGATTTTGGTCGTAAAATGAAACCGGAAGCTTTATGAGCTTGTTCCACACTTTATGTCTGAGTTCTTTTACAACACCTTGGCCTACTTGAGCAAGGAGATAAAGAGATACTGCGCTTGTTGCCATTTGAGCAGCAAATAAACCAAGGAGTCCTGCTATAAGCTGCGGTGAGACGCCTACTGCAATTTTCTCCATCACTTCTTTAATGACAAGAGGAATAGAAAGCGACGCTCCGGTATTAATTAAGGCCAGTATGAACGAAATGAGTAGCTTTCCTGTCGGAGGGTTCGTTAGCAACCATAATTTTTTAAATGAAAAATGAATTCCTTTTTGCGTATTCATCTTAGTTCCTTTCTACTTCTTTTAATAGGTGATATCAACACTTTACCTTCAAAGTTCTATCTTATTTTACACCATTTCCTTTCTCAACCTGAACTTCTAAGCTTTTACCTATTTTTTAAACTCGTCTATACAAAAATGACAAGCTGGTCATATACTGTGGTACACTGAATTCTTTTACTAGATGAGAGGTTGAATAAGGATGTCTGTTTATATTAAATCTATTTCTATTGGCACAATTTCTGGCGGGATCGTTATTTTTGGAAACGCAGGAAATATATCGCCTCCAAGCGGCTCTACATCCGGCTCCGGTTCTAGTTCCCAAATGCCGATGCCCCCTTCTCCGAGAAATGGCCCGAGAGATAACACTACTTTTAATGGCTAATAAAAAAACAGTGAGATATTTCTCACTGTTTTTAGACTTGAATACTTGTCATCATCGCAATATAAAAAGCAAACACAAACAAACCCGCACTTAATACGCTGAGCCATACTGTCTTTTTGTAAAAACAAACAAGTAAATACACAAAAAACAGCAGTGCAACAAATAAGAATAGGATTCCTACAATCGTTACGTGAAACGTTAGAGGCAGCGTCACTTGTTTCCCATAGATAAAAGGAAGAATCGATGAATCCATTGCCATATGACTTATATTAGTTGGCGGCGATTGCGTTACCATGATAGCTGTAAATAAAAAAATGATAAGCAAAATAATGCTTTCTGCTCGAATCCACATCACGGGCTTATATTCTGGATGTTTTATCGCTTTTTTCATAAGAAAGCCATTGATGACGGCAAATGCAAGCAGCGGAATAATCGTAATATGCTTTAACAAAAGAGATTGCCCGTAATCTGTAGCCCATGAATTTACATAGTTGGACAGCCCCATGATAATAACCATCGAAATGAACCCACTTAATGAAAGAAGCACAAAACAAGCGATCGCAAAAGGAGTAAACCAGCTTAAGAAACTTTTCCAATTGGAGGTTTCTTTTGAAAAAGCGGCAACAATCAGAACCACTCCTCCCCACAGTCCAACTGCTAAAATATGAAGGGAATGAGACAACATGCCGCTAAGCACAGAAGCGGATGCTGCGTGACTTGCGTAGGCGATTCCTCCCACTAAGGCTACAGTAAGTAATGTATACATATGGGGGTGGCTCTCTATTGAAACAGCAACCATACATAAAATAGCAATCAGTACAACAAAGATCCAGGCGTGTCCCGTTCTTGTTTCCAATAATACAAGACGAACTGTTTCACCTAACCCTCTTATTTTTGAAAAAGATAAAATAATCTCAAGCGAATTTCCAACCGAAAAAAGAGCGACAGCCGCTGCACTTGCAAGTAGCCATCGCTTTGATAATAAAATTGTTGGCTTTTTTGTAAGGGGCACATATTGCAGTACGGCAAATCCTAATAATAAGGAAAGAGCTACGTATGTGAACCACTCAAAAACAGGCAACAAAATACTCATCTTTTTAAGCCTTTTTCTTTCTGAAGATTAAGAGTAATGCGCCAACCACCACTACAATAGCAATAATCATGATAACAAAAAACGATGAAGAATCGTTGTTCTCTGTTTTCTCATCATTTGCTGCTGCACTTTTTTGGTGCTGTTCGGATTGCGTGGCGCCTTGCTTTTTTTCACTATCTTTTCCGGCTGCTTGAGTATTCTCTTCTTTCGCTTCATCTTTCACATCTACTTTAAAAGCAATCGAATCTTTCATTACATGACCATCTTCCCCTACAATTTCCCAGTTTACTGCGTAAGATCCGTTTTCAAGAGGCTGATCAACAGAAGCTATTAAATCATGCCCCTCTACTTTTTGCGATGCAAGTGAAATTTTTTGTCCATCTTTTGTAATGGTCACAGTACTGATTTTCTCGATGGGTGTTTCAAAGGTTAATTTAATTTCTTTTAGAGGAGCTGTAACAGTTGCACCATTTTCCGGTACTGTTGTTTGCACATGTGTATGAGCAAAACTAACTGTCGGGACAGCTAAAAAGCATGCTAAAAGTAAACCTATTATTTTTTTCATATTTATGACTCCCTATCTCTTTTTTCTTTTTTCATTCATCATATCCAAAAATGTTTTTATGTAGACGTTTCCGAACACGATCTATTTTCCTAGTAAGTGTACTCCTTTTTCACTCAATCTCACAAGAACTATCACCAATTCGTTATAAAATGTTCACAAATCCTAGGAAATATGCTGCTGTAATTTTTTTGAATATTCTTTCAGGTTACCTTTGAATATAGTAAAATAGTTAAATAAGATGGCTGACTTTTTTCTAGCTTAAAATCCCATACAGAAAGGATAGGAACAATGAAAAAGTATACGTGCCCTTGCTGCGGTTATCAATCGTTAGACAGTGATGGTGACTATGATATTTGTGAGATATGTTTTTGGGAAGACGATCCGTATCAAAAGCTGAATGCCAATGAACTAGGAGCCAACTCTATTTCTTTAATAGAAGCTCAGCAAAATTTTATAGTTTATGGAGCATGTAATAAGGAAAGCTTACAGCACGTGAGAAAGCCTTCTGTTCAAGATGTAAAAGCTTTTAACTGGAAACCTATTATAAGTCATGAATAGGAAAACTAGTTTATAAAAAAAGAATGCTTGTGAAAGCATTCTTTTTTTAAATCAGTAAGAAGTGGAAACAAACGTAGAAAGCACATTTGTAAACTTATAAAAAGTTTGAGTTTTAGACGAAGCTCTTCCTTGTGAAGTGAATGAATGAAACATAGCACTTCGCAGCGGTTGGCTAATCTCTAATTGAATACTTTTGCCGGTACGATTTTTATTTGCAATATTTTTAGGGTTAATGCCTGCAATCTCATCGTGCCCTTTTGTAATCAGTTCCGCGGGAAATCCATTTTGATTTAATAATTGCGTTAATTTTTTTGCACGTTCCCGATCAGTTCCCCCCACAAAAATATGTTTTTCATTCCCAGAATACCCGTGAAGAGATAAAACATTATCATACATGCTTACCATCTTACGCGCTGTGGGCTCATCAAAATGAGTGCTTGTGAGGTGCAGATCTCGCGAGCCTTTCGATTTTAACGATTCGAATAGGTAAAGAGCATTTTGTTTGCTAAGCTCTTTGGCAATTTCGCTTGTCCCGCCTTCAATTCCTCCACCGTGTGGAGCAAAGATAAGGACAGGGCTTTTCGCTTCTTTAGTCGTCACTTTATAGCTAGCTGAAGACTCGTGCTGTGAGAGCTGCTTGAAATTTTGATATTTATCAGTTGATGCACTAGATGTGTCTTGAAAAGGTGAAATGAATAAAACGAATAGACAGATACATAAGGTAGAGAAACTTACTAAACGATAGCTTTTCAATTTGTACTCCCGCTTTCTATTATGCAATAAGACCTAAAACATTAGAATCCTAAAAAAACCAAAAATAATATTTTAGTAGTCTTATTTACTTATCGTTTAAAAATACAATTTATTTAATAGTTCTTAATACCTATTTATACTATTTAAAAAAACTTCAGCGCATATCCACTGAAGTTTTTCACTTTTTTGTTTTTATTTATTTAAAGCAAGCGCCAAACTAATTTTATCCAGCCAAAGAAGGCGATCCATAAAGGTATGCTCAAAGATGTTCCCCACGCTAAACCAATTAAGAAGTTTCCTCTTTCAATCATACAAACCACTCCTTATGAACATTGTAGGTGAACAAGTACAATTCTATACCTTCACTATAACAGAAAGCGCTTTCATTTAACAGTCACTTACACGTTTTTAGTGCTATATTCATACAGAAAACCGAATTTCAAATAGATAAAGGGCGATATATAAGAAAATGAATAATTACAAGGTGTAAAAGTATAAAAAACACCTAGAAAAGAAACCTTCTTTGAAGGCTTCTTTTCTAGGTGTTTTTTATTGTTCGCCGCTGCGCTGCAAGCGATTCTCAATAAATAGGCGCTCAACAAATTTATTTAGCTGGGCTTGATACAAACGGCGCTCATCTAGCGTTTTTGCGTCTTGTATTTGCTGTTTAAAGCGTTTGATTTGCTGTCTTTGTTCAACCGTTACATGATGAGAAAGAAGCATAGGTCCCCCTCCATTTCACTAACGTTTGAATTAAGTAAACCAAGGTTTACCAAAACAAACAACAAACCTGTTAGCTTCTCTTACATAAATTTTTTACTCAGCTTCTTTAGCTCCAACTAATGCTAAACCTGGGCCGTACGGCGTTGTATGGACATCTAACATTAATTCATTTGTATAAGGCACAATAGAAGCTTCCATTGCTACTTGTACTCCGTCGACTTCATACATTTCATCATTTTCAAAAGGCTCTTCAAAAGCTAACCCAATGTTAGGGATTTCACAGCTAATTCCTTTGAAATACAAGCGAATTCCTGTTATCTCCTGCTCTTCAAGTATATTGTTAATTAATTGTTTTGCTTCTGGTGTAATATGCATGACTACCCCTTCTTCCTTTCAATACTCTTGCTCTATCCTATCATATCTTTAGAGTTTTTAGAGAGAATAACTGCAATTTAAAAGCATTCTGATTATTATTTAATAATAATTATAAATAAGTATTGATTTTAATTTGATATTTGATATAATATAAACATAAGATAACAACAACTCATTAGGAGGCTATTAACTATGAATTTAGAAAACGTATTGAACCAACAAATTGCCGATTTTAACGTATTATATACAAAGCTAAATCGCTTTCACTGGTATGTAAAAGGGCCTCAATTTTTTACGCTTCATGAAAAATTTGAAGAATTCTATAATGAGACGGCGGACTATATAGATGAATATGCAGAACGATTACTAGCCATTGGAGGAAGCCCAATTGCTACGATGAAGCAATTTTTACAAGCAGCTACTCTTTCTGAAGATGGGAATGAGCAAACGAGTGAAGAAATGGTAGAAACCTTAATTAATGACTATACGCTACTTGTTAAAAACCTAAAGAATGCAGTTGAAAAAGCTGAAGCAGCACATGATCACGTAACAGCTGACTTATTCATTGGAACAATTGGCAACATTGAAAAACATATTTGGATGCTAAAAGCTGCTTTACCTGTAAAAACATCCGTACATGCATAAAAAGAGCCCAATCGGCTCTTTTTTTACGTTTGTTGATTTCCTTTTTTTTGTTTTTGCAGCCACATAAAAAAAGACATATCATCGTAAATGTCATCTTCTAGCACAGCCTTATAGACATGATCACTCGTATAGTAGCGATTATATCCGCTTTGCTGCTTGAAAAATAAAATACATTCCCGCTTCTTTTCAGTGAGAAGTGATTTTAATAATACTTGTTTCTCAACTTTGCCCTTCACGATATTTTCTGGAAGCACGGAAATATCAAGCTTCCACTCTTCACCCTTCTGAATCATATACACACTCCACTGATACTTACCTTTTTCATTAGCAAATATCATCTTATAAGGTTGAAAACGCTTTGTAAGCTGATACCCCATGTGAAAAATAGATTCTTCATCCATTTCATCATTTCCTACGTAAAAATTAATGATGCGATTTGTCATGACATTTAACTCAAAACTCTCCCCTGAGAGCGGGCAACCGTACTCTCTTAACAAATTAAATAAACGGTTGGATACCACCAGTTGATTTGCTTCATGTTTTAATTCACTTGAGTATGACAGCAGCTCATTCATGTTTTTTGATTCCCCTATCTATAGATCGTGAATTGTTATTGATATTCGCTTTTTTTTTATAAAACCCTTTCACTTTTACCCTTTAATTAACTAACTAGAGGTAAATTAAGTTATGTAGAGCAACATTTTATGAATAAATCAAGTTTGAGTATAAAACTTGAAGAAGTTTAAAGACTATAGTCGATACCGATTTTAAGGAGGACTTAGTATGAATAATCACGAACTTCCTACAAACATGCAAACTGGAGCTATCCCCCCTCAATTGAACCATGGAGGGCATGAGCTATTTGACGTTCATGAAACACTTGCCGGCTCGATCAATGTAATGGATCAGTTTATGATGTTTAGGCAATATGTAAAAGAACAAGAGCTGCTTGATATTATTGATCGGCAATATCAGTTTATTTTAAATGAATATAATTTAATCGTAGAAGCTTTTTCTACTGGCCAAAAGCCGGCCGGTTCTACACATGTATATAACATGAAGCAGTCTCATACCTTTGTTTATGGCTTAAAGCCTTCGCAGCCTAAAAAGCCGAATCAGTCCGTTGAGGAAATTAATGAAAAAGGAATTTCAGGTCATATGCTGGGTCTAGTCAAGTCTCAAGCATCTCTTTTAACTATGACAGCTTTAGAAATAACTAATCCTGTTGTTCGCCGAATATTCGGAGACAGTGTTCCTAATTGGATTGAAATGGCTTATGAAATTTCTCTTTATCAAAACAAACATCATTATTATCAAGTGCCGCAGCTTGCAAAAGAAGATATGCAGCAAATGATCACAAGTTTCGCAAAAGCTACTGCCTCTCCTCAGATGCCTAATAACCATAAGCTGCATTAATTACAAAGAGGCTGGGGCAAACGTATTTTAACTAAAGGAAGATCCGAACGATTCATCGTTCGGATCTTTTCATTAGTATGGTGAATATAGGTTATGTTTAGAGTTGATTCTAGCTGTTGATTGGAGGGAAAGGCGAAGACTCCTGCGGGAAGTGAAGTCATGCACGGAAATCAACAGCGGTGGAACAAGCGATCCATACTCGACCATTTATCCAATTTGTTCCCCTTTAGATTCGATTGATATAGTTGTGTCTCAATCTCTTTTGCGTATATATTTCAGAAAATGACAAAAAACTATGCATTTTGGATTATTTTCTGAATATTTGTAGTATTTTGATTAATTATGTATTATAATACAGTTAACTAATAGAAAGGAGTGAGAGATGCATCATATATACTCGGATTACAGTTAAAGGAGGTGTCATAACACGCTCGCAATACGTTTGCTAAAAGTCAGTTGAACTGTAGAACCGATATGTGATAGACCATGATGGTAAAGTTAAGATTAATTCCCCTAAATGAACATGTAACATAATAAACTGCTTCTTTTTCTTTTTAAAGATAGAAGCAGTTTTTTTATGTGCGTTTTTCTTTTCCCGATTTAATACATGTTTTCTCCACTTTGGCTAACACTTAAGATATACATTTACGTACAAGGTGGTGACTTTGATGATCGCCGTAAAATTACTATTAGTCGCAGTTTTGATTGCATTAACTGCTTTTTTTGTAGCGACAGAATTCGCTATTGTAAAAGTAAGGAGTTCAAAAATCAACCAGCTTCTAGAAGAAGGAAATAAAAAAGCCGTATCTGCCAAACATGTTATTACGCATTTAGATGAATATCTATCCGCTTGTCAGCTTGGTATCACCATCACAGCTCTCGGGCTTGGTTGGCTTGGTGAACCGACGCTAGATCGGTTGCTTCATCCTCTTTTTACTACCTTCCATACGAATGAGCCGCTTGCTGGTATTTTATCTTTTGTCATTGCATTTGTTGTTATTACCTTTTTACATGTTGTCTTAGGAGAATTAGCTCCTAAAACGTTTGCTATTCAAATGGCTGAACAAATTACGCTGAACTTTGCAAAACCGATTATCGTGTTTTACAAACTTATGTATCCGTTCATTAAAATATTAAACGGCTCAGCTCGTATGTTGACCAAGATATTTGGTATAACGATGATTTCGGAAAATGAAGCTGCTCATAGTGAAGAAGAACTTCGCATTTTGTTATCTGAAAGCTTTGAAGGCGGTGAAATTAATCAGTCCGAATATCGATATATGAGCAAAATTTTTGATTTTGATGACCGTTTAGCTAAAGAAGTAATGGTCCCGCGAACGGAAATTGTAAGTGCTTCTAAAGATGACGTGGTAGAGGTTTTTTTGCAAATTGCAAATGTCGAAAAATATACCCGCTATCCAATTGTTGAAGATGGGGATAAAGATAAGATAATTGGTCTCGTTAATATTAAAGAAATTTATAATGATATTGTATTTAACGAAAAAGACGGCACCAATACGTTAGAATCATATGTCAAGCCTATTTTTAAAGTAATTGAAACCGTACCTATTCATGACTTGCTCGTAAAGATGCAAAAAGAACGCATTCAAATGGCTATTCTTTTTGATGAGTATGGTGGAACCGCGGGGCTTGTGACAGTAGAAGACATTATTGAAGAAATTGTGGGAGAAATTCGAGATGAGTTTGACACGGACGAAATTCCTTATGTACAAAAAATTAAAGACGATCACTACATTCTTGACGGAAAAATGCTCATTAGCCAAGTAAATGATTTACTCGGCACGGATATTAGCGACGAAGAAGTAGATACCATTGCCGGGTGGGTGTTAACCGAAAAGTTTGATGTGACCAAAAATGATATCATTCAGCATGAGCAATTTTACTTTAAAGTTTTGATTATAGAAGATTTTCACATTAAGTATATAGAAGTAAAAAAAAGAAAGAAGAAAGAAAAAAAGGATGATCATCATTAATCATCCTTTTTAGTTATTCAAAATCCCTTTTACCAATCGTCTCCTCCATCAAAAAAGTCTCCATCCAACAGATCCTCCCCGGCTTCTTCAATATCTTCTCCAATTTCACCAAGCGCCGAGTCTTCAAACATATCATCGATCAAATTCTCAATGAGCAGCCCGCCTAACATACCGGCTGCAAAGCCTCCCATTGCTCCTCCTAACCCGCTCATACGTGGATGATGTGAATGCTGATCATAGTGAGAAGGCTTATAATATTCATAGTCTCGAGGATTTTCCATCATCTCTTCCATCGCTTCTTCCAGCAAACGAGCGATAGTGGATGGATGGCTTAGTTCATCATTTGTAAAAAAGAGTTCGTTTTTTATTTCCCTCTCCCGGCCGAAAGAAGGCAAATCTAGCTCCAATAACACTCGTATACCTTCTCGTTCAATGGCTACCTCAAACTCAACCTCATTTACATATCCCTTTAAGAAGTCTGTAGGAAAAAATGCAAATTCTTGTTTGTATCCGTTAAATTTTCCTGAATGGTGTTTTTCTCTAAACCCAAGTGCTTCAAAGCCCTCTACTAGCTGATATAAGCTTTTTGGTGCTTTAATGCGCACAGGGTCCCGGTCTGTTGAGTCAACTCCCCCTTCAATATCTAAGTGTGTCTTAAAGAAATAGCTAACGTTGCTCGCAGAGATTGGAAGATCCAAAGGTAAATGATATGTAAATGGAATTTCCTTTTTCTCACCTTCATTAATTGTAAATGAAGAAGCTGCGCGCAGGCTTTCCACACGATGTGTATGCATTTGACCGCTTTTCATTTGAACTTCAAGCCAAAATTCAACATCAATTAAATTAATATGTTGCTGAACGTTTCCGCCTTGGATGACAATAGCTCCTTCAATCACATGACCGAGCGTATAGGCCGTTTCATTTAATCGTAAATCTACTTTGGCAGCTCCAACTCCCATTTTAGCAAACATTTTTTTAAACATTTTTTTCCTCCTCCAAAATGCTCTTACTATATATACGAAGTATACCGTTTATAAGTTTCAACTTACAAAAAAAGAACTCAATTTCTTGAGTTCTTTCTGTTGCTTTAAAGCTCCTGTATTAAAAAACCCAGCCCCAGCAGCAGTTACGTCTTTTGCAGCAATGACGTTTTTTACAACCGCCGTGATGTCCGCCGTGATGACAGCCACTGTGGTGACCATCGTGATGCCCTCCATCGTGGTTACCGCCGTGATGTCCGCCGTGGTTGCCGTCATGCCCTCCACCGTGGTTACCGCCATGATCGCCACCGTGACCCCCGCCATGATGACATTTTTTATGACCTGAACGATGATCATCATCATGTTTAGGACAATGATCGTTATGCTTATAATCGTTATGACAGCATTTACCTTCATGGCTACTTCTTGGATCATAACCAGAAGTTTTGTAATAATACTGATTAGAACACCAGCAACAGTTCTTTTTGTTGTTGTAACTCACATAAACCATCCTTATCTATAAATAAGATTTATATAGGCAATTTTATACCTATATATAAATAGATTATGTAAACTAGTACAAGGAAGTGCATTGCTGTGGGCCATGACCTAAGCCTGTTTTTAGGAGTATGTACGGGGAAGATAAGACAAGAAAAAAAGCCATCTAGAGATGGCTTTTTTATATTTGATTTTTCACTTTACTTGCGCTTTCTGCATAAAACTCTAGAATTTCTCTTCTTCTCACAATT
Organism: Priestia sp. 3CA3; assembly: GCF_056836725.1. Taxonomy (NCBI): domain Bacteria; kingdom Bacillati; phylum Bacillota; class Bacilli; order Caryophanales; family Bacillaceae; genus Priestia; species Priestia sp. 3CA3. Next base: position 261,284 of record NZ_JBXENJ010000002.1, read on the forward strand.
CCAATAAATACGCCTTGATCATCCGTTACAGGCACAAAATTTTGGTCAATTGCCTTTGAAAGGATGTTTTGAACTTCATCATATATAGCAATTGGGTTATAATCTTGATAGCGGTCAATCTCTGTTAATTTAATATTTTCCGTATCTTGAAAGCGATAGTCTCCTAGGCTTTTTAACTTCCAAAGAAGATCTCCTTCAGTAAGAACGCCCACATATTTACCATCATCATCAACCAGTGGAACTGTAGAATAGCGATGATACTCCATTTTTTCAAGAGCCTGTCTTAATGTGGAGTGAATATTTAATGTTACAACATCACTTTTTGGTACTAAGAAAAATGCAATATTCATTTTTTAATCTCCTTTTCCTTACCCGCTCATCTTACAATTTCTATTTATTTGTTCAATTTTCGGCTTATTTTAATGTTTTAATCATACAAAATGCAGCTCGCAGTTATCTTACATTTACAACTATAAGCTGTCAATCCTAAGCTATGTAATTTCGGCTTCATATTTCTTTATTACAGTACCCGTTTTCTAAATAATCAAATCCTAATTTTTAGAAAAAAACGTCTAGTTAAAATGATTGCTCCTGCAGCTGCTGCTTTATACTAATAAGGGCCGGAAGAGCTACTTTCAGCTCTTCTTCTCTGCGATAAGAACGCAACTGAACCTCATTATATGCTCTGTTTATACTTTTTGACTCATGAAAAAGTCCCACATGATTCGGCTAGCATTGGGGCCTTTAGGATCCGTATAGCTGCCCGCTGAATTCCCTCCTGACCATGCATGCCCCATTCCATTGATAATATATTTATCAATAGCCAATTCTCCCTTACTGCTTTCGTAGCGATACGTTGTATAATCCCGTCCAAAGAGGATTTTTTCTTCTCTCGTTTTAACCGGGCTATTCTGAATCCATCCATCTATTTTTCCGTTATAAGCAAGATTATTCGTTGTAATCCACTGGTGAACCACTTGATCTGCATTGGCTACATTTACCGTCGAATCGGCGTTACCATGAAATACAATGAGCGGCAGTGGCTTTGCCCGTTTTCCCATTTGCTGATAAGCAATTCTTCCTTGTTTAACGGGGGAAGGACCTTTACTGGCCATGACGGAATACGCATTAAATACGTTAAGAGCCGCCTGATATTCGATACCTGCTGACACACCTATGCCAGCAAACAGTTCTGGATACGTTACCCCCATGACGATGCTCATGGCTCCTCCTGCTGACAGACCGGCAACAAACACTTTATTTTTCTGAATAAAGTGCATGTTTTGGACTTTTTTTACAATCCCTGCAATAATCGCTGGCTCGCCAAATCCTCTAATTTGATGAAGCGGTTCAAACCAGTTCCAGCATTTATTCATATTTGAGTTAGAAGACTGCTGTGGATATACGACAATAAATTCCTTTTCGTCGGCGAGCTCATTCATTTGCGTGCCTATCGCAAAATCATCTGCATTTTGTGTACATCCATGCAGCATAACCATTAGTGGGTAAGATTTCAAAATATGATAGGATTTAGGTAAATAAACCTTGAATTTTTTTCCTTTATGAGTATATGTTTTAAATGATTCAGATGACGCTTCTTGTTGTTCACTTGAAGACACGAGCGTTGACGTATTTATAACATTAGGTAGTGAACCCAACATGGTACCCCTCCTCTTTTTGTCAACGTTTTCATTTTTCTTCCCAATTACGTCCTGTATTACAATACTACATATTATTTCGTTTTTTTGCACGTTCTACATACTCTAAGAGTACAACTTGTTTTGGTTTTAAGCCGTTTTTTATATTCTTTAAAATTGGGATTTTTTTGCTATATATATACTTTATTACTATATATGAAAATTGTCACTATAATCATGAAAAAAGGACAAACATGCCGTTTGCCCTTTTATTTGGACCTTGATGTTTACATACCTTTTGCCGAATTAAGCATCTATACTTTTATTATATGATGCTCCCTATCATTTATATGAATTTATTGCTCTGCATGTTTCAATCTGTAGCCTTTTATTATTTCATGCTCTGCTTTTTATTCACCAATTCTATAGGAGCAAATGGCAAGGTGCAGGTGTGGAAGCCACGTTGAAAAAGAAGCATCTTGAATAGCAAATGTTTTGGATTAACCTCTTCTTTGTTCGCAACATTCATACAAAGGCTGATTGTAATCACTCTTTTCCCCTCCTTTTTTTTAAACAGGTATAGCCAAGAGGTGCTATTAGAGTAGATTCCTTTATTTTGCATACATTTTTTAGAAAACTATGGTAAAAATAAGACTTATCATATGGAGGTGAATAAATTGGCAAATATCCCAAAGGATACTGAGCCCTACTGGCGCGATCATTTAAAGTTTCCAACATACCCATCTCTTTCAGAAAATCGAAAAGTTGATGTTGTAGTAGTAGGAGGCGGTATTAGCGGTATTACAACGGCTTATTTATTACAAAAAGAAGGACTGAACGTGGCGTTAATTGAAGCTGATAATATTTTAAATGGTACAACCGGTCACACAACAGCAAAGATTACAGCTCAGCATGACGTTATCTACGATGAACTGCTTTCACACATTGGCGAAGAAAAAACGCTGCTGTATTATAAAGCAAACGAACAAGCTCTTCAGTTTATGAAAAACTTAATTCAAACGGAAAACATTGACTGTGATTTTTCAGTACAAGATGCTTACTTATACGGAGAAACGCTGGAGTTTGACCATCGAGTTCGTAAAGAATTTCGAGCCTATCAGCGATTACATATTCCATGTGAATTTGCAACAGAGCTTCCTTTTAGTTTTGATATTAGAGCAGCAGCTATTATGAAAGATCAAGCTCAGTTTCATCCGTTAAAATATCTGCTTCATTTAGTAAAAAAATTCACAGAAAGCGGCGGATTGATTTTTGAAAACACCGTAGCAACGGATGTAGAAGAAAGCACGTCGCCCACCGTTGTCACAAGAGACGGACATCGCATTTCTTGCAAATATGTAGTGGCGTGTTCACACTTTCCATTTTATGATGGAGCGGGCTTTTACTATACGCGCATGTATGCCAAACGTTCGTATGTGTTAGCAGCAAAAGTTGAACAAGCTTACCCTGGAGGCATGTATTTAAGTGCTGATCAGCCTACTCATTCGCTGCGTTCAACAAAAGTTGACGGAGAAGAACTCATCTTAATTGGCGGAGAAGGCCACAAAGCTGGACAAGGAATTAATACTATGTTCCACTATGAGTCCCTTCAGAGGTTCGCCGAAGAAAATTTTACTGTCCAACATTTTCGTTATAAATGGTCTGCACAAGATTTATTTACGCTTGATAAAATTCCATATATCGGGCCCCTTAAAGAAAGCAAGCCAAATATCTTTATTGCTACCGGATTTAAAAAATGGGGCATGACTCATAGCACCATTGCAGCACATATTATCCGGGATGCAATAACCGGGAAAGACAACCCCTATGCAGAGTTGTATCATCCATCTCGTTTTTATGCGGATCCTAGCCTTAAGCATTTCTTTCGTCAAAATCTTGATGTGGCTGAACACTTTATTACCGGTAAGTTTTCAATGCCTGAAAAAGGACTCGATCAGCTTCAAAATGATGAAGGGTCGGTCGTATATGTAAACAGCAAACGTACGGGGGCGTATAAAGATCCTCAAGGGAAGCTTCACTGCGTCGATACTACATGCACGCACTTAGGATGTGAAGTAAATTGGAACGCCGGTGACCGCACGTGGGACTGTCCTTGTCACGGTTCTCGTTTTTCTTACGACGGATCTGTGGTAGAAGGCCCTGCTAAAAAGCCGCTTACACCAGTGGATGTCAATTCAAGCGATAAAAAAAGCACGCCGTAGGGCATGCTTTTTTTATCATTATCAATGGATTCACATTTGAATTTACTCTTTACATCCTTCTTTTCTAAAGTATCGATTATACACTAAAACCATTGCATAAATGACTAAAAAAGAAAACGTAAAGATAATTAACCTTCCAGATTCAGGGACATGATCAAGATAGTCTGTTTCAAAAAACATAACAAACATCAAAAATGGCAATAGAAACAAAAACCAAATAAAATCTCGATCCATAAACATTTTTATAAAAAATAAAATGGCCCCGATGTAGACAATCATCAAAAACATAATCATTCACCAAATTCTATTTAATACTAGAGGTGTTGTAATGATTATATCGGATTTCTCCGGCGAAATATAGAGTCATTGGTTTTAATTTTATAAATTCCTTACAACTTTCAAACTGCTATTTTAACATAATAAGGGAATTTACTGCTGTAAAGACTCTAAGTGAGCAAAAAACTGCGGGTATGAAACGGATACCGCGTCACGATTTTCAATAATTGTTTCCCCTTCTGCAATACAAGAGGCAACAGCAAGCATCATGCCGATACGGTGATCTCCGTGGCTGTTTACATTTGCTCCATGAAGTTTTGTACCTCCGTGAATAATCATTCCATCTTCCGTTGCTTCAATGTTAGCTCCCATTTTGGTTAACTCATTCACTACCGTATCAATACGATTTGTTTCTTTGACTTTTAACTCTGCAGCATCTTTAATAACGGTAATCCCTTCTGCCTGTGTGGCAGCTAGTGCAATAATTGGGATTTCGTCAATTAGACGTGGAATTAAGTCTCCGCCTACTTCCGTACCTTTTAAGTGAGAAGCTTCTACAACTAAATCTGCATAGGGTTCCGCCGTTTCTTTTGTTTCTTTGACTGTCTCGATCGAAGCCCCCATATTTGAAAGCACATCTAAAATACCCGTTCGAGTCGGATTCATCCCAACTTTTTGAATTTCAATGCGACTGTTTGCAATAATAGCCCCCGCTACTAAAAAGAATGCAGCTGACGAAATATCACCAGGCACTTCTACATGCGTTCCTCTTAACGTTTGACCGCCTTCAATTGAAACGGTTAATCCTTCTTCTTTCACTTTAACTCCAAACGCCTCTAGCATACGTTCTGTATGATCACGCGATTTCGCCGGTTCCGTTACAGAAGTTGTTCCTTCCGCCTGCAGTCCAGCAAGTAAAATAGCTGATTTTACTTGTGCGCTTGCAACAGGAGATGTATAGTGTATACCTTTTGCTTTCCCACCTCGAATAACAAGCGGTGTAAAATTAGCGTCTTTTCGGCCGTCTAAATGAATATTCATATCACGAAGCGGACCAGTCACACGCTTCATAGGGCGTTTGGCAATAGATTCGTCTCCAATTAACGTTGAATGAAAGGGTGTATTTGCTAAAATCCCCATCATGAGGCGAATCGTGGTGCCCGAATTTCCGACATCTAAAATATCAGATGGCTCTTTTAGCGCTTGTATACCTTTTCCTTTTACCACGACGCTTTGTTCATCAATCATTTGAATATCTACACCTAGTTTTTGAAAGCAGGAAATGGTGCTAAGGCAATCATCTCCCGGCAAAAATCCGTTAATTGTTGTTGTTCCTTCTGCAATTGAACCAAACATGACGGAACGGTGAGAAATGGATTTATCTCCTGGAATTTGAATCGTTCCTCGTAAAGCTTTTACTGTCACAATCTGTCTCTCCTTTTATGCGTGAAGCGAATCACGAAATTCTTTAGCATCTGAAAAGTAATCAAATAACTCGTGTCCGTCACCTTTTTCTACTAATAGTTTTACTTGTTCCATTTCTTTCATCCAGTCATCGAGCAACGTTAAAAGCATAGAACGGTTTTGCTTTAATATGTCTCTCCACATATGAGGGTTGCTTGAAGCAATTCTCGTAATATCTCGAAAACCGCCTGCCGCCATTTCTGTAACAAGATGATTATTTGCTGAATAGCCTTTGACTTGTCTTACTAGACTGGTTGCAATCACATGTGGTAAATGACTGACAACTCCGGTGATTTGGTCATGAGTAGCTGCATCAAGCGGTACAAATTGTGCACCTGTAGGCTCTAGCAAATGCATAAGCGCATCTATTTTTTCTTTTTGCTCATTTTCAAACGGCGTTAAAATATAGCGCGCCGAACAAAATAAATCCGCTCGTGCATTGACTGCACCGCTCGTATGAGAACCAGCCATCGGATGCCCCCCAATAAATGAAATACGTTTTTTATTCAGCGCTTGGGCTGCTTTCATAATTTCACCTTTTGTACTTCCGACATCCGTTACGATAACCGTTTCTTTAAGCTTCCAAGTAGAAAGGTCGTGTATCCATGCTGTCGTATACTCTACTGGAGTAGCAAGCACGATATAATCTGCTTGGGCTGCTTCTGTTTTTATATCTTCAGCTACATAATCAATGATACCTAGCTGGTTGGCTACTTGTACTTCATTTGTGTTGATATCAGCTCCAACGACTGTTACGTGACGATGCTTCTTCATAGCTAGCGCTAATGATCCTCCAATAAGGCCAACGCCAATAAGTAATACACGTGTTTTCACCTTTCATTCTCCTCTATTCTTTAAAATTGCTTTGCGTATTCTTCGTGTTTTTTTACATTTTCTTGAATTAACTGAATTCGATCTGCCCCAAATTGATCGATAATAGCAGATGCTAGTTCCCAAGCAATCACTGATTCTGCTACAACCGCCGCCGCCGGTACTGCACAGCTGTCTGATCGTTCAATACTTGCAGCAAACGGCTCTTTTGTATCAATATCTATACTTTGCAGCGGCTTGTATAAGGTAGGAATAGGTTTCATGACGCCTCGCACCACAATCGGCATCCCTGTTGTCATGCCTCCTTCTAAACCTCCTGCATTATTCGTTTTACGCGTATAGCCGTTTTGTTCATCCCATAGAATTTCATCATGGACTTCACTTCCCGGTCTGCGAGCTGCTTCAAAGCCTACGCCGATTTCAACGCCTTTAAACGCGTTAATGCTCATAATAGCAGCAGCTAGCTTTGAATCTAACTTACGATCATAGTGCACGTAACTGCCTACTGCAGTAGGCATTCCTACTACTACTACTTCCACTACGCCACCAATGCTGTCTCCATTTTCTTTTGCATCATCGATTGCTTTCATCATTTTCTGTCCCGCTTCTTCATCTAAGCAGCGAACAGGTGACGCTTCAGTTTTTTCCTGAAGTTCTGTTAGCGACTCATATGCCGTTTTTTCAGCTTTCACACCGCCGATTTCAAGTACGTGACATGCAATATTTACACCTACAGCTTTTAATACTTGTTTGGCAACTGCGCCTGTGGCTACTCGTACCGTCGTTTCACGAGCAGATGAACGTTCTAATACGTTTCGCATATCTCTGTGGCCGTATTTAATCGCTCCATTTAAATCCGCGTGACCTGGACGAGGTTTTGTAATTTGTCTCTTTACTTCTTCCTCATGATCAACTGGATCAGCACCCATAATATTTCTCCAGTGCGTAAAATCTTTGTTTTCAACGACTAAAGCAATTGGTGAACCAAGCGTCTCACCGTGGCGAACACCGCCTTTAATCTGAACTTGGTCTTTTTCAATCTGCATGCGGCGTCCGCGCCCATGTCCCTTTTGTCTTCTTGCTAAGTCTTCATTAATATGTTCGGCTGTTAACTCAAGTCCTGCTGGTACTCCTTCAATAATCGCTGTTAATTGAGGTCCGTGCGATTCTCCTGCTGTTAAATATCTCATATTATCGATTCCTTTCTGTTATAAAAAATAAAAAACTCGCCCCTACGTCATAGGGACGAGTTTTTCTCGCGATACCACCCTAGTTGCAAACATTGCTTGCCACCTCGAATTGTTAACGATCCGCTGACCGCTCTGTAAAAGAGTACTCAAAGAGTGTAATTCGCTCACATTTTTGTACTGACTTCCACCAACCGTCAGCTCTCTGAGACAGGGAAATGTTTGCTACTAGTTTCTTATCACTGTATCACTATGAAATTAAGATAATTTTACTGCTGCACCTTTTAATTCTTCCATGAATTTGTGGAATTCAGGAATGTTCATTTGCTGTGCTGAATCTGATAGTGCTACTGCTGGGTCTGGATGAACTTCTGCCATTACAGCATCTGCGCCGATAGCAATCGCTGCTTTTGCACATGGTAATAGTAAGTCTTTGCGTCCTGTCGAATGCGTTACGTCTACTACAACTGGTAAATGCGTTTCTTTTTTCAAGATTGGAACAGCTGAGATATCTAATGTGTTGCGTGTTGCACGCTCGTATGTGCGGATACCGCGTTCACAAAGAATAATGTTTCCATTTCCGCGAGACATAATGTATTCAGCAGCGTTAATGAATTCTTCAATTGTTGCTGCCAATCCACGTTTTAAAAGAATTGGTTTGTCTACAGAACCTGCAGCTTTTAATAGCTCGAAGTTTTGCATGTTACGTGCACCAATTTGAATCACATCTACGTAGTCTAGAGCCGTTTCAATATCTTGAGGAGAAACAATTTCACTGATAATTGATAGACCTAGCTCATCTCCTACTTGACGTAAGATTTTTAATCCTTCCACTCCAAGACCTTGGAAATCGTAAGGTGATGTACGTGGTTTGAACGCTCCGCCGCGCATTAATGTAATGCCTTGTTCTTTAAGCGCTAAGCCCACTTCTTTTACTTGTTCGTAGCTTTCTACTGCACATGGTCCCATTACGAATTCTAAGTTTCCAGGTCCTACTTTTGTGCCGTTGATGTCAACGATTGTATCTTCTGATTTCTTTTTACGAGATACAAGAAGTGCTTTACGGTGATCGTCTTCTTGAAGTTCTAAGCTTGCTTTGAAAATTTCTTTGAAAATATGCTGAATTGTTGAAGCTTCGAATGGACCATTATGGTTAGCTAAGATTTGATCTAATGATTTACGTTCACGAACTGGATCAAAGCGATTCACACCTTGTGTACCTTTTACTTTTCCAATTTCTTGTGCGATTTCACCGCGTTTATTTAATAATTCTAAAATTTCTAAATTTATTTCGTCGATTTGTCCTCGTAATTGTTCTAGTGATTTTGTCATTTTAAAAATCCTCCTTTGATTTTACAACCTTGAACGGATCTTTTCGTTTAGTTTGTATTTAAAAATCCGTTTTACACCTACACAGCCGCTTATGCGGATATACAAAAAGTCCCTACTGATTGTATCAGTAGGGACGAATTGATCGCGGTACCACCCTAATTGCAAGCATTGCTTGCCTCTTCATTAAGATAACGGCTATTGCCGCTTTTGACTATTGCCAAAAGAAAGCTCCAAGAATGTAATTCGCAATCTCTTTTGTACTGATTCGCACCAACCATCAGCTCTCTGAATACAGGGAAGATTTTGCTACTATGCTCTTTTCATCGCTTGTAATGGATATAAAATTATAATGGACCGAAATACAAAAAGTCCCTACTCACCCTTAAGATTGTTCTTAAGAGTCAGTAGGGACGAAAATTCGCGGTACCACCCTAGTTGCAAGCATTTTGCTTGCCTCTTCATTAAAATAACGGCCAGGCCGTCTTTTCCTGCTCGGAAAAGATGCTCAAGGAATGTACTTCGAAAAAATTTTTGTTCTGACTCGCAGCAACCGTCAGCTCTCTGATACAGGGAAATTTTTTCTACTCGTGCTCCTATCAACGCTCAGTATTGACTATGTATGCGTACTTGGATAATCAGTTCCGATCGTTTGAAACTGTTTGTCGCTTCCAAGTTGTGTGTAATGTTGTGTGATGTTGATTTGTATTATGAATGGTTTTTTTATCTTCGTCAACACTTTTTATTAATTTTTTTTATTTTTTTAAAACCATTGCCCCTTCAAACCTCTCTCTATCAAGAGTTTTGTCACTTTAATTTTTTTCAAACACGTATTCCATTTCAGAGTCATATTCAATAAATCCATGTTTTTGATACAAGCTTTTTCCAGCGGCGGAAGCATTTAACCATATTCGATTTACACCACTTTTTTGGCCGTACTGCATCAAGTGCTTTAAAATAGCGGAAGAATAGCCGTGCTTTCGGTGATCAAAAGCTGTATACATGTTCATAACATATGCTTCTTTTCCTTGAAGGTTACCCGGTGAAGGCGGACGTATAAAAAAGACGAGGCTTCCTGCTGATACAACTTTTCCATCGACTTTTAAAATAGCCGTATAATTATTTGGGCTATTTATATTCGCAGTAAAATATTCTTCTGTCGCTTTTCGAAACAGCTTCTCACTCCCATTTAGTTCTCCCAGTTCTTTCATGAGCAGCATTCGCAGGTTAACCAGGTCCTGCACGTCTTCTAATAGTGCTTTTTCAACCATTGTTCTCCCTCTTTTCGTCTCTTTTACAAAAAAAACTCTCAGCATTTGAGAGCTTCATTTAAGCAAGAAAAACAGCTCCGTATACGAGTGCTCCGACAATAACGAACGCTGGATGCACACGTAATTTTTCCAATAAAAGAAAGCTGGCTGCTACTAAAAATAGAGTTTGCCATATACCTGAATCACCGTATGAATTCATAAAAAATTCATACGCCATTAAGCCAAGTAAAATAGCAATTACGGGACGAATGTAGTTGGTCATTTTCTTAACATTTGGTGAATCTTTATACTTAAATAATATTCGAAGTAAAATGACTAAAAGCAAAACCGACGGAGCAATCGTTGCAAAAAGAGCAATCACCGAGCCTAAAATCCCTGCCTGTTGATATCCGATAAATCCCGCCATTTTTGTCGCAATTGGACCTGGAAGCGCATTTCCAATTGCCAGCATTTCACTAAACTCTTTAACGGTAAGCCAATGGTAGCGGTCTACAACTTCTTTTTGAATGAGCGGAATCGACGCAGGTCCTCCTCCATAGCCTAAAATATTTGAAACAAAAAACGCCATAAATAGCTGAATATAAATCATACCGATTCCCTCTTTTGCTTGTGCTCATCGCTTTCGCCTTTTTTTCCTTTTCGTTTTAGCGGAATCCAAGCTGCTGCTATAAGTACAATAATAATAACTGCTGGATGAATATGGGCAAATTCCATTAGTCCTAAACTAATAATGAGTAAGATAATAGCTGGCGTCCAGCCTAAACCAGACGTTGATTTTTTAAAAAAATCCCATGTCATAACTGCGAGCATCACTCCCACTACAGGAACGACTGCTTTGGTCATCCCCATAACCCAGGGCTGATCTTTAAATTGCGTTAAAGTGGTCAACAGTAATACCATTAAAAAAACGGTTGGAATAACGGCTGCAAATAAAGCTGTACCGAGACCTAAGATACCGCCGACTCGATAGCCGATGTATCCAGCCAGCTTTGTCGCAATAGGCCCAGGCAGCGTATTGGCAATTGCTAACAAATCGCCAAATTCATCGTCATCCATCCACTTGTACGTATCGACTACTTCTTTTTTTACAAGTGGAATAGCTGAAGGTCCTCCTCCGTAGCCGAGCATACCTGAGCGAAAAAACGCTATAAAAATATCCAATTGTCGCATTTCTCGCGCTCCTTTCTCTGTGATCTAATAAGCAACGACGGCTCCGTCTGTTCGCGCTTCTGTGCCGCCGTATAATACACCGGTTTGTTCATCTCTTAAAATAATCTGCCCTCTTCCAAACGTATGTCTGCTCGTAGCCACATGAATATCATGCCCTTTGCGTTCTAATGCTTCTACAATATGTGAAGGCATTTCTTTTTCCACAAGAACCTTTTTATGTTCAATCCACTGCCATCTTGGTGCATCTAAAGCTGCCTGAGGATTTAGATGAAAATCAATCATATTCATGATGACTTGCACATGTCCTTGCGGCTGCATAAATTTACCCATTACACCGAATGAACCTACAGCACTTTTATTCTTTGTTAAAAATCCAGGAATAATGGTATGATAGGTTCGTTTTCCAGGCTCTAATCGGTTATGGTGCTGTGGGTCTAACGAAAAATTGTGCCCGCGGTTTTGCAGGCATATGCCCGTATTAGGTACGACAAGTCCTGAGCCAAAATCCATGTAATTACTTTGAATGAATGATACCATGTTTCCTTCTCCATCAGCTGTAGCCAAATAGATCGTGCCGCTATGAGACGGCTGTCCGGCTTCGGGAATAAGCGCTTTTTCACCAATCAGCCCTCTGCGCTTGTTTGCATAAGAATCATTCAACAAATCTTCAACTGCTACTGTCATTTTATCAGCATCTGTAATAAATTTTTGTCCATCTGCAAACGCTAGCTTCATAGCTTCAATTTGCTTGTGGTATGTATCGACAGAATCTTTGGCATCAAAAGAAAAACCTTTTAGCGTATTTAGAGCTAAAAGCGCAATAAGGCCTTGGCCGTTGGGCGGTATTTCCCACACATCGTATCCTCGGTAAGAAGTTGAAATCGGCTTTACCCACTCTGCTTTAAAAGCTGCTAAATCCTCTTTTGCTAAAAATCCGCCGTGTTTTTTCGAAAAAGCTGCTATTTTATCAGCTAAATCCCCTCTGTAAAAAGATTCTCCATTCGTTTCGGCAATTTCAAGCAGTGTAGCAGCATGGTCTGGTGATCGCCACATTTCCCCTACCTTAGGAGCAGATCCATTGTTAGTAAATGTCTCAAACCAGTGTTTATATTCTTCACCTTTTAACGCGTGTGTAAATCGTTCAAACGCTCGTTCCCAATTGTACCCTAAAATTGGGGAGATTGGGAACCCTTCTTGCGCATAAGAAATAGCCGGCTGCAGCACTTCTTTTAACGGTAGCCGGCCAAAGCGTTTTGACAGCTCCACCCACGCACTCGGGGCACCTGGGACCGTAACAGGAACAAAACCGCGAGCCGGCATCTCTTTTATCCCCATGGCGCGCAGAGCCTCAATAGAGATAGAAGCAGGAGCAGGACCGCTCGCGTTGAGTCCATATAGTTCTTCATTTATCCACACAAGAGCAAATGCGTCTCCGCCAATTCCATTTGAAGTAGGTTCTACCACCGTTAAACAAGCTGCGGAGGCAATAGCAGCATCTACTGCATTGCCTCCTTTTTTCAACATTTCAAGACCCGCCTGAGCGGCAAGAGGCTGACTAGTTGCTACCATTCCGTTTTTTCCAAACGTGCACGTACGCTGCGATGCATATGGGTGTGTGAAAAAGTATTCGCTCATAGAAAATCTCCTCTTTTCTTTATATGGTGAATAACGAATCTTTACAGACTAGACAACGCTACTTCTTCCTCATAAACTTCTAAAGCTGCTTGCAGAGCAGAACCTGCATTTACGCTTGCCCCGTTTCGAATAAGCACTGCTTCAAGACCGGCTAATGTAAAGAGAACGTTGTCTTTACGGCAGCTGTATCCCATTGTACCGATACGCCATATTTTTCCGTGCATCGGCCCAAAAGAACTTGCGATTTCAATTCCAAATTGTTCAAGAAGCGTAGAACGAACTGCTTCCCCGTCAATTCCTAATGGAATTAAGACGCACGTAACGGTTGGAACTTTTGAGTGCTCATCGCCAAATAAAGATAATCCCATTGCTTTAATTCCGGCTACAAGTGCTTTTTCGTGGAGACGATGCCTTGCAAATCTTTCTTCTAACCCTTCTTCTAAAATAATGCGCAGTCCTTCTCTCAAAGCATAGAGCATGGACGTTGCTTCCGTGTGATGATTTAGCCTGCGCTCACTCCAATAGTCTTGAAGTTGACTCAAATCAAAATAGTTGCTGATAATATTTGGGCGCAGACGAACAGTTTGAGCATCTGCTTTTGTCGCAATTCCTTTTTCAACTTTTTTACGTTCCATGATAATTTTTTCAATACGATCATTGTACGTAATAGGTGCCATACCCGACGGAACAGATAAACACTTTTGTGTACCTGCAATCAATGCGTCAATGTTCCACTCGTCTACTTTTACATCCGTGCCGCCGATAGTAGCTACTGCGTCGACGATAAATAAAACATCTTGGTCGCGACATGCAGCACCAATTTCTTTAAGAGGCTGCATTCTCCCTGTAGACGTTTCGCCATGAACCATTGCAACGATTTTTGGGTTTACTTTTTTTATTTCCTGGATTACGGTCTCAGGGTCAAACACTTCTCCCCATTCGCATTCAATATTGTGTACCTCAGCTCCGTAGCGCTCGGCAATTTCCGTTAATAAATAGCCGAAGCGGCCGAAAATCGGGACGAATACTTTATCGCCCGGTTCAACTACACTTGCAAGAACTGCTTCAATCCCAGCTCTAGACGTTCCATCAACGGGAAAAGCCCATTTGTTTTTGGTTTGAAATAGCTCACGAAGCATTTCCATCGTTTCGTTCATAATGCGCGTAAATGCGGGGTCGAACTGACCTAAAATAGGTGTTCCTAATGCTCTTAATACGCGTGGATCTGCTTCTACGGGGCCTGGTGTCATAATCGTACGCGGCGGTGTATGAAGCTGTTTTGTTATAGTCATGTCAAATTCCTCCTAGTAGGCAAGTTTATATAATAGTTCTATTAAGACCTTTACTCCTTTTTCTAACTGTTCTCCTTTGGTGAATTCCTTTGGGGAATGGCTGATTCCATCTTGGCTCGGGACGAATAACAAACATGTGGGAACTCTTCGCCCGAATACCTGCGAGTCGTGTCCTGCACCGCTTACTAATTCTCGGGAGGAGATATTCTTTTCCGAGGAAATAATTTTGGAAAGTTCAGATAATTGTTCGCTCATGGCAACAGGTTTTTCATCCATCCAGCAGTTGAGATTCACTTCTAAATCCCCTGCTGTTCGCTTGATAATTTCCTTCATTTCTCGTTCTGCTTCTTGTAAAACCTTATACTCATGATGTCTTATATCGACCGTGAATTCTACATATCCTGGTATTACATTCGGTGCATTTGGAGAAAGTGTAATTTTTCCAACCGTTACGTATAAAGCGTTATGATATTTTTCGCTCAATTCAATAAATGCCTTAGCGAGTTTGCAGCTCACATAAAATGCATCTTTTCGGATGTTCATCGGGGTTGTGCCCGCATGGTTACTTTCACCTTTAACAGATACTGTAAATCGTTTCTGTCCGACGATACTAGAAACAATTCCGATATCGCAATGAGACATTTCAAGCTGCTTTCCTTGCTCGATATGCAGTTCAATAAAAGAAGCGATGTCTGTGCGGTATGGCTCGCTGTGGAGGCCTTCTCCGAAATTGAGCTGTTTCATTGCGTCATCCAGCTTAACCCCTTCTTTATTTATAACATGTTTTGCATCACTTTTGCTGTGTAATCCATTCATATTACCTGATCCCCAATACGTAAGAGGAAATCTGCTACCTTCTTCTTCACAAAGTGATACGACCTCTAAGGTTTTTGTAGGGGAGCCATAATGCGCATATAGGTACTGCAGAGCAATGATACCTGCCACAACACCAAAAGCCCCGTCATATTTTCCTCCGTTTATCACGGTGTCGATATGGGATCCTGTTAAAATAACTTGTTGTTCTGGACCCGTTCCTTGCAACCGTCCAAATAAATTTCCTACATCATCGTAATACGTTTTGAGGTGAAGTCCCTTCATTTTTTCTTCCAATGCCTTTTGAGCTGCATTCCACTGTTCCGTATATAAAAGCCTCGTGACACCTTCTTTTTCATCTAACCCAAACTGTGACAACCAGCTAATGTTTTCTTCGATTTGCTGACAAAGCTTAGATTTTCCCGTCATATCTGCAACCATTGCTATCCCTCCTGCTATCTTCATTTTAAGAAAATGACTGATTGTTTTCATTAACACTTCCTACAATGATTTAGTGTTTTTTTGGCTATTATCACTAAATACACAAAGTCTTATATACGTTACTTTTTCTAACGTTATATGTTATTTATTTTATCTTACAGAATTAAATAAACTTCTTCATTAACAATTTATACATTTTTTTCTGAAAATTTTATTTATTTTAACTAAACTTTCTTATAAAATAGAAGGTAGATAAAAATACGCGCAGGGAAATGTGAGAATTTTTAACAAAAGGAGTAATGAATAATGGAACTACAAACTCTTTTACGCATCCCGATTTATGAGAAAGCATCTGTAGTAGCCGGACAAAAAGGGGTCACCCGCAAAGTACATAACGTCAATATGATGGACGCACCCGATATTTTATCTTTTTTAAAAGAAGGAGAATTTTTAATTACAACGGGTTATCACTTCAAAGAACATGAAGAAAGCTTAGCAAAACTTGTAGAAGGAATGGCTAAAAAGAAATGTGCAGGATTGGCCATAAAAACGAAGCGTTTTTTCGAACACGTGCCTGTTTCTATTTGTCAGCTAGCTGATGAACTTCACTTTCCAATCATTGATTTCCAAACGGACGAAACGTTAGGCGCGGTTATTAATGAATCTCTCAGCTTTATTTTAGATAAAAAAACAGCCGAGCTTCAGCAAGCGATGGTCACACATCAGCTATTTTCCTCCTACATCTTACAAGGAAAAGGCATTGAGAAAATTATGCAATCCATTCAAACGTTATGCAATGCTCACGTTGCCCTTTTTGATACCCATGGCCATGAACTCTTTTACACAAACAAACGCGAACCCTTTTCGCTCCCAATGGAAGAAGCGGTAGCGGGCGCTAAGCAGCTGTTTTTACGAACGTCAAAATATACAACCTTTTCCTTTTTGAACACAAAAAAAACCGTTACGCTTTTTCCGATTGCTACTCATACAAGAAAGTACAGTTATTTATTTATTGAACACCAAGTTTCTTTATCCGATTCAGCGCTCCTAACGATTGAACAAGCGACAAACGTTTTATCCTTCGAAATGATGAGACAGCAGGCTTTGTATGAAGCTGAACGGCGACGAAAAAACGATTTTTTCAATCAGCTTGTTAGCAATTATTATAAAACGCCTGAGGATGCTTCCTTTCAAGCACAGATGATGGGCTTATCAGCAGGAAACAGCTATATTTGCGCCGTTGGGAAAATTCATTCTACATTCACGCCTTACAGCGATGATGATATGATCTATGAGCTCCTTCAATATGAGTTATCAGCAGGTCCTATAGAGGCCGTTTTGTTTTTCTATGACAATCTTTACATTCTCTTGTTTACACCTCATTCTCAACCTATGATTATAGAATGCTTGCATCGCTTGCAGGAAGCTGTTTACCGTCACTACGATAAGCGAATGTCATTTGGAATTGGAAACCAAAGCCAATCCCTACTTACAATCGCTGACTCATATAAAGAAGCTGTTGAAGCTCTTGAAACCATCCATTTTAAAGATCAGTCAAAGCTTATTCAATTTTATCAGCCAAAACAGTTCAAAGAGTTGCTGAGGTTGCTTCCAGCAAACGATTTACAGGATTACTATTCTCAAACATTAGAAGGTTTGCTGCAGTACGATAAGAAAGATCGCTCCATCTTACTTGACACGCTTGAAACATATCTAAATTCCAATTGCCAAATCTCAGAGACTGCTAAGCAGTTATTCGTTCACCGGAACACGGTAATCTATCGAATCGAAAAATGCGAAGAGTTACTAAAAAGACCTATTCACACGTCAGAGGAAACCCTTCGGCTGCGCGTAGCTTTTCAAATTTTTTCTCTTGTGCATGCCAATTAAGTATAACTACAATAAAAAACGCCTGAGTAGATACTCAAGCGTTTTTTATTGTAGTGCATATTATTTATTTCGCTTTTAATTTAGACTGTACTGATTGTAATTTCCCAGCCATCGTATGGTTTTCTTTATCACGGCGATCATCAATTCGTAAATTTGTACACACGCGCTGAATACCATTTTCAAAAGGTACTTCATGCATCTCTTGAACAATTTTTAGCAGCGTGCTTAATTCCCCTTCAATCAATGTATTCATAGGGGTTAATTGATATGTAATTTCATCTTCATGCTTGGCCAGCACTTTTTGAATATCAGCTACGTACTGACTCACGCTTGGCGTTTCCGTACCTACCGGAATAATGGTTACATCTACAATAGCCATGTTATACACTCCTTTTGTTTATTCTCCAATTATCATACCAAACGACACAAAAATTTCCTACTTTTACGTTTACGGTGCATAGAAAAAAGGAATAGTTATGCAACTACTCCTTTTTGTTACACTCTTATAGGTAACGCTTTGCTCCTAAGTAACGTTTTGACCAGTAAGAGTTGCTTAACGATGTGATTGTTACGCCTGTTGAAGAACCTGCATGCATGAATTGACCGTTTCCGATATAAATTCCAGCATGGCTAGCTCCTGGTTGGTACGTTTCAAAGAAAACGATATCTCCAGGCTGAGGTGAACTTACACGCGTACCAGTTTGATAGATACTAGCAACTGTACGAGGAAGACTTACACCTACTGCATTGCGATATACATAGTTAAGGTAACCACTGCAATCAAATCCTCCAGGCGCAGCTCCGCCCCAAACATAAGGTGTTCCCATAAAACGTTTACCGTATGAAATAACTTTTGAAGCTGAGCTTGAGCTTGTGCTGCTTCCTGTTGATGTTGAAGGTTTTGAGCTACTAGAGCTGCTTGAGTTTAATTTATTTAGCGTATCCGGACCCGCTTCTCCGTCTACTAATAAACCATTTGCACGCTGAAATGATTTTACTGCACTTGTTGTAATTGAGCCAAAGTATCCTGTTACACCAGCTGAGAAGTAACCTTTATTTTTTAGTTTTTGCTGAAGGCTGCTTACTGCTGAACCTTTCATACCTTGACGTAAAATAGTTGAGCTGCTAGAGCTAGAACCGCCAGTTGAAGCGCTAGAACCCCCATTTTTTAATTTACTTAACGTAGCTGGACCCGCAATTCCATCCACAGACAGTCCATTTGCACGTTGAAATGCCATTACTGCATTCTTTGTAATTGAACCGAAGTATTGAGTTGTAGTTCCTTTAAAATAGCCTTTATTCTTTAGCTGTTGCTGTAAAGATTGTACGTTTGGTCCTGTTGAACCAACGCGCAGCAATGAGCTTGAGCTAACTGATGAACTTGATGAGCTTCCGCTTCCTAGCAGTTTATTAAATGTAGCTTGACCTGCAATACCATCTGCTGATAAACCATTTGCGCGCTGAAACGATTTTACTGCGCTAGTCGTGATTGAACCGTAATAGTTTGTTGTTGTACCGTATGTAAAATAACCTTTGTTTTTTAATTTTTGCTGTAATTCTTTCACATCTGAATTACTTGTTCCTGGGTGCAGCGTAGCATCTCCTAAAGCAGCTTCACTAATTGTAGGTACTACTGTTAAAGATCCACATAACGCTAACGAATATATCAACTTTTTCATAAAAAAAGGTTCCTCCAATGCCATAATCTACTAATCTATAAGACGTTTACATTGTAACAACACATTATTACAAAATAACATCACTAATATTACATTTATGTTACAGGAAACGACAGTAGCGCAGCCGTATGGTGTATATTGTCGTAGTTTATTGTCGTTTAACACTTAATAAGTTCGACAAAAAAGCTAATATATTCCAATATTATTCCTTTTCCTACACTAATAATAGGTAAAAAATCACCCGTAACATTATCTTTATATTTCAAAAAAAACAATTTATTTTTTTTTTGAAATGTGAAACTTTTTTTAAAATTATTCGTTTAGTGGATTTGTTCCCCCCTTCAGCAAAACAGCTTTTCTTCTAAAAAATTTATATTATTTCCATATTAATGAATAAAAAAGCGCGTGCTGAAAAAAATAGTCTTGGTTATGTTTTAAATAAGGAGGATTATTTTATGAGCCATAAAGGCATTCATGGTACAAATGTTAGCGGATCAGGTGACTCGGAAGACAAACGCTATGCAAACGGAGAGAACGAGCAGACGCTTACGACGCGTCAAGGTCACCCCATTCGTGATAACCAAAATTCTCGAACGGTAGGCAACAGAGGACCTGCTACTCTTGAAAATTACCAGCTGATTGAAAAACTTTCGCATTTTGATCGTGAACGTATACCGGAACGTGTTGTTCATGCCCGAGGAACGGGAGCTCATGGATATTTTGAAACGTACGGAAAACTTGGGGACGAGCCCGTTGAAAAATACACGCGCGCAAAAGTTTTTTCAGGAGCAGGCAAACAGACGCCCGTTTTTGTCAGATTTTCTACCGTAACTCATGGAAAGGACTCTCCAGAAACGATGCGAGACCCAAGGGGATTTGCTGTAAAGTTCTATACAGAAGACGGGAACTGGGACTTAGTAGGAAATAACCTTAAAATATTTTTTATTCGCGATGCTATTAAATTCCCTGATTTGATTCATGCTTTTAAGCCCGATCCTGTGACAAACCGTCAAGATACCGAGCGTATTTTTGATTTTATTTCTCATACACCTGAGGCTATGCATATGATTACTTTTTTATTTTCACCTTGGGGAATACCTGCTAACTATAGGCAAATGCAAGGTTCCGGTGTTAATACATATAAGTGGGTAAACAAAGATGGCGATGCCTTTCTTGTTAAATACCATTGGGAACCAAAACAAGGAATTAAAAATTTGACCCAAAAACAAGCAGAAGAAATTCAGGCTAAAAATATCAGTCACGCTACTCAAGACTTGTATGAAGCGATTGAGAGCGGCAACTACCCTGAGTGGGAACTTTGTATGCAAGTCATGGAAGACGGAGAGCATTCCGAACTAGATTTCGATCCGCTTGATGACACGAAAATTTGGCCGGAAGACCAGTTTCCATTTCTTCCAGTAGGTAAAATGGTCCTAGATAAAAATCCAAGCAACGTATTTGCTGAAACGGAGCAAGTCGCATTTGGTACGGGTGTGCTTGTGGATGGGCTAGATTTTTCTGATGATAAAATGTTGCAAGGAAGAACGTTTTCTTATTCCGACACGCAGCGTCACCGTGTGGGAACAAACTACTTGCAACTGCCTATTAACGCGCCGAAAAAACATGTAGCAACAAATCAACGAGATGGTCAAATGGCCTATCAGGTAGATGCAGCTCCTGGTCAGAACCCGCATGTGAATTATGAGCCATCTTCTCTTGGAGGTCTTCAAGAAGCGCATGATCATCCAAAACCTCATCAGCCTTATGTTGAAGGGAATGTAAAAAAAGAAAAAAATGACCGTACAAATGACTTTAAGCAAGCTGGTGAACGCTATCGTTTATTAGAAGACTGGGAACGTGATGAGCTTATTCAAAACTTAGTAGACGGTTTAAAATGCTGTCACCATACCGTTCAAACAAAGATGATTGAGCTTTTAACTCAATGTGATTTTGACTACGGCAATCGAGTAGCTAATGGTATCGGTCTTCTCATGCATGATGATGGTTCTTTAGAAATTGAAATGGGAGCAGAAATGACTCCTACATATGGGAAATTGCCAAAAGAAGGCGGTTCACCGTTAGGAAGCAACAAAGCTGCTGATGCGGTAGAAGAAGCTAATGAAAAAGGAAAAGACGCCCATCCTTATTAACAAAAAACATCCTGCAGCGACAGCAGGATGTTTTTCGGGTTAAACGCTTATGACCAAGTAACGGCAAACACGTGGTAGTCATTTTTTAACTGTGGCGCATCAATGGGTGTCCCGTGCTGATATCCTTGTGTAACTCTTTTAGGATGTAAGGGTTGAACCCATTCTTTCACTTGCTGGTTTGTACCATTTGCTAAAATATATACACAATCAGAAAATGCCCCGTCATTGTTTGGACTATCAACTTTTAGTACTTCCACTAACACATCTTGGACACACGTTTTTCTCTGAATACATGTAAGCGTATGGTAGATGATATCAGCGGACACATCGTTATTTAAACGAAAGCCCACCTTTTTTTGTTCAAAAAAAGACGAGAATGAGACGATTGGTAATGTCTTTTTTTGTTCATACGCTTGAGATAAAATCTTGACAAGAACTTCTCCACTCAAGATGATCCCTCTTTCTAAAAAACGCTTCATCACAACATATGTGAGCATTGGTTATGCTCATAGGATAATATATTATCATAGTTTAATTCTGTGGTGTTAGTCTTTTTTGGGGTTTTTACACTGGGAATTATACCCGCCTATTTCTTGCGTTTCCCCGACGTTCTCGCTACTAGCAAAAGAACGAATAATAAAATAAATACTCCTGCTCCTACAAACATATCGTACAAGAAATCAAGCATCATACTCCTCCTTTTCCTCCAAAAAAAACGCTGTTAAAACCAAGCGTTTTAACAGCGTTTTTTCGTTAGATAAAGCCTAGCATATTAATAAATACAATGATAATTAAAACAGGTGCGATGTATCGAATAGCAAGAAGCCATAAAGAGAACCAGCGCTTCACATTCGTCGAACCATGCTTAAACTCTTCAATTAACACATCTTTTTTCATCTTCCAAGGAACAAAGATGGCAATTAAAAGAGCACCGAGAGGCATAAGGATATTACTTACAAGAAAATCAAAAGCGTCAAAGATGCTTTTTCCAAAGATCGATACGTCACTTAATAAACCATACGATAGTGCTGAAGGTATTCCTACCACAAAGATTAGTAAGCCCGAAATCCAAGATAGCTTTATGCGCTTATGCTGCTCTCCTTTGGCTAATGAAGCAACAATAATTTCTAACATCGAAAACGCAGATGTTAAAGTAGCAAATAAAAACAGCGCCAAAAAGAAAGTTTGAAACACAATTCCGAACGGAAGCTGTTCAAAAATAGAAGGCAATACAATAAATAAAAGACCTGGTCCTTCCGTCGGCTTTACGCCCATTGAAAAGACTGCAGGGAAAATTGCCAAACCTGCTAGTAAAGAAATCAAAATATTTAACGCTGAAATTGAAATAGCCGATTTTGGCAAGTTTTGCTGTTTAGACAGATACGAACTGTACGTAACCATAACCGAAACGCCTACGCTAAGCGAAAAGAATGCTTGTCCCATTGCAAACAAAATGGTTTGGGAGGTAAGCTTTGAAAAATCTGGATACAAAAAGAAAGATACGCCTTCCATCGCTCCGTCTAATGTTAAAGAACGAATAATAATAATAATAAATAAAATAAAGAGAGCAGGCATTAAAATTTTGTTTGCTTTTTCAATACCATTTTGAATACCTCTTGCTACTACAACAATTGTTAAAAGAAGAAAAACAAATTGAGAGATAACAGCACTTGTCGGATTAGCAATGGTGGAGTTAAATAAACTCCCGTAGTCACTTACTCCATTCAGCTGACCCGTGACGCTTGCAAAAATATATTGTAAAATCCATCCTCCTACTACACTATAGAAAGATAATAAAATGAAGCATGTAATCACGCCTAAATACCCGATTCCTTTCCAAAGAGAACCGGGAGCAACTGCATCATAAGCACGAATTGCTTCTTTTTGTGTATGTCTACCTAGTACAAATTCAGCAAGCAAAAGCGGCAAACCAATAATTGCTGTAAACAAGATAAACAGTAAAAAAAAGGCCCCTCCTCCGCTTGTTCCGGCTACATAAGGAAGTTTCCAAATGGCTCCGATTCCAATTGCTGAACCGGCGGATGCCAAGATAAAGCCGAGTTTTGATGTCCATTGTTCGTTTTGACTCATGTTTTCTCACCATTTTTCTTTATTTATTCTGATTTGTCATACTATATCACACAACCCTGCTGTCGAAAAGGGTTTTTGTTGTTTTAACCCCCATCATGTGTTATGAATAGTATGTAGGTTTCATTATTTATTTTCGTAACTAAAAAAAGTTTGACAGTTAGAGGTACAAAAAATGACAAATCAACAAGTAATACAGCAGCAATTTTTAGATAAGTTCCTTGACTTTATCTTAGTAAAATGTCCAAACTGCGAACTATGTGCGCGAGTTGTAAAACTGGATAAAAAATTGAGCGGGTCAACGCACTCATGCACGTGTCCTCACTGTGGTTATCTAGACGTCATCAGCGCTGAGGGCCAAGGACCGTTAGAACTTTCTGAAGCAGTAGATCCTTTTTTTCAGCTTCCGCTTTACTTGGAAACAATCTGCCCTGAACGTCGACTTTGGGCTTATAACTTAGATCACCTTCAATATATTGAATCTTATATTGAAGTTAAAACATGCGGGGCTTGTTTCGACGAGCTGTCGGTTGAACACTCATTGCCAGATTGGGTAATTCATAAGCAGGAAGAAGCACTAAACGAAATTCAACGTTTAAAAGACACCGTCTTTTGCACATTCAAATGAAGATAGAAAAGAAACGTTGCCAAAGAGGCAGCGTTTCTTTTTTACGAAGAACTTTCCTCGGTAAGTTTTCTTCGATAGTCCCCGGCCTTGTCGAACTCTTTTGCGGTGCCGACGAAAAAGTAGGTTACCGTATGATTTTTGTTACCTTGAGTCGTGCCATGAATCATCTTCCCTTGCTTCAATTGCTTTCGCTCTCCATTTTTATTTACATAGAAATATTTATTTCTTGCCCAGCCGCCGCCGCTTAAAAGCGTTTTGGTTTTCCCGACTCCCTGCTCGTTTACTTTAAATACAGTGTAGTCTCCTTCTGTCTTGCTAGGATTTCCGTTATCTTTATCATATTCGACCATAACCCATCCTTTGTACCCTTCTGGTATAAGGAAAATGCTCGGTTGAGACGTTTCATCTGGACGTCCACATCCAGATGCGATTACGATCAATAAAAACAAAATGAGCCACCTTTTCACTTTTCCCAACTCCTTTCTTAATAAAAGACGTGTCTCTATACTGCTTTTAGTTTTTGTTGAAGGTAAGATTATATTCTTTTTGCACCCCTCAATTTTTCCCAGTTTATCCAGTCAAATATGCTATATTTACGTATTGTTTGTCACACACTATTAGCAGGCGTTTACAATTTACATGGGAGGATAACAAAAATGAGCTATGTTTTTTTATTTATTTTGCTCTTTGTCATTCCGCTTTACACACAGCAAAAAATTGTTCGTGCCGACCGTGAAAATACACGTATATTATTACTAAGTGAACACGAGCAATCTGGACATAAAAAAAGCGATTCCCCGTAAAACAGGAATCGCCTTCTTTTAATATGTTAAGCTTCCAGCGACAATAAGGCCAACGGCTATCGATGCTGCAAAAAGAGTTACTCCAACCGCTACATTTCCTTCTTCTACTTTTTTGGCTAGGCTTGTTTTAGGCGTCATAATAAATTCAATAATCCAATATGTCACTACTTGAGTAATGATACCTACTACTCCCCAAAGAGTGGCATCTACCAAATTTAAGCTGTTGCTCCACACAGTGAAAATGACAATAGCAAGCCCAATTCCTTTTCCCCATAACTTCAAAGCGACTGCGACATTTCCTTTTTTTATAAGTTCACGATCATTAAATTTTGTTGTTAATTCAAATACGATTACTCCGATAAATAATAGCCCTAATCCTACCGCTACGTGAGATAAAAAACTCCCTATACTAGCCCAATCAATCCATTGTGTCATTTTTAGTTCCCCTTTTCATTTTAATCCAATCGGCAAATAATACGATTCGTTATCTGTAATTTGATTTCCAGCTCGAATTCCTACTGCGCTTGCTTTTCCATTTAATAAAAAGCACCCGTACATGATATGAGCCTCTACTGTTTTCGTTTGCGTCTTCATTTTTGCAGTTGGCAAAGGAATAAACTGTTGATATACAGCCGTGTATTCTTGATATGTCTTATGCTGATCTTCGTCTATTTTGATTCCGTCTTCATTATAAATTTCAACGGTATCTCCTTCACGACCAAACGATGGTTTCTTCACAAATGCTTGTTTTCTTTCAATAAATGGATCTTCTTCTAAATACGTTGGTAAAAAGTATGTTTCAATGATGTGATGCTCTTCTTTAGTGAAGAAAGGATGATCTTGTTCATGCAAAGCCCAAATGAGTGCTTGCACGGCTTTAGACTGCAGTAAAAATGCAGAAGGCGGATTGATTATGGCTACCTGTTTTTGCTGTGCCAATGTTAAAAGCATGTGTCCGACTTTTTCATGCGTACTCGGATCTTCATCTTCAATTAAATGTTCAAGCGGATAAGTTTGGCGATAGAGTACGTCTATTTTTTGTCCATGTTGATCATACACGCCCGCTTCTATATGTTTACCTTCTTCAACTGTAGAGGCAGGGACAATTCGAAGCTGCGATAACGGAACGTATGTAGCATCTACATCGGCTAGCTTCATTAAATAAAGAGTCGTTAGCTTATCTTCTTCATGTGTATCATGAGAAGAAAAAACGACGTTTGGATAGTTCGTTCTATCGAGCTCGTTATAAGCTTCAAAAATGGCGTGTTTTAATGCTAAAGCAAGCTTTTTTTCTTCAAGCTTATTAGGGTTTTGAACCTGAAAATGCCGACAGACTAACTCATTTACATGAAATAATTCTTTGATGAATGTAGGCGTATCCGCGTTTAGTTCTAGAAGCTTGATTTGATCAGCCGTAACAGCAAAATCAAGGCGTGAAATAACACTTTCTGTTTCCATCGTTTTCAGTCGCAGGTACGGTAAACTGGCTTTTGGAAATCCTAAAGAAAGAAGCGTCTGATCATCTAATGAACGAAGTAAAGGTGCCGTTTTAAAAAATAGTTCCCCGATTTGATTTGCTGCTTCTTTAATAGAATGAATGATGTGAGAAGACTCCATATGTACGTCATAAAGAGCATACTCTGTTCCATATAAGTCGTACCAAAAATCTTGAATTTCTTTATAAAACATTTCTCGCTTTTCTTTATGCATTACCCGCCAAAACCGCCTTTAGAGCCGCTCCCAATTCCAGATTTATACGAGCTGCTTGATTTAAATGACTTATAGGACGATGATGAGGTCAGCTGTTTTTTAGACCCGTAGTAGCGCCCTCCGTGATAATATGAACCGCTGTGCGAAGAAGAAGAATCTGAACAGTAGTACGTTTTCGTATCTTCATCCCATTTCCACTTGTCGCACGATTTATCTTTCGGTTTAGCTGGTCTTGCCTGATCAGTTGAACCACAGGCAACGAGCGATGTCATTAAAGCAGTGGTCAAAACCCCCGCCATCATTTTTTTTGTTTTGGACATTACGCCTTTCCCCTTTCATACGTTACGCCTGTTTTTGTTACATATAAACTGTACACGCTGCGATCTTCATCAATTTCCGCAGAGTCTCTTTTCCATTCCCATCCATTATAGTATGTATAAACTGTTCCGATATAGCTTAATACGTCCAAATGCGTATAAAATGAAGAGACGAATAAAATCGGATGTCCTTGAAGAGAATTCAGTTCGCGGACTTCTAACGTAATCTCTCTGTGATCATCTTCTGCTTGCTCTTTCGGTCCATTTTCATGTTCTTTTACATAAACAATATGGATATCATCTTCGACTGCAGATGAAGTTTGTTTATACGTTACTCCTTCTTTAACAAAAAATTCGCATTCTCTTCTTGCTAAAATTTGTTCAAGTTCAATAGACTGATAGTGATAAATAGATACAAACGTATCATCAGGCTTTAGCAGTCGGTATTCTAATTTTGCCATTGTGCAACTCCTTTTGTGACTTTTTTGTGAACGCTCTTTAGTAAATACGCACAGATTTTCAAAAAGTTTCAATTTTTTCTCATATAAAAAGGCTTAGCTTTAAATAAGCTAAACCTTTATTTTTTTATCACATCTGTCACAACTTCATAACCGCCTGTGTATGGGTCGAATACATATTCAAGCATGCCGTTTCCACGATGAACTTTGAATAGATACCTGTATTTTTTAGGGCTGTCTTTTGCTGGATATACGTATTTTCCTTTTTGGAACTGACTTAGCAAGAGCTGTTCTCTTTGCGCAAGCATTTTTTTTGCTTCATTATAACCATACAGCGGGAGATTTTTGGCATAGAGAACCGGTACGAATACAAGTACAACGACTGAAATCGTAATAAGCCCTTGTTTAAACCACCGCATAAACCTCTTTGGATTTCGCGAAAGTAACATCGTTATGACAATTACTATTAACAAAGGAACAATATATACTTGCACATACGGAATGTTTGCAAATACAGGTCGATTAATCAACAAGACAATTACTTCGATAGCTGCTACTAATACTAAAATAAAATAGACCACTTACTCTTCACACCTCGACGATTCAATGAATTTTATATGTGTTAGAAAGTATTCCCACTCATGAATGAACTCGTCTATTGTATCATAAGACGTAAAAAAAATATCTACGCTCGTCTATTTTACTAAAAGAGATTGAGACATAACAAAATCATCCCAATCTAAAGACGAACATGAGATAAATACGCTAGTATGCTCCCTTGTTACACCGTTGTTGACTTCCGTGTAAGGCTTCGTTTTCCGAGGGCGACCACTTTTGCCGTGTCTCACCTGTTCCGCTTTTTACGCGTAAGTCCTCGCCTTGCCCTCCGGCCAACAGCTAGAGGCCACTACATACATGAAACTGCCTTCACTCTAACCATAAAAAGATCTGAACACATTTGATTCTCTATACAGAATCAAACACGTTCAGATCTTTCTTTAACTAAGCTATTTTTATTCCATCCTTTTATTACGAAACTTCTACGTTTCGATTTTGATTATATTTTTTCCCTTGTAAAAATGAGTAAACGATAGCTGCTGCCCATACAATAAGGATAAATGCGTATACAGCTATCTGCGTTGAGCTGCTTGATACCCATGTATTTAAGAGTGTTCGAGCATTTGTTAAAATGATAAACCCACCAACAAGCGAACCAAGCAAGTGAGCCGGGATAATACGAACAAACCATGCAGCAATCGGAGCCGCGATAATTCCGCCAATCATAAGAGCGCCTACCCAGAACCAGTTTACCTGCTCCCAGCCAAGAGAAATTAAAAAGCCAAGTGTAGCCGAGACGGCAATAGCAAATTCACTTGTATCAACGGTTCCAACGACTTTCCGTGCTGTTGTGCCTTTTTTAGCTAGCAATACAGGCGTTGCAATCGGCCCCCAGCCGCCTCCTCCTGTAGCATCAGCAAATCCAGCAATTAATCCTAACGGAATGGACTGCTTCGTCGATAAAGGTTTGGTGCTCTTTTCTTCGTTTGTTTTAAACGTAAATAAAAAGCGAAATAACACATAAACTCCTAGGAGCAATAAGAATGTTGAAACGTAAGGTCTTACTGCATCTCCAGGTAAATTACTTAGAAAGCAGGCTCCTACAAAAGCCCCGATGGAACCAGGAATAATCAGTTTTAAAACCATCGATTTATCTACGTTGCCAAATTTAATATGTGAAACACCAGACGCTGCTGTTGTTACAACTTCTGCCAAGTGAACAGATGCCGAAGCCACAGCTGGTGCAATTCCAAACGTTAAAAGTAGGGTAGTTGATGTCACCCCGTACGCCATTCCAAGTGATCCGTCAATTAACTGAGCTAAAAAGCCAATAAGTGCAAACGTAATTAACTTTTTCATGTTGTCCCTCCACTTTAATCTTCTGTTAGAGAGCACAAAAAGGCCTCCAACAGTTGTTTGCTAGAAGCCTTCGGTATGTCCGATCAGCTGTCCGTTTTATAAATAAGTTGTTTATATTGTAATCCTAACTATTCCTAGAAGTCAACTGTGTTTTTAGTTTTTCTTTCAGTCTATGTATGCTGCTTGGTTATAGTATCAGTAAAATAAAATTCTTCTTGTTAAGTCAACAACATAAAAACGACCGCTCACTTAATAAGGGCGGTCATTTTTATGCATGTCTTGCCAGTGAGCTAGCACTTCAGGTGGTAAACTCACATCTTTATCTAATGACGTCACATCCATAGAAGTAGGCTCATCGCTATTTATCACTTTTTCTACCCAATCTGGCTGTACGACTAACGCTTGTTCAATCGTAATTAAAGCCAGACCTTGCTCAAAAGCTTCTGCGACTTCCGTTGCCGTAAGTCCTCCTGTACCCACAAGAGGGACCCGGTAATTGACGTGCTTAATGATCGAAGAAAGCAGTGAATGATTTTCTTCCCTTTTTGAGGTAGGTTCATGCAAAGCACTGATATGTAAATAATCAATTTCTGTATGAACAAGACGATCAATCCACTCAAATATATCTTCCACTTTATTTCCTAAATAGCCTTTTTCTTTGGGCGCTAATGTATATCCCACAATAAATGGTTTGCCCGCATGTGCTGCTCGACGCGTCACTTCACGAATAACTTCAAGTGCAAAAGTGAAGCGGTTTTCTGCGCTTCCTCCATAAGAATCACTTCGTTCATTGGCTTGCCTTGACGTAAACTGCTGCAGTAAACATTCATTTCCTCCGTCAATTTCCACTCCATCAAACCCTGCTTCCATAGCTCTTGTGGTAGCTTCGCCAAACGCTTGAACAATATAAGTTATATCGCGCTCGGTCATTTGAACAGGCTTTTTCCCTTTACGTTTGTGAGGCTTTTCACTAGGGCTAATTGCTTGCCACTTACTTTCCATTTCTACGCACTTTCTTCCCCCGTGCGATAGTTGAAGAATCGCTTTAGCTCCTCTTCTATGAATCATTTGGGTTAGTTGATGAAGCTTTCGTATGACCTGATCACGATGAATTCCGATTTGACCATGTGCTACTTGGCCATTTTCTGTGATAAACGCGGGGCCGATAATTACCGTACTGACGCCCCCTACTCGTTTTTCGTAAAAAGTCAGATCGATATCGGATATTTCCCCGTTTTCTCGTGAAGCGTATGTGAGTATAGGTCCCATTGCTAATCGGTTTTTCATCTCAAGAGCATCAACAAATTTAAAATGTTTAAATAACTTTTCATAGGCCGTCTTCAATTGATTCACACCTTTTTTCCCTTAGCTTGCCCATCTATAAGCGGAGTAGACATAGGCATAAAAAAAGAAATACCTTTATCGGCATTTCTTTTTACGTTGTTTTTCTTATTTTTTTGACCGGATAAAATACAAATTCGCTTTTTCCGACAATTCGTTTTTCATCAATAAGACCTAGACCGTTGCGGCTATCCATACTGTACAGACGGTTGTCACCCATTACAAATACTTCGTTTTTAGGTATTTGTACGGGTTCAAAATCTCCCGTAAGCTCCATATCCATGTTGTTGGCAATTTGACGATTCGTTTTTAAATAAGGTTCACTTACTTTTTTATCATCAATATAAAGCTGATCTTTTTTCATTTCGATTTTTTCACCTGGCAGACCGATTACTCTTTTTACATAATGCTTATTCTTAGCCTCATCTTTAATAATCACAATATCTCCGCGGCGAATATCATGGAGCGAATACGACAGTTTATTCACAAACAACCGCTCTCCGTTATGCAGCGTTGGGTTCATTGAAGCGCCTTCTACAATATACGGAGAAAATAAAAATGCGCGAATCATAAATACTAGAGCGATAGCGAAGATAATAGTTTTGAATATGCTGCGTAATTGATCGCTTTTTGTTTTTTCCGTAGTCAATATGCTTTGTCTCCTTTGTACAGCTCACTTTTCTTATGTAAAAAAGCAAGAAACCTCTTACTTTAACACTTATTCTAACTTAACCATAGAAAGAACTGAAATCAAATGTTTTATGTTATGTAAAAAAAGAACCTCTAACAAATGTTAGAGGCTTACATTACGCAAGTTTCGTCTTTACATCTCTTATTATAACATTAATTATATAAAAAGAGACTACCTTTTATGTAAAAATTATGTTTTTTACGCGAACTTAACTAAATCTTCACATTTAAAGGCGTTTCTCCATGTATAAAAAGTTGGGAGATGCAATACTCTATAATCTCTCTTCGCCGCACGAGTCCAATAAAAATGTTTTGATCATCTACAACTGGCACAAAATTTTGTTCAGACGCGCGTGACAAAATACTTTCCATTTCATCGTTAATGGTGATAGCTTCGTAATCGCGATGTCTTGGAACCTCCTCAATTCGTAGGTGTTCTAACTCATGGAGTTCTATATGTTCTAGGCTTTTTAGCTTCCATAACAAGTCTCCTTCTGCCAAAGTCCCTACATATTCTCCTTTTTGATTAATAAGCGGCACAGAAGAGTAGCGATGATACTCCATTTTCTCCAATGCTTGACGGATCGTTGACTGTGTCGATAGTGTAACGACTTCTTTTTTAGGAAGTAAAAAGAACGCAATATTCACTCATATTCTCCTTTTGTTATATATGCATTTTATTTTTGTTGTTTTGCTGAATCTGAAACAATATGAATATCGATGTTATGAGTCTGTCGCATAATTGTATTCACAATAGAGCCTTTTCGAATCTCTTCCCATCTTGTCCTCGCTGATTGCCCTAGTAAGATTTGAGTAACGCGATACTGCTTGGCTACGTTCACAATCACTGCAGCTGGTTTTTGCTTTTTAGCTTCTTCAACAATTAGCGATGCGTGGAAACGGTCAGCGAATGCCTGCCACTGTTTGATTTGTGTTTTCTCCCTCTCAGTCTGATCGCCTTTAAAAACATGGAGCAGCAGCAAATCTGCTTTCAATCGGTTCGCCATTCTCCAGCCTCTTCGAATCAATTTTTCAGCTGTTTCACTGTATTGAATGCATACTAAAATGCGTTCACAAATACCTGTTACACCAATTTCATGGGAATGAATGAGCTTACCGTCCACTTCATCCGCTATTTCTCTGAGCGTTAATTCACGAAGGGCATGGAGATTTGCGAGCTTAAAAAAAGACTGCAGGCTTTGTTCAATTTTATGGACTTCGTATATTTTGCCTTCACGAAGACGCTTTTGCAGCTGTTCCGGTGTAACGTCGACAAGCTGAATTTCATCTGCTTGCTGAATAAATAAATCTGGCACCGTTTCACGAACTTTTACTTGGGTAACAGCATATACGAGGTCATGTACGCTTTCCATATGCTGAATGTTCATTGCTGACATAACTGAAATACCTTGGTTGAGCAGGTAAGAAACATCTTCAAAACGTTTTTTATGGCGGCTTGTCGGAACATTTGTGTGAGCAAGTTCATCGATAATTACAACTTTTGGCCGCCTTCTTACAATCGCCAGTAAATCAAGTTCTTGTAATTCTTTTCCTTTATAAAAAACGGTTTCTCTTTGGATTACTTCTAGATTTCCAATCATCTCTTTAGTCTCATTCCTGCCGTGTGTTTCTACATATCCAACTACGACATCTACGCCTTCTTTGACTAAGTCATGTGCATCTTGAAGCATTTTATACGTCTTCCCTACTCCCGGTGCGGCACCGATGTAGAGTTTAAGCTTTCCGCGCTTCTGATTATGAAGTTCACGCAATAGTTCTTCCGGAGTTTTTCTTCGAAAGTATGGATGAGCTTCTTTTTCTTTCATTGTTTGTGCCCCTTTATCACACTCGCTTCAGTACATGAAGCGAGTGCATGTAATTAGCGCTCTCGTTGAACAGCTAAATTTAGCTCTACTACATTTACTCGTTTTTCACCAAAAGCCCCTTGCTGAGTATGTTCTTTGATTAACTCTTTTAGCGTCTGGGTTTTAATATGGGCTGCTTTTGCCACGCGCTCTACTTGTGCATATGCAGCTTGTGGCGTAATATCCGGATCGAGTCCAGAAGCCGAATTCGTGACGGCATCAATCGGAATTCCTTCTTTGGGCACTTCGTTTTCTTTTTTCCACGCCGCTACGGATTTCTCGATACGATTCGTAAGATCTTTATTTGAAGGTGCTAAATTCAACGACCCAGATCCTGCCCCGTTATAATCAATACTAGAGACTCTGCCGTGAAAAAATGCATTGCTTGTAAACTGCTGCCCAATCAGCTTAGAACCGATAACTTGATGATTGTTTGAATAGATTAGGCTGCCGTTTGCTTTACTTGGAACAGCTGTTTGAGCAATACCTGTCATCACAACAGGATAAATAAGACCACAAAGTATCATCATCATAATTGTTAAGCGAACAATAATGCTTCCCGTTCGTTCTGTTTGTATCATCGTTTCTTCTCCTCTACATCACAAATGAAAGTAATAAGTCAATCGCTTTAATCCCAATGAATGGAACTAATACCCCACCTAATCCGTAAATGAACAAATTTTTTCGCAGCAGGGCGTTAGAACTCATCGGCTTATAGGCAATTCCCTTCATGGCTAAGGGAATTAACAGCGGGATAATGACCGCATTAAAAATAAGCGCTGACAATACAGCAGATAGAGGTGAATTCAGCTTCATTACGTTAAGAGCCTCCATTTGCGGAATCGCCAAGGTAAACATCGCTGGAATAATCGCGAAATACTTAGCAATATCGTTTGCGATGCTGAATGTAGTTAAGGCACCCCTTGTCATTAATAGCTGTTTTCCAATTGAAACGACTTCAATAATTTTAGTAGGGTCAGAATCTAAATCCACCATATTTGCTGCTTCTTTAGCAGCTGAAGTTCCGCTGTTCATCGCTAGACCAACGTCAGCTTGAGCAAGTGCAGGGGCATCGTTTGTCCCGTCACCTGTCATCGCAACTAGCTTGCCTTGCTGCTGTTCGTATTTAATAACTTGAATCTTGTCTTCTGGCTTGCATTCCGCAATAAATTCATCTACTCCCGCTTCTTTTGCAATGGTTGCTGCGGTTAACGGATTATCTCCTGTACACATGACTGTTTTAATACCCATTTTACGAAGTTCATCAAAGCGTTCTTTCATTCCTGGTTTTACCGTGTCTTTTAAATAAATCAAACCGTAAATTTTATTATCCGCGGCGACGGCAAGCGGCGTGCCACCAGCTCCTGCAATTTCGTTTGCTTTTTGCTGTAAATCAGAGGGAACCTTTCCGCCATTTGACTCTACCCATGCCGTGACGGCGTCCACTGCCCCTTTTCGTACAGACACATTCTGTAAGTCAATGCCGCTCATTCGCGTTTCAGCTTTAAATTCAACAAACGTTCCTTCGGTTTTTCTAAGATCTTCTACTCCCATGCGATTTTGAATAAAATCAACAACTGAGCGCCCTTCTGGTGTTTCATCATAAAGCGAAGAAACAAATGCCCATTTATAAAGTTCACGTTCGTCTATGCCTTCTACAGTCGTTAACTGATGAGCCATTCGGTTTCCAAACGTAATGGTACCGGTTTTATCTAAAATAATTGTGTTGATGTCACCAGCTGCTTCTACTGCTTTTCCTGACATGGCAATCACGTTAAACTGCGTTACTCGGTCCATCCCAGCAATTCCAATGGCCGATAATAAGCCTCCAATTGTTGTCGGAATGAGACAGACGAGCAGTGAAATTAAAATAGCCGTGTCGAGCTGAAAGTGCAGGTAGTTTGTGAAAACAGGAAGCGTCACAACAACTAGTAAAAAAATAATCGTCAAACTTGTCAAAACCGTGTTTAGCGCAATTTCATTTGGCGTTTTTTGACGCTCTGCTCCTTCAACAAGCGAAATCATTTTATCTAAAAACGATTCACCTTGCTCACACGTAATTTTAATTGTAATTTCATCGCTGACAACTCTTGTACCTCCAGTTACAGAGTTAAAATCCCCGCCTGCTTCTTTCATAACAGGTGCCGATTCACCCGTAATAGCCGATTCATCAACAGACGCCAGTCCTTTAATGATTTCTCCATCTCCAGGAATCATTTCGCCTTGTGAAACGACGACGATGTCTCCTTTTTTTAGTTGCGATGCCGGAACTTGTATCATTTGCCCGTTTTGAAGCTGATTAGCTGTAATATCGCCTTTAGATTGCTTTAATGAGTTTGCCTGTGCTTTTCCTCGACCTTCTGCTAATGCTTCTGCAAAATTAGCAAAAACAATGGTGAAAAATAACACGAGAGATACGGCAACATTAAACCCTGTGCTTACTGTACTTTCTCCGAAAAGGTCCGGAACAACGGCTAAAAAAAGCGTAATTATAAACCCGATTTCTACTACGAACATGATAGGGTTTTTTATCATCGTTCTTGGGCTGAGCTTGATAAAAGCCTGCTTTACTGATTGAATAAAAATCGATGAAGCTTGTGTATCTACAGAACCTTGAATATGACTGTTGCGATCCAATTCAATATTATTTGCAAAATTCCGTTTATTCATTATGATCCTCCGCTTTCTTGATTACAGTGTTAAATACTCAGCAACCGGCCCAAGCACAAGCACTGGGAAAAACGTAAGTGCTCCTACAATAACGGTAGTTCCAATTAAAATGCCGCTAAATAAAGACGTATCCGTTTTAAATGTTCCAGGTGTTTCGGGAACAAGCTGTTTGGATGCTAGTGAGCTCGATACCGCCAGCATTGTAATTAGTCCGAAGTAGCGTCCAATATACATAACAATTCCCGTAGAAATGTTCCAAAACGGCGTTGCATCACCGAGTCCTTCAAAGCCGGATCCATTGTTTGCTGCTGACGACGTAAATTCATACAGTGCCTGACTTAACCCGTGAAAGCCTGGATTTGATATACCTTCCATTCCTAAATGAGTGGTAAGTGCTACAGCTGTTCCTCCTAAAATTAGCAGCGGTTGCAAAATAAGCGTCACGGCGATTAGCTTCATTTCTTTTCCTTCAATTTTTTTACCTACGTATTCTGGTGTTCTTCCAACCATTAAACCTGATAAAAATACGGCGATAATGACGTACATCATGACATTCATAAATCCTGCTCCGACACCGCCAAATACGGTATTTAACATCATATTTCCAAGCGTTAACAACCCGGTAAGAGGCGTAAGAGTATCGTGCATGGTGTTGACTGCACCTGTTTCACTTGCTGTCGTCACGATGGCGTAAAGCGTCGACATGCCGACACCAAAACGGACTTCTTTCCCTTCCATATAACCGTTCGCTTCATTTAAATGAAAAGCATCAAGTCTTGGATTGCCGCCCCACTCTGTTACGAACGCTGTACTTAAAATAACGATAAACAGCATACTCATCGCTACAAATAAGATGCGGCCTTGCTTACGCTGTCCGATCATTTTTCCGTATGTGAAAGGAAGTGCTGTTGGCAATAACAGCATAAGGACGATTTGTAATACATTGCTCAACGCGTTAGGATTTTCAAATGGATGAGCTGAATTGACACCAAAAAATCCCCCTCCGTTGTTTCCTAGCTCTTTAATTGAAAGAAAAGAAGCAACTGGTCCCCTTGCTATTTGCTGTGTTGCCCCTTCTATTGTATGGGCAGTAACCGTTCCGCTTAACGTTTGAGGGACACCTAAAAACATAAATAAAATGCCTGTTATAAAAGCGATAGGAAGTAAAATACGCGTAATTGACTTTACAAAATCAACAAAAAAGTTTCCCATTTCTTTCCCTGCCAGCCCACGAATAAAAGCGATTGCTACTGCAAGTGCCGTTGCTGGTGCAGCAAACATCATAAATACAATGGCGGCCATCTGCGAGAAATAGGACAAACCTGATTCGCCGCTGTAGTGCTGCAAGTTCGTATTTGTCATAAAACTAATGGCCGTGTTAAAAGCAAGTGCCGGATCCATTCCTTTGATGTGGCTTGGGTTAAACGGCAGTACCTCTTGAAACCGGAAGATAAGGTACACCACAAAAATCATAAACGTATTCGCCAAAACAAGAGCAAATGCATATTGCTTCCACGTCTGATTAAGCCCTTTAATTCCTGCTGCTTTAAACATCACCGTTTCTATCTTTCCTATCAAGCTAGTGTTTTTATCGTTTGAAAACACATTCGCTATATAAATACCTACGGGCTTTGCAATAAGCGCTACAAAAACAAGCAGCAGCGCAACTGATAGTAGAAAAATCCCCACTTTTTATTCCTCCGCTTATTAAAATTGTTCTGGATTTAACAGTACATATACTAAATAAATTAAAACGAGAACTGAAATACCTAACAAAATGAACGACACGTTCACTTCTCCTCTCTTTCATCTACTACATGAGACGACCAGCAAATAATTCCGTACATAGCAGCTGTTAATATGACAAGCGTTCCAAGCATGATCATATCCAAGTTGCTCCCTCCTAACTGTTTCCTAACAAAAATGATAGCTTCTAAGTTTAGTGACGGTTTCTTTTCATAAAGCATCACGTCCAAAAAAGCTAACCGTGAGACGTGCTGCTGATTTTTCCCACTAAAAAACCGCAGAAGAGAGTTCTCTTCCGCGGTTTAATGCACGACAAATAAGCCGTGATTCACACGAATTTTTTACTCCCAAAACGCTTACGGAGTTAGCTGTCGGATTCGGGTTATGGAAGTAACCCTACTCAGTTAAGAGATTCACCCCTAGTACATACGTACAAAATATTGGGTCCCCCGCTCATAATTGATTAAGCGTATCTTTGTTATTTAATTTTTAGACTTAATAATAGTTTTTACTGCTGCGTTTAAAACTTTGATTAGCTAACGTAGACAAATAGCGGTTTGCTAGATCAAAAGATTGCTGATCGCACATGGCCCGATATTCAATCATTTGAATCATTTGCTTAGATAAATGCATCCTGACGCTCCTTTCACCTATATTTTGAAAGGAGCGTACTATCCGCTGTTATAGAAAACGACCACGATTACACCATCCTCTCTCTTAACGCTTACGAAGTTAGCTGACGGGTTCGGGTCAAGAAAGTAACCCTACTCAATTAAGAGATTCACCCCTGATAATTGGGTCCTCCGCTCTTTCCTTCTCTTTCAGAAAAGACTCAGCGTTTCACAGTGGAACGTTTCATGAGAGTAATCTTACTCCTGTTAAAATTTACTGTCAACAACATTTTTTGAAATTTTAAAAGCTTTATTTTTCTATATTTATTCATTATTTTAAAATAATAATTTCAGAAGAAAAAAGCGTTCTTATCGAGGAGATAAGAACGCTTTTTTTAGCTCATTTTCTCAATTTCATTTACAAGAATTGAAATGGCATCCGTTTTTGTTGCTTCACGCATTGTACGCTTCATCGTACTTGCCTGCTGCTGAAGCTCATTTACTTCACGCAAAAACAGTTCTTTTGTTAACTGCTCTTCTTCTACAACCATACAGTAGCCTTTTTTCTTAAAGGATTGTGCATTTAAAATTTGATCTCCGCGACTCTGTGCTTTTGATAAAGGAATAATCATCATCGGTTTATGAAGAGCTAAAAACTCAAAAATGGCATTGGATCCGCCGCGTGTAATCACATAATCAGTTGCCGCTAGAACATCAGGAAGCTGTTCGTTTACGTATTCTAACTGACGGTATCCTGACTCTTTTTCAAGGCTTGTATCAATATTGCCTTTTCCGCAAAGGTGTACAATTTGGAATTTCTTTTGCAGTTCAGGCAAAGACTCTCGAACGATTTCATTAATACGGCGTGCTCCTAAACTTCCGCCCATAATCGTTAAAATGGGGCGCTTATCATAAAAGCGTAGCCAGCTTTCCCCGTTCGCTGCGCTTCCGCTAAATAGCTCTTTTCGAATAGGTGAACCAACAACCTGCACTTTTTCTTTTGGAAAGTAGTTTGCGGCTTCATCAAAAGAAGTAAAAATTTTAGTGGCAAATTTCTGCGCAATTTTATTTGCCAGTCCCGGTGTTAAATCACTTTCATGAATGAACACGGGAATGTTTAAAGATTTAGCAGCCATTACAACAGGAACTGTGACAAAACCGCCTTTTGAAAAAACAAGAGAAGGCTTTAGTTTTTTCAGTACGCGACGCGCATCGCCAACCCCTTTTGCTACTCGAAATACATCTTTTACATTTTCCATATCTACGTATCGACGCAGCTTCCCGCTTGAAATCGCATGATATGGAACGTTTAATTTTGTAATTAATTCTTTCTCAATACCATTGTGAGAACCGACATAATGGATATCCCATTTTTCACTGTCTAATTCTTTCATAATGGCAATGTTTGGCGTTACGTGCCCCGCTGTTCCGCCTCCGGTAAAAACGATAACTTGCTTACTCATTTTTTCTTCCTCTCTTTACTTCACTTAATCGATCTGTTTTGACATCAATTTTTATCTGATCTTTTTAGCATGCAATCTGACATGTAAAACGATGGTTTTATTATAGCATTTTTCTTTTTACATATGTATGATAAGGCGTATAAAAGCATGCTATACTTTTCATAAGGAGTGATGATAATGAACAAATCTGTACCTGCAGTAAAAGGTGACACAGTGGATTCCGAAACGCGCTGTACGCACTATCATACGGATAAAGATATTATTGCAATAAAATTTTATTGCTGTCATACATATTATCCATGCTATCAATGTCATAACGCACATGCGGATCACGACATTAAAAGATGGCCAAAATCTATGTTTAATGAAAAAGCTATTCTTTGCGGAGTATGTAAACATGAGCTCTCAATTAATGAATACTTAACCTGTAACTCGACTTGCCCTCACTGTCGTTCTTCTTTTAATCCTGGATGCAGCCTGCATGGACACATTTATTTTGAACAAAAAAGCTGAACAAAACATCGTTCAGCTTTTAAAATAATTGCTCATCTATATTTATAATGGAAGGAAGCAGACCTGGGAACAGTTCCTCAAGTTCTTCTAAACGCAAGGAATAATAGTGCTGCGTACCTTCTATACGTAGTTTGATAATTCCAGCTTCGCGAAGTACTTTAATATGATGTGATAGCGTTGATTTTGATACATTTAATTTTTGATAATACGAACAGGTCTGCTCCTTTCTTGTCGCTAAACACTGTACAATTCGCAGCCGGTTAGGATCACTCAATGCATGTAAAATAGGCGTTAATTTAATTTCAGATTTCGGTGGTTGATAAGGTTTTCTCATGCTTAAAATATAACACAGCTTCTTTTGTGTATCAATGTTCGATAACTTTCGAACTAAATTCCTTGCACTGTTATTTAATCGGTGTTATAGTTTCATTGTTCGATGATATTCGAACTTATCTTCATTTTAATCGTAAATTGAATGAAAGATTAAAAACAAAACAAATAATATAAAGCACCATCATTATTAAAGGAGGAATCACCCATGATTCATTTACAAGCTTCAATGAAAGTTAACCCAGCAAAAAGAGAAGAATTTTTAGAAAACGTACAAGAACTAATTAAGCATTCTTTACAAGAAGAAGGAAACAGCAACTATCAACTATTTGAAGATGCTTTTACACCTAACACATTTATGATGATTGAAGAGTGGAAAAGCGAAGAAGCAATTCAAGCACACAATAAATCAGCTCATTTCCAAAGTTTTGTAGCATTTGCTCAAACTGGCGTACTTGTAGCACCTTTAGATGTAAAAACATTACAAGGCTAAAAATAACTTCTTTGAAAGGATGACGCATCATGAATGAAGCAATTCGTACAATTCAAGATCATCGTTCTATCCGTCAATATACAGACGAAGCAGTAAGCGACGAGCATTTAGATACAATTATTCAATCTGCTCAGTCAGCCGCTTCTTCTATTAACGGACAGCAAGTAACTATTATTAGCGTCCAAGATAAAGAAAAGAAGAAAAAGCTTTCAGAGCTTGCAGGCAACCAAGCGTGGATTGACCAAGCTCCTCTATTTTTAATCTTTTGTGCAGATTTTAATCGTGCTAAGATTGCAGCTGAGCTTAACGATGCGCCTCTTGGTGTAACCGATGGACTTGAGTCAATTTTAGTGGGGGCAACCGATGCTGGAATTTCTTTAGAAGCAGCAACAGTTGCAGCAGAGTCACTCGGTTTAGGTACAGTACCAATCGGCGGAATTCGCAGAAAGCCACTAGAAGTCATTGAGCTCCTAGATTTACCGGAATACGTATTCCCAGTAAGCGGTCTTGTCGTTGGACATCCGGCAGATCATTCTGCGAAAAAGCCTCGATTGCCACAAGCTGCTGTGCACCATCGTGAAAGCTATAATCATGACTTAAAGTCATTGATTCAAGACTATGATGCTGAAATGGCAGAGTATATGAAAAAGAGAACAAACGGTGCAGATGACCGCAACTGGTCACAAACTGTATCCGCTATTTACAAAACCATTTATTATCCAGAAGTTCGAGCGATGCTTGAAAAACAAGGATTTAAATTCGAATGATCAAAAGCTGCGATGTTCATCGCAGCTTTTTTTATCTACTTTAACAGCGTCTTGAATAGACTAAAAGTAATACTCGATAAATGAGGTGTTTGGATGGAGTTTATTTTAATTTGTAATTTTCTTTTAGGTGCAACGGCAGCGTTTTTATTGGTGCCGGCTTTTACAAAAAAGAACACCCTTCACGTGACTTTGCTGTCTCTCCTTTTCCTCCTTTCAATTGTTCCAACCTTTCTTCTCGCTAATCCACATATCGGCGTTTTACCTTGGGCTATTCGAGACGGTCTTCTATTGTTTTCCGCTTTCCTTTTCTTTTATCTAACCTTCACTTTAAGCAGATGGAAAACACTTTTGTTTTTTCTTCTCCTTTTACTGTCAATTGCTCCTCTTGCCTACGTCGTATATGATGACTTCACGCATACGTATATAGATGCCAATATCGGACTTGGCCTAGGCTTCTTATTGACGTGGCTCTTAACAACCTTGTACAATATTTTGGCTATTCTTCGATTTTTCCGTCAGAAATCTCAGTAAACACGTTAAAAGTTAACAAACAAACGAATAGTTGATTTTATTTAGTATACGCTAACAACTGCACAGTCCTTCTCTTTACATAAAGCTGTGTATACTAAAAAAGGAGTGATACTTGATGAAACGACTATTCGTAATGGTAGCAGTGATTGCCTTCTTGGCACTTAGCCGCATGTTAGTATTTGCCGCTGAAACACCTCCTGCTGCAGATGAGCGACCAGCTCAAAATGCAGAAGTTCGTATCGTTCATGCTTCACCGGATGCTCCAGCTGTAGACATTTTTGTGGATGACAAAGCTTTAGTAGAAGGAGCAAAGTTTAAAGATGTCTCCAACTCCCTGCCTTTGTCAGCTGGTTCTCATAAAGTAGAAGTATACGAAGCGAAGACAAAAGGAACAAAAGATTCCATCATCGAAGCTACCCTTGTTGTAGACGGTGGAAAATCGTATACAGTAGCCGCTGTAAATAAAGCCGAAAATCTTGAACTGCAGGCTTTCACGAATAATAAGCAAGGGATGGATGGAAAAGCAAGCTTACGTGTTGCTCATTTATCTCCTGATGCTCCTGCGGTAAACGTAGGTCCTAAAGGGGCTGCTCCTTTATTTAAAGATCTGTCTTTTAAAAGCATTTCAGGTTATCAAATAGTAAATCCGGGTTCGTATGATTTATCTGTTTCCACAGCAGACGGAAAAGAAATACTAAGTCTTCCTGGAACAAATCTTCAAAGCGGTAAAAACTATACGGTTCTCGCAGTAAATACTGCTGATAAGCTTGAGACCATTGTTTTACAAGATAATTAATTAAAAAAACGTCATTTCAATTGAAATGACGTTTTTTATAGACTGCGCTGAATGAATTCTTCTTTTTTGTACTCATAGGTAGAAATATCGTTCCACAATCGTTTTGAAAGCTCGTATTTCATACCTTCATATTTTTTTCTAGCACGTTCGCTCGAGCGTAACTGCTCCCTGAAATTAATTCGTTCATTCCAGTAAGGTGATTCACTGACCGTTACGTACACATGACTTCTTCTAGCATCATGTGGAATGAGCTTACGGGCATTTTTAGCTGTCATAATTGGAGGGTAGTGTGCAGCTGGAACGCCTTCTTTTAATAAGACGAACATCTCTTTTTCCGCTACGTATACGTGAGATTTATTTTTTAATATAGCGCGCACTTCATTTATGTCTTCTTCGCGTTTGACGCCGATTAAAATATCAACGATTGGTGAACCTGCCAATCCTGGAACGGACGTGCTTCCAATATGTTCGATGTCTACTGAAAAATCTTTTAGTGTATTAAGTAACGCTTCTTTTTCCATTTGATACAAAAGCGACCACTTTGTTTCATACTGAACAATCTTTCGCATATCAGTTTCCACCCTTTCACTTTTTTATACTGTACCATGTTTCAAAGTAAAAAGAAAGAATTTTCTAACTATTTACTTTTGGTTTATGCTATGAGCTTTTCCATCGGTATAGACAGGCTTTATATTATTTTATATATTTTTGTTATTTTTATTCTGAATGTTTCATAATTGTGGATGTTTCCTCCTCCAAAAGATAGATACTCTTTTATTTGCTATCTCTCCTCTATCATATTCACATTCAGCTGCTTTATACTATTTTACATTTTTTCTAGTATAAAACATGTCCTCAAAACATCGGTGAACAAAGGGCTAAAGACCTTTATATGCCCTTGACATCCCTGCATTTCACCTTTGATATAATTATATTTTACATTAATGTAAAATTTTATCGTTAAGGATGGCAGATAGTTCAAATTCATTATACAATTGAAATTCGACATATAGTATGATGGATAATATCGGCATTATGAGATAATAGT
The DNA here is from genome assembly GCF_056836725.1 of Priestia sp. 3CA3. NCBI lineage: Bacteria > Bacillati > Bacillota > Bacilli > Caryophanales > Bacillaceae > Priestia > Priestia sp. 3CA3. The sequence continues at coordinate 305,356 of NZ_JBXENJ010000002.1, forward strand.
AGATTTAACTCAAAATTTTGGGCTATTTGCCGATATATGCTTTGTATACTAATTAACTTATGTTGAAATTTGTAATTTGCAAGGAGGAAAAAATGAATAAAAAACATGTCATGTACACAGCCGTTTCTTCTGTTCTTTTAAGCTCTTCATTGCTTTTGCATTCGATTGACGCAGATGCAGCTGAATCGGCCAAAGTAACTGCTACATCGTTAAATGTACGTGCAACGCCTAGTACAAGCGGCGCTATCGTTGGAAAAGTAACGAAGGGAAACACCGTTAATATAGTAGATGAAAGCAAGGGATGGGCTAAAATTACGTATAACGGTAAAGAAGCTTGGATTTCATCTCAATACATAAACAAAACACAAACAAACAGTACGTCTACGGCAAATTCGACATCCAAGTCAGCCGTTGTTAACGCCAGTTCATTAAATGTTCGCTCTTCTGCGAGCACAAGCGCGTCTATCGTGACGAACTTATCCCGAGGTTCCAAAGTAACGGTGGTAAAAGAAAGCGGATCTTGGTCACAGATTAAAACGGCAGCGGGTCAAACAGGCTGGGTAGCGAGTCAGTACCTACAAGCAGGCTCCGGTTCTTCTACACCGACTAGTAACTCGAGTTCTACGACATCCAAGTCAGCTGTTGTTAACGCTAGCTCATTAAATGTTCGCTCTTCTGCGAGCACAAGCGCATCGGTCGTGACGAACTTACCGCGCAATTCAAAAGTAACGGTGGTAAAAGAAAGCGGATCCTGGTCACAGATTAAAACAGCATCAGGTCAAACGGGCTGGGTAGCGAGTCAGTACCTACAAGCAGGCTCCGGTTCTTCTACACCGACTAGTAACTCGGGTTCTACAACATCCAAGTCAGCTGTTGTTAACGCTAGCTCATTAAACGTTCGCTCTTCTGCAAGCACAAGCGCGTCTATCGTGACGAACTTATCCCGGGGTTCCAAAGTAACGGTGGTAAAAGAGAGCGGATCTTGGTCACAGATTAAAACAGCATCAGGTCAAACAGGCTGGGTAGCAAGTCAGTATTTACAAGCTGATTCCGGACAGTCTTCACAAACAGCCCAGTCGATTCAAATTACAAAAGCTTCAAATTTACGCAGTCAGCCGAGCTTAAGCGCGGGCATTATCCGTGTAGCAAAAGCGGGCGAACGATTCAAAAAAGTAGGCGAAACGAATGACTGGGTGCAAATTCAGTACTCTGCAAGTCAAACAGCATGGGTGTCAAAAGGGTTAACAGCTGCAGCAGGTTCTACAACTTCAGCTAGTTTGCCTTCCCCATCTGCTGCTTTAAAAGATAAAATTATTGTAGTAGACGCTGGACACGGCGGATATGATCCTGGTACTTCAGGCAAATCATCGATTGAGAAAAAACTAGCGTTAACAACCGCAAAACTTGTGGCAAGCCGCTTAGCTAATTCGGGAGCAAATGTATTTATGACGCGTTCAAACGATACCTTTATTTCACTGAGCGGACGTGTGAACGTTAGTGAAGCAAAGCATGCAGATGCGTTTATCAGCATTCACTATAACGCTTCTACTTCATCTTCTGCAAACGGCATTGCGTCATTTTATTACAGTGAATCTAAAGATAAAGAATTAGCAAAATATATTCAAGAAAGCATGGCTGAAAATGCGCCTTCTATGAAGGATATGGGGGTTCGTTTTGGAGATTATTATGTTACTCGAGAAAACAACCAGCGTGCTGTACTTCTTGAATTAGGCTTTTTATCAAATGCTCACGATGAGCAAATTGTTTCTTCTAATGCGTATCAGCAGCAAATATCTACAGGTATTTATCAAGGAATTGCTCGATACTTTGCAGCTAATAAATAATAAAGGCCCTCATTATGAGGGCTTTTATACTACCAGCTTGCTTTTTTAACACCTGGGATTTGTCCTTTGTAGGCCAATTCCCTAAAAGCAATGCGTGACATTTCAAATTTTCTAAGATAGCCTCGAGGGCGACCGGTAACGCGGCAGCGATTATTTAAGCGCGTTGGTGAAGAATCTCTAGGCAATTTTTTTAACGCTTCGTAATCTCCTTTTTCCTTCAACTCTTGGCGCAATTGCGCATATTTCGCTACTATCTCTTGGCGCTTTTGTTCTTTTACAACTTTTGATTTTTTAGCCAAACTCTTTGTCATCCTTTCGCTTTATCAATTTTTTATTTGAAATACGTAATCATTACGATTTAATTATTTTGAGCAAGTTACTTTTTAAATTTAATCATATTCTCTTCATTCTTTCAACTTGTTTGCTTCCACACTTACATGTAGCCTAACTCTAGGCTGCTGTATAAACATAAATAAAATTGTATGTCAAATGTAATTAATTCCTTCATCTCCTATATCATACAAAGAGCCCTACATATTCCATTTTGTAGGAGGATTTGTATTTACAGATAATATTTCAATAATATTACAGTTCATTTACATATTAATAACTTCGACAAATTTAGCGGTTATCTAGTATATAATCATCTTAGAAATTCCAAAAATAATATTTTGTGTACTCAATAAAATATAAAAGTAAAGGTGATTAAAAATGAAATCGACTGGTATTGTAAGAAAAGTAGATGATTTAGGTCGTATCGTAATTCCTAAAGAGTTAAGACGTGTTCTTGAAATAGATGTAAAAGATCCTGTTGAAATTTTTGTCGAAACAGATCGAATTATTTTAAAGAAATATGAGCCGAACGGTGCTTGTGCGATTACTGGCGAAGTATCTTCTGACAATGTAACAATCGCAGATGGCAAATTAACTTTAAGCCGCGAAGGTATGGAGTTATTACTTGAAGAGTTAAAACAACGTAATTTCTAATAAAAAGAAAAGCAGCTGCTCACGTGCAGCTGTTTTTCTTTTTATTAAAGTTTTTTCTTCGCTTTCTGATTTTCAGATGCTATACTCAGAAGCGAATACATAATAAAGGAGCCTTTCATCATGACAGTTGAACAAATGACTCATCACTTTTTAGCACATCGAAACGTAACTAATGAATTAATCAACAAAATTGAAGCAGGTCACTACGAATACAAGCCTGCCCCGACATCTATGTCCGCTTTTGACTTATCTAGGCATATTTTAACATCCTTTTATGCATTTGCATCAGTGGTAAAATCCGGTGATTTATCTCCGCTTGGTCAAAAAGCTGATTTTAGCGGTAAGACATTATCGGACCTTGCAGCTGAATATACGGAAAAAACAGTAGCCGTATTGCGCTCACTTAGCGAAGCTGACTTAAACAAGACCATTGACGCAACTGCAGCGTTTGGAAGAAAGCTTCCCGGAAGACAGCTTTTACAAATGGCCATTGATCATGAAATTCATCATAAAGGAAATTTATACGTCTACGTACGTGAGATGGGTCATACAGACCTTCCTCTATTTGTTCAGTTCGGTTAATGGTTATAAAATAGTTCGGCTTGTAAGCGCCCAAGCTAGAAGTTTGGTGCGCTTTTTCTTTGGAGTTTTCGGCATAATAAGTAAGATATATGGTATAATTCTATCAATAACTTCATATCTACTATTCAAAGCTTGTTTCTTCTTATAAAACGATCGTCATCATCTTTTACAAAGGAGGAATCACTTCATGAGTCAAACTGTTAATCAACAAAAAATTGCTCAAGTGTATCATCTTCCGTTTGTTTCTTCATTTGGAGGAAGTGCTATGAACCTTCTTTCTCCTCAAGCTGGCGAACATATTTTAGATATTGGCTGTGGCACTGGCGAATTTATTTCGCAGCTCAATAAGCTTCATGTCCGTGCAACGGGCATCGATTGCTCTGAAAATATGATTGAACAGGCTCGTCATCAGTACCCGACTCTATCCTTTGAACAGTTAAACGCCCTTAACCTTCCTTATTACGAACAATTTGACGCAGTTTTTTCCAATGCAACTTTACACGACATCCGTCCCTCTCACCTTGTCATTAAAAATATTTACAATGCTTTAAAACTAAATGGCCGATTTGTAGCAGAATTTTGGGGAAAAGGAAACATGGACGAAATTTTCACAGAAATCATTCGTCAATTCAAAACGTTTGATATCCCTTATAACGATGTAGATTTCCCATGGTACTTCCCTTCTGTAGCTGAATATTCTTCTCTTTTGGAATCACAGAATTTTCAAGTCACCACGGCCATACACTACAGCCGGCCCCTCTTGTTAAAAGGGGAAAACGGCTTGCGTAATTGGCTCGAAACAAATGCAGCCCCTCTTTTTGCTCACGTGACGACAGAAACTAAAAATGTCCTCATTACGCGCTTAGAAAATCGAATGCAAGACAAACTATTTCAAAACGGATCTTGGCTAGCAGAAGCTAAACATATACGTGTACATGCTGTAAAACGAGATTAAAAAATGGACGTGATTCTATTCACGTCCATTTTCGTTAAAGTGCAGCCAATATCCTTTTCCTCGAATCACTTCGATTTCTAAATATGTTCCTATTTTTTTGCGAACCCGGTAAATCAGCGCATTCAGCTCTTCCGCTGCTACCAGAATTTCTCCATTTGACTCTACTCGTTCAGGCCAAACGCTTTTTTTTAATGCTTCTTTTGAAACAAATTGATTGTTATATTCTAGAAGGTAAGCTAAGCACGCGTATTCTTTATCTGACAGAATATACGTTTCCTCTTTTACTTTTACTTTCTGCAAAATTGGATCTAATGTGTAAAATGGCTTATTTATTTGTTTTAGCAAAGGTCCTAAATCAAGGGTTGCATCCATATCATCATTTCTAAATACTAAAGCTGCCTCCTCATTTGCTAAGGTAATGACATCCTGCTCTTTCAAGAAACGAGGGGTTCCAGGCTGTAACTCTTCTCCGTTTACTTTTGTCCCGTGTTTACTAAACAAGTCTGTAATGAAAAATGCATTGCTTTCGTACGTTACTTCAAAATGCTTGCGTGAAATGTAAGCACTTTGAAAGGCCAGATAAGGCTCCCATTCTTCACTGCTTCGTCCGATAATACAAGCTTTATCTTTTGGAATAGGCACGGAAGCTCCTTCATAAAAAGGAGCACCGTTCCGAATAATCAACATACCGTTCATTGTTTGCTCACACTCTTTTTTAAAATTTTCTGACTCTTATCATGTAATTATAACACTCACATTTATTGAGATTTCTTCCAACTTTGGATAACATCATAGTATAGTCAGTTATATAATAAAGGTTGTTGCCATGTAAGTAAACCTTTAGAGCAGTCCTTTTCTAACTGAAAAAATACGTATTCTTTGCCCTGCTGTAACGTGGATACAATTTTTTTGTAAAATAATTTGTTTTTTAGTAACTTTGACATATGTTCTCTCTTTTTAAAGCGGAGTAAAATAGGAAAATACGTGAAATATTTACATAATGGAGGAAGACCAATGGGACGTTTGCCAAAAGATAGAGAAATTCAAGCGATTAAACGACGCGTTGCACTGGTATTGTTAATTATTGGATCATTTATTTTAACAGGTGCTAGCTTTAGCGTTTATTGGTTTATGATGTTAAAAATATAAGATTTTTTTATAAAATAAAGAAAAAAGACATGGTTTTGTTCCCATGTCTTTTTTAGGTTTATTTTTTTCTAAGTTTATTCTTTCTCAGACACTCCCGCAGATTGAAACGTAGCCATATTAGCAATCATCAGCGAAGCCGAGTGCAGCAGCGGAAATGTAACAGCAGCTCCACTTCCTTCACCTAACCGAAGATTGAGGTTGAGAAGCGGTTTCTTGCCAAGAAGCTTCATTGCACACGCATGACCTTGTTCAACAGATTCGTGACTAGCAAACATATAGTCTCTTGCTTGTGTATTGATTTCTGTCGCTAGAAGAGCTGCAACTGTACAAATAAAACCATCTACTAAAATAGGAATACGGTGAGCAGCTGCCGCCAGCATAGCACCTGTCATCCCTGCAATTTCAAGCCCCCCTATTTTACTAATAATATCAATTGGATCCTGAGGGTTGATGTGCCTGTTTTGCAGCGCTTCTTCAATTACCTTCACTTTGTGGCGCAGTTGTTCGTCAGAAATCCCTGTGCCCATTCCTGCAAGCTTAGAGACTTTTTCTCCTGTCAATACAGCTAAAATAGCCGTGCTTGACGTAGTGTTTCCGATGCCCATTTCTCCCACAATCAAACATTTAATTCCTTGGGCAATAAGCTCTTCAGCTTCTTCATATCCGACTTGAACAGCCAATTCTGCCTCACTGCGCGTCATCGCGTCTTCTTTATAAAAACTTGCTGTGCCCAGCTTCACTTTGCGTTGTACAAGATCCTTATGGGAAAGGTCAGAAGCAATGCCGATGTCAATCAGTTTGAACTGGGCATCTATTTGCCCACTAAACACGTTAATAGCTGCTCCTCCCTGCAAAAAATTCAGCGCCATTTGTGCCGTTACGTCTTGAGGGTAAGCTGAAACTCCTTCTTGTACAATTCCATGATCGCCTGCAAAAACGAGGACTCCTGGCGGCGTGACTGTCGGAAAAGCTTCCCCTGTCATGGCCGCTAATTCAACTGCTATTTCTTCGAGCCTTCCAAGGCTTCCTATCGGTTTGGTTAATGTATCAATATAGCGTGCCGCTTTTTCGCCAGCGCTTGTTTGAAGCGGTGGAATATAAACGTTTATCATATGTACAGCTCCTTTATTTCAGCAAATGTCTACCGTTTAATTTAACAGGATTTTGTTTATTCTGGCTAGTCTTTTTTAAAGTAGATAATTGGATAGAGTTCCCAAGACTTAGTTATACTAGTAAGAGTTGCGTATAGGCAGTATGTTGAAAGGAAAGATTTTATGACAACGAAACAGCACAAAAAGGAAAAGGCAGGTCGGCTCATTTATCGCTACATTATGATGTTAATTGGAGCTTCCTTGGCTGCCGTTTCTATCGAATTATTTTTAGTCCCAAATTCCGTAATTGACGGCGGTATTATCGGTATTTCTCTAATTTTAGTTTACTTAACGAAATTGCCGTTCAGTCTACTTATCATCATCTTTAATCTCCCTTTTTTATATAGTGGATACAAACAAATTGGTCGTAGCTTCTGCTTTTCATCTATGTTTGCAGTTGTTGCTTTATCCATTGTAGAATCTCAATTGCACCATGTTCCAGCTGTAACATCTGAACCGCTTCTTGCTACCGTATTTGGCGGGCTCCTTTTAGGAGCAGGTGTAGGAACGGTCATTCGTCACGGTGGAGCGTTAGATGGAACTGAGATTTTAGGTATTTTATTAACAAAAAAAATCCCGTTTTCTGTGGGTGAATTTGTGATGTTTTTAAATATCTTCATTTTCGCTTGGGCAGGGTTCGTGCTAGGTTGGGAACAGGCCATGTACTCAATCCTTACGTACTATATTGCGTCTAAGACAATCGATGCGATCATTCAAGGGCTTGATGAAACAAAAGCAGCTTTTATTGTGTCAAATCACTATGAAGAGCTATCAGACGCTATTACGCATCGTCTAGGCCGCGGCGTGACGAAACTGTATGGTAAAGGCGGATTTGAAGGTACAGAAAAAGAAGTCATATACGTAGTTGTGACGCGTTTAGAAATTACCAAGCTTAAAACCATTATTTCTGAAATTGATCCACAGGCATTTACAACCATTATGGATACCCAAGAAGCGCAGGGCGGCAAATTCAAATCAGCCATTCACTAACTATACATAAGCGTGAATTTCTCTGAGCATGCTAATAGCTGACTACCCGTAAAGGAGATCACCACAATGAAAGAACAAATGTCCAACTTATTTAACCAATTAAAACAGTCGGTTTCGGATGTATCTGATAAGTTATATGACAAAGTACATACGCTGCAATCTTCATCAGGAGTGAGTGTTTTTGAACTGTATGAATGGATTAAAGAAAATCCAAGCGCAAGCGTACAAAAGCAAACGCTACTCGGGATTTCGTACTCTTTCTATGCACTCCACGAAGACGGCGTTTTTTTCTATATGGAAACGAAATATGATTATTTACTTTACATGACTATTTATAGTCCAACACGTCATTATTTCACCTATCATTCTTACCGAGATTCTTTATCAACAGTGACTCCCTTGACGTTTCCTATTACTAAATAATAAAAAGCTCCTCAATCGAGGAGCTTTTTTTATATGGTTATCTTCCTTTTCGGACTTTAAAGATAAACAGCGCAAGTAAAAAACCGCTCGTCGCAGTTACTATTTTCCACGCGTTTAAGATTGGATTTTTTTTCAAGGTCCTGCTCCTTCCTTGCGGCTATACTAAAAATAGGATGGCCGCCTTTCAAACAGCTAGTCCAACTTCCCCCTACTATTCATACCATCATCTAACATATAGCCCACCGACATTTTCATCAATTTCACTTTTCATACTATAACATATTTTTGCCATTTAGTAGAAGTCTTAAAAGTAAAAGCTGTACTTCTCTTAAAAAAAACGGTATTGAACCCCTGCATTTTCTTTACCGTTCATTTTTTGATAAAGGTTTTGAGCAACTTTATTTTCACTGCTGCACTCAGCGGTCATTCCTGCAAACTCATACTTTTGAGAATAGGCAAGGCAAATCTTAAACAAACGTTCACCAATTTTATTTCCTCTGTTTAAAGGAGATACGTACAAATCTTTTAAGACGCCTGTTTCTTTAAAATAATGGGTGCTCCACGATACGTACACCGTCGCAAAACCTACTAGTTTCCCTTCCGATTCAGCAACAAACTGGATACCGTAGGAAGGATTATTCAATAGACGCTTAATATGTAAAGTTAAAGCTTTCCGGGAAGGGTCAGGCTGCTCGCAGAATTTCACTATATATTCTTGCATTAACGTAGCCAGTCGCTCTCGATCAGTTTCAACCGCCTGTCGAATGACAACCATTTAATCACTCCTTTTAGCTCAACGCTCTTAACATAATTCGATAGCTATACTTTTTTTCCTTTCGTTTTCGTGAAAAGCTCCCTACTTTTACACAAGGGGATATTTAAAGCAAACAACCTTATACGGCTTATGGTTGAGGAGAGAAAATACGCTGTTTTAAAAAAAGGTTGCAAACAGCAACCTTTTTTAGTTAGCAAGCGCATAATTTCGTAAGAATAAACCTAAGCAGCCGCTGATTACAATCAGTCCTCCTGCCGTTAGAAACGCCGCCGTCACATTTAGCGAAGCAACAGCGCCAAGCAGCAGCACCGAAAGTCCAAACGTCACATATGAAACGCTCAGCGTAGCGGAAAGCACCTTAGGAAGCTTTTCTAAAGGAACGGCCGTTTGTGTAAGCGTGTAAGAACACGTAGCGCTTATTTGAAGGGCAATGCCAATAGTAAAACTAAGTAAAAGGGAAAGAAACGGCACAGATATCACTCCGAACAATAATGTAAAGAAACCTGAAAAAAGACTGCCTAGTATTACGATATGATAAAGACTTCTCTCTTGCTCAACTGAAATCTTCAGCAAAACGAAACCACCAAGAACCGTTCCAACAAAAAAACTGCTGTTAATATATCCCCACCAAGCTTCATTTTTATTTAATATTTCTTTCACAAACACGTAGACAATAGCTGATGCCCAAACGCCGGCAGCCATCCCTTCTAAAACCTCCATGACTAATAAAACCCGCAGGCGCGGATAATGCCAAATTAGCTTCCATCCCTCTTTTAACCCTTGTTTTTGCTTCGTTTTAGAAGAATGAACGTTCATGCGAATGGCCTGCATGAATACGAGTGACAAACCAAATAACGAAAATGACAGCCATAAAAGGCCGGTAGCATCCCAGCTAATAATCAGAAAGCTTCCAAGCGGATAGGCTGCAATTTGAATCGTTTGATCCGTGACATTAAACATACTGTTCCATTTTAACAGCTTCTCTTTATCTACTAAATGAGGAAGCATAGAGCTTTGAACCGGAGCTGCCCACCCATCGAAAAAAGCAATAAGCGCCACGCAGCACAGCATGCTGATAAGCGACATATGCCACAAGAAAAACATAGACAAAACACTGGTTTTTAACAGCTGAGACACCACAAGAATACGCTTAGCTCTGTAGCGATCTATAAGAAAAGGCACCGTAAAACTGCTCAAAAACTTAGCAGCCGTAATGGTAAACGGAATGCATGAAAGCAGCACAGGAGAACTATTTTGAGCGTAAAGAATGCTTATTAACGCAACAATATATAATACATCTGCTAAATTAGCTTGGCTTTGACCAAACCATAAAAAAAGTACGGAACGATTTTTCACGACAATCCCTCTTTCTTTTTAGTATGACTGAAAAGAAAGAGAATCCTACACGTAATCAACCCCTTTATATAACGGCTTGCTTTTATCGACTTATTACAATCGTATGCTTTTTACAGAACACAACTTTTATATATATTAAAAAATACAAATAGTTAAACAGTATGGTAAAAAATCAAGAAATTGTCGTGAAAACGAAGTTAGATTAACTATAGAATATCAGAGTTATAGAATCAATACTTTTTACATAATTTTCTTTTTTCTTCTTCTTTACTTCTAAATAACCTAAGCTTGTCATATACATAGATGGACGAGTACTCCCATTAAAATTTAACGTATAGGGTGAGGAATATTTTTTCGAGAGTGGTTTCGATTTGCTGTGGCAGCTTATTAATTGGACTAGGGCTAAACGGATTTATTGCTCCGTATCACTTACTAGACGGTGGACTTATAGGATTTGGGCTTATCGTATATTATGTGTTTGGAACTCCTATCGGAATGTCCATTTTCTTTTTGAACGTACCTGTCTATTTATATGCTTTTTTTCGTCATCGCCAAAACTTTTTTTATGGAAGTATAGGTTTGTTTGTTTCTTTTTTTATGACAGAATGGCTGTCTATTCTCGAAGGCACGCTGGAGCTTCCTTTGCTCTTTAGCTCATTGCTTGGAGGCACACTCGTAGGAATGGGAATAGGACTGATGCTTCGCTACGGCATCAGTTCGGACGGTCTGGATTTAATCGCTATTATTGTATCAAAAAAATGGAAAATCAATATAGGAATAACCATTTTTATCTTAGACAGTACGATTATGATAGTGGGCTTACATATTATCGGATTTACAGCTTTTTGCTACTCCATGCTTGTTATTACGATGAGCAGCATAATGATTATGCTCTTCACTTCTCCGCGATGGCTGTCTTCATAAAAAAAACGCTTGAAGTTTCAGCGTTTTTTTTATTTGTTTCCTACTATCATATTTATGTGATTGTGGAGAACCGTAATCGTTGAAGGTGTTGTCGTTTCTTTTTCTCCATCACAATCTACCGTTTTTTCAGGAGTGGTTTCAATATGGACTTCTTTTGTCCGAAAATGCATAAGGTTGCTTTCAGGGTCAAGCTGTTCCTCATCAGGAGTTGTTTGTAACCATGCCATAACCGGCTCGATTCCCATTTCTTTAATAACGAATACATCTAATAATCCGTCTTGAAATGAGCTGTTTCCTAGCATAGCGCGAGTTCCTCCTAAAAAAGGACCGTTCCCAATTAACACCATAACTGCTTCTCCTTCATAGGAAGCTTTTTCGCTCGTCATTTTTAATTGAAAAGGCTCTGCTTGATTTAACGTTCTACCTACGCTCATGTAGTAAGAGAGCTTACCAAATTTCTCTTTATTTTCTTCTAAAATATTTTCAGATACATCAGCTACGAGACCGATTCCCCAAAAGTTTAAAAAATAATCTTCGCCATGTTTTCCAACATCCACTGCTTCCGTCTGCTTTTCAATAATTTGCTCCACTGCTTTTAAAGGATTTTGATTCATTCCGATTGCACGCGAAAAGTCGTTGCACGTTCCTCCGGGTAAAATAGCAAATACAGGGCGTTGCTTCAGCGGAGCAAGAGCGTTGATCAACTCATAAATCGTCCCGTCTCCTCCTGCTCCAATAATGACATCCGCTTCGCCTTCCAATTTTCTTACCAGTTCTGCACCATCTCCAGGTTGCTCTGTTTTATATAAAGTAACCGCCTCAAATGCTGTGTTTAACCGATCACATATAAAGTCAATTTCATTTACTAATTTTTTGTTTCCTGCGTTTGGATTCAAAATCACTGCTGCCTTCATCTTTCTCTCTCCTCTATTCATATCTTCCGTTTCACCTTTTTTCCCTTTCTTTTGAAAAAACAAACCTTTTGAAATATGAACGTTTTATGAAACCATTCTAATAGTGCTTTTTTTACTTTCAAAACCTGCTATAATAATTTTCGGACTTGTATTAACAAAAGATGGTTATTGAGAGGAGCTTTCTATACGTGTCAATAAAATGTATGACGCAGCTATTCGCAAGTTGTTTTGTTTTTTTACTTTCCTCAGTCGCTACTTGGTATAACGGCTCTTCGATGCTTGAAGGACCTTTATCAGCTAGTTTGACCGGAGGGCTAACAAAGTCCTCGGCGGTTCATCACTATTCTCACATCGATTATTTGTTATATACAATTAAATTCCACCCTCAGTTTCCAATTATGATGATGGTGAGCGGGATTTATTTGATTGTATTACTATCTATTATTGGGTTCAAAAAGCGGTATGGATTGATTAGCTCCTGCTGTTTATGTATCACAGCTCTCTTATGCTACAGCAGCTATAAACTTTCACATACCCCGACCGAAGGTGAACACGCCATGATTACCTCTAGCTTAGCTGCAGCAAGTTTATGCTTAGCAGTCGGATTATTCTATTTATTAAAGCGATTTTATTCTCAAAAAGAATATATTTAACCATATGAAAAAAACGTCGGATCTACCGACGTTTTTTATGTGAAATCCGGTTTATTATTGATTTTGCTCAACTGGCGTATAACCGATATAAGCAGACTGAGGTCGGTAAATACGATTATTTTCTGACTGTTCTACGACATGAGCTGTCCAACCAACCACACGGCTTGCTGTGAAGGTCGGAGTGAATAGTTCAGACGGAAGCTCAACCGCTTTCATAACCGCTGCAGCGAAATATTCTACGTTGGTATAAATGCCTCTCCCCGGCTTGTATTCATTTAGTAATTCAATTGTTTTATCTTCAATTTTAACAATTAAATCAAATAGCCCGTTGTCTCCTGAAATTTGTTTCGATACTTCTTTTAATGCTTCTGCTCTCGGGTCATGTGTACGATAAACGCGATGACCAAATCCCATGATTTTCTCTTTATTATCTAATTTTTTACGAACCCAAGGCTCAATATTCTCTTCACTTCCAATTTCATCAAACATGTTAATAACACCAGAAGGAGCTCCTCCGTGAAGCGGACCTTTCATCGCGCCAATTGCTCCGCATATAGCTGAAACCATGTCAGATTCGGTAGATGAAATAACGCGTGATGAGAAGGTTGAGGCATTCATTCCATGCTCAATTGTCAAAACAAAATAGGCGTTTAGCGCCGTAACCAAACTTTGATCTGGAATTTCTCCGTTAATCATGTATAAATAGTTTGCTACATGATCCAAATGCTCGTTAGGCTCTACTACTTCTAAATCATTCATTTTACGATACCAATAGGCAATAATGGTAGGTGTTACCGCTGTAATCGCAAGCGCCTGCTCTTTTGTCGGAGGCCAGCTGTATGAAGGGTCTCCTAACGCCGAGATACATGTGCGAAGCGCGCTCATCACTTCTGTATCTTTTGGCAAACAGTCCATTAACGCAACAATATTAGCTGGAAGCGTACGATGAGTCACCATCTCTTGTTTAAATGCTTTTAACTCATCATGATTTGGCAGCGTACCGTTCCAAATTAAATAAGAAACTTCTTCAAAAGAATAATTGATCGCCAAATCTTTTGCCCAATATCCGCGATAAATCAGCTGACCTTTCTCTCCATCAACATGCCCTACTTTTGTTTCAGCTGCAACGATTCCTTCTAGTCCTTTAACATATGTCATCTCAACCACTCCCCCAATTATTTTTAACAAACCGGCCCTTTTTTTTATGTACGGCTCGTTTGCAGAATGAATAGACTCACCTTAGTGGTGCACTATACCATTTTATTCCTCTTTCTTAATTGTCAGAACAGTATACAAAATGAACATTTCAACACGTGTTATTTCTGCGCTCGCGGCTTTGTTTTACGGGAGAAAAAAATATTTTTTTAGGATTTTCTTCGAGGGTACTTTTTTGTTAACGCTTACAAATATGCGGGTTTCTAACGTATTTAGAGGAATTTGATATGCTATTTTTAGATGAATCACTATTCACTTCCTTATGTAAGAGTTTACATTTATTTGAATCATAAGTAAAATAGATAAATAGAATAAATAGTATGAAAACTAAGAATACTAGTGAGGAGAATTTATGGATATTCGAGAACTGCAACATTTCATGGAAGTAGTTAATCAAAAAAGTTTCACGAAAGCAGCAGCTGCAATTCACTTGTCTCAGCCAGCATTAAGTAAAATTGTAAAAAAACTAGAAGAAGAACTCGGCGTAGACCTTTTTGATCGCTCTACTCGAAAGCTGACATTAACCGATGCAGGACAGATTGTGTACGGGCAAAGCCAAAAGCTGGTATCCACTCTTCACGAGCTGCATGCTCTGTTAGATGATTTACGAAATCTGCCTACAGGAGATATTAAAGTAGGAATTCCTCCTTTAGTAGGGACTGTCGTTTTCCCGATGATTGCAAAAAACTTTACATCAAAACATCCTCAGGTGAAATTAGAGCTTGTGGAGCTTGGCGCAAAGCGAATTGTCGAACTTGTAGAAAACGAACAAGTAGACCTTGGCATTATCGTATTGCCTATTCAAAACCCTCTTTTTCACGTCTATCCGTTTATTGAAGAAGAGTTTAATTTATACATTCATCATGAGCATCCCCTGGCAGCTAAATCAATTGTTGCTTTGAGCGAGCTTAGAGAAGAGCCGTTTGTCCTGTTCAGCAAAGATTTCTCTCTTCATGATCGCATTATTCATGAGTGCATTCAAGCGGGTTTTCATCCGAAAATAGCGTACGAAAGTTCTCAATGGGATTTGATTATTGAACTAGTTGCTTCTGAATTAGGTATTGCTATTTTACCAAAGTCCGTGTTTCCGAAAATCAATAATCCCTTTATTAAAAGTATTCCAATTGCCGCACCTACTCCAATGTGGGAGCTCGGCATCATTTTGAAAAAAGATCGCTATATGTCATATGCTACACGAGAACTTTTATCCTTCCTAGTAGACCAAGACATCATTTTGCCGTCTCATACGATGTCAGCAAACTCTTAACAAAAAAGCCTCTTCTTTCATTAGAAAGAGGCTTTTAGTCATCTTTTATATCTTCTTCAATCTTTTTGTGATCCGATTGACTAAAAAAAAGCATCCCCCTAGCAGAACTAGCAGCGCAATTCATTCTTCTATGATCACCTTACCCCTCCGAATATGATTTAATAAATGTTTAATTGTAACAAAAGAAGTGTATACAGAAAGAGGAGAAGAATAACTTTTTTCTCCTCCACCCTTTTAACTTACATTTTTATTCACAGCAATAATTTCACTCAGGTTATTCATATAAATAATTTGATCACCAAAGGTTCTATTTTTCAAAGCAGCCGTATGGTGCGGTTTCATGCCAATAATATAGCACGTGATCCCCATAAGATAGAAGGACTGCATAAAGCCTGCAAAAGCTTGAATTCCTTCGGTTGTTAATATATCTAGGCCCCCAAAGTCAAATAGAAGCGTGGTGTAATTTCCTTCATGTGCAAAGTTTTGCAAAATGGACGTATTTTCAGCTACAAGAGCTGTGTCTAAGTCTCCAAAAAGAGGTATAAGCCCTACTTTAGAGGATAATTTAATAAAAGAAGCGGACAATTGCTTAATTTTTTGTAATGATTTTTCGAGACGTTCTTTTTGTTCAAGCAGTTCAAAATCTGTATCTGCTAATCGTTTCCGATGGTCTTGAACAAGATTTGTTAGCTCTTGTATACGTTCATCTTGGCGAATACAAACTAAATGACCTATATCACTATCCCATTGAATTAAACATTCAAACAGTGAATACGGCGAATCATTGGTTTGCATCACAAGCTCTACTTTCTGAATAGCCTGGCCTCGGCTTTGGACAAGCGTTTGCTCATCATGGGGTTCGTCTACAGACAATTCTCGAGAATCTTTTTGGCGCAAGCTTAAAAACTTTCTCGCCTTTTCTTGACTAAATACGTCTACAAGATCTAAAAAATTAGCTGAAGGCTTAAATAAATGACCTGATTGTTGCGACCATTCCAAAATATTAAATTCAGTATCCACTAGAAAGTAAGGAATTGGAACATATTCAAGCATCGACATTAACTTCCACTCCTTTGTGATAACTGATTAACCAGTTATTTAGTTGGTAAAGATCCGGAATTAGGCGTGTATGCTCAGAACAGTAAGAATGGAAATCAATTTGAGAAACTAAACGCCCTCCTACCATTACTGTTGGTCTTGGTTCTAATTTGTCCAAAGTTTTGGTATATTCAGCAAGCCTCTCAATATGATAAGGAATGCTGACAGATAATCCTACCATGTGCGGCTTCCATTCTATAGCCATTTTCTCAGCGTATTCCAGAGGTAGATTGGCACCTAAAAAGCGAGTATTCCAACCATGTTCCTCAAACAATAAAGCCACCATCTTTAAACCAATGAAGTGCTGTTCTTGTTCCAAGCATAGAAGCAGTGCCCTTGGAGCGGTGTCTGAAGCGTGTCCCTGAATTTTTTTATAAAAGCGATAGCGAGTTAGCACATAATCACACGTCGTAGTTGCAACATGCTCATCAGCTACAGAAATGATATTTTCTTCCCACATATCTCCAGTTACTCGCATTGCGGTTGTAATTAAATTTTCGTAAATATCTAGGCTGTTCTTTCCCTGTTGGATTTCTTCCAGCACAACTTCCCAAGCGCTGTCTTGATCACCAGCTAATAAATAGCCTACAAATTTTTGTACTTGAGATTTCATTGTTTCACCTCAGTAAACGTAAAGCTTTTAAGAAACTTGAATAAAAGCTTCTCGTCTCTCTTTTTCAAGATCGCCTAAAATGTATACCACTTTTAGACTAACACATGTTGCCAATAGCAACAACCTAAAAATAGAATAATAACTTTTAATTTTACTACACTCAGTAAAGTATGACTAGTATTTCTCTAAATATTCTCCTTTCCCTTTTATTTATGAAAAACACCTCGGCATTTTTTACCGAGGTGTTTTTCCAGTTGTCATTATTTCGGCTGAAAGAATGTAAGTTCGTTTCTTTCTCTTTTAAGCATCGCTACTTATTTTCCACTTTTAATAGACTTTCAAACATATGTATTTATGACTCTTCTGCTCCCACCATAATACTAATAAGATAGAGCGCTGTCATAACTGAGCCGATTGTATTGCATATCAAATGAATATATTGGCTGGTCGCCATAAACAAGTATAAACTTAGCAACAGCAGCACCGTTCCGAACAAAAAAGACCATTTAAACAATGATAGTGGCCGCTTGAACTTTATACGCAAACAAAAAATGAGGATAAAGCCTACTAGCGCCATCACAAAGAAACTAACATTAAATAAATTGATAGTTATCACATTTGTTCACACTCCCTTTGCCCCCGAAACTATTATAACATATTTTTCCTTATCTTCATTCTTTCTCTAGAAGCAAACGCGTCGAAAATTGTTTTTTTGACGTGTTTATGTCACAATATTTTTATAAAATTTCCAAGGAATGAGGGAATGCATTGACTACACCTGAAGCTCAAGATTCAAAATGGTCCATTTTAAATAAGGCCCTTCATAGCTCACAATCTGGCATTATCGTGACGGATCCTTCTTTACCTGATAATCCAATTATTTACCTCAACCAAGGGTTTTCCCTTATGACCGGCTATAAGGAAGAAGAAGTTTTAGGGGAAAATTGCCGTTTTCTACAAGGTCCTCTTACAAACCCGCACCACGTTGATGAAATTCGCAGCGCTATCAGCCGCAATCAGTCAGTCTCTGTTACGCTTGTGAATTACCGAAAAGACGGCTCTTTCTTTCATAATCAGCTAACGATTGACCCAACATATATAGAAGAAGAAGATAAATATTACTTTATCGGTGTTCAAAAAGACGTTACCATAGAAATTACAGCCCAAGAACAGCTTCAGCAAGCTTTGGAAGAAGTTGAAAGACTATCCACTCCTATCGTGCCAATAGAGGAAGGAATCTCTGTTCTTCCATTAATCGGAACGTTAAACGAACGGCGTATAGAAATGCTATTCAATAGTTTCACCTCGCGTAACACAACCAGCAAAGATCGTTATTTAATCCTAGACGTATCAGGGTTAGCGCAATTTAATGATTCATTCGGCCGTGATATTCTTAATATTTACAATTGGCTGAAGCTCATGGGAACTCAGCTTGTTTTAACAGGAATTTCTCCTAACATGGCCATACATATGAGCACTATAGAAGATGATATGTCTTTTATTTTAGTCTATCAAAGCATTAAAGATGCCTTACCGAAGCTAAAGCTATAAGCACAAGAAGTGGTTCTTTATGAAAAATAGGTAAAATGCATGAATAGGCTAGTTAAAAAATGTTTATTTTTTAATAAATTGGGTTTGAAATTATACAGTTAGGGAAAACAAGGCGTATAGGAAAATAAATGCGCTTCATAATGGGTTTATTTATAAGCATCCTCACTCTAGATCAGGGGATGCTTTTATGCCTTTATTTATAAAACAATTAGACTATACATATGTAAGGAGAGTCTTCATGCATAGAAATCAGGACCTATATCATTTTTTTAAAGAACATTCTCTTCAATTAACTGAAGACTGGTACAATCAGCTCGACGATGAAAACGAGTTCTCCGTGTATTCGAGTAAAAATCCAGTAATTGTGAAAGAACTGAAGCAGCAAAATCAAGATTATTTTCAGCATTTATTTGACGTATTTATAAAAGATGAGGAATACTTTTTTTCCGATTTCCAGCAGTGGTCGGTCGAACTTGCACGTGATCCAAAGCATTTAAGTACGCCTCTTCACTTTATCGTTCGAGAATATTTTAATTCACAAAAAATTGTCGTTAATTACTTAAAGAAGTTTATCTCTTTGCACCCAGAAGAGGTAAGCGTGGATAAGATATTTATGTGGTATGACATTATTGTTAAAGCCTTTGATCTATCTATTTATATCTTTATTCAAGAATATCATAAGAATACGCAAGAACAGCTGAACGCTCAGAAAGAGTTAATTAATGAATTAAGTTCTCCTGTTATCATGCTTCAAAACAAAGTTGCCCTTCTGCCTCTTGTGGGGGATATTGGAACGGTCAAAAGTCAGTTTATTTTAGAAAACACGCTTCAGCAATGCTCGGAAAAAGGCGTTGAACATTTATGTATTGACCTGCTCGGTGTAGCTACGATTGATACGATGATGGCACAAGAGATTTTCAATTTGGTAAAAGCTCTTCGTTTAATTGGTGTGCAAACAATTTTATCTGGAATTCGACCGGAAATTTCTCAAACTGCAATTCGCTTAGGGCTTTCATTTGAACATGTTAAAACTACTTCTTCTCTTGCACAAGCACTTAATTCTATTGGTTAAACATATGGCTCTCTATTACAACATAGAGAGCCATATCTATGGCGTTTCAAATTTTACTGGAGTATAGTAGACACGCCCGATTAACTTTTTCCCGTTGTTATCTTTCCAGTCCGCTACGAGTATATACCGATCACTGTTACTGTGAGAGGCAGAATCTACTGTAATAGCAGCAGATGTTTTTTTTATGTCCTTTTTTTCTACTGTGTTTTCATAAATAGACTGATTGCGAATTTGTTTGTAATAAAGCGCATTAGGTTTTTTACCATCTATTTTAATGGATACTTGACCACCTTGAGAGACGGGAATACTATCTTTCATAACAATTTGTCTGAAATTTTTTCGTTCGCCAAAATCAGCTTCACATTCGGTCCAGCAAAAAAATAAAGGCTTAATGATGGCTTCTTTGCCTTCGGCTATTATTTTTATAGCGGGTGGATAAGGATCTTCAAGCGTTTCAGCTGTAGGAACCTGACATGCGGTTAATGAAAATAAACTAAATAGGATAACCACCACTTTTTTCATACTATGTCCTCCCTTTTTTGTGAACGTGGTGCACGTAAGTGAGTGGGTGCATAGTATACTCTTTCGCCTGCAACCAAAAGATTCCTTTTATAATCAACGAAAAAACAGCTGCCTATTTGTTTAGACAGCTGTTTTTTTCTATTTACTTAGCATGCTTATTTCTTTTTTCATATCTTTTTCTACATATTCCATTAAATCAGATACGTAGGTTTGAAGCGGTTTTGTTGCGTCTTTGTGATCATTCATCGTTAATTCATAAATGCTATCGATATTATCAATCATCAGTTCCATATCATCGATGACGCCCGTATGCTTATACATCGTTTTCATCGTAGGATCAAGGGAAGCTAATTCATTATATTCATAGTTTATCGTATTTGAAATATCATCGAGTTCATTGATAAATTGCTTTTTGGTTTTTTTTTCGGCCATAAGCTGATTATACTCTTTAAAAGCAGTTTGAAGGTTTTTCTGAGAGGCAGTCAATACTTTCAGCTGTTCTCGTCCTAAATAATAATCATAAATACTAGTAACAGTAAAATATCCCCCAAATGTGAGCGCGATTCCGACAACTAAACCTATCCAAAACGTGCTCGTTTTAAAAAAATGTTTCATAATGACTCCTTTTATCTGTGTTCTATGTACAACACTAGCTCATGCTGCTGCTTTTTCCTAGGATACACCAAAAACGAAGTGGAAGCTACACTTTTTTAAAATTTTGTCGAATTTTGTCTCTTGTTTCACAAGCTTCAGCACATTATTTTCCATCTCTATTTCTCCATCTGTATACATCAAATTCGTTAACCGCTGTAAAACCAAGTTTTTCATAGGCTGGCTTTCCTGCACTTGTAGCATGCAAAATACACGTATCTGCCTGTTTTTTTGCTTCAGTAAGAACTTCCTTCAAATAGGCGGTAGCCAGGCCTTTTCTCCTCATATGTCTAGCTGTAGTGATACAGTACAAACCCGCTGTACCGTCATAAAAAAAGAGAGACCCAGCTACAGCTGGCCGGTTATGATAAAGACCCAAATATAAGTGATATTGGTCAGTGTGCTGCATAAGCTCCCTAAACCTTTCAAGAAAGTCAGCTTGATATTCTTTTGGTTTTTGATAGCCATCTATGTATACCGTAATCCATTCTTTCAATTCAGCTTCTGTGTGCACTCGCTTACATTGAAACTCTTCTACTCCTGTGTGTACGTATTCTTTTTCTTGAATGTGCTGAATCATTCCGATCCATTTTTCATAAGGAACAAATCCATTTTTATGAAGAACTGGCCCAAGGTTATCATATGAAGATGGACCAACAATCCATAGAGGTTCTTCCCCTTTCGAAGAACATATCTCTAACGCAGGCTCAATATGACGGGTTCCTGCATATATGCCGCGATTATAAGGAGATGCAGAAATCCATTTCATTTCTGGTGTATCCACCTTCACAGATTTCTTCGTATGCTGAAAATACATCCAGTGCTGAATCAAGTGTTGTTCTACTATATCGCTTTGATTTTTTATTTTCACTTCATGTCTCCTTTCTCTTCTAAATTATGTTCCTTTTTCTATTATATACTAGTTAGTCTATTTTCTATGACTCTATCCCAGTTCTTAAGTCCTTTTCCAAGTTTTTTTAATTTTTTTGTTATTCTATGAATAGTTTTCTTTTAAGTGGGGTACTAACCTATATAAGCAATACATCATTAAAAAGGAGGATGATATTTATGTCATTTTTATGGGCACTTATTGTAGGTGGTATTATTGGATGGCTTGCCGGATTAATTACGGGAAGAGACGTTCCAGGAGGTATTATTGGTAACATTATTGCTGGTTTTATAGGTTCTTGGTTAGGTTCAGCTATCTTTGGAAGCTTCGGACCAGTTGTAGGTGGATTTGCTATTATTCCTGCCATTATCGGATCAATCATTTTAGTATTAATCGTAAGTTTCATTATGAGAAAAATGCGTGGTAGTCATAAACATGCATAATAAATTATTATATTAGAAAAAGAACCTCTGCTGAAAAAGAGGTTCTTTTTTTATATGGAAAATTCTTAAGATTTACTATTTTTAATTTCATAATATTGAAAAATAAACCTATTAATGTTAATTTAACCATAATCACTATAAAAAAGAGGAATTAACATGCTGCTTTCAACCCATCAAAAAGACAAATCTATGTACCAAATACTAATAGAAGAAATCGAACAGACACGAACGTTGATGATTCAAACGGCTGTCCGTGAAGGAATGACAAGTCCTAACACACTTCAAGTTAGTCAATCATTAGATGCTTTATTAAATAAACTTCAAATTTTCTTCTATCAATAGAAGCCCATGATATGGTTACATACTCATGGGCTTTTGTTTTATATTAGTCCGCTTGATTAACATATTCCACTGCTTGGTGAAGGCTACTGAAAGTTGTAATATCAGCCAAATCTAACCCTAAGTTCACCATCGTCTGAGCAATTTCAGCACGGATACCGCTTAAAACTACTTGAATTCCTAATAATTTTAAAGCACCGATTACTTTGAAAATTTGGTCCGCTACCATCGTATCAATAATTGGAACTGCGTATAAATCAATAATCAGCCAATTTAGCTTGTACTCGCTGCCGTGCTGAAGGGCATTTTCCATTAAAATTTGAGCACGATTTGTATCTAAATCGCCAACAAGAGGAATCACGCCAATTTCTTTCGTAATGCGTACCACAGGAATTGAAAGTTCATCAATTGCATAGCGAGCCGATTGAATTTTGTTTGCAAAGTCGGTCATATACGATTTACTAACCCAGTGCACAGCCTTGTCCACTACTAAGTTGAAACGAGAAATAACTTGATAGAAGGCATCAAACGTAAACGTTTCAGCTTTTGCTTCTTCTTTAATAATTTCCCCGATAATATTTCGGTAATAGCTGATTTCTTCTAATGCTACATCTAACGGAAGCTGAAGGGTAACGAGTAAATTCGCTACTTCTCTTCCCCATTCCTCAAGCACTTCAAAGTTTTTCGTATCATTTGTTGATACAGAATCAGCGTATATTTTAATTAAATGAACGCGCCACGGTTCTAACTGTTGTTGAATATCTTTGTCTTCATCTTGTTTTTGTTTTGAGAACTCTTCTTTTTTTTCTAGAATTAAATTCGTAATGTGTTTAAGCTTTTTATCTAATAATAATGACTCCATATTGTTCTCCCGTTAAGAATTTGTTTACTTAAAATGATATCACAAATACTGTTGAAAAAAGTAAAACTAAGGGAAAAAGCTTTTAAAAATAAACCGGATGTCCTTTTTTGCGAATAGAATGAGCTAAATTGAGTCTAAAACGTACATAAGCTGAACTTCTCTCTTTCGTTTTATCGTTACTTTCACAGTGAATTCTCATACATAACATTTCAATTTGAAGTTAGACTATTTTAGCATATATGATAAATAGATGAAAAAATGCAAAAGGGTTTGCAGCAAGCATGTCGCATGACAAAATGTGTTTTAGGAAAGACTGAAAAGGAATTCCCTATAAAAAGGAGGTTAGGTATATGTCATTTATTTGGACGCTTATTGTTGGAGGACTTATCGGCTGGCTTGCTGGTGTGTTAACAGGACGAGATGTTCCAGGTGGAATTATCGGAAACATCATCGCTGGGTTCATTGGAGCATGGTTAGGCTCTCTAATTTTTGGAGATTTCGGTCCAGAGATCGGCGGATTCGCAATTGTTCCTGCAATTATTGGTGCTGTTATTTTAGTTTTAATTGTGAGTTTTGTTTTACGCAAAATGCGCGGAAATAATAATCATCGACACGCCTAAATAAAAAAGAGAAATCAGCGTCTTGATTTCTCTTTTTCCCTTACTTCTTATAGCAAAATGTTTTAATAATGGACCTATCTGTAAGTGTAACTCTTTATGGCTACATTTAATAATTGCTGCTTGTCACCTCTGACATTTAATATTTCTACACCCTCATATCAAGCGCGTTAGTAATGAGCACCTCTGTCCATTCGAGGTCCTCAAGCATATCGGTGAAGATAGCTTCAATATGAACAAATGCAGTTTTAGCTTTTATTGGACATTGTTTTATAGCTGCTTTCTATTTCGGTTCTACTAGTTCAATAAATGACCTTGCTTGTTTGCCCTTTAACTGTGCGTAGTGTGTATCTGTAGCTAATTCAACGGTTTCGTTGTCTAAGTTGACCCACATCCGGTAAGATTGTACCTTTATATCCTTTTTGGTTTCTACCGGTTCAAAGTGAAGAATGTAGTTAGGTTTTCGAATCATTTCAGCTTTTTCTTCTCTCCAGGATACATCTTTTAACCACTGCTGCACTTTCTGCACTTGATTTTGGTCTTTCATTTTAACCGCATGGCCATATTGATTATCGGCTATGTATTTTTCGATTACGAGCTTTTGTTCAACAGTACCGCTTGAAGCACTGCTTTGCTGACATCCTGTGATCACCCAACAAATAGCAATGAGAACTACTAATCCAGACCATACTTTTTTCATTTACATCTACCTTTCTTTTTGTAATTGAAATGAGATGTTCTTGCTGAATGATGCTACCAGCTGCTCGTTTTTAAATCTCTTTTTGCATTCTCTTTTCTTCCTATAAATCCCTGCTTCATTTGCTCAAAAAAACTGAATCCCCGAAAGGATCCAGTTTTTCGTTACGATTCGACATCTTCTATGACATGAACAGCGCGAATAGCGGCGTTTACTTTTGTATGTTGAACGTATTCTTTTGCTTCGTGTATCGTCATTGCTTCTACTTCTTGGTAATAAATCACGTTTCCCCATTCATATTCTACTGAATAACGATTTGACTTTTCCACATGGTATCCTCCTTATTGATGAACTAAAATTTGATCAATCAAGCCATATTCTTTTGCTTCATCCGCTGTAAAGAATGTATCTCGATCAGTGTCTTTATTAATCGTTGACAGCGATTGTCCTGTTCGTTCAGACAGAAGTTCATTTAGGTGGTCTTTTAAGCGCAAAATACGCTTCGCTCGAATTTCAATTTCAGCTGCTTGTCCTTTTGCTCCTCCTAGCGGCTGATGAATCATCACTTCGCTGTTAGGAAGAGCAAAACGTTTCCCTTTTTGACCGCCCGCTAGTAAAACTGAACCCATAGATGCTGCTAGCCCTATACACAATGTACTTACATCTGCACGTATAAGCTGCATTGTATCAAAAATAGCCATGCCCGCTGTAATGGACCCTCCCGGTGAATTAATATAAATGCTAATATCTTTTTCTGGGTTTTCTGCATCTAAAAATAAAAGCTGAGCGATAATGCTAGTAGCCACCTCATCCGTAACTTCACCTGTGAGCATAATCACTCGGTCGAGCAACAGCCTTGAATAAATGTCATAGGCACGCTCTCCTTTACTTGTTTGTTCTACTACATAGGGAGTTAAGTTCATGTGACCGCCTCTTTCCACTGAATTAATACGAGCAAATTTTTTTACTTTTGCACTGACTTCTTGATTTAAAAATGAATCCCCTATCAAATCTTCATCGGTAAATTTAATCATTAGAGAATGTCTTTCTTGCTGTATATGCAAGTGTTCATCGCGGTAAGTCACCGCAACTGCAATCTCTGCCTGTGGATATAAAACGGTCTCTTCCGTGTAGAGCTCTATTAATAAAGGTTCATCGTCAATATGTTTTACTTCGATTTGTCCTTGTGGGTTTTCACAGTACCCATTTAAGTTTCTTGTTTTGAACAAACCTTGGGGCAGCTGAATATCAATCGTGATGTTTTTAACTTTTATTTGCGATCGTTCAAATGTAATACATAGGTGGTTCATTCCTTCTTCTTTTTCCATTACTGATTTTGCCACCGCTAATTTAATCATGCGATGAATGCTCCTTTAAAATCTGAGTAACAGACTCAATTACTTTTTGCCGTACGTCTGCTGATAAATTCCGATTCATAGCGACAAACACATCTTCATTGACTTGATGCATTTCTTGATTTTGAATTTGTTTGCTTTGGTAAAGAGGGAGCTGCGCACCTATACTTTTCACTTCTTCCACACTCATTGAACGCAGCGTTTCTTGAATGGAAGCTAGTGACTCCCCTGCTTTTGATAATGTTAAAGCGGCTCGAAAGTAATGAACATGCTGATCTGTATAGACGCGCTTATTTCCCACTAGCTCCAGCGGAGGAACAATTTCTATTTGCGTGTAATACCGCACCGTACGCAGGTTCAAGTCCGCACCTTCATTGTTTAATAATTCCGTAATTTGCTTGCCTGTATATGTTTTCAAACAATCCCCCCTTTTTAGTTACAGTTAACTGTTACACTGTCATTATACTGTAAAGATATTTATTTTACAATTAAAACCATGGTAAATTTTAGATAAAGCAGCAAAGCCTATAAATAAAAAGAACGAACCAAATAGCCCAGGTCATATACCCCGGCTCTCTTTACTAAGCGAAAAAACAACTGTGTATATTTCAATCTATTCCTGCTCATACTTCTCATGCTACACTTTAGTTATCTTAAAAAAGGAGAGAACATATGATGGGGAATCCAAGTATAGATTGCTTAGGGTGTCGATTAGCAAATAACCAAGAAAAATCGCATATGATATTTGAAGATTCGTTTGTGACGTGCCTGCTAGACCACAAGCCGTTTAACGAAGGACACCTCTTAATTCTTCCTAAAGCACATATAGTGGAAATCGACGAATTCGATACTGAACACATATTGGCCGTGATGAATGCAGCGAAGCTAATGACAAAAGCAGTTAAGACGCTTTTTATTCCAGACGGAGTTACTCTCTCTCAAAACGGGGGTATGTTTAACGAGTTAACTCATTTTCACATGCACATCGTTCCGAGATATAAAGAGGAGTGTTTCGGAGATTTTTATACGCAAATTCCCGAATATGCTGAAAATGATGACGTCTTGGCTGCAACAGCTCAGAAAATGCGCCGCGTCATTCAGCAAATGTCTTTATAAAAAAAACGGCCTCCTTATGGAAGCCGTTCTCTTTATTGACGATCAAATAATGAACTTCCTGCAATACCAGGGTTCGTCATTTCAAATGGATTTAAAATGAGATCTAATTCCTCTTCTGTTAACACATCGTATTGAAGGCAAAGCTCACGAATTGGTTTTCCTGTTAAAATCGCTTCACGCGCAATACGCGATACGACTTCATAGCCTAAGTGAGGGTTAACAGCTGTAATAATCCCTACGCTTTTTTCTACATATTCTTTCATCCGCGTTTCGTTTGCTTCAATTCCTGCTAAACAGTGATCCGTAAAGCTTCTGAAACCGTTGTTCATGATGCTGATTGATTGAAGTAAATTAAATACAAGCACAGGTTCCATAACGTTAAGCTCCATCTGACCTGCTTCTGAAGCAAGAGAGATCGTTTGGTCATTTCCCATTACTTGAAACGCAATTTGATTGATTAATTCAGCCATAACCGGGTTTACTTTTCCTGGCATGATTGAAGAACCAGGCTGACGAGCAGGAAGGCTGATTTCACCTAGGCCTGCACGAGGACCTGATGCCATTAAACGCAGGTCATTTGCAATTTTAGACATATTCGTCATACAGATTTTAAGCGCTGCAGATACTTCTGTATAAGCATCTGTATTTTGAGTAGCGTCCACTAAATGCTCTGCATGTACAAGCGGCAGACCGCTGATATCGGCTAAGTGTTTGACTACATTTTCAATATAGCGAGGATCTGCATTTAAGCCTGTTCCAACAGCTGTCGCTCCCATATTTACTTCATGCAAGTGGTCACGCGTCGCGCTAATACGCTTAATGTCGCGCGCTAACACGCGGCTGTATGCTTCAAACTCTTGACCAAGACGAACGGGTACAGCATCTTGAAGATGCGTACGGCCCATTTTAATCACATGATCAAATTCTTGGGCTTTTCGTTTAAATACATCATGCATACCATTCATTGTAACAAGAAGTTTATTTAATAAGTTCAGCGTTGAAATATGGATAGCCGTTGGAAATACATCATTTGTTGACTGAGACATATTCACATGGCTGTTAGGACTTAATTTACCGTATTCGCCTTTATTGTCTCCCATAATTTCAAGGGCACGGTTTGCAATCACTTCATTAGCATTCATATTCATTGACGTTCCTGCTCCGCCTTGAATAGGATCCACAATAAAGTATTCATGCCACTGACCTGCTAAGATTTCATCAGCTGCTTGCACAATCGCATTTCCAATACCTTCATATAAGCGCTTTGTATCCATATTTGCAAGCGCTGCCGCTTTTTTTACGATAGCAAGCGCTTTAATCATTTCTTCATGTACTTTATAACCCGTAATCGGAAAATTTTCTACGGCACGTGCGGTTTGTACACCGTAGTATACGTCTGCTGGAATTTGTTTTTCTCCTAGAAAATCAGCTTCTGTACGATATCCTGCTGTTTCTTGTTTCATAGCTGTACCTGCTTTCTTTTTTAATTAATATCTTCTGCAATCGACGTTTCCATCATCTTTTTCACTTGGTGAGGGTCTTTGGTTTGTCCGAGCACCCACATTAATTTAGGAACAATGGCTTCTGTGTTCATGTTTTTTGAGCGAACGACGCTGTCATGATTAATCATTCGGCCTACTTCATAAATGCCCATGTCTTCTCCTTCTTCAAGGCACTGAGTAGTAATGACAACGGATACACCGTGATTTGTCAATTCAATAAGCTTGGCTAAAATATTGCGAACTTGAAATGGAATTCCTCCACTTCCATAGCTTTCAACAACAACGCCTTGATATACATCTTTTAATCCATCGAAAAATTCAGGCTTAATGCCGGGAAACAGTTTGACAACTGCCACATCCGTACAAAGAGATGTATTAACCGTCAACTCTTCTTTACTAGAGCCAACCGATTTTGTATATTCCACCGTATTATCATGGATAGACGCCACGTATGGATAGTTAATGCTTTCAAATGCATCATAACTTTTTGTACGAAGCTTAATTGCTCTTGTGCCTTGAATCACACGACCGTCAAAGACTACATAGACTCCGCCTGTTTCCTCACATGCAAAGCGAATCGCATCTGCAATATTGCGCTTCGCGTCCGTTTTACTAAATGAAATAGGAATTTGAGATCCTGTAATCGCAATTGGTTTTTTAGAATGCTGAAGCATGTAAGAAAGAGCTGCCGATGTGTAGGCCATTGTATCTGTTCCATGGGTAATAACAAAACCATCGTATTCATTATAATGCTCTTCAATCGCTTTTGCCATCTCTATCCAACATTCAGGCTGCATATTTGTACTATCAAGATTCATAAGAGATTTGCTGTCAATTTGACAATGTTCATTTAAATCAGGTATGTAGCTTAGTAATTGATCTGGCTCCATTCCAGGAACAAGTCCATTTTCACCTTCAAGTGAAGCGACCGTTCCGCCAGTTGATAACAATAATAGTTTTTTCAAAACCGACATCCCCTTTGCTTAATTTCTGTAAAAAAACCTGACAATCTATCAAATAAATTATATTCATTTCGCGTACTTCACCTGTAATTATAGTAACCCAAATTCAATAAATCAAGAGAAAAATTATTCGTTTCGCGTACACTTTTCTCTACGGCAATGATATAATGAATAAAAATGTAAATTGGCTCACGGTTTGATTCCAAAGATCTGCGCGCGAGCTGAATGCCTCGGTTTTTTACATACTACACCTACAAAGGAGCGTCATGAATGTTAAGCAGATTAGCTCAACTCAGGAAAGAAAAAAAATGGTCTCTTCAATATACAGCTGACCAGCTTGAAATTGCTAAAAGCACCTACGCAGGATACGAATCTGGCTATCGTCGTCCTTCTCTTGAAGCACTCGTTACAATCGCAGAACTATTTGATACATCAACAGACTACTTGCTAGGTAAGGAAAAGGAACCTCATTCTCCTTCAGATGCACCCATCGAATTAACATCGCCTCAGACTCATAGAATTACGGTCGACGGTGCGGAACTATCTCAAGAAGAAATTCAGCAGCTGACGGCCTTTATTCGTGCTAAAAGACAAATTGAAAAAGAAACTGCACCTTCTTCAATTTAAAGAAGATTAGAAGCAGGTTGCTTCTAATCTTCCAGCTGCATGTCTAAATAGGCTACTACTTCTTTTGTTATTTCCTCTTCTGTTTCTTCCAGCAGCTCTCCGGTTATCTTGCTGCCTGGGAGCTTCCTCGAAGAACGGATGCCCAAAAACGTGCGTACACAGTGCCAGATGGGAATAAAAAGACCGTCTAAAAACTCACCTTTTTCCAAAATACCCACTTGAATGGTGGCGTGGTAACCGGGGTGAAAAGGATTTTCCCCTTCACGGATCACATCTATAGAAAGCTGCATCCCTTCTTTTTCAAAAGCTTCTTTATATTGTGCATATATTGATTTGAGAAGTTCTTGCAAAGACCTTTCAACCTTATGTATATGCTTTTCTAACTGCGGCGTAAATTGTTTTGCGGTGTATTCCATCTATCTCCCTCTTCCTTCGGTTCTCTGTCTATTATTTTAGCGACTTTCATTTTATTGTATCATAAGAAAAGCGTTCGTCTGTCTAGCAGAAAACCCCGCTTTTTTGTAGAAAAGCGGGGTTCATACATACCTTTATTAGCAATAGCCTACATTGCTTTATCTTGTTTAGAAGATGATTTTAATTTTTTATTTTTAGTTGGATCTGGCTCATTAGAAGACATGATGATGTTTCCTTCGCCGTTGCACACTTTGCACTTTATCAATCCAAATTTCTTACCGGCTCCTTGGCATTGTGGACAAACATATCGAATTGGCATAAACTGTACCTTCCTTTTTTCTAATTTATACCTGCGCCTTGAAAGCGCCTGTGGTTAGTTTATAGTTTCATTATAAATTGTACAATCCACCCTATCAAGACGTGCCAAATTGCACATCTTTAATGGCAAGAAATTCTTCCTTTCTAAAATTCACCTAAAAAATGAGTCGATAGGCAGGAGAATTTCTATTGTTGTTAAAAGGCAATACGTCAGAGGAAGTTTCTTATTGGATATAATTAGCGAATGTTTGCGCTAAAAATTTTACTTTTTTTCGTGAATCTAAAGGCTAAACAACCGTTTTATCTCGAATTTCTTTTGAAATGGTTACGTCTTTCCAAAGCTGTTCGTATTTATAGCCCGTTAAACTTTCACAAACCGCTTTCGCTTCAGGAGTAACGGCGGTCGCCGGGCCCCCCTTTTTTCTTCTTTCAATTTCAGCTAATAAAATTTTGTGATTTTTCGGACTTATTTTAAACCATATGGTTGCTATAATTCCCATGAGAATTAAAATAGCAGGTACAATCATGAACAGCTTTTGTAAGCCGGCTAGCGTAGACGCTGACTGCTCGGCATTTGGTACATAGCCAATATTCTTTAAGGCAATACCAACAAGAAAAATCGCAAGCGCCTGAGACGATTTTCGAATAAATGACATCAGCCCTGCATACACGCCTTCTCGTCTTTTTGTCGTAATCATCTCATCTACATCTGATACAAACGGCAGTACATTCCATGGAATCATGATCGCTCCCGAATGACCGCTTCCTAAAAAAAATGCCGCTAAGTAAATAAGAACTAACGAGCTATCTGTTGTTAGGAAACTGAATAAAATAATGCCCGTTCCCCAAATGACCATGCTGAAGTTATAGGTTAATTTATTTCCTAACTTAATGGCTATGTACGTAACAAGAGGAATAAATAGCACTTGTGTAATTTGCACAAAGCTCAGGGTATCTGCATAAATCGCTTCGCGCAGCATGTAATAGGCAATAAAATAAAAGAAAAGAGCATTAAATACATCCATTGCAATGTAAGATGCTAAATACATGGCAAGGTATACGTTAAACGACTTATTTTTAAATGCACTTCCAAAACTGATAAACAGCTGCTTAAATTCTAACCAAAATCCGTTTTTCTTTTTTCGTTCCACTACTTCTCCGCTATCCCATGTTCCCTTGTAAACAAAAATCCACGGAAGAGCGAAGAGAAGGCCAAAGATAATGCCCATGATTAAATATCCTTGTCCGCCTGGAAATGCATCAATGATTCGTTTCGGGAAAAAAGCACCTAAAAATGAAGCGCCTTGTGAAAAGACCATGCGTATTCCCGTCATTTTCGAACGAATACTATAATCTGTCGTCATTTCTGCTGCTAACGTGTTGTAAGGAACCATCACCATACCAAACGCCGTGTTGAATAAAAGATAGGCTAAAATAAAATAGGAGTATTTAAACATATGTGAGCCTTCAATAGGAATCCACAGCATACTGAACGTGATGGCAACTGGAATGATTCCAAAAAGAAAAAAGACTCTTCTTCGTCCTTTTTTTGTCTGAAGATGATCAGATATGTACCCAATGGTTGGATCTAACAAAGCATCCCACACTTTTCCAAGAGCTACAATCGTTCCTGCTTCTACAGGAGAAAGCCCGACTACATCCGTTAAAAAAACCATAAATAATGTGCCGATAATAAAAAAGGATCCTCCGCCAAACAAATCCCCAAATCCATACGCTACCATATTACGAAAGCGCACTTGTTTTGTTTTCCCTTGCATATGCAGCCCTCCCCCTGAGTAAATAGACTAGCTTCTTTTGTTATTCACTTTTTTCTATTTTACTAAACTATCCCTTAAAAAATAAGGAATATGTCATCTGTTCTACTCACAAAAATAAGATGCTTTCTACTTATATAAATAGAAAAGCAGCTGGATAAAACGTTCTTTTTTATACGGTATTATAAGTTGACTTTTTGTTCACAGCTGTTATAATTCAACCCATTGCTAGTTATTTAGCTATAAAATGCAAACTTGAACATTTGACATCTGAGCTGTGACGAATAAAATAATAAGTATGAAACCTATTGATATCTTTAAAGCATTATCTAATGAAACTCGATTAAATATATTAGAGTGGTTAAAAGAACCTGAAAAGCATTTTAAAGACAAACAAGCACATTTGCCTAAGGAGGTCAGCAGCAGAGGCGGTGTTTGTGTGGGAGATATTCAAGAAAAAGCTCAGCTGTCTCAGTCCACAGTATCCAGCTATCTTTCCATGATGCAAAAAGCAGGTTTGTTAGAGTCAATTCGGCATGGTCAATGGACATACTATCGCCGAAATGAAGAAACGCTTCAAGAGCTTTCTTCATTCTTACGAAAAAAACTTTAACGAGTTTTTTTCACTCATTATATCTATTTTTCTAGATATACAAATATAAAGAAATATTGGAGTGATAAACGTGAAGTTGTTGGTTTATTTAGTTGCGGTTTTAGGCGGCGCTGCTTTAAGTATGGAAGGCGCCATTGCCGGAGAACTCGGAAAAACAGTTGGAAAACTTGAAAGCAGTTATTATATTTTTATCATGGGAACGCTCATTTTAGGTCTGACCACTTTATTTGCTGGAAAGGGAGATTTACCTTACGTCTTAAAAGCGCCTAAGTGGAATTTAACCGGTGGATTATTAGGTACGGTTTATTTAACGATTCTAGTGATTAGTATCCCCTTTATCGGAATTGGCGTTTCAATGGTTGCGGTTATTGTGGGCCAAATGATTACAAGCATGATCATTGAGCATTTTGGTTGGCTTGGCAGCAGCAAAATTAAAATTAACAAAGAACGCGTAATGGCTATTGTATGTATGGGAATTGCGCTTGTACTTATTTTCTAGGAGGGTTTTACAATGAGTTTATTAATGGTAATACTTACCTTAATAGGAGGATTAACGCTAAGCGCTCAGTCTTCTATTAACGGTACTTTAAGTAAAAAAACAGGTACGTTTGAAACAGCTTTTTTAACCTTTGCAACAGGTGCCATGATTTTAACGATTGTCGTGGTCTTCTTTGGACAAGGAAACATTCTCTCTGTTTTTGATGTCCCTAAATGGCAGCTTACTTGCGCTTTATTCGGAGCATCTTATTTGTTTCTAACCGTTTTAGCTGTTCCTAAAATTGGCGTAACAGCAGCTAATATTTCAACTGTTATCGGTCAGTTATTTGCAAGTATGATTATCGACCATTTTGGCTGGTTTGGAAGCAAAGAAGTACCCTTTGATCTATCCCGCTGGATTGGTGTAGCATTTATGTTATTAGCTCTTTATTTTATTTTCAAAGGCAATAAGAAAACAGCAGCATAAAATATTCATGAAAATAGCCAAGTGTCCCTATGTAAAGGCGCACTTGGCTATTTTTGTACGTAAACAGCGTTTGAATTTTCAATCAATTATTTAGAACATATTTTATTTAAACGAAATTGGTTTTTAATCAGGTGAATTTCACAAAAAACTGTGCATACCTTCATGCCTTTGTTCAAAAGATAAAGATGCAGATCTAGAAAATCGGCTACATAAACGAACAGGTAAGGTGGGTTTTTTCGTGGGAAAATTTTTGTTTTTAGCAGCATTTGTCTTTTTTTGTTTTACGCTTTCCATTTCCGCAGAAGAAAATATACCAGAAGAAAATATAGAATCACACGTAAGTCAGCCTGTTGTAAAAGATTTTATTTATCAATCTCTTGAACCTTGGGTACATCAAGATATTACTTCTCATTATGAGAAGGTGTACGGTAAACAGCATAAAAAAGTAAAAGTTCGCCCGATTAAAAAAGATGATATCGGAATACAAATGGGTGAAATACAGCCAGGTAAAGGCGGTAAGTTCACTCATATTGTGCGGGTAAAAATCTTAAACTTGAAAGTAAAACCTGAGGGAGAAGATGAATTCTTTGCAACGGATACGCTTATTTACAAAGTGAATATCAACGACCTTTCTGCTGAAAATGATGTAGAAAACGTCGTAAAATTACTCGAGTATAAACATCAAGAAAGATAAAGGCTCAAAAAGCCAATTCTTACCCCTTTTGAAGGTATTTATTCCGCTATTCAAAAGGGGCTTTATTATGAAGTGTGTTTTCTCTTCACAATTTTAGGGAATATAACTACCACTTATCCCCTAATTTTTTCATATTGCTAGTGCATAAGATACGAACTTGATAACTTTTTGTCGGTTTTTATCTATTTCTGTAGGGTTTCTTGTAGGATGAAAAAGAAAGTAAAGCGCTTTAATTGCTATGACAGAAAGGTTGAGGATAGCTGTCCTGCATAACTGGAAATCAATAGGTAGTAAGAACTGCATGTAACGACAAAAGTTGACAGCTAAAGATTTCAGAATAATAATAATAAAGCAACAACGTTTAAACGAAAGACTTATTTTACATGAAAGGTGTTAGTCAGATGAACAATTTACATCGAAGAATGGGAACATTCGCGTTAACCATGACGGGACTTGGATCAATTATTGGTTCCGGCTGGTTATTTGGAGCGTGGCGAGCAGCTCAAATTGCAGGGCCGGCTGCTATTTTATCATGGGTCATTGGAATGGTCGTTATTTTATTTATTGCACTTTCTTACAGTGAATTAGGATCCATGTTTCCCGAAGCCGGCGGGATGGTCAAGTATACGCAGTACTCACACGGTTCGTTTATTGGTTTTATTGCTGCTTGGGCAAACTGGATTGCGATTGTATCCGTTATTCCAGTCGAAGCAGTAGCTTCTGTACAGTATATGAGTTCGTGGCCTTGGAAGTGGGCACAGTGGACAAGCCACCTCGTAGAAAAAGGAACGTTAACTGGCGAAGGATTAGCTATCGCTACTGTGCTATTGATTATTTACTTTTTACTGAATTATTGGACAGTTGGACTATTTTCCAAAGCCAACTCGTTAATTACTATTTTTAAAATTGTTATACCAGGACTTACAATCGGAGCACTTTTATTTGTAGGCTTTCACGGCGAGAACTTCACTTCTGGAAGCAGCATCGCACCAAACGGCTGGGCTAGCGTGCTTACAGCAGTTGCTACGTCTGGGATTGTGTTTGCTTTTAACGGTTTTCAAAGCCCTATTAATATGGCGGGAGAAGCGAAAAATCCGGGCCGCTCTATTCCGATTGCGGTAGTAGGCTCAATTTTAGTTGCTACAGTCATTTATTTGCTTCTACAAATTGCATTTATCGGGGCAGTAAATCCTTCTGATATTGCGAAGGGATGGAGTCATTTAAACTTTAACTCTCCGTTTGCAGATTTAGCCATTGCCCTTAACATTAACTGGCTTGTCATTGTCTTGTATGCAGATGCGTTTGTTTCACCATCTGGAACAGGTATTACGTATACAGCTACTACTGCTCGAATGATTTATGGTATGGAACAAAATAAATATTTGCCAAGTGTCCTAGGACGCCTTCATCCGATTTATGGTGTTCCGCGTCAAGCCATGTTTTTTAACTTAGCTGTTGCTCTTGTCTTTTTGTTTTTATTTCGGGGCTGGGGCGTGCTTGCTGAAATTATTTCAGTCGCTACGCTTATCTCTTACATTACAGGTCCTGTTACGGTTATGACGCTAAGACGAACTGGCAGCGATTTATATCGTCCCCTTCGTTTAAAGGGGTTAAGCATCATTGCGCCGCTTGGTTTTATTTTTGCTTCTTTAACGCTATATTGGGCGCGCTGGCCGCTAACTGGACAAGTTTTGTTTATTATTTTAATCGGCCTTCCTATTTATTTTTATTATCAAGCAAAGGCTAAATGGAAAGGCTTTCGACAGAACTTCAAAGGCGGCGTATGGATGGTTGTATACTTACTTTGTATGATGACTATTTCATGGCTTGGAAGCGAAAAGTTTGGCGGTCTTAATGTTATTAAATATGGATGGGATATGGGGATTATTGTTGTTGTTTCTCTTCTCTTCTACACATGGGCTTTAAAAAGCGGCTGCAAAACAGAGTATTTAGAGAATGGAAGAAAAGTAAATGATGACTTAAAAGCAGCAGTGAATGAAACAGCAGCTTCCAAAGAGTCATAACAAAAGCACCTTGCATAAGCAAGGTGCTTCTTAGTGAGCAGTTCTAACTTTTTTCAGCACGTCTTCGATCGTAATTTGATCTAGATGCCTGATTACGCTTTGCTCACTCTCTGTAAAAATGTCGTCCATCACTGTTTGAATGTTTGATTTCACAATACAGTCAGCGTCAGGGTCGCCGCTGCACCAGTGAGGCTTCAACGTTCCTGTCGATATAACTCGGTAAATCAGCCCAAGACTTATTTCAGCAGGGCTGCAGCCTAAAGTATAACCGCCGCCTAGCCCTTCTTTTGTCCGAACCAAGTTGTTTTTTCTGAGTGTACTCATTGTTTTCCGAACCCGTGCAGGATTGGTACAGATATTATAAGCAATCGATTCACTGCTTGCTCGGTGATCTGGTAAATTTGCTAGGAACACTAAGCTGTGCACGGCAATGGTAAATTCACTGTTCATCTTCCATAAACCACCTTTTTTCTTTCTCTACTGTAACGTTAAGTGACACAGTTCAAAAAGTCAAGAGAGCAAGGAAGGAAAGAAGAACTGTAGCTTTATTTATTCACGGTCTTCTTTTTCTATACTTTCTACTTCGTTAGCTGAGTTGATTTCAAGGTATACCGTCTTTTCTTTTAAACTGCCTTTTTCTTCTTTTTCAAAGTCAGTGCTTTTTTGATACGTTTTTTTGCCGTTTGGAACTTTTACCGTTATATGTTTGTTACTTTCTTCTATAAAAATACCCACAACTTTACGTTCGTTTCCATCTTGTTCGTACACGCCATCTTTATCTGCTTTTGCTTTTGGAGTTAATTCAATACTAATTGCTTCTTGTGTAGCTGCGTCAATCTCAGCTTCTACTTCTTTATTAAGCATATCTTTTAGCTGTGAGCCTTCCACTTCCATCCCAGAGCTCTTTGGTACTTTAACAAGTTGATCATCAATACTCAGCGTCATTTCTTTTTCAGCGTCTTTTTTTAACGTACCAATCAAGTCAAAATCTTCTTCTTTCCCCTTTTTAATATCTGGGTCGCTCGAATACTGCTGTAGCTTTGTCAATTCTTGACGATCTTCAATTGGTTTTTCCTCTGCTTTATGATTGTCTGATTTTGTCTTGTTAGCTGGTTCACCTGAACAGGCTGCCGCACTTCCAATCATACAGAGAGTGACTAAGGACAGGATTCCTTTTGTTAGCTGTTTT
This sequence comes from Priestia sp. 3CA3, assembly GCF_056836725.1. NCBI lineage: Bacteria > Bacillati > Bacillota > Bacilli > Caryophanales > Bacillaceae > Priestia > Priestia sp. 3CA3. Next base: position 343,448 of record NZ_JBXENJ010000002.1, read on the forward strand.
TGCATATGTATTCTCCTTTTTCTTTTTTCTTTCCACCTTTATACATATGTAAAACAAAAAATGAAACATAACGACATCCAGGAAACCTACGTTCACCCTACCAATGAAAAAATCCGAACGGGTTGAATTCTTTATTAAGAATCAAACCCGTTCGGATTTTCTTTCAACTAAAACACTTTGGTCCTAGATTCTTTTTAAAGCTGCTGTTGCTTCAATATATGATTCGCTTCTTCTAAGTAAGTCACATACGCCTGTACTTGTTTATCACCGTAATTATCTAGTTCAAACAGCGCTTCTTGTATAAAATTAAAATTATCAATAATATGCTGTGTTTTCATGCCTCGGCTTGTAAGTAAATTGTTTAACCATAAGGCATAGTCCGTAAAAATTTGCAGATTGTCTAACTTATATGTTGTCTCAAGATACTTCATATGATAATGATTATCTTCATGGCATCTTTCTTTGCCGCGCTCTCCGAATTTTTCGAGCAAAGAAGGTTCTAACTCGTAGATTTTCTCCGTTACTCTTTCGACGATCTTATTAACGGGAAGTGAACTCATCGTGCCACCACTTTGTACTGAGAAACTTTTGGGATGACGGCTGCCAGTTCTTGATCAGGGTACTTTTTCTCTAAATCATGAATACGCTTGAAATCTTCGCTTCGTACCCAGCTTAAATAATTCTCTTTCGTATCAAATGTAAGCTGAACGGTGAGCTCCCCTGCTCGCTTATCGTTTTGAAGAAGTAGAAAGTCTACAAATCCTGGAGCCTCGTCGACTGATTTTGAACGATTTTTATAAATTCCAATCACTTCTTCAGCTTTTTCATCCGGTACATTAAATGTTGAAAATACGGTGTACATCTTGGTTCCTCCCTTTATGATACAAAACCTGGGTTCTTTTCTCTTTATTGTACATCATATAGGAGATGAAATGGTGTTACGTTTAGATTTCACTGGGGTTACAGCAGGTTTTTAACCTAAAAGCCCTTTGAAACAGCGTTTCAAAGGGCTTTTTTATCCGTTATTAGTTTTCGATTTTTGTTAATTGTTCTGTATGTGTTTTTACACGTGCTGGATCAATTGTAATACGGGCAACGCCTGAATCCATTGCTGCTTTTGCTACAGACTCTGCTACAGCTGGCGCTACGCGAGGATCAAATGGTCCAGGGATCACGTAATCTGCGTTTAGCTCTTCTTCTGTAATAAGGGCTGCAATTGCTTCAACAGCAGCTTTTTTCATTTCTTCGTTAATATGAGTAGCGCGAACGTCTAACGCACCGCGGAAAATTCCAGGGAATGCAAGAACGTTATTTACTTGGTTAGGGAAGTCTGAACGACCTGTTCCAATAACAGCCGCTCCTGCTTCTTTTGCAGCGTCTGGCTTGATTTCGGGATTAGGATTTGCCATCGCAAAGATAATTGCATCTTCATTCATTGATTTAACCATCTCTTGAGATAATGCATCTGCTGCAGATACGCCGATAAATACATCTGCGCCTTTAATTACATCGCTTAGCGTACCGCTTTCTTTGTTTACGTTTGTATAAGAAGCCACTTCCGCTTTTACTTTGTTCATACCTTGAGGGCGTCCTTCATAAATAGCACCTCTTGTATCACACATAATCATGTCACGTACACCGTAAGAATAAAGAAGTTTTGTAATAGCAATGCCGGCAGCTCCTGCTCCGTTTAAGACGATTTTTAAATCTTCCATTGATTTATTGACAATTTTTAGTGCATTTACAAGTCCTGCTACCGTTACGATCGCTGTACCGTGCTGATCATCATGGAACACAGGAATATCTACTTCTTTTTTCAGGCGCTCTTCAATTTCAAAGCACTGTGGAGCTGCGATATCTTCTAAGTTAATGCCTCCGAATGTATGAGCCATTAATTTCACAGTTTCAACAATTTTATCTGTATCTGTTGTATCAAGTGTAATTGGGAATGCATCTACGCCTGCAAAGCTTTTAAATAAAATTGCTTTTCCTTCCATAACGGGAAGTGAAGCCGCAGGTCCGATGTTTCCAAGACCAAGAACAGCAGTACCATTTGTCACAACGCCGACCATGTTTCCTTTCATTGTGTAATCATACACCGTTTCTGGATGTTCATGAATTTCTTTACAAGGTTCTGCTACTCCCGGAGAGTAAGCTAAGCTTAAATCTTGAGCGTTTTGAACTTCAACTTTTGATTTAACTTCTAACTTACCTTGTTTTTCTTGATGCATATGTAGTGCTTGATCACGTAGTGACATAATTGTATTCTCTCCTTTTTTTCTATACATTTAAATTTTTTAATGAATTTATTTAACACTTGCTTTTTATCTCCATAATTGTAAGACAACCTGACTGAATAAATTCACAGACAAGTGCCATTATGAAACAAGAAACATAAAAAGTAAACTATCTTGCTTAAACCACTGCTGCGCTTTGTTAATATAAAGTCTAGACGTGTCGGAAACTCTTGTTTGTCTCACTTCAAGTTGTCTGATATACAGACAACTTAGAAAACATACAACCGCTCACTATAGCGCTTTCAAATACGTTTCAGCAAAATCGACGGCTTTAGGCATTGAAAAGAAGTATGCACGTGCTGAACCAATTTTTTCAGCTTTTATTCCTTTTGCTTCAATAAACGCTTCACCTATCTCTTCAAACAGCCCTTCTCGAAACTCTAATTCTTTATACGTCTTCCATACTCGCTTTCCTGAATCTATAACTGGAGATCCTTTTTGAATCACGTTTCGATATGGAATCCGATATTCTGCTAGATGAAAAGAAGTATTATTCCCAAACCCGACACCTAATAATAAAACAAAGGCATGTTTTTTGTAAAGCCTTTCAAGAGGAGAATTTTCGCCTAAACTAAATTCAAGGGGATGATCTCTTAAGATGTCTTCGCTGTCCTTTCCCCAAGCGGCGAATGAATACATTGGATGGCTGCTTCTTCTTACGCCAGGATATGTTCGAAAAGTTTCCACAATTTGTCCCATCCCGCTTGTTGGCGTGTGGGCTGGATCATATGCAGGCATCGTTTCCCGAATAGTTTCCCACCACTCTTTTGGCACAGCCGGATTGCCCCATTCTGATGGATCCGAAAGATCGACCGACTGTGACGGCATAACGATCGTTCCTTCCTCTGTCACTGTCTCCATTAAAGCTTGAACAACGGCTACTGAACCTCCGTTTACCCATCCTAATGAAGATAGTGAAGAATGAACCATGATAGTCATCCCTTGTGTGATGCCTAACCTGCGTAAATCTTCTTTTAACGTCTCTTTCGTTCTAGGATGATCTGTTGCTTGGACAATGTGCTTCATCGTAAGCTCCTTACTTATAGTGCTGCTAGAATGTGTTGCTGAACTCTAGCAATATATGTAAAACTTATGTTTCCATAATAGTAAGAATAACACCAATTGTCAAATTATTTAAAGTAATAGAAAAACTTAGTTTTATTCATATCAGTTATCATACAACTGACTTGTTGGTAAGTTTTATTTCCTTCAACTATCTTACTATAATAACAGCTAATGAATCTTTTCAGTAAAGTAAAAAGAAGAATATTCCTATAAATAAAAGAAATACTAATGAAGCTATACATATTTACATATCACTATTTTCAGGAGGAATGTGTACAATGAGCACATCAAAACTTCCGCCGCTCACGTCCTCGGAGCTCGCTAACTTATGGATGACTTATCAAGAAAAAACGATGATTTCGAGGTTTTTAGAATATTGTCTTGAAGGTAAAGAAGATCATAAAGAGCTTTTTGAGCTGTATTATAGCCGCTCATTAAATATTACAGAGCAAATCAAAGAAATTTTAGAGAACGAAGGGGCGGTTATTCCTTTAGGATTTACTAAACATGATGTAAACCTAGGAGTGCCGAAACTGTTCGACTCCATGTTTGAAATCATGTACGTACGCTTAATGTCTCAGATTGAAACAGGCCTATTTGCTTTGCATTCAACGATGTCCTACCGGGAAGATATACGGAGTTTTTTTGTGAATGCAACATCAGAATCGCAGAACATATACAATCAATCCACTCAGATATTATTAGAAACCGGCGTCATTGCAAAGCCTCCTTACGTTTCGATGCCAAAAGAAGTTCGGTTTGTCCACGAACAAAATTATATCGGCGGGCTAAGTTGGCTTAGTGAAAAAAGATCTCTTAATACAATTGAAGTGTCGCTTATTCAACATGCCGTTGATACAAATCTTGTCGGAATGCAGCTGATGATTGGCTTTGCTCAAGCAGCTGGCAACAAAGAGGCACAGCAGCATTTTGTCAGCGGGATGAAGCTATCAAAAAAAATTGAAACAGAACTCGGAGATATTTTACGTCATAGCTATATAGAGCCTCCTGCTACCCATGCCGGAAAAGCAACAAGCTCAACTGTTTCTCCTTTTTCAGATAAATTAATGATGTACAACACCAGTCTTCTAAGCACCTTTGGCCTAGGAAGCAATGCTTTAGGGGGTGCTTTTAGCTTAAGAAGTGATTTGCCGCTCAAAATGCTGCAGCTGGCTAAAGACATTTACTTTTTTGCAAAAGAAGGTGGAAAAATTATGATTCAAAACGGATGGCTTGAAGAGCCTCCTCAAATTGAAGATCGCAATCAGTTAACGAAAAAATAGGTTCTTGCAAATGGGAAAGCTAGCTGCTAAACGTGCAGCTAGTCCTATTTGTTTTTTTAGTATACTGTTTTTGCTACCCTTACATAAAAATTGTTTGGGTTGTTTAGAAGCTCTTCCTCTCTTCTTCTCAGTCTTTTAGCTCATATTTCTACTTACCTTATGACAAAAAATAAAAGGAATTTTCTCCGGGCTGCCGAAAACTTTCTATATAAAATAGAAAGGAGAAACGTATGTTTCCTATTCTTCGTACACCTCGCACTACGCTGCGTGAAATAACAGAAGCGGATGCAGATACTATTTTCGACTGCTTTTCTCAGGAAGAAGTTATCAAATATTACGGGCAAGAAAAATTCACAACTTTCCAAGAAGCTTTGGTGCTGATTCATATTTTTGCTGAAAACTACAGAAATCAAAAAGGTTTGCGCTGGGGAATCGAACGGCTCGATACGGGGGAACTAATCGGGACAGTTGGATTGAATCAGTGGAACCAAAAGCATAAGCGGGCGGAAATTGGCTACGAGCTACACCCTCAGCACTGGGGGCACGGCTATGCTTCGGAAGCTGCTTCGGCTGTTATGGCTTATGGATTTGCTACCCTTCAGCTAGTGCGGATTGGAGCTGTTGTGTTTTTTGAAAACAAAGCATCTCAGCACGTGCTTGAAAAGCTCGGGTTTCAACAAGAGGGAGTGTTAAAAAACTATATGTATCAAAACGGAAAAGCTCACGATACGTTTGTTTATAGCTCCCTGCCTCCTACATAATAAAAAAAGGATTCTTTTTAAGAAAAGAATCCTTTTTCGTTTTATTTAAACGCCGCATACCCATCATCAGCCATGATGACACTGCCGTTTACAGCTCCCGCTTCTTCTAAGGACAGCAAATAAACCATATCTGCAATTTGTTTTGGATTAGTGAGCTTTCTGCTCATCGTTTTTGCTTTCATTCCTTCAATCATACCGTTGTCTTTATAGCCTTGAATAATAGGCGTATCAACAAATCCTGGCGCAACGGCGACGACGCGAATACCGTATTTAGCGAGATCTAGCGCAGCTGATTTTGTCATCATCACAACAGCTCCTTTTGTTGCATGATAAGCATACGTTCCGGGTGAGGCTAAGAAGCTAAAAATAGAGGCCGTATTGATAATGACGCCTTTAATACCTAACTCTCTCATTTTCCTGCCTGCTGCCATAATCCCGTATGTAACGCCGTGCTGATTCACATTAATAATACGGTGATATTCTTCTAAGTCTTGATCTAAAATAGATGTAGGACGTCCAATCCCTGCATTGTTAAACATCACATCAATTCGTCCAAATGTATTCACCGTTTTCTCAATCAGTGCTTCCACTTCTTCAAACTTGGTGACGTCCGTTTGCACAAATAAAGCGTGGCCTCCAGCTTCTTCAATTTTTTGAAGAGTCTCTTTTCCTTTTTCTTCATCATAATCAGCAATGACCACTGCGTCTCCTTTTTGCGCGAACTTTAAGGCAGTTTCTTTGCCAATCCCGCTTGCTCCCCCTGTAATAACCGCTACTCGTTTTTGCTGCATGTTTCTCCCTCCTTGGTGAAAATTCCTTTCTTTTACATTATAGCATTCTTTTTTCTATCAGCTGTTTCTATTGATTCCTTCATTTCCATAAAAGTGGTTAACTGGGGCATAGTTGAACGCCTTTTTTAATAAAAATCAGCATGTGTACAAGCAGTTTGGCGTTTTTTGCATTTACTATAGGGTAAGGAGGTGATGGCTATGCATGAACACACAGGTAATGTATCTATTCCGCGTCCTCCGGATGTGGTGACAATTCTGTGGGAGCGAAATCCTTTGGATAGACAAGCTCCTCGTACCATCGTAGAAGCAACGGTAATTGGCCGCGCAAATCCTTGCGGACGTTTGTTAGCTCAAGGTCAGCGCTACCGCACTGCAGCTCATTGTTTACTTGACAACGGCTTTGAACAAATTACTGCTGAAAGATTAGGGGTATTTGGAGTAGCTGTATTTGTTAGAGAATATTAAAATAGAAAAAGGGACTTTTCTGTAAGTTAGAAAAGTCCCTTCATACGTATTATGCGTGGAAATTCGTGCCGTCTGTTACAGCTTCAATTACTCCAGCGCGGATGACAAAGTCACCAAAGTGCTCGCCTTCTTCTCTTTCTTTTGCATAGCGAGGAAGTAAGACGCGCAGTTCATTTAAAATTTCTTCTTCACTGATATTTTCACGGTACATTTTGCTTAAACGGCTGCCGTCAAATGCTGCTCCAAGATACATATTGTATTTACCCGGCGCTTTACCAATAAAAGCAATTTCACCTAAGGCAGGACGTGCACAGCCGTTAGGACAGCCCGTCATACGAATCGTGATTTCTTTATCACGAAGACCGTTTTCATCTACAATTGCTTCAATTTTCTCAAGAAGAACTGGAAGATAACGCTCAGCTTCTGCCATCGCAAGCCCGCAAGTGGGAAGCGATACGCAAGCTAATGAGCTGCGGCGAAGAGCCGAATAATGCTTGCCGTCTGTTAATCCATACTGTTCAATCAAGTCACTAATTTGCTTTTTCTTTTGAGTGGATACGTTCGCGATAATTAAATTTTGATTGGCCGTTAAACGGAAATCACCGCTATGAACTTTTGCAATTTCACGAAGACCCGTCATAAGCTTATAGTCTTCAAAGTCAGCAATACGTCCACCTTGAACAAAAAGAGTAAAGTGCCATTTTCCTTTCACACCTTTTTCCCAGCCGTAGCGGTCTCCGTTATGATCAAAGTGATAAGATTTTGCTTCGTCTAAGCTCCAGCCCAGACGGTTTTCAAGCTCTTCTTTTACCGTTTCTAATCCAAGACGATCAACCGTGTATTTAAAACGCGCGTTTTTACGCACAGAGCGGTTTCCATAATCACGTTGAATCGTAATGACTTTTTCCGCTACTTCTAGAATTTGGTCAGGTCGGCAGAAGCCAATCACTTTTGCAAGCTGAGGGTAAGTTGTTTTATCCCCGTGCGTCATACCCATACCGCCGCCGATTGCTACGTTAAATCCAACAAGCTTCTCGTCTTCTAAAATGGCAATAAAACCAAGGTCTTGTGAATACACGTCAATATCGTTAGAAGGTGGCACAGCTACGCCAATTTTGAACTTTCTTGGCAAATAGAGCGGACCATACATTGGTTCCACTTCTTCTTCCACTTCCGGTGTGCTAATTACTTTCTCTTCATCTAGCCAAAGTTCGTGGTACGCTCTTGTACGAGGCAATAAATAATCACTTAATTTTTTTGACCATTCGAATACTTCAGCGTGAACTTCTGACTGATATGGATTCGGATTGCACATTACGTTACGGTTTACATCTCCGCAAGCTGCAATTGTGTCTAATAAAGAAGCATGAATTTCTTGAATCGTTTTCTTCATGTTCCACTTTAAAATTCCGTGCATTTGGAACGCCTGACGAGTTGTCAGCTTTAACGTTCCATTTCCGTATTTTTGTGCTAAATCATCCATCACTAGCCACTGTTCTGGTGTTGAAACACCGCCTGGCGTACGAACGCGAAGCATGAATTGGTAAGCTGGCTCTAGCTTTTGTTTTTGACGTTCATTACGAAGATCTCGATCATCTTGTAAGTAGCTTCCGTGGAACTTCATCAAACGATTATCGTCTTCAGAAATACCTGAGCTGATGCGGTCTAGCATTGTTTCTCCTAATGTACCGCGTAAATAATTACTTTCATCTTTTATGCGCTCAACGTCACTTGGAGGACCTTCGGGCGCTTTTAAAATTTTGTTTACCATGTTGAAAATCTCCTTTCAATCCTCAGTATACATCACGCTGATAACGTTTTTGTTTCTTCATTTCAGCAAGGTAAGCTTCCGCCTCTTCGCGGCTCATCTTGCCTTCTGTTTCAACAATTTCAACTAGCGTGTTGTGCACGTCGCGTGCCATATTTGTTTTATCTCCGCACACATAAAAAGATGCGCCTTCTTCTAACCACTGGAATAATTCTTTACTATGTTCAAGCATACGGTTTTGCACGTATACTTTTTCTTCAGTATCGCGTGAAAACGCCACGTCCATTTTCGTTAGCACGCCGTCTTTTAACCACTTTTGCCACTCTGTTTGGTAAAGGAAGTCTGTTACAAAGTGCTGATCTCCAAAGAACATCCATGACTTACCTTTTGCTCCTGTTTCTTCACGCTCTTGCATAAATGAGCGGAACGGAGCCACACCTGTACCAGGTCCTACCATAATAATCGGCGTTTCTTGGTTTTGAGGAAGCTTAAAGTTTTTATTGCTTTGAAGGTATACAGGAATCGTATCACCTGGCTGCAAACGTTCTGAACATAGGACTGAACAAACACCTTTACGCTCGCGTCCATGCGCTTCGTAACGTACCGCTCCAATTGTTAGATGAACTTCGTCAGGATTTGCTGACAAGCTGCTTGCAATTGAATAAAGGCGCGCTGGCATTTTGCGTAAAATAGCTACAAACTCTTGTGCTGATACGTTCCATGGGCCGAAGTCACGAACTAAGTCAATTACATCACGGCCTTGTGTGTATGTTTTTAATTCCTCGCGATTTTCTACAAGCGCTTTTAATTTATCATTTCCAGTAAGCTCAGCTGCTTGCTTTAAAAGCGGCTTTGTTAACACGGTAATTTCAAAATTAGAGAGTAGCGCTTCTCTAAGAGGACGCGTTTCTCCTTCTTTATTAACCGTTACACTTTCACTTGCATCCCACTTGAATTCGTTAAGAAGAAGATCAACAAGCTCAGGATCATTTTCAGGATAAATACCTAAACTGTCTCCTGGTTCATACGTCAAACCTGAACCTTCTAGAGATAGTTCTAAGTGTCGCGTTTCTTTATTTGATCCGCGGCCGTTCAAGTTTAAGTTCTCAAGCACTTCTGCTTTAAAAGGATTTGTTCTTGAGTACGGCGAAGTTCCTGCAGGAGCTTCCGCCGGAACAGCTGCCGAAGCGCTATGTCCTTTCGCTTCGCTTAATCCGTCAATAACACCTTTAAGCCATTTATTTGCGGGCTCTTCAAAATCTAAATCACAGTCAACGCGCGGATACAGTCTTTCACCGCCAAGTTCTGCTAAGCGCACATCAAATTCTTTCCCTGTTTGACAGAAAAATTCGTATGAGCTGTCTCCAAGCGACAAGACAGAAAAACGGAAATTCTCAAGCTTTGGCGCTCGACGGCCGTGAAGAAATTCGTGGAAAGATAGCGCGTTATCAGGCGGCTCTCCTTCTCCATGTGTACTTACAACAATTAATAAATTTTCAAGTTTCTTTAAATTATTTGGCTTGAAATCATTCATAGAAGATACAGTTACATTAAAACCTTTTGCTTCAAGCGTTTTGCCTGTATTTTCAGCAAGACCTTGAGCATTTCCTGTCTGTGATCCGTAAAGAATCGTTACGTCTTTTGAAATCGTCTGCTCCGCTTGAGCAGGCGCTGCTGTAGAAACGTCTGGCGTTCCTTCGGCAGACGTAGATTGAGATGCTGTTAAATAACCACTCAACCACATTTTTTGTGCTTCTGTTAATGTCGGCAGAAGGCGATTAAGCAAATCTGCTTGTTCTTGATTAAAAGGGCTGTTTACTACCTTAAGTTGCAACACTGTCCACCTCACAAAAATATATAATTTAAATATGTATGCTTTTACGAATCATCTTCAACAACATGTAATACCTGTGTCTAATTAATCAATGATGTTTCCCTTCATACATTATTATTCCTATAGATTATATCAAATTTAATTATATAAATCATTAGAAAATTCTTATCAAATTCGTCTACCTGCATTTTATCGGAGAAGAATAAATTAGTAAAATACATATAATTGATAACTAGTATTAAGATCATTAATAATTGAAGCTGTCGTTACGTTTTTTATAAATGCAGTTACTTCCATATCTGCTCATTCTACATCCTTCACACGAATATGAATATTTTGTAATTTTTAGAGAAGTTTTGTAGAAACGGTTTTCTTTCTCATCAGAATGTTACATAATAAATGTAACATTAATCCTTTTAAAAAACACTATACGCAAAAGACAGTATATTCTGAAATTTAGGACAGTTTATAGGTGAGCTAGCAACCTTTTATCTATTCATACACGGTGAAGAATATAAAGGGAAGCTTGCAGTACATACCATTCCCTTTTGCTCATCTCAAATGAAAGGACTGGCTTTTAAATCAGGTAATCTTTTTTAAGGAGGCTTCTTGAATGTTTTTACGAGAATTAACGAAAAGTGGGACGATAACTGTTTCTTACTATAAAGATGGAACGTTGCAAACGTGCAAAGGCCGCGTGCACAACTTAAATCTCCATCAGCAAATTCTATCCGTAAAAGACGAAAATGAAGCCGTTGTTTCCCTTTTGCTTTCTGATATTAAATCCATTCATTAGTATGTAAAATTAAGGAGGAATTACTATGTGGAAAGATAATAAGCAAGCGCTTACAGATTTTGTGACGGAAGATCGGTTTGAACTGAACTTATATTTATCGTATTTGCTTGATCAAATTTCGTATGACACGTCTAAACAATCCCCTTTTCTTCGCAAGCCTAATGAAACAACTAGCTAATAATATAGAAAAAAAGCGCACAAATTTGTGCGCTTTTTTTAATGTGATGGCTCTACTTCAGCAATGCCTTCTTCTGGTTTTTCTTCGGCTTTTTTATTTGAAAGCTTGATCTGTCTTAAGAACAATGTGCATACCGCTCCTAAAATAATAAAAGCTAAGCCCATGAAAAAGACGCTGTGCAATGCGCTCATTAGCGAGGTCTTCAAAATAGGCACAATGCTGTCTGAAAGCGCAGCTGGAATACTCTTTAGCGCCTCAGGACTAAACAGCATCTGCAGCACACTTTCAGGATTCGTATCAATCGCTTTTTTGAACCCGTCGGCAAAAGCGCTTGCTTGAGCAGGCAATGAGTTTAAATATGGAACGAGTTTGTCAGTAAGAAGCGTACCTGATTTGGCGTTCATTATCGCTCCTAAAATGGTAATACCAAACGTTCCTCCAATTGAACGGAAAAATTGACTTGATGATGTAACAACACCGAGCTCTTCTTTTGAAAAGCTTTCTTGAAGAGCAAGCGTTAAAATTGGCATCACAAGCCCCATTCCTAAACCGATTATGGCCATATAAGAAGTAGCAACAAGCTTGCTAGTATGAAGGTCTAATGTTGTTAACAAGAAGAACCCTCCTGCCATAATGAGCATACCCGTAACGATTTGAGGCTTGATACCAACTTTATAAACAAGCTGACCTCCAATAATACTCGTTACAATCATTGAAATCATCATTGGTGTCATAATGGTACCTGATTCTGAGGCGCTGACTCCAACGATTCCTTGCATAAAGAACGGAACAAATGTAATAGCTCCGAACATACCAATGCTCATAAAAAAGCCAATGATATTTAAAAGCGTAAACGTTCGGTTTTTAAATAAATACATCGGAAGAATCGGTTCTTTCGCTTTCGTTTCCACAATAATAAAGCTTATGATCCCAGCAACAGCAAGTGCAAACAAACTAATAATCTGCCAAGAGTTCCAGTCGTAGTCTTTTCCTCCAAAGCTCAGGGCCAGAAGCAAGCTTACTACTCCGATAACCATTGTGAACATACCAGCTACATCGAATTTAACAGGTCCTGTATGTTTTTTTCCTTGAAGTCCGAGCGCAATAAAAACGGTAGCGAGTATCCCTACCGGCAAGTTAATGTAAAACACCCATTTCCAGTTCAATGAATCAACAATCCATCCGCCAATTTGCGGACCGATGACAGAAGCAAGACCATAAATTCCTCCGAATACTCCTTGAAACTTTGCTCGTGCTTTTCCTGTAAATAAATCACCGATTACAATCATTGCCATCGGCATCATAACGCCGCCGCCAATTCCTTGTAATGCACGGAATAAAATAAGCTCTGTCATATTATTTGCCATTCCGCATAAAGCAGAAGCCACCATAAAAATAATAAGTCCTGTAACATAAATTACTCTGCGTCCTACTAAATCAGCGAGCTTTCCTGCAATCGGAACAACCGTTGTTGACGTTAATAAATAGGCTGTTGTCAGCCATGTCATCATGCTTAAACCACCAAGATCTCCTACGATTCTTGGCATAGCTGTTCCGACAATGGTTCCATCAAGTGCAGAAAAGAACATCGCAATAATTAACCCAATTAATAAAAGCGTGCGCTTTGAATTTTTTTGATTTTCCATCGTGTGTCTCTCCTCTTTTTTGTTACTGCTGCTTATCTTTATAAGAAACAGCTGATGTTGCAAGCTTTTTCGTAATAGAAGCCATCATGGAAAGCTCTTCTTCTGTTAGATGCAAAAGGTAGCGGTCCATAATGGCTTTTCGACCATTTAGCACCTCTTCAAGTTTGCGATGCCCAAACTCCGTTAAGGTAATGTCAACAACTCTTCTGTCTTCTTTATTGTGTTCTCTTACAACAAAATTGTGCTGTTCAAGACGATCCACTAAAAGAGTCACGGCGCTCGGTTTTACATCCATTAGCTCTGCAATTTGAGAAACCTTACTGCTCCCTACTTTCTTTAAATAAGAAAGAACAAATAGTTGCGTAGGAGTCATCTCATGCTCATTAAGGCTCTCCATCATTTCGGGCTGCATTTTTTCAAATAGCACTTGAAGCGATGAACGAATCTCCCCAAGATACTGATTGCTTTTTGTCACATCTATTCCTCCAGGCTTGCTTATTTATTTCATGTTATAAATAGTTAATGCTAATTAAATATAAATGCATATAAACTAAAAGTCAATTATTTCTTTTTTTAGTATTGACCCTTACGCTGCGTTATATTTTATAGTAGATTTCAGAAGGGAGATGAAAGAATGAACAGAAAAGTAAAAGAAGTGGCTGACTTAGTAGGAATCAGCGTCCGCACGCTGCATCACTATGATGAAATCGGGCTATTAAAACCTGATGCTGTCAGTGAATCCGGCTACCGGCTTTATTCACCGGCTAATCTTGATATGCTTCAGCAAATATTATTTTTTAAAGAACTTGGCTTCCCTTTAAAACAAATTCAGGAGATTATAACAGACCCAACATTTAATCGCACAGAAGCGTTGATACTGCAAAAAAACATGCTGATTGAAAAACGCAGTCGGCTCGATCAAATGATTGCAACCATTAATAAAACGATTCAATATGAAAAAGGAGCGATTGAAATGAACGAAAAAGAGCGGTTTAAAGGGCTGGATTTTTCGCATAACCCATACGAAGAAGAAGCCCGGAAGCGCTGGGGAAATCAGCGAGTAGATGAAGCGAATGAAAAAGTACAAAGCTTTTCACATGAAGAACAGCAGCGCATGTCAAACGAATGGGAAAGTATCTACACTCACTTAGCTTCTCTGCGTGATCTGTCACCATCCTCTACAGAAGCTCAAAAAGCCATTGAGCAATGGTATCAATTTTTAAATGAGAACTTTGGAACGTATTCGTTAGAAGCCTTTAAAGGTCTTGGAGAGATGTATGTACAAGATGAGCGGTTTACAGCCAACATCGATCGCTACGGAAAAGGATTAGCGAAATTCATGAACGAGGCGATGAGTACATTTGCTGATGCTAAAAAACAATAAATCAAAAGAGATTGAGATATAACTACATCAATTATATGAAGCCTACGTTCATCACCACAATGAAAAAATCCGAACGATTCATCGCTCGGATTTTCATTCACTTAACATACTTTTGTCTCAGCCTCTTTTTATAAGTGAAGACCCATAAGCATTGTATTATAGTAGACGCCATTTATATAGGTGTCTTTTTCTTTTAATCCTTCTGTTTGAAACCCTAGCTGTTTGTATAAAGAAATAGCTCTTTGATTATCTTCTCGCGTCACAAGTTCGATTTTTTTTGTTTGTTTATTCATACGTGCCCATTCAATCAGCTCAATCATTAGCTGTCTTCCTAGCCCTAGCCCGCTATAAGCATCCTCTACCACGATACCAAGGGTACCCACATGCTTATTACGCGGGTTTTGAGACGAGGTGATGGATGCAATACTAATGATTTCTTCTTCTTTTTCAGTCACGACTATAAGAGAGTTTTGCTCTTGTTTTACAGAAGCTAAAAACACTTCATACTCTGAAACTGGTCTAAGAAACTCGCCTTCTCCAAATGAAAGAAAATCACTTTCTCCTCCCACTCGATTGTAAAAAGCAATCATTTTCTCTGCGTCTTTTGATTCTGCTTCTCGAATGGTGACGCCTATACCATTCTTTAATGTACGTAAACTCATATATCTATCTTCCTTTTAGTTATTCTTGTTTGCCTATATGGGTTTTAGCGCTGTTTTTCTCTCCACTGACCCAACCACATGCGATTTCCTAAAGCCGTAAAATCATTTTCGTCGGCGTAGCGTTCAATGACGGAAAGCGCGTTGTCCTCAAGCATTGGTGAATAGCTCATAATTTCTAAAATATGATGTGCAGCCCATAGGTCAATTCGATAAGTAGGATTCGTTAGCAGTGTTGAAAATTCAAAGAGCATGCCTGGATAGTATAAATGAATGAGCTGGGCAATTTTTTTCATATCTTCTGCAGCTCGGTTTCCTTTTTTTACAGATTGTTTATCTCGATAATCGATTTCATAATGAATTTTTGCGCTTTTTTGATAAAGATCAACTAGCGTTTCGTACGTACGATGTTTCTGCATTTCTCATCTTCCTTTGCTTCTAGATTTCCTCGTTTGAAGATGCTATAGTTCATTTTTAGGTTTCATATATTCAAATAAATGCAGCAAAAATATGATGCTTCCGCCAATGCACATCACAAAACTTAACGTAGCAGGATACTGAATAAAGAAACCGACAACACCAAAAATCAGCATAGCAAGCGCTCCTATCATCATAAACAGATGATAAGCCGGTGTATTTTCTTCATTATTCATACATAACTCCTTTTCACTATTTTTTAAGTTATTAAAAAGATATGACACTTCTTTTGGACTATGATCTTTTATTTTGCTGCCGCTTTATTTCTTTAGCTTAGCACGAAGTAACGTGAGAAGGCCTCCTCCAAACATCACGCCACCCACAATTTGATACAGGTGTATGTAGCTTTTTACCGTTTCAACATACAGATCTGTGTCTACATTCCCTTTACTTTCTAGCCATTTTTGGCCCATTGCCTGACCCGTTGCAACGCTTTTTAACAAAACGACCAGGCCTCCGAGCATGACAACGGCGGCGATCATAAGCTGTACCTTTTCTTTGTCATCTAGCATTTTTTTGAATTCGTCTGCCATCTATCTCTCTCCCATCCTTACCTTGTTATGTATCTACTTGTTTGTAATCATGCTGTTTTTTCTCTATTATAACGCTCAACTTGGTCATTATAACACGGTTTTGCACTGCCTTTAGTCTTACTTTTCATAAATGACTCCATTTTGGGTGATACTATTTTTGAAACACAGGCGTCTTTAACATCCCTTCATTATTTTTGAAGGGTTACTAATTGAGGTTGATACATGCTTATATTTTTAGGGATTTTTTTACTTTGTGCAGCTGTTTGTTTAGTAGAAATACCTTATTTAAAAAAAGTGAACAGTCAAAGAGAAAAGCGAATTTTTTGGAGTTTGTTCACAGTAAGTATTTTAATTGTTAGTTTAAAATATGGCGGTGTGGAAATCCCTAACCCTGGAGACGGCATTGCTTTTTTATTAAAACCTTTTAGTGATTTTTTGTTCAGTCTGTTGAAGTAAAAGGAAGTGAACAACGTGCATAGTCAGATAAAATTATCCGCAGCACAGTTTCGAATACTCGTGATTTTTTATAGTTTAGGCGACACTATTTTAGTCGTACCTGGAAGCTTAACGGCTGATTCTAAACAAGAGGCATGGATTCCAGCCATTTTAGGCGTAGGTGTAGGCGTTTTTCTTGTATGGATGTATATCAAACTTTCTAGCCTTTA
Source organism: Priestia sp. 3CA3 (assembly GCF_056836725.1). NCBI lineage: Bacteria > Bacillati > Bacillota > Bacilli > Caryophanales > Bacillaceae > Priestia > Priestia sp. 3CA3. Next base: position 360,050 of record NZ_JBXENJ010000002.1, read on the forward strand.
TCCGAATAAAACCCTTGTAGAACTAAACGAAGCCATTTTAGGCAAGTGGCTAGGAAAGTTTGTCTCTCTTTTATTTGTCGCTTCTACTCTTCTTTTTTGCAGTCAAGTTTTGTTTTACGTGGGCTCATTTCTAACAACTCGCATTATTATTCAAACGCCTATGCTTGCTGTTCATATTTTGTTTATGGGAATTGTGATTGTCGGCGTTCGTCTTGGCATTGAAACGATTGCCCGCTGTGCTGAAATTCTCTTTCCTTGGTTTGTTATTCCGTTTTTAATCTTAGTTTTTTCGATCTTCCCTCAAATTCATTATGAGAATTTGCAGCCTTTGTTAGAGGTAGGCGTTAAGCCTATTATTAGATCTATTCTGGTCTTTACAAGTATTACGTCTCTCACTTTTATTGTATTGCTGACCGTTTTCCCTGCTCACGTAGGGGAACCTGATCAGCGAAACCGCGCTTTTTTTACAGGAAGCTTAATCGGCGGAGGCATTATGATTATTATTTTATTACTTGGCATTCTTGTACTTGGAAATACGTATACACGTATTGCTTTATATCCAAGCTATGAGCTTGCAAGGCGTATCGAAGTTGCCGATTTCCTGAAAAATATTGAAGTAATCATGGCCATTATGTGGTTTTTATCTCTTTATTTCAAAACGTCTCTCTACTATTATGCGACCGTTTCCGGACTCACTCAAATTCTTGAATTAAAAAACTACCGAATTTTAACTCTTCCGCTAGGCATTATTGCCGTTACATTTTCACTTATCGTGTATCCAAGCATTCCCTATGAACAAACGTGGGACAGAGATACGTGGATTCCGTACAGTCTGTTATTTGGACTATTTTACCCTCTTGGGTTATTAATAGTTGGGAAAATTCGCGTAAAGCATTCGGCGTCTTTATCGAAATAAAAAGAAATTGAGACATAACGAAATCCATCCAATCAACAGCTAGAAGGAAGCTACATGCATGAAACTTAGATTCATCCTACCAATAAAAAAATCCGAACGATGAATTGTTCGGATTTTCCCTCAACGAAACTACTTTGTTTTACCCTCTTTTAAAAGAACACGGTTATACTCACTAATCCATTCCACAGCATATGTAAAATCATAGAGGGGAAAATAGATTTTGTTCGATAATAAATAATGGCGAAAACAAGTCCCATGACGGTAGCTGTAATCGGAAAGCCAATATGTAAAAGACCGAATACAAGAGCGGAAACGAAAATGCCCACAAGCACGTGATGGCGTTTGGTTAAGAAACCACATAAAACACCTCTATAAAGCAGCTCTTCTTTAATAGGCGTGATAACTGCTACACTTATAAAAAATATCCAGCTTGAAAGCAGCGTTTGATTAAAACTGCCTTGATTTAAATCTTTTTGCTGCTGATCTGCGCTTTCTACGTTTAAAAATGAAAGCATCACGTACTGCACCGCGGCTACAATTAAAAAGCCTACCACAATATATACATACGTTTTCCCTTCTTTTAATACCGAGACGTTCCACATAGGTTTTAAAAATCTGCGCACAGGTCTATAAAGCACCGCAACCCCTAGAAAAAATGCCGCGTCTACAAGCAGAGCATATGGGCCTTCTAATAAAATTCCTGTCATATTTGAACCCATAACTTCATCGTAAATAGCTACTCCAATTCCGGCTATGATTTGCAGTCCAAAGCCCAACACGATAAATAGAAGCAATGTGAAGTAAGTAAACTCTTTTTTCTTTTTAGGCTTTAAAACCGGTTCTGAATTTGTTGATAACGTACTCAAAATAGCAACCTCCAAAAATGATTCTTTCTCTCTAGTGCTCTCAAAATTCTATCATAAACTCAGTTTAATTATGTTATTTTTTAGGAAAAAAGTTATATTTTTTCACATTTTATACACAAAGGCAGGGCTTCAAAAAATCAATGCGCTAACCAAATTAGTTGTCAACTTCCTTATATTTGATTACGCTTGAAGAAATCTTACCGAAAGTGAAGTGAAAAAATGGCAAACATTTTAATGATCAACTTTCCCGCTGAAGGTCACGTAAACCCAACGCTTGGAATGGTAAAAGCTTTTTCAGACCGAGGTGATACAGTTCATTATATTACGGCCGAGCGTTTTAAAGAGCGCCTTGAAAACGCCGGGGCTATCGTACACATTCACCCAGACTTATTAAGCGGTGTATCCATCAAGCCTGAAACTCCTCAAGGAATCAACGCTTTTTTAAACATCCACATCCAAACGTCTTTAGATACGCTGAAGCTTGTTCATATATTATCAAAAAAAATTGAATTTGATTTTGTGTTTTACGACAAGTTTGGAGCAGGCGAATTAGTGCGTGATTATTTGCGGATCCCTGGCATTGTATCATCTGCTTCTTTTTTAATGCCGAAAGACCGTTTAAGAATGATGCCTCTCCATCCGGATTCAGACGTTCCATTTCAGCCGGATGAACAAGCTCAGTACGGGCTCAGCCTGCTGAAAAATCAGTTTGGCATAGAGCCTAAAAATCTGCTTCAATTTATGAACAATGAAGGCGAATTAACGGTCGTGTACACAAGCCGCTTTTTCCAGCCGCTTCATGAACATTTTGATGACTCGTGTTTATTTATTGGGCCAAGCTTTCCAAAGCGTCACCGCTCTCATGATTTTCCGTTAGAAAAGCTGAAAGACGAAAAAGTTCTTTATATTTCAATGGGAACGGTACTTCATGACGTAGAAGGCTTTTTCAACCTTTGCATCGACGCATTTAGCGATTTTGATGGAAAAGTTGTGATTGCAGCAGGAGACCGGGCCGATTTTAAAAGAATTAAAAAAGCGCCAGAGCATTTTATTATTTTGCCCTATGTTCCTCAGCTTGACGTGTTAAAAGAAGCGGACGTTTTTATCACGCACGGAGGCATGAACAGCGTAAACGAAGCTATTCATTTTAACGTACCGTTAGTCGTTTTACCTCATGGCAAAGATCAGCCGATCGTTGCTCAAAGGCTCGTGGAACTAAACGCTGGTTATCGCTTAGCAAAAGAAACGGTAAATGCCTCTCTTTTAAGAAGTGCCGTTGACGAAGTTGTCCGCGACGATTCCTATAAAAAAGGAATTAAAGAAATCAACGCAAGTTTCCAGCAGGCATCTGGCCCTGCCGCTGCAGCCGAACAAATTGTCAATTACGTAGTGAAGCAACATTCATAAAGAAAAGGTGCACTGATGTGCACCTTTTCTTTATAAAAACAGCCATGTACAAACTGTATATATGCCGATGATTAGTAAACTGACGACTGTAAGGAAAATCAATGCACATCCAGCTACAATAAGTTTATCAGCTCATTTGGATACGTAACGAGCAAAGCGTGCAGGTTGTCTCTCACTTCCCCAAGTTCTCTTCTTTGATATCTCGTTGAGTATTTTGCTTTGTTTTTTTGATACTACATAGCTCATAAGCCTCTCCTTTTTAGGTGTTTATGCTCATTTTAACAAGGGTACAATGAACTATAATTGATTTTCGAAGGGGCTCGTTTATGAACAATGATCTTTTACTCATTCAAGAGATAAAAAACCGAAAGAAAGAAGCACTTCATCAGCTTTACAATCGATATGAAACGCTTTTGTATCGTCTTGTCTATTCAGCAGTAAAAGATCCACATGCTTGCGAAAGCATCTTAACAGAGCTATTCAAAGAAATTTGGCATTCCCCTGATCTTTTGGTCAAAGAACGTACTCTTTCTCTTTCCTTGTGCAAGCAGTGTGTAAAAAATATAAAAAAGCACAGCCAGAACTCAGAGAAGATTTCGTCGTAAATCATTTTTTTGCTGTACATACTATGAATACAAATCCATATGACTGAAATAATCGAAAATATGATGTAAATCTGTAATCTTTATGCTATGAGTGCTGTAAGCAACGATTATTTCAGCCAGCATAAGAACAAATAAAATGGCCAATAGCACCTTAACAAGCGGAAATTGTCGGAACTGAGGAGAAAAAAGCAGCTTACTGACTGTATACAAAAACAGCAGGATAAAGTAAATCATCATGGCATTGGTCGCCTGAAGGGGCACATTCCAGACAAATATGTACACGCTGAATGTCAAAATTAAAATAAACGACATTTCTTTCCCGCTAAAAAAATCACTCATTGCGTAACACCTTTTCTTGTTCATGAATGAATAAGAAATTATAAACTCACGAAACATTAACGTTATTTTTACAACAGTATACACGATTTTCCTGTTAATTTCTATATACCGGTGTATATACGGAGCTGCTTTTAGCGGATTGGCGTCATGTTTTTGAGTGCAATGGGTTATAGTAACAGGGAAAGCTCATAAAGGAGGTATGGATAATGGAAAACACAAATCAATTTGTTCAAAAGCTGAACGACAATCAAGAAAAGCAGCGTAAAAATAAGCAGGGTCAAGCTACTGGCCACCCGGAGAAAAAACTTCCTAACAAACAGCATTAATATTGTAAAAGCTGGCTGTCAAAACAGCCGGCTTTTTTTGTGATCATTTTTCGGAAGTCGAAATGTTTGAAGGTAAAACAAATCCCCTGTTACAATAAACTGAACCCGCTGCAAAAACGTTCGCAGCTATACTTTCCTCTTAAGGAGCTGAATATAAAATGAGTAAATTTGAAAAATTATTCCAACCAACAAACATTGAAGCATTTGATTTACACACTCGTACAGCAATGGCACCGATGACACGATGCTTTGCTGATCCAGAGACAGGCGTAGTCGGTCAAGACGTTGTAGACTACTACCGCCGCCGCGCAAAGGATGGTATTGGCTTAATTATTAGTGAAGGAATTGTTATCAGCGAACGCGCAAAAGGAAATCCTGGCGTTCCCGGTATCTATACACAGGAACAAATTGATTCATGGAAGCCTGTAACAGAAGCTGTTCATGAAGAAGGCGGCACGATTATTGCTCAAATTTGGCACGTTGGCCGCTTGAGTCATCCTGAGTTAATCAATGGACATAAACCTCAGGCACCTTCTGCTATTGCAGCACAAGGTCAAGTGCCTCGTTTCCGCAAGCCGTACGAAGAGCCTGAAGAAATGTCAAAAGAAGATATTAAAGAAGTTGTAGGACAGTACGCTCAAGCAGCTAAAAATGCCATTGAAGCAGGCTTTGACGGCGTTGAAATTCACGGTGCTCACGGCTATTTAATTGATCAATTTAATTCAGACTGGTCTAACAAACGCACGGATGAATACGGAGGCGACCTTGCACAGCGATTAACGTTTATGAAAGAAGTGATTTCTGCTGTTATTGACGCTATCGGAAAAGAACGCGTTGTGATTCGCTTCTCTCCTCATAAGCTTGATAAACCAGACTATCGCTGGGATGATACCGAAAAAGCCATTCAAACGTATACAGAAGCTTTTAAAGAAACAGGCATTGAGATTATTCACCCGTCTATGCTTGATTTTTACGAAGATGTCCAAAACGGCCAAAACCTTTATGAAATCACGCGTAAGTACTGGGATGGACCAATTATCGGCGTGGGTGATTTAACGCCTGAATCAGCTGAAAAAGCGCTTCAAGCCGGCTGGATCGACGTAGCTGCTATTGGCCGCCCGCTAATTTCAAATCCTGATTATTTACAGCGTATTAAAAACGATGATGCTCTTGTCGAATACGATGCTAAAAAACATTTACCAGAGCTTATCTAAAAAAAGCGCTCCTTCCGGAGCGCTTTTTTTATTGGTTTACGTATGACTGAACTTCTTGTTTCCAAACAGCATAGCCTTGGCCTTTTAAATGAAGACCATCCACCGTGAAACTACTTTTTAACTGATTATGTGTAGATACTTTCGAATACAGGTCAATGTAAGAATCATTATGTTTCTTAGCGAGACGCTCTAAATAGTTATTTAACGCTATCACATCTTTATTGTCCACTGCGTCGCCGCATTTTTTATTGTTGACGGGCAGTACACTTTGAATATAGACTTTTGTATCCGGTGATTCTTTATGAATACGCTCAAGAATTTCAGCGTAATTGGCTTTGGTTTTTTTTACAGATTTTTGCTCATTTAAATCGTTAATGCCGATCATTAAGAAAATCTTTTTTGGTTTAGCATCTGTAATGCTTTTTAAACGATGCAATACCCCTTCAGTTGTATCATCGGCTACGCCTCGATTGACAATCTGCTTATTATGAAAAAGTTCGCTCCACTCAGAGCGCTGGGTAATGCTATCACCGAGAAATACGATGGACTCTTTAGGAATACTTAATTGCTTGAACAAAGTAGTCCGTTCAATGTAATAAGGATTGTCTCTATAGCTTTGCTTAGACGAACCCTTAGATGACAGCGGATTTTTCATCGCGCTGCTGCTTGTTGCATAAAAAGCAAAAACACCTATGAAAAGGACATTTAAAATAATGGAACTGATAAATACAACTTTCTTTGTTGAACTCACGAAAACGACACTCCTGTACTTTGTATGGTTTTTAAATAACTCTACGATGATATAGTAAAGCTTCCTGTTAACACTCTTTCCCTCCATACAAGACATTTAATCATTTTTTGTAAATAATGATTTTACATAAAAAAGAAGCGGCGCTCGAAAGCGCCGCTTCTTTTTCTATAATATAAGGGGTTAAAACGTACTTTTATTATAACATATAGTCTATGGTCATATTTTCCTCTATTAGAAAATAGTTCTTATGTCGTTTCTTTTTCCAGCTGTTTTTCTCTTTTTACTTGTCTTGCGAAGAAGAGTTCGTATACAACTGGAATAATAATTAAAGTAAGAAGAGTAGATGACGTAAGTCCTCCAATTACCGTGATGGCTAAGCCTTTTGAAATCAGCGTTCCGCTTGACGTAGTAAGCGCCAGCGGGATTAAAGCAGCAATGGTAGCAAACGCCGTCATTAAAATTGGACGCAATCGCGTTTTCCCAGCTTCAATAAGGGCTTCGCGGATTGTCATGCCTTTTTGTTCACGATTTTGGGTAATTCGATCTACAAGCACAATCGCGTTTGTTGTAACGATTCCAATCAGCATTAAGAATCCAATCATGACGCTGACAGACAGCGGTTCTTTTGCAATGACAAGACCAACTAACGAACCGATTGGCACAAAAATGAGTGACGATAAAATGATAAATGGAATACGCGCTTTTCCAAACGTAACGAGCATTGTTAAATACACAAGGCCGATTGCTGTTAAAATGGCTAGACCTAGAGATTGGAAGACTTCTACTGTCTCGTCGCTTCCGCCTCCTCCATCCAAGCTCACATCTTTCGGCAAGTCTAGCTTTTTCACTCCATCTACAACATCTTTGGTCACAGCTTGAACATCATCGCCTTTGATGTCTGCTTCTACTCGCGCAAATACTTTACCGTCGAGCTTTTGAATAGAAGTGAACGTATCAATTGTACGAACGTCAGCGATATCTTTTACTAACACAGGCTCTCTCTCTGTAAACACTTGCAGGTCTTTAATTTCTTTTACTGAGGCAAGGTCTTTATCGTACGAAAGCTGAACCGCTCGTTTTGTATTATCCAATTTTAAGTCTCCAACCGATACCGGTTTGGTTTGATCAGAGATTGTACCGAGCAGCTGAAATCCAGATACCCCGTACTCTGCGGCTTTATCAGGATCTACTTCTACTACAAGCTGCTTTTGCTTATCTGAGAAGTTATTTGTTACATATTTAAGACGTTTGTCTTTGTTTAAGTGGTTTTCCACTTGCTTAGCTGCCTTTTGCAAGTCATCTAAATTAGAAGAATATAAATCAACCGTCACGTTATTATTTGTAGGCGGCCCTCCTGTTGATGCTTCTTGCACATTAACTGTTGCTTTCGGTGATTCTTCTTTCGTGATGCTTTCCATTTTCTTTTGAACTTTATCAATAAACGTATCGACATTCACGCCTTCTTTTACATTCAAGAAATAGCCAACTTGGTTCGGACGTTTTACACCTGTTGAAAAGTCACGTGATCCAACTTCCGTTGTCACGTCTGAAATTTCGTTTTGGTCCGCAAACATCTTTTCAATTTTTAAGGATACATCGTTTGTTTTTTCAAGGGACGTAGATGCCGGTAATTGAACGTTGGCTTGAAGCATTTTTTGTTCTTCATTTGGAATAAACGTAAAGCCAAGTGAAGGAACAAGCGCAAATGATCCAAACAGTAAAATAAAGGATAAAATCAAAATTTTGATTTTATGATTAAGCGACCATGCAATCGCTTTTGCATACCCGCGCTGCAGCTTTCCTTCTTTTTCTTCAGGCGGTACTTTTTTAAATGCAAACTTTGCGAGAATCGGCACGATTGTAATCGCTACAAGAAGAGATGCTAACAGTGAAAAAACAACTGTTAAGGCAAACGGCAAGAAGAACTCTCCTGTAATTCCTCCTACAAAGCCGATTGGCAAGAATACGACAACCGTTGTAATCGTAGACGAGGTAATCGCTTTTAAAATCTCTTTTGTGGACGATTCGACAAGCTCATTGCTCATGCCTTCTTCTGAACGGCGAACGCGTCTGAAAATGTTCTCAATCACAACAATACTGTCATCTACTACGCGCCCAACGGCTACAGCCATTCCACCTAGTGTCATAATATTAAGCGAAATATCAAGCTGGTTTAAGAAAATAGCTGATACTAACAGCGATAATGGAATCGATATAATCGCAATGATTGTCGCACGGAAGTTACGCAAGAAAATCAGCACGGCGAGTGACGCAAATAATGCCCCGAGCAATCCTTCGCGTACTAATGTTTCAACAGACTTTTCAATGCCATCAGCTGAGTCAAAGCCAATTGCGTAGTCTAACTGATCGTCATATTTTTTCAAAATCTTCATCGTTTCGTTGGCCACTTCAACCGTATTAGCATCTTGCTTTTTTGTGATGGCCATCGACAGCGCATCTTTTCCGTCATAGCGTGTATATTCGCCTTGTTCTGTTACGGCTTCGACTTTGGCAATTTCGCCAAGTTTCACAGGCTGTGCTTCAGGGTTCATCGTGGATTTCAGCTGGATTTTCTTTAATGCATCGATCGTGGCAACTTTTTCTTCTACTCGCACTGGAATTTGAAGCTCTTTTCCGTTTAATGTTCCTGCTGGGAAGGAAACGGCTTTTTGATTAATTTGTTCTTTCATCCCATCAAGCGTTAAACCAGCTTGAGCTGCTTTTTCTTTATCGACCGTAATTTGTAAAAGGTCCTCTTTCACACCGCCAACTGAGACGGAGTTAATACCTTGAATTTTATTCAATTCAGGAATCACTTCATCGTTTAATACTTTTTCAAGATTTGCATCATCTTTTGCAAACAGTGAAATGTTGAAAATAGGGAAGGAACCAAATGAAAAACGGTTTACGTCTACATTTGATGACTCTGGCAAATCTAATTCTTTTATCGACGAGTTAATTTGTTGTTCAACTTTATCTAAATCCGTATTAAACGGGAATTCTAAATTAATAATACCGACGTTTTCATATGATACGCTTTGTACGCTTTTAACGCCTTCAATTCCTTTTACTTGGTCTTCGATTTTCGACGTGACACTTTCATTTACGTCATCAGGAGAAGCCCCAGGATACGTTGCTTCAATGGACAGCTGCGGAAATTCGATATTCGGCAGTAAATCAATTTTTAGTTTTGAAAATGAATATAGCCCCGCTAAAATAAGTAAAAATGAAACGATAAACACAGCTACCGCATTTTTTAAACTAAATCTCGTCAAAAAATTCATCTTTTTCCTCCGTTACGTAACTAAGTTATTTGAGAAGCCTTCATCCTTTAATAGCTGCAGACCCGTTTTATTTTTTTAAACAATTTTAGAGTACCCATGGGTCAGTTTTTCGTAAAAAAAACTCACCTCCTTTCATGTGCTGATGAACTGTCTATACAAACTGAAATTTGATGGTCGCACGCTCCCCCTGGAAGCGAGATAAAGGAAAAGCCGTCTTGACCATATAAATCCCAGCCTTCAAAAAACGAGCTGTCATGAAACATATCTAGCGCATACCCGTTAGAAAACGCAATTCGAAGTATACCGATATCTTCATACCACTGTATAGAGAGAATGCGCTGGCCAAGCAGCAGCGCTTCGACTTGCTGACGCTGCTCAGCGGAATGTAGCGATTTCCAGTCTGCTTGACCAAGCAAGATGCTGCGTTTGTTTTTTAGTCTCCATGGACATTCTGCCACAAGTCCGCCTTTACTAAATCCAAGAGAAAACGGCAGGGTGTTGTCTGTGTTTACCTTGGTAACGGTTTGTTCTTGAAAATATGAAAAATTAATTACTGTGCTGCTGTTATTCATCATATCCCTCCATTATCAACCAGTACCGACGAGTCATTTTTGGGTCTCAAAATAGCAACCTTCAATGTATAAGTTCACAATGAACTCCGCATAGTTCATGATATCTTCTTCTGTTATATCATCATCGGAAACGATATCCATCCTATACCCATTTAACATGCTGCAAAACGCTTTTGAGTGTAAAAAAGCGTTTTTTATTTTTTGCTCTTCAATCAATTTAGCAACAAGCCCGTGATAATCTTCAAAAAATTGATGAAGACGACCCATCATTTCTGGCATTTGGTGAGGGGCTTGCCAAAAAGAGTCCGGATATTTTTTAGTTTCGTAAAAAAAGAGCAGGTGATGTTTCGCAACTGAATAGAGCTTTTCGTGAAACGTTTGACATTTATCTGTTCTTCGCTTTGCATGATACAAAAACTCATCAAACGAACGATTATTAACAGCGATATAAAGCGACTCTTTAGACGAAAAGTACAAGTAAAGCGTTCCTTTAGATACACCCGCTAGTTTAGCAATATCAATCATTTTTGCTTCATAGTAACCTTTGGATCCGAACACTTCAAAAGCAGCATCTAAAATTTTCTCCCGCTGCTGTTTTCGGTTTGTCATGATAAAAATCCTCTCATACGTTTTCGATACTATACATATAAAATAATTAAAATAACTTGTCAACACGTAGTGTGCTTCTTTATACATTGCATCACAAGAGTATGTCAGTTTTTTAAACACAACACTTCTATAGCGCAAATTAAAGCGTTTTCGACTTTTTTGTGACAGATACAAATGATGCTTGTATATGAAGAGCTTGCTATGGTACATTTTTGTCATCGATACAGAAATTTATTCCGTCGTTACGGGAGGAGAAAACATGGTTCTTACATCACCAATCGGTCGCCTGCGCTTAGTAGGAATTTTAGAAGGAATTTCATTTTTACTGCTGCTGGGCATTGCTATGCCGCTAAAATATGCAGCGGGCATACCCGAAGCTGTATCAGTTGTAGGCGCAGCACACGGTGCACTTTTTGTGCTGTATGCTCTTGCAGTCGTTCATGTAAAATTCGCTCATAAATGGTCAATCGGCCGCTCTTTATTTGCATTTCTTATGTCGGTTATTCCGTTTGGTCCTTTTATTTTAGAGCGCCAGCTGAAAAAAGAACAGTAAAAGAAAAGAACGTCACGGACATCATGTTTCCATGACGTTCTTTTTCCTTACTGTTCCGCACTATTTTCGCTAAAGTGGTCAATCGTTTTCCACCACTTCAGTGAGTGAGGTTTTAATAGCATTCCAATTTCTTCTGGACTAATTTGCTGATCTATAATCATTTCATGCATTGCTTGAAAGAGTCCCGTTGTAACAGCTTCTTTCACATCAGATTCACCTTCTATATACAGCTGTTCAATCGCTTCAAACACATCCGGTTCACGTTCGAGCTGGCCGTTATATTCAAGAGAGATCAAATGACCCGCTACTCGGCTTAATTCATGCTGCAGCTCTTCTTTATCGTTGAAGTTGATTTCTTCGCTTGGCTCAAAAGATGGGCAAGCTTCTTTTAGTAATGGAATAACATTTTGTTTTGTAATCATATCTAAATTCCCTGCCTTTGCATGTGTGACAAATTCTCTATTCTTTACCCTTTTCTCTTTTTCTATAAACTTGTTTTACAAAACTTTACCGTTTTCTACAACTACTTCTCCTTTTTTCACTACGCTATCAATATGATTCAAGCCATACTGATATTGAAGGGTTCGATAACTAGAGACATTAAAAATCGCTAAGTCAGCTTGTTTTCCGGCTTCAATACTCCCAATCTTATCTCCTTGATTAATAGCATGAGCTGCGTTAATAGTTGTGGCTACAAGCACTTCTTCAGGACTCATGTTCATATTCATATTCATACATGCCAGATTCATCACAAATTGCTGTGAAGTCGTTGGAGATGAACCTGGATTGCAGTCTGTAGAAAGAGTAACTGGAACGCCTAAATCGATCATTTTTCTAGCATCTGGCCATTTCATTCCAACAAATAAGGAATTCCCCGGTAAAAGTGTGGCTACGATCCGTTTTTCAGCCAGTTTCTTTAACCCTTCATCAGAAGCATACAAAAGATAATCTGCTGATATCGCTCCTACCTCTGCTGCGAGCTCTGCTCCTCTGCAGTATTCAAAGGGGTCGGCATGTATTTTAGGAAGCATGCCATGGCTTTTCCCGGCTTCGAGTATTTCTTGACATTGTTGGAATGAAAAAGCATTTGGAAGACATACAGCATCATTAAATGCTGCGAGCTTATAAGAAGAAATTTGAGGAATCATTTCGTGAATAAGTAAATTGACGTATTTCTGCGTATCTCTTTTATATGCTAAAGGTACGACGTGTGCTCCTAAGAAGGTGCTTATGACATCAACTGGGTGTGTATCATTCAGCATTTTAGCGATTTGCAGCTGCTTCAGTTCTGTTTCTAGTTCTAAGCCGTACCCGCTTTTGACTTCTACAGTCGTGACTCCGTGAGCTAGAAAAGACGTAAGACGCTCATAGCTCTGCTGATAAATCCGGTACGCATATTCTTCCTGTGTTTGAACGACAGTGGAGTGAATACCTCCACCTTCTTCTAATAAATCCAAGTAAGAAGTTGGTCTTTCAAATCGCCTATAAAATTCTTCTTCACGAGAGCCAGCGTACACAGCGTGTGTATGAGGATCAATCAGACCCGGAGTCACAATTTTATGAGAAGCATCAATAATGGTTGCGTCATTCCTTTCCCTTTCATATTTTTGTTCTAGCTCTTTTGTTGTACCTACGGTCACAATTTGATCTCCTTCTATCCAGACTGAGCCATTTTCAATCACCGTCAAGTTTCTCATTTCTTTTCCAGCTAAAGGACCTTTATTTTCTTTGGCCGTTACAACTTGCGAAGCATTTTTAATCCATAGCGCTTTTTTGGACATCGTTGAATTTCCCCCTTTTCTAGCGTGTACCACGTTTTGGGGCTCCATGTTTACCGTAAACTCATTTAGATTCACCTACACATTTCGCACCTCTGCCTTCTTTCTTGTAGGTAGAAATTCGAAAAAGCATGTCCATGGTCTGAAAAGCGTGTTTTTAAGTCTTTAAAGCTAGATAACTTATATTTTTTTCAATTATATACGCTTTTAGACCCTTTTTTTTCTCCGTTTTCTTACTTATTGACTGTTGTTTTATACAGATATATCCTTATATACTAAATCTTTTATCACATGTATTTTATAAACATCGCGGCGAGGTCCCCTCAATAGGATAAATAATAGATTTCTAGGAAGAGAACGTTTATAATATTCTTTGAAGTTTTACTTTTAGAAAGATTCACTAATGGAGGAAGAAATATGATTGTCAACTATAAAAACCAAGCAACCGGCCATCGCATGAATAACGGCTGGAATCTTTTCTATGCGTCAAACTTAACGATGTGGCGCAAAGATGAAAAGTATTTGCTTTTAGATGAAAACCAAGATGTAGTGATGATCTTTGGCTTTAAAAAAGACGAAATCATTCTAGATAAATTGCAAACGTGGGGCTATACATTTGGTGTCCATCCAGAGAAAAAACAAATTTCTTGCTTGCAGCGTCAAGAAGAAATTGGTGAATAAAAAGAGGGCTGAAAAAATTCAGCCCTCTTTTTTATTAATGGGTTTGTTGAAACATAGCGCTCAGCTGCTTTTTTTCAGATGGTTTTACAACATAATACCATGTACCATCTACCATTTGTCCTTCTCCTTTTACCGTTACCGTTTCGAAATCAGGCCGTCCATTCTTAATGACGTTATACATCGTAAATGCATCGCTGACATCAATATTCGTTTGGATATGCTTTTTTGCGAGCGTGAGAAGACTTGGGATATTTTTCACCGTTGACATGTTCATTCCTTTATCTAATAGAGCTTCCACCACTTGACGCTGGCGATTGTTTCTTCCTAAATCACCTTTTGGGTCTTCATGTCTCATCCGTACATAGGCAAGAGCTTTTTCACCGTTCAACGCATTTTCTCCTTCAGGAAAGATAAATGAATCAAAGACAAAAGGAAACGGGTTATTCACGTTCACGCCGCCAAGTTCATCGACTACATCTTTGAACCCCTCCATATTTACTTTCACATAGTAGTCAACGTCAATATTTAAAAAATTCTCAACCGTGCGCACGGTTAAAGGAATGCCTCCGTATCGATAAGCATGGTTAATTTTCTCATCCGTCCCTTTTCCATCAATGTGCACGCGCGTATCTCTAGGGATCGGCATAACCTTTGCTTTATTATGGCTTTTATCTAAATTGACCACCATTAATACATCTGAGCGGCCCGTATCGCCTGGCCTTTCATCTACGCCCATAACGAGTACATTAAACGAATGAGGCTGCTCTTTAGCAGATGTTTGATGCTGATAGACAATTCCCAACCCAGCGGTTCCTAAAAGCAACATACATGCCGCTAAGATGCCTACTTTGTATTTTTTCATTCATACGGCCTCCTTTACACATCACTTACTCTCTATATGCCTTAATGAATGGAAATTTATACCTTCTTGAGGAAATTTAAGCACACGTCAAAAAAGCCCGCTTGTTGGGAAGCTGGCTTTTCACTAGTAGATGTTAGCTTGATTTTTGATGCACATCACGCTGTGCCCATTCACTTTCTAGCATACTCATTTCAATTAAGCTCCAGTACTGTCCATCTACAAGCCGGACATCTCGAAGAAGACCTTCGCGTGTAAAGCCAATTCGTTCATAAGACTGAATCGCCCGCTCGTTAAAATCAAAGACGCCGAGCGAAATTCGGTGAAGGCCCAGTTCTTCAAAACCGAAAGCTAACACTTTTTCAAACATGTGCGCGCAAAACCCTTTTCCTCTATACTTTTCACCAAGCAGCACTCGGCCAATTCTTCCTGTTTTATGATAATAATCAATATGAGCCAGGGAAATATGCCCAATAAGCTGTTCATTGTCATCTATGACAGAAAAAGCATAGGTAGAGGCACCATCTTCATTTGCATATCGAATGTAGTGTTTTAACTGTCTAGGAGTAAGCGGAAAAGAAAAGCTAGAGCCGCTCCATTGCACCATAAATGACTCGGAGGGAATCCAATCCATTAGCTGTTTAAAGTCTTTTTTGGAGAACGGTCGTAGAGCTATCACATAATTCTCCCCCTTATTATTTCTGACTTTTCTAAATATATTACATTTATCATAATAAACTGTCAACTGTCTATGTAAAAAAAAGCCATCATTTCGATGACTTATAGCTGTAATGCTTTTCTGAGAAGAGTTAAATCATGAGTAAATTCAAAAAAATAGGTTCTATTTTCATTGTCAAATACCATCATGATTGGTTTTTGATTCGGTTCAAGAACAAAAATAACTTCACTTGCCAGCGTGTTGACCCCACTATTTTCAATTTTCACGGCTGGATCAAGAGGTACTTTAACAAGATAGCCTTTTTTAGGAAGCGGACTTGCCTTTTTATATAAACCAGTAATGGACGCAATACTTTTTTGGGCTTCTTTTTGAACATTTGGAGGTTTGGGCGTTGAACGAACGACTCTGCCCGTTTCAATTTGAAACACCTCTACTTTTGGCTGTTCAGCACTTACTGCTTGCGGAAAAATAAAAGCAGCGAATACGACGCATACAGCAACCCATTTTCGTATCATTTTAAGCACCTCTTTCCATAGTGGATGAGATGGAGATAAGAATGGTCGTCTCTTCTTATACTATGACCTATTTTTACGTATTTATTTCACTAAATGAATGCCTATACTTCCATGTTTTTGTCATGTTCTCAGAACTTCCTCTATACACTACTAATAAGGACACGCTGTATGAGGTGATAAGATGTCGTGGTTTGAAGCATTTATTTTGGGAATCATTCAGGGGCTTACAGAGTTTTTACCGATAAGCAGCACGGGGCATTTGTATTTAGGGCGCCACTTATTTGGCTTAGACGATGCGGGATTGTATTTAGATACGATGCTGCACATGGGCACTCTGCTTGCTGTGTTTGTCTTTTATAAGCGTGAGCTATGGCATATTATTCGGCATCCCTTTAGCAAGCTTACAGGGCTTTTAGTGATAGGAACGATCCCTGCAGTTGCAATTGGTCTTTTGTTTAAAGACTATTTTGACAGCATTTCTAAATCTGGCCTAACGATCGGCTGGGAATTTCTTGCGACGGGACTGCTGTTATGGTTTGGTGATTCCGTAAAAAATGGCTATAAAAAAATGGATCATATTTCATACGGAGATGCTTTTTTTATCGGCTCGTTTCAAGCAGCTGCGATATTCCCTGCTGTATCCAGGTCAGGCTTAACGATGGTAGCTGCGTTAATGCGAAAATTAGACCGTGAAACAGCCGCTTACTTTTCCTTTTTATTGTCGACTCCGGCCATTTGCGGAGCGGTGTTACTTCAATTAAAAGATGTAGTCACAGGTGAAGTCGAGCAGCTTTCCGTTTTCTTTTTATTCGTCGCCACCCTTTCATCTGCTTTATTCGGTTATGTAGCGGTAAAATGGATGATCAATTATTTAAAGCATCATTCATTAAAAACGTTTGCAATTTACGTTTGGATATTGGGTGCAGTCGTGCTGGTTTGTCAGTTTACGGGGGTGTTTTAAAATGAAGATGAAAGTCCGGACGCTTTTTTTAGTATTGTTTTTTGCCGGCATTTTAGTCGTGACAAGCTATGTTGATAACAATTCCCAGCAGTCGTTTGACAGCTTAGCTCACCTTTCACTTGATGGAGGAGCTGTTGAAACCTCTGCTGATGAAGACGCTGCGGAACAATTAAATATGTCAGTCAAAGAAGTTCATGTTAAAACAGAAAAAAGAGGCGGATACCGAATTGAAGTATACGAACAAGTAAATATTTATAGCGATGATAAAGGAAAAGTAGTAAAAAAAGTTCCCACGGGAGAATATCAAACGTTGAAATATAAACTGAATGAAAAAAAATAAACCACTTACCGAAGTAAGTGGTTTTATTTTTAATGGTTAAAGTGAGCTGCAAGAATCCACAGTGTACCAACAACGATACAAAGTGCAATAAAGAAACTGTAAAGAATATTTGCAACCTGTACTTTACCATTTTCACTTTCAGTCATGTGCATGAACATTACTAGCTGCATTGCTGCTTGTAATAACGCTAGGATCATGATAAGAGTCATCGTAATGCTTCTTGATAGATCAGCTAGCACTACTAAACCAAGCGCTGCGAATGTTAAGGCTAGTGAAAGGATAAGCCCAAATACATGACTAAGCGGAAAACCTGCTTTTTGGCCTTGTTTATTTTCCATGTCTTATCCCACCAATCCGTTCAAGTATACAAGCGTGAAGATGAAGATCCATACAACATCAAGGAAATGCCAGTATAAACCGATAATAAATACTTTACGAGCAGTAACTGGTGTTAATCCTCGTCTTACTAATTGAATAATAATACTGATTGCCCAGAATACACCGACTGTTACGTGAAGACCGTGCGTTCCAAGTAGTGTAAAGAACCCTGATAAGAAGGCACTTGTTTGCATTGTTGCACCTTCGTGAACTGCGTACATGTAAAACTCACGAATTTCGTAGAAAAGGAATCCTCCACCAAGAACAAGTGTAATAACAAACCAAACTAAAAGTCCTTTTAAATCATTATTACGCATTTTAAAGATGGCAATTCCCATCGTGAAACTACTGAATAGTAGTAACAGCGTTTCGATCATAAAATCTTTAACAACGAACAGTTCTTCTGCAGTAGGGCCACCCGCTGTACGCGTATGGTACGTTAAGTACGTTACGAACAGCGTAGAGAACAACGCGATCTCGGCACCTAAGAAAATCCAGAATCCAAGGATATTCAGGCGACTTTGTTCTTCTTGGTATTCTAACGGCAATGATTTATCTAAATGTCCTGCCATTATTTGTCACCCCCTGTAATTCCTTCAACCTTCTTGATTTCATCTACTTTTACATAGAAGCCCGGATCATAATCAAATGAACGAGCAAGCATACAAGCAAAAATACCTGCTAATCCAACGATTGCCATTGGAATCCATTCAAATACTAAGCCAAATCCACCGATAAACCAGAAAATACCTGAGATAAACGGCACACCAGAGTTGCTTGGTAAGTGAATTGGTTTTAAGTCTTCTGCTTTAATTTCTGTTTCATTACGTTTTTTCATGTGCCAGAATGCATCCATTTCTTTCACATGAGGAATTACTGCAAAGTTGTAAGCTTGAACTGGTGATTTAGTCCACCACTCAAGTGTACGACCATCCCAAGGATCGTTTGCAGTGTCGCGTTTGTTTTTCCATGCACTGTATAATAAGTTAACTACTAATACGAAGAAGCCAAGACCCATTAAGAATGCACCGATTGTTGAAACTAAGTTTAATCCGTTCCAGCCAAGGTTGTCTGCATAAGTTTGCATACGACGAGTCATACCGTCTAAACCTAGGAAGAATTGTGGGAAGAAACATACGTTAAATCCAACAACAAAAATCCAGAATGAAATTTTTCCTAATTTTTCGTTCAACGTGTGACCGAAAATTTTCGGATACCAGAAGTATAAACCTGCGAAACAGCCAAACACTGTACCAGAGATTAATACATAGTGGAAGTGAGCGATTAGGAAGTAACTGTTATGATATTGATAATCGGCTGATGCCATCGCAAGCATAACCCCTGTTACCCCACCGATTACGAAGTTTGGAATAAACGCTAATGACCAAAGCATCGCAGTCGTAAATTTGATACGGCCTTTATACATTGTAAAGAGCCAGTTAAAGATTTTAACGCCGGTTGGTACTGCAATTAACATCGTTGTGATTGAGAAGAACGAGTTAACTGACGGTGAGTTACCCATTGTAAAGAAGTGATGCACCCATACAAGGTAACTTAAGAATGCGATACCGACCATTGATACTACCATTGCTTTATAACCGAATAAGTTCTTACGAGAATGTGTACTGATAACTTCTGAGAAGACACCGAATACCGGTAAAATAACGATATATACTTCAGGGTGACCCCAAATCCAGAATAAGTTAGCCCACATCATTGGAAGACCGCCGTTAGCCATTGTAAAGAAGGCTGTTCCGAATACACGGTCAAGTGTCATAAGTGCAAGCGCTACTGTTAATACAGGGAACGCGAAAATGATAATAATTGATGTGATGAAGATTGACCAAGTAAACATTGGCATTTTCATCATTGTCATGCCAGGGGCACGCATTTTTAAAATTGTTACAAAGAAGTTGATACCAGTCATTAATGTACCAGCACCAGCAATCTGTAGTGAAACGGCATAGAAGTTATTTCCGATACCCTCACTGAATTCTTTACCTGCAAGCGGGAAGTAACTTGTCCAACCTGCATCAGGAGCTCCTCCGATTACGAAAGAAAGGTTAAATAGCATTGCTCCCATAAAGAATGTCCAGAAACTGATTGCGTTTAAGAACGGATATGCTACGTCACGCGCACCAATTTGTAATGGAACGATTACGTTCATTAGTCCGATAATAAATGGCATTGCCATGAATAAGATCATGATAACACCGTGAGCCGTGAAGACTCCGTTGTAGTGATGTTCATCTAAAATGTTCATACCCGGGAATGCAAGCTGCATACGCATCATGATTCCATCAATTCCGCCGCGGAAAAGCATTAATACAGCTGAAAGGATGTACATGACACCGAGTCTTTTATGGTCAACTGTTGTTAACCATTCTGTCCATAACCATTTCCATTTCTTGAAATATGTTAAGACAAAAACGATACCGATGACCGTCATAGCGATTGCTGCGTCAGCAGCGTAAATCATAGGTTCGCCAGTGACGAAAAATTCATCTAGCTTCATTATGTCTTCCCCCAATCATTACGTTATTTAGTGTAATAAATGAATGTTATTCATGATTTGAGTGATCCATGTTTTCCATTTCTTCATTACTCGTTTTTTCGTCTTCTTTCATCTTGCTGTGATCATGTCCTGTACCACGTTCTAGCTCTTTGCCAGGAATGTATACATCTTTTGCATGGTCAATCCATTTTAAATGTGTACCGTTGTAAGTTTGACGACCAACAACGCCTGGGCTTAGGATTTGATCATATTTCTTTTCAGTCAATTTACCAGCTGTACCTTTTACGTCACTAACCCACTCTTTGAAGTCTTTGTCCGTTTGAGCTTGAACTTCGAACTGCATTTGAGTGAAATGTTCACCCGAGAAGTTAGCACTACGTCCCATATAAGAACCAGGCTTATCAGCTTCTAAGTATAATGGCATTGACATATTGTTCATCGAATATTTTTGTCCGCCAAGTTCTGGTACCCAGAATGAGTTCATAGGTCCTTGAGCCGTTAACTCAAATTTCACTGGCGTATCTGCTGGAATGTTTACGTAGTTAACCGTCTCGATATTTTGTTCCGGATAACTGAAAATCCATTTCCAGTTTGCAGATGTAACGTGAATCACGATTGGATCTTTATCCTTTGATTCTGCCGGTACTTCTTCTGCAGAGTAGATCGCTTTAACAGTTGGCACTGCTAATAGAATTAAGATGATGATTGGGAATGCTGTCCAAATAACCTCCATCTTTAAGTTACCTTCTTGCTCAGGTGGCTCATAGTCCATGTTTTCAGGTTTTTCACGATATTTGACAAGAACAAATATAAAAATAGCAAATACGACAACAACCACGATCAACATCATCCACATAGACCAAATGATTAAATCAGATTGCGTTTTTGCAACAGGACCTTGCGGGTTCAATACAGCAAGTTTTGAACAACCGCTCAAAAATACTAGTGAAAGCGCAGATAGTAAACCTACTAGCTTCCAAAATCCTTTTTTTGGTTTCACTTAAAACTCTCCTTTCTAACAACACATGATGCGAAGCCTATATTGATGAACATTCAAAATGCGCTATCTTTCGCTAGATAACGACATTTTTATACAGACTCTCTTCCCCCTTATTTGTAGGCCACTACTATTGTAATACAAAATGACATTTTTTTCGTCCCTTTTGCTTTATTTTTTTATATTAAAAATATTCTAATATAGTGACTGTACCAATGGGGTTAGAGTGCTTCAACCTTGCGATATTCTATCACATAATTTGGTGTGAATAAATGTAAATAAAAGGATTCAGCTCCCATTTCTTAACTATTTCTTTAGGAATAACTGCAAAATTAGCTTTGCACGTTTGCTTCAACATTGATATATCAATACACATCGACATAATTGAATATTTTGTGACAAATTTTCAAAGAAAATGTGACGCCCTGTATGAAACTTATTTTGCCCGTTAATTCCCCTTTGTTTTGTAGCAAATATTTGATTTTTTTGCTTAAAATTCTTTCTTTCAAAAATATGAACAAAACGTGAATTTTTTTAAAAAGCTTTTTATTATAGAAAAAAGCCGCGTGTTATTCACGCAGCTCTTGATCCATAAATTCTTTAACCGTGATATCATCCCCTGCTTTATCTAGCAGCGTTGTCGTTGCTGGAAACGGATGTTTAATATGACTCGGTATTTTTTCATACAGCACAAAATAATCACTTTTTGGAACCGCGGCATCAATTGTATATGTATCGCGCACCAAAGCCGCCTTTACGCGCTCAATTTGTTTACTTCTATTTGTTCCTGTAAACAGCGCATATGTACCTTTATTTGTATGGATATCATCATAATCCACTAAATTGCTCATTTTGGTACTGACTTCAATACGCAGGCGTTTGTTCCATCCTTGCTTCAATACGGCCATTCCTTCTTTATCACCAGGTATGGAGAATAAGGCTATGTATGTATTAGAGTGATCAACCCGTTTAAAATCTTGCAGCGTAATCCTTGCAGAACCATCAATACTTTCTTTATGCTCCCAATTTCGCAAATGCTGCTGCACACTTTCAGCATTGTTTTCAATCGGATATCGAATCATCTCATACGCAACAATTACAACCGCTATACAAATGAACAGAAATAGCAACCGCTTTATCTTTCGCACATCTATTCACCTTCCTTAGCTTACTCCCCTTTTATGTAATTGCCTAAATTATAACTTCCTATTAAACCTCTGTCTATGCACTAGGAGAACTACGTTTTTTTTTACCACAAAAGGGATTTTTCAAACCTTTTGTCATAAAAATACGCTAAAAGACTCAGTAGCTGTTGAACCAAAAGAAACCGATCTCCACTCCCCTTCTTAATCCTTAAAGTAAAAAAAGATACCCATTTTGAAATGAGTATCGCTTAGCTTATCTATTATATCCTTCTATATCAAAGTCGTTTAAGGCTTATTTGCCGTTTTTTTATTATACACATCTTTCCGCACACATGTATCCTTTGACCTGATATCCATGTTTTTTGAGCTGCCGAATGCTTAAATTTCGGGAAATGCTGTCAGGAACAATTACGACCACTTCTTTATATGGAATTTCCTCATGCTGTCTCTCTAAATAAGGAAGCGGAATATGGATTGCTTTTTGACAGGGGTTTTGTTTCATTTCATGAAAATGACGAACATCTACATACGAAATCGTTGTAGAAGCACAGTCGACGGTCGTCACTTTCTTTATTCCTTGCACCGGCACATAGCGTTTATAAAAACTGTAACAAATTAATAAAAGTAAAATACCTATGCTCATATATAATATCGCCATGTTTTCCTCCCAACTAATTTCTATACCCCTGTATGTATACTATATTCAAAAGAAAGAATCAACACAGAAGTACTCTATCTCATTTCTCTCTGTAAGAAAAATGGTCTTTTTACACTTTATTATGAAACCACAATAAAGTGACGAAATCAATCATTATTTATTTTGATTTTTCGAAAGATTTAAATACTAGTAAACAGATCGTTTTTTCTTATTATAATGAAGAAACGCAGAATTTTTATCTTCATTTCCCCTTTTCTGTCCCGTTAAGGCTGAGGTTCGCTTATGAGTAATATAGTAGACCCAATGTTGCAAGAACGTCAGAAAAATGATTCTAAAAACGAAGGATGCGAGATAGGATAGTATGAACACGTGAAGCGAAAGACTATATTGTGATTGGCTCAGAAAAATACGAGTTAACTTAAAAATGCAATATACACAAAAAAGGAAAGCCTCGGAGACGAAAGCTTTCCTTTTATAGATTAATCTCCGTCAAGGTTTGCACGACAATTATTATGAGACAAAGAGGTACTTTGTGCTTCATGCTGTTTTTTCTCACCCTGCATTGTCATATTTTCTTCTTCCGTGCTCCCTTTAGCAATATGTTTAGTTTTCTTTCCTTGGTTTAATGTCATGTTCATTCCCCTTTCTCGTGGATATAGTGTATGAAAATAACTCACACGCCATAAGAGGAAATGATATGAAAAAGCCCCTCTTAAATTGAGTGAGCTTTCTGCCTAAAACTGCTTTTCCTTTTATTGCTGAATCCGCATGAAAGGATATTCTCTATTTTAAACGTTCGTTTCTCGTTCCTTAGTAAGCACCAAGCTTTTACGCTCTGAGGATCAATTTTATACACAATGATAAATCGCTGTGTCAAACATCCTTTATCATCCATATAAATAATTTCAACAGGTCGTTTTGAAGAGTAGCTTTCTTGAAGTAGCCGTTCCATAGAATTCGCTCCTTTAATTTTTAGTTTACCGAACACACGTTCCTTTTTCAAGTGTTTTAAACTGAATAATTCGGTAGCTTTTACAGCTTAAAACGGAGAAAAGAGTGGGAAAAATGATAAAAATCATACAAATATTAGGTAATTGTGATATGGTAAAAGAGATTACTTAAGTTGGGAGAGGTGCATGATGGAAAGTAACATACTTAAATGGATCCCCGTTCCTTACTTTCAATTAAATCAAGAAGGTGAAATCCTGCATTTTTCTAGTCAAGCACATTCTTATTTTTCTTCAGTCTCCAGTCTGTGGAGCATTATTCATAAAGACGACCGGAAACAAGCAATGTGGATGCTGTCACAGCACTCTTCATCTAACCCCATCATCAGGCATTTGCGTTTGAGAACGAGCGATGATACATTTGTGAATTTTAAATGCACGATTCATTGGAAAAATAATGTTGGTCATTTAGTATGCACCGAAAAGAAAAATGTCAAGGATCCATTAGATGTTGTATTATCTGCTCAATCCTATTTAGAAAACTCAGACAAGCGATTAAAAGAATCGGACAAGGTGTTAAATAATGCAGCAGATTTATTATTTAATCGATTAAAACGATAACAAAATGAACATAATTTGCGCTGTATTCGGTTATTTCTCTCATTTTTAAAAGTCATCGAAAGGCTACCTATAGGGGTGGCTTTTTGTTTTGTTCTACACGTAAAGTCATTCTCTTTTTGTCCGCACCATTTAGTCCAGAGTACATACACTAATAGGCATACTTTTCATATTTATTCTTTCTATATTTATGTTTTGCTCAGAAAAAAAGTCCGAATAATCAATAAATGTTTGAACATTTTTTAAAATTGGCATATATTATAAACAAACAATCATTTGAATGTTTGAATGAAGGAGGAAACTATGCCAAAAGATCGCTGTGATATTTATTGTTTTAACGAAGAAAAGGTGAATCGTATTAAGCCTTCTATCGATGTTGAAGCTGTTCAGGATATTTCTACGATGTTCAAAGCGTTGGGAGATGAAACGCGGCTGAAAATCGTATTAGCCCTTTATAAAGGTGAGGAATTATGTGTATGTGACGTAGCCAACATTGTAGGCTCTACGGTTGCTACTGCTTCTCATCACTTAAGACTGCTGCGAAATATAGGAATTGCCAATTATCGCAAAGAAGGAAAGTTAGCTTTTTATTCTTTAAGGGATGCACATATTAAACAAGTAATTGATATTATGTTTGCTAAAAAAGAAGATGTAACCATTTAAGTTTTTCTTACCGTATAGGGAGTGGGACACAATGAAACACGAAGATAAAAAACATCATCACCATACCGGAAGCTGCTGCAGCGGCCCTTCTTCATCAGAAATTGAGAACAGCCCCTGCTGCGCCTCTTCTTCAGAAGCCGCACCTACTGAAGAACCTTCTTCCTGTAGTACAAAGAGTCACGCACACAGTCACAGCTGCTGTTCAGATACAAGTGCGTTAACGACCGATAAAAGCCAGCATTCGTGCTGCAGCGATCACGATATAGCAACAGGCAGTGACATAGAAGAAACGGCTGAATACCGCGTGTATGGAATGGATTGTCCTTCTTGTGCTGCTACGATTGAAAAAAGTTTAAAAACGTTAAACGATATTCAACACGTAGCAATCAACTACAATACAGGAAAGCTTCAAGTGGCGGCGGCAAGTGAATCAGCTCTGTCACTCATTCCAAACTCAGTAGAAAGACTGGGCTTTAGTATTGAGCCTATTCAATCAAATAAGAAAATGAAAACGTATTTGATTGAAGGAATGGACTGTGCAGCTTGTGCAAACACGATTGTGAATCATTTAAAAACAGTTCCTGCTGTCAAAGACGTACGCGTTAACTTTTCAACGGGAAAAGCACAAATTGAACATGATAATGAAGCTGATGACATTATTAAAGAAGTATCTAAAGCTGGGTATACCGCTACTTTAGTGACCAGCAGCAGGCAGCCCGCTGAATCTCGGCACCATAAAGGCAAAAATGGTCCGATTATTTTTTCAGGTATTCTCATCGCATTAGGTTTTATCGGTTCTCATACAGGAATTGCTTCTTATATGACAACTGTACTGTACGCTATTGCCATGATTGTTAGCGGATATAAGCCAGCTAAAAGTGCTTATTACGGAATCAAAAGCCGTTCTTTAGACATGAATGTTTTAATGACCGTTGCAGCACTTGGAGCAGCTGTTATTGGTGAATGGCTTGAAGGCGCTACGGTCGTCTGGCTATTTGCTTTAGGTGTAGCTCTGCAAACAAGATCAATTGAACAAACAAGAAACTCGATACGAGGGTTGATGGATTTAGCTCCTTCTGAAGCATGGGTAAAGGAAAACGGGCAGCTGATTAAAAAAGCTGCAGAAGATATTTCAATTGGCAGCACGATTGTCGTAAAGCCAGGAGACCGAATTCCGCTCGATGGTGAAATTATAAACGGGGAATCCAGTATCAACCAAGCTCCTATTACAGGTGAATCTATTCCCGTTGATAAAGTAATGGGCGATGCTGTCTATGCCGGCACGATTAACGAAAGCGGATCGTTAGAAATTAAAGTAACAAAGCTAGTCGAAGATACGACCATTGCTAAAATCATTCATTTAGTGGAAGAAGCACAGGAGAAAAAAGCGCCGACTCAAGCATTTGTTGATAAATTTGCAACCATTTACACACCTATTGTCTTTATTTTAGCTTTATTCATTATGGTCATCCCTCCCCTGTTTGATGGTGCATGGAGCGAGTGGTTTTACAAAGGGCTTGAATTATTAGTTGTCGCTTGTCCATGCGCGCTAGTCATTTCGACTCCCGTCGCCATTGTATCTGCGATTGGAAACGCGGCGAAAAATGGTGTGCTCATTAAAGGCGGGACGTTTTTAGAAAAAGCCGGTGCAATCAATGCGATTGCTTTTGATAAAACAGGAACGCTAACAGAAGGCAAACCAGCCGTTTCAGAAGTTGTTTCCCTTGCTGCTGAAGAAAATCAGCTTTTAGCGATAACCAAAACGCTTGAAGATTATTCGAATCACCCTATTGCCCGCGCTATCGTGGATTATACTGCGGAGAAAAAAGTCGTTTCTTTACAAGGATCAAATTTTAAAATCCTTACGGGAAAAGGCGTGCAAGCAACAATTCAAGACACGGTTTATTACGCAGGTAATGCAAAATTATTCTCAGATTTAGGAACACCTCTAACACACTGCTGGTCTCAGATTGAAAAGCTTCAAAACGAAGGTAAAACGATTATTATTGTCGGAACACCTAAAAGTGTTCTAGGCATTATTAGCGTAGCTGATACCATCAGACATACAACCGTATCTGCTTTAGAAAGCCTTAAGCAAAACGGAATGCAGCAAATTGTGATGTTAACCGGTGATAACCAAGGAACAGCTAAAATGATTGCTTCTCAGTCTCGGGTAGACCGCTATTTCGCTGATTTGCTGCCTGAAGACAAAGTAAAGGCCATACAGCAGCTTCAACATGAAGGGTATCAAACGGCTATGGTTGGAGATGGAATTAACGATGCCCCTGCCCTTGCTACTGCTGATCTTGGCATTGCAATGGGCGGTGCTGGTACTGATACCGCCATGGAAACAGCTGATATTGTCCTGATGGCAGACAATTTAGAAAAGCTTCCTCATACAATGAAGCTAAGTCGCAAAGCGTTAGCTGTTATCAAACAAAACATTTGGTTTTCTATTATTGTTAAAGTCATTGCCTTAGCCTTTATCTTCCCAGGGTGGCTTACTCTGTGGATTGCCGTCTTAAGCGATACAGGAGCAGCGCTACTTGTTATTTTAAACAGCCTTCGCTTACTCAAAATGAAAAAATAAATGGAATCTATAAGCTTTCCAGCATGCGTTGGAAAGCTTATTTTTTAGGAGGGTTTACGTGAATAACCGCTGGAACCAATTTATTTATAAGTGCTGGGCCCCTTTTTATGATGTCTTTTTTAATAACGGGATGTTTTATCGAGCCAGAAAAAAAGTCTTTCAAGATGTCCCCTTTTCGTATGAGCAGCGCATTTTATTTGTAGGTGTTGGAACGGGTGCCGATTTAGCTTTTATTCCTCATCAAGTAAATGTAACAGCCATCGACTATTCCAGTGAAATGCTTCAAAAAGCAAAAGATAAATACAAAAACCCGTCTATAACTTTCCACCAAATGGACGCTCAGCAGCTAACATTCGACTCTTTTTCGTTTGATGTTGTTGTAGCAAGCTTGATTCTTAGCGTAGTACCTGATGCAAAGCAAGCTTTAAAAGAAATGACAAGAGTAGTAAAGCCCAAGGGAACGATCCTGATTTTTGATAAATTTGAAACCAAAAAGAAATCCGCGGCTTTTCCTAAAAAAATATTCCGCCTCTTCGTAAAATTACTAGGAACAGATATTGGCCTCTCTTTTGAACATATGCTTGAAGCAAGCCGGGATCAGCTTATCTTGAAGGAAAATTCAAGCGTCATGTTGAAAGGTATGTATCGGAAAATTATTTTGCAGAAAGTTGATGAATGACTTCAAAGACGAATGATGTCTTTTTAACGTGATGGATGTACATATTATTTTCTATCTTTAATTGAAGAAAGGATGAACATTTTGATGATGAAATCAAAGGTCATACCAGTTGTCCTTGCAGCAGGCATGGTGTCCGGCTGTGGAAACGAAAGTAAAGAAAGTTCAGCTAACAAACATACAGAAACAACACAGCATGAAGAACATCAGCCGCACACATTAGGGGATAAACGAGAAGAAACAAAAAATAGTGAAACTCTCCCTTCCTTTCTGAGTGACAAGCCCGAAGATATGCAACTTATTTATGCAGCCGCTGCTAAGCATCAAACCTTACTAGAAAACATTCCTTGCTACTGCGGATGTGGAGAAGAAGCTAATCATCAAAACAACTATGACTGTTTTATCTTTGAAAACAAAGAAAACGGCGCAGTAACGTGGGATGATCACGGAACAAAATGCGCTGTCTGCTTAGAAATAGCGGCTCAAGCTGTAGTAGACTACAGCAAAGGCAAAAGCATCGAAGACATTCGTCAAGAAATTGATCATAAATATAAGGAAGGCTATGCCACGCCTACTCCTACGCCGGAAGTATGATGCTTCAGTATAAAAATCATGAAAAGACTTTTATTTCTTTATTCAAAGTCTTTTTTTGTCATTTTATTATTGGTTGATAAAATCTCGTTTGACCTCACCTTTTTAAGTCCTTGTAAAACGCCATCATGTAAAAATAACACATTTGGACGTTTATTTACTGAATCCTCAGGGAATATGCTTTCTAACACCCAAATATAACCATGAGAGGAGAAAAAAGCTATGAGTAATTCTGTAGAAACAAATCATTCAGCAAAAGTTGAAGGAGCAATTAATTCTATGAGCGAGGAGAAAAAAGAGGATATTCTCTCTAGCTTCGAAGGATTTAAAAGTTATCTAGGGGACAAGGTCTCAAAAGGTGAAAAGTTAGGGATGAATGAGGAACAGCTGGCTAAAACAGCTCAGAAAGTAGCTGATTACCTCGCTAAGCATGAAGAGCCTCGCAATCGAGAGGAAAACCTGCTTCACGAACTGTGGAAAGTTGGAGACAAAGAACAGCAGCATCACCTTGCCCATATGCTTGTAAGATTAGTTCAATAATAAAAAAGATGACACGCTGCCGTGTCATCTTTTTTATTTACAGATATTAAACAGCGGGAATGATAATTTGCTGCCCAATTTGCAGTTTGGTAGGATCTACGCTGGGATTTGCGTCCTGCAGCTGCTGAACAGTCATATTATACTTCTTTGCAATGCTATAGAACGTATCTCCTGCTTGTACAGTATACGTAGTGACAGGAAGAACAATCTGCTGCCCAATTTGCAGTTTGGTAGGATCTACGCCGGGATTTGCATCCTGCAGCTGCTGAACGGTGATATTATACTTCTTTGCAATGCTATAAAACGTATCTCCAGATTGAATGGTATAGAATGTAACGCTAGTAGAAGGTAAGTTTAAATACGCAGCAATTCCACGCGCGTGTGCTTCTCCCACTTCACGAAGAAACGTCGCGTTTTTTAATTTTTCAGCGTCGGCTGTTGTATCGATAAACAAGTTTTCAGTTAAAACAGCAGGCATATTTGTTTCACGCAGTACAGCATAATTAGCTGTTTTTAAACCGCGATCTGCAATCGTTCCAAATTTGCGCATGGTTGGTAAAATCTCTGCATGAAGCTCTTTTTGTAAAAGAGAAGATTGACTTCCCTCTTGTGATGGATAGCGATACGTTTCAAATCCAGTACCTCCGCCGGCATTAATGTGCATCGAAACAAATATATCTGCTCCCCATGCATTAGCTCGGTTCGCTCGATCTGATAATGAAACGAACACATCGGTTGAACGAGTTACTTGAACATCTACTAAATAGTTATGCTCTAAATACGCCCGCGCGTGTAATACAAGCTGCAGCGTAATATCTTTTTCACGCAAATTATTTCCTAAAGCGCCTGAATCTGTACCGCCGTGTCCTGCATCTAGCCATACTTTTTTCATGTGAACCTTTCCTTTCAGCCATAATATGAAAGAACTTGGGGTTAACACCGGCTTTGTCCGATGTTTTATCTCTCATTCTATATATATATGTAAGTGGACAAGAAGGGTTCGTCCTCTTAAAGGTTAGAGAACAATAACTTAAAAAACTGGATTTTACCATAAACATAAAAAATCCGAACGAATTGGATTTATCGTTCGGATCTCCCTTTAACTAACCTATGTCCACGCCTTTTAATAGAGATAAAAAGCAGGTTCGCCATCTTATCTTTTGCTATTTCTCACTAAAAGCAATTTTTAAGCCAATAAGCGTAAAGATAGAGCCTTGCACGAGATTAAGCCGCTTAGACAGCGCCGGAGATTTTCGCAAAAACTCCCCTACTTTCCCTGCAAATAGACTAATTAACGTAAAAATAATCAGCGCTTGAACTAAAAACACAGCTCCATAAACAAGCATTTGCTGTGTGGCGTGTCCGGTTGAATGATTAACAAACTGAGGTAAAAGAGCAAGAAAAAAAGCGAAACTTTTGGATTTAGCAGGTTCATAATCACTCCTTTTTTATATAGCACCTTGTACTCAATGGCTTCTTTATTTTCAACAGCGAGAGCGGAATCTTTGGCTGTAAACGTCTTATAAGCCAGATATAATAAATAAGCTGCCCCAGCGTATTTGACAATAGCAAATGCTAAAGCTGATTGATAAATAATAGCCGACAGACCCAACGTTGCCGCTGCTATATGACCAAGCAAGCCCGTGCAAAGACCTAATGAAGTCGAAATCCCTGCATATTTACCGTTTGATATGCTTTGTGCTAAAACAAATAAGTTATCAGGACCAGGCATAACCGTAAGCAAAGCGGCTACACCTAAAAAAGAAGTGATTGATACGATATTCATAAGCCGTTCTCCCCCTGCATGATTTTGCCAACCATTATAGCATTTTTTACTATCTAGTATTCAAAAAAAGAAAATTTATCCATAAAAAATGGATGGGACATAACTAAATCAATCTAATCTAAAGACGAATAAATTGTATACATGAGCTGAGCTGCTTGTTACACCGCTGTTGATTTCCGTGCAAGGCTTCGCTTTCCGCGGGCGGCCGCTGAGCCTCCTCGTCGCTTACGCTCCTGCGGGGTCTCATCTGTTCCGCTTTTCCCGCAGGAGTCTTCTCCTTGTCCTCCAATCAACTGCTAGAAGCAATTGAAAACATGAAATCTATCTTCAACATAACAACAAAAAACACGAACTACCAATTAAAAAATAATTAATAGTTCGCATTTGACTTTAACTGGAATACTTTTGTCCCAGCCTTATTTTTACTACTTATTTAATTTGTTTTTCTATAACTTGCTCTTTAGCCGAGGCAGTCTGTGCTTCCGCTTCTTTCATTTCATTATTAACATGAATTGCTTCTTTTAAATACTCTGTTTTGTACCCGCTTTTAAGTGCCCAAGCATAAAAGAAAAGTGCAACAATTGCAATAAGACCCATATCCCAGCCGTATTTAATAATATTGAGTCCCCCGAATTTTTCACTTCCTATCCAGGAGATTGTCATCATACATAATAAGTAGACAATCATCCAAACGCCAGCTCGGAAGTTTTGACCAAAGCCTTTCCATTTTGATTTCGCTTGGTAATAAAAATAAATTGGCAAACCAATTAAAATAATAAATAATACCTGTCCAGTTAACGGCCATCTCGCCCAGTAAAGAGTAAGTGAAGCAAAAATAAAGCCAAGAGGCGCTATTACATTTAACCCTTTTATACGTAAAGGTCTATAAAGATCGATCCCCGTTTTTCTTAACGTCATAGCTGTGATAGGACCAGTAAGATATGAAATTAACGTAGCTACAGAAATAATTTCGGCTAAAATTCCCCAGCCTCTAAATAAAAATAAAAAGATGAATGAGACAAATAGATTAAAAAACATGGCTTGACGAGGAACGCCGTAAAGCGGATGAACTCGTCCTAGTATATTCGGCAAGTATTTATTTTTTTCCATACCATAAATCATGCGTGATGTGGTAGCTGTATACGTAATACCTGTTCCTGATGGCGATACAAACGCATCGGCATATAAAACAATAACAAGCCAGTTAATATTTAGTGCAATCGCTAAATCGGCAAACGGCGAATTAAAGTTCAGATGACTCCATCCTTTTACGATTTCTGAAGGATTTACCGCTCCAATAAACGCAATTTGAAGCAATACATAGATCACGGTTGCAATCAAAATGGATCCTACCACGGCAATTGGAATAGAACGTCCCGGATTTTTCGCTTCTCCCGCCATGTTAATAGGGCTTTGAAAACCGTTAAAAGCAAACACAATCCCAGACGTAGCAACAGCTGTCAACACGCTTGCCCATCCATTTGGAGCAACGCCTCCTGCAGAGGAAAAGTTTCCGCCGTGAAATCCTGCAAATAAAAGAGCACCAATTGTAAGCCCTGGAATCACAATTTTAAAAACGGTAATAAGTGAATTAGCTTTCGAAAATAAGCCTACCGTCCAATAATTTAAAAGAAAATAAATGATTAATAGCCCTGTAGCAATAGCCAAGCCTTTTCCAGTAAGAATCCCGTTTTCTACTAAACTCCCTGTCCATTTCGCCCACTCCCACGGCCATGAACTCATGTACTGAACAGAGGCAACCGCTTCAACAGGAATAACGGATACAATGGCAATCCAGTTTGCCCAAGCCGCAATAAAGCCAAGAAATGAGCCGTGTGAGTACTGCGTATACTTAACCATACCTCCTGCTTCTGGAAACATCGATCCTAGTTCACTGTAAGAAAGAGCTATAAATAAAATAACAACCATTCCAATAATCCAAGAAGCAATTGCTGCAGGGCCTGCAATTTGAGCAGCTCTCCATGCCCCAAACAGCCATCCTGATCCAATAATAGATCCAAGGCCGACCATCATGAGAGAAAACGTTCCCATTTTTCTATGTAAGTTATTCATGTATCTAACACCTTTCTTCTATATATTCTGAGAAGTGAGTTATTAAGCGCTTTCATTAAATTTAAAAAATAAAATTCATTTTGATCTCTAAAAATGCTGCTTAAAAGTACTAACCAAAAGCTTTTACATTCATTCACCCGTCCCCCTTCTTCATTTATTATTTGCTATTATATCATCATCAAGTTAAAAAAGTACGCGTTTTGAATAAAAAATATTTTTATTTTTAGAATTTTGTGCGTTTCACCAATTAAAAGTGCGCGTTTCGAACACTAACATTTATAAAAGCAGTCTTTTCATTAAAGTGATATACAAACGATTTTGCTGCAATAACCAGAAAAAAAGCAGGGTAAAATGAAGCGTTCATTTTACCCTGCTTTTTTAAATTATTTTACAACAGCTAACACTGTTTCTTTGAAGCTATTATAAACATACGACCAAAGAGCCGGTTCTTCTTTATATCTTGTTCGTAACGCAGAAAAGACTTCTTTTTGCTTTTCTTCAAACGAAGGATCTTCCTTTGAAGGAAGTTCGGCGCGAAGCTCATCCACGATTTGCTGAACTTCAGGAGCACGAGGACCCCATTTACCTAGTAAATTTCCTTCATTATTAAAAATTAAAATAATCGGAATAGCACGGCCGCCGTTTGTTAAGTGACGATCAATTAATTCGGTGTCCGCATCGCGCAGTGCAACACGCACATCGATACCGGCAGCTTCAGCTACTTTACGAATGATTGGGTTAATCATCATCGCATCTCCGCACCAATCTTCCGTAATCGCTAAGAAGTGAAGCTTGTGAGCTTTTAATTTGTCAGCCAGTCCATCTTTAGGAAGCTGAAATTGTTCATAAACAGCTAAACTTTCCTCTTTTAATGTACTCATATCGTTCATATATGTTTGAATTGATTTTCCTTCTTCAAAATACTGCTGTTCTGTTTTCATCAAGATCCCTCTTTCTTTTTTGTATACGAATAGATGAGATATCCAATCTCGTTTTCGTCTTTTCTATACGCACTACTAGTATAGCTTTTAAGCACCATGAATCAAAATATAAAAGTCTGCGTGCTCATTTTGATCATGTTTTTTTATTCTGCGACGGAATTCATAAAACTTCAATTTAAAAACAGCACATTGAGATGTTATAAAAAAAGAGAATGGGGTACATGTACACTATCAATGTAACAAATTTTAAATCTTTGTGAATATTTGAGAATGTTTATTGTGTAACCGTCATCTTTTGATTATGATAATGATATGTTAGCTACTTGACTAAATATGGAGGATGAGGCGAATATGAATCAATCCCCGCATGAAAAGCGAAAAAAACGCAAACAGTTTGTAGAACGTTTAAGACTAAAAGGAATTAAAATAGAGCTGACAAAACCGCGCTCTCACTTTTCTTCACTATCCTTACTAAAATCATAACTCGTAGCCACCTTTTTCTAAAGCGGAACGGTATCGAATTTCAACTATCTATGCTAATGCTTACATATCATTTCAAAAAGAACAGCTTCTAAGTGCTGTTCTTTTTTGATGTTTCTTTATATTTCTGCTTTGTCAAAAAAAGTATAAACCTTTTTCTTTATTTTCCCCTTTTTTCTACCTAGGTCTTTCCGCTCCCTTCCATATGGTATTCTCAAAATATATAGTTCTATAAATACCTTAAATTACCACTATATTCAAGGTATATATAATATAAGTATATATTGTAAATTTATAACTCTTACTATATAATCTTGTAGAAAACGTAAAAAAAAGGAGAAAATTGATGAAAAAACTGGGGGCAATTTTATTATCATTTCTGCTGTTTGTTGGCGTATTTCCAACGTCTTCATTCGCAGCCGCGTCAACATTTGACGCAGACTTCAACAAATATTTAAAATCGGTAAGCCAAACGCGAGGTTTTGAAGTAACCAAAGACGACGTTGAATATTCACTTTCACTGTATGACGATAGTCTTGAAAACTACGATACAATCGCAGATTTAGAAGATTTTTTAGGTGAACCGATTGCAGCTGACTTACATAACGTGCAAGATTTGTATGCAGATTTTGACTTAGACAAAACAAGCTTAAATGCGTTATTAAAAGAAAACGGCCAAAGCTTAGACGACTATGTGTACCTAGATGATTTATACGATGATGTCGGCTTCTATCTAGAAGGCGATGACTGGTATGAAGATGATGAGTCATATGACGAAGAAGACACTTCTTACGATGATGAATTAAGTGAAGAAGATTTAAGCGGCTTACTATCATTTATGCAGTCTGAATTAGGCTTAACTTCAGAAGAGTTAAATCGAATTGAAGCACATTTTACATCGTTAGAAGATGAGCTTTCAAATGAAGCAACGCTTAACCGCTTAGATCAATTAGGCGAGCGCTTAGCGGCATTCGAAGATTTTGATACAGCAACAGAATTATCTGCTGATCAAATCGCTGAATTAATGTCTATTTATAAAGAAATGCTAACAATCTTCCATTTAGACGCTAAATTTTCACTTGTACAAGGTGGAAATGAAAGACCGCTTTCTCTTACTGATTTAATCAACTTAGAAGAATTAAAAAATGCAAGTCTAAAAATTTCTCTTTATACAACAGACGGTAAATTTTTAGCAGACATGGTGATCACAGGCGATATGTTTAATTCTGATATCATCACAGACACAGGAAAAGAAGTAGAAAAATCTGCTGAAGCTGTATCAAAACCAGCTCAAGCGCAAAAACCAGCAGTAGAAAAGAAACAAGAACCTGTGAAGAAACAAACGAATGGCGCTGTACAAAAAACGGTCAAAGGTGCAAAACTTCCGGAAACGGCTTCTAATTATGTAACCAATACATTAATTGGATTAGTGCTTGTAGCAGCTGGCTTTGTTCTTTTCCGCAAAGTGAGACGCGCATAAAATGGAACCAAGAAAAACAAGAAGAACAATCAATCGTAAAAAGCGGTTGATTGTTCTTTCCCTTTTAGCCGCTGTCATCTGCTTTGGTCTTTGGTTTACAACAACAAACGCCTATAAATTTGCAAGAGGCTATTTGGCATTTAAAACAATGGATACAGAAGAACCAGCCGCAGCTTCAGTCTCTAAAAGCAAGGGTTCTTCAACAGCAGACTCTTCTGCTGAAGCTTCTTCTGTTGATCCCAAAAAAGCGGTACACTCTCGTACTGCTAGCTCAGAAAAAAAGCCGAAAGTGTCAAATGTGTCTTATCCGAAACAGCCAAAAATCGGTGATTTAATGGGAGAACTATATATTCCTAAATTAAATGCGAAGCTGCCAATTTATCACGGTACGAACGAAGATGAATTAGAAAAAGGCGTCGGTCATTTTGCGGGAAGCGTGCTGCCTGGTCAAAACGACAATTCTGTTCTATCAGGACATCGCGATACGGTTTTTCGTAAGCTTGGCGACGTGGGTGAAGGCGATTCGCTTGTGGTAAATACAGCAGCAGGCACCTTCACATACAAAGTAAACAAAGTACGAATTGTGGATGCGGATGACCGGACCGTTATTGTGCCAAAACCTAGAGCCACTTTAACCGTCAGCACCTGTTATCCATTTAACTACGTTGGTTCAGCACCTGAACGCTATATTTTAGTCGCTCACCTTGTTGCATCAACAACAAAATAAAAAAGCTGCCCTTAAAGAGGCAGCTTTTTTTAATGAATAGATTTCATTAGTAAATCAAACCATATTTTCAACGAAGTCGCCGTAATAACGACTGCTAAGATCACTTGCAGCGACGCTACCTTCGTCTTTTGCCCGACAAAAGCGCCAATCGGAGCTGCTAGTAAGCTTGCTCCAATAATCATAAGCGC
The DNA here is from genome assembly GCF_056836725.1 of Priestia sp. 3CA3. Classification (NCBI taxonomy): domain Bacteria; kingdom Bacillati; phylum Bacillota; class Bacilli; order Caryophanales; family Bacillaceae; genus Priestia; species Priestia sp. 3CA3. The sequence goes on from NZ_JBXENJ010000002.1 coordinate 397,298, forward strand.
CGGAAGCAAAAGGACTTGATGCGTCATTACTTTACCGAATGTTGTTCCCATAGACGAAATAAACGTCACGGCTAATGAGCTTGCAATCGTTACGCGCACAGGAATTTTTAACACGGTAATCATAATAGGAACAAGTAAAAATGCGCCTCCTGCTCCGACAATTCCCCCGCAAATTCCAACTAAAAACGCCAGGGCTGCTGCCAAAGGTTTTGAAAACGTCACTTCGAATGAATCGGCCGCTGGATTATTTTTTTTGGGCATAAACATTAATCCTGCAGCAATTGTTGCCATCACGCCGTAAATGAAATTGATCATTCCTTCTGAAAACGAGTTTGATAGCGTTGAACCAATGAGACTACCAACTAAGACACTGACGCCCATATATAAAATTAACGGTTTATTCAAATAGCCGCCCTTTTTATAAGCAAGAGCTCCTGAAACAGACGCAAACAGCGACTGCACAGCTCCTATACCAGCTACTTCGTGCGCGCTGAATATTCCCACTCCTACAAGAGGCGGAACAAATAGCAACAGCGGGTACAAAACAACTGACCCTCCAATTCCAAGCATACCTGCTAAAAATGACCCGAAAAACCCGAGTGCAAATACCGTTATTAATAGTTGTACATCCATGTTTTTACCACCTGCTTTTATCAATCCAATATCATGTTTGTTAGAAAGTATGTATACATACAACGCCTTATCTCTTCTTCCATTGTATCACTGTATATGCTTCTTTTCTGTAAAAACATTGATAAAAGTGCTTTCAATTATTAATTTTTTTAATCATTAAAATCCTATCGACTTTATGCGTTATTTACGTTTAGCTCAAACTTCCTCGTTCTCCGCTCTGCTACTTGTGGTAGAATAAAGAAAAACTAGATGTTAGAACTGCCTACACGCTACGCTTATCTCAGCAGGCCCATCATCACAGGAGGCTTTCGTATGTTTGAATACAAAATTGATGACGAAGTTAGTTTGCATTTAATTGAATCAACTGACGCTTTCCCCTTGCTTTCTCTTATTAACGAGTCAAGACCTTACCTAAAAGAATGGCTCCCATGGGTAGATAGCATGCAAAGTATTGCTGACTATGATGAACTCATCCCTGAATGGAGAGCTCAATACTATAATAACCAAGGGTTCCAGGCGATCATTCGGTACTACGGAGAAATCGCCGGAATGATTGGTTTCCACGGAATTAATTGGGGAAATAAAAGTACAAGTCTCGGCTATTGGATTGGACATGATTTCCAAGGGAAAGGCATTATGACAAGAGCCGTACACGGATGCCTGAATTATGCATTTAATACGTTAAACCTTCATCGAGTCGAAATACGCTGCGGCGTTAATAATGAAAAAAGCAAAGCCATCCCTACGCGTCTAGGTTTTACAGAAGAAGGCATTTGCAGAGAAGGTGAATATCTATATGATCACTACCACGATCTTGTAATTTATGGCATGTTAAAACACGAGTGGAAGCAAGCTCCTTATGCTCCGTGGCTTCTTTCTTAAAAAGCAGGATCATTTGTACAAGCTATCGTTTAAATAGGGTATAGTAAAAAGATTAAAAGAAGCTGGGACAACAATATGTGAGTTGAAGAGAAATCCGAACGAGGTTGATTCTTAATGAAGAATCAACCTCGTTCGGATTTTTTATTGTGATGCTGAACACAGGTTTCATTTAATGCAGGTGATACCAGCTGGTGATTGGAGGGCAAGACGAAGACTCCTGCGGGAAAAGCGGAATAGATGAGACCCCGCAGGAGAGAAGCGACGAGGAGGCTCATCGGCCGCCCGCGGAAAGCGAAGTCTTGTACGGAAATCAACAGCGGTGTAACAAGCGGTTCAGCTCATGTATCCAATTTGTTCGCCTTTTGATTGGAGCGATTTCGTTATGTTTCAACCTATTTTTTAATTAAAATATTGAAGCTGTTCGCGGCGAAGCTTATCTTTTTGTTTGTCCGAAATTGAGTAGTCGTAGTTATAAATAGCTCCTTCCCAATCTCCATACATTGGATTTGGAAACACAATTAGTTTTTGACCAAATGCTTCTTTTTGTTCTTCTACAAGCTTATTTCGATCGTTCATCGACTTTTTATCAAAGCCGCTAAAATCAGATAAGTTATCACCAAACAGCAGGACTACATTATGATTCGTCGCTACTTTTTGACGGCGCGTTTCTTTTCCTTCGTCTTTTGGACCCGTCAACAGCACATGGTCTTTGGTTGCTTGAGGAATATGTAAATTCTTTAGGTTTTTAATTGTTGCCTCAAGCTGAGAAGTTGTACGGCCTGAAATGTAGTAAATATCTACACCTTTTTGATCTGCATACGTCAAGAAATCGACAGCACCTGGCACTGCTTTCGCTTTTGCTGCTTGCACCCATTCATCCCACTTATAAGGGAATCCTTTACCCGTTTTGATGGCTGAAGCTTGAAATGGGCTATTATCAAGCACGGTCTCATCTAAATCCAAAATAATGGCAGGCTTTTTATCGGTACTTTTTGCAAGCGCCTCATCTAAACGAAGCTTCCCTGTATTATAGCCTTGGTAATACAAAGCTTTCATTTCGCCGGATGTCTGGTACCAAGCGTCCGCCATAATTTGCTGATCAGCTAGATTTTGAACGGGTTCTTTTTTCTCAGCAGAAACCTCTTTTTCCTGCTGAGGGGCACATGCTGTAAGCGAAAAAGCAAGTACAGCCACCCCTGTCAACGCTGATAATTTCTTATTCATTTTGCATCCACTTCCATCTCTACATATTTTCATGCTAATAATGTTATATATTACCTCAATCAAACAAAAAATCAACACAAATACGAATAATATTTTAATTAATAATTAAAATAGTTCGTTTTAACTGATATTCCTTCCCTTTTTTTGACCATTATCCAAATATTTGTTTATACATTTTCCAAAATCCGTTTTTCTCATTCTTTCTTTTTAATCTTTTTTTAGAAACATATCGGCTTATCACTCATTTGCTCCAGAAGAACTCAATAAATCTGAATTATCTAACTTTTTATCTTGTGTTAGATTCTCTCACAAAAGTGCTTTTTTTTGAAAAGATATATAGTAAAATAGATTTTGTGAATTAAAAGACGGTGTTTTCTATCGAAAGTATTGTATAAATATACAAAAGGGGATGGAGATATGAATCACGTAAAACAATGGGGATGGATTACCTTTGGCTGCTTATGCGTTGCCATCGGAATTCAATTTTTAACCGCTTCTAACCTCGTTATTGGCGGAACGGCAGGACTTGGCATAGTGCTGCAGCATTTAACCGGTATTTCATTTGGGGTATTGTTCTTTATCATCAATCTACCGTTTTATTTTATGGCTCTTACGCAAATTGGACTGCAGTTTACGATAAAAAGCTTCATCAGCGTTAGCTTGATGTCAGTGATGTCCGATTTATTAGCTGCGAACTTTTCATTTGCGCTTCCGCATCCACTTGTAGCCGCGGTTATGGGCGGCATTATCGTCGGCATTGGACTAATCTTTTTGTTTCGCCACGGCTCTTCTCTTGGCGGAATCAACATGCTATGCGTGTTTCTTGATAAGAGATTTGGCATTAATCCAGGTAAAACAATGCTTTTGACAGATGTGTTGATTGTAGGCTCTGCAACAGTGGTATTCGGCGTAGTTCAAGTTCTTTATTCGTTAATTGGTATTTTCATCATGACAGGACTGCTTGGACGCTATCACAAACGCTCGCCAATCGAACGAACGGGTGAACATATTGAAGAAGAAGCCAAACAACAAACGGCTTCAACTATGTAAAAAAACCGTGCGGAAATGATCCCGCACGGTTTTTTTACGCTTATTCTGCTACTTTTACAAGCTGTTTTCCTAAGTTTGCCCCTTCAAATAACCCAAGAAACGCTTCAGGTACATTTTCAAAACCTTCTACAACGTTTTCGCTGTACTTGATTTTCCCTTGCTGCACCCATTCGCCTAACTGCTTAATGCCTTCAGGGAATTTGTCAGCATAGTCGGCTACGATAAACCCTTTCATTAGCGCACTGTTAATTAATAAAGGTGTTTGAACACGTGGTCCAACATCTTGTTTTTCTAAGTTATACAGTGAAATTTGGCCGCAAAGCGGAATGCGCGCAAATTTATTTAATAAGCTAACAACTGCATCTGAAATCTCGCCGCCGACGTTTTCAAAGTAAACATCAACGCCATTAGGACACGCTTCTTTCAATGCTTCTTTCACATTTCCTTTTTTATAATTAATCACTTCATCAAATCCGAGCTCATCTTTTAAATAAGCAATTTTATCTTCAGAACCTGCGATGCCGACAACACGTGCGCCTTTAATTTTAGCTATTTGACCAACAACAGATCCAACAGCACCTGCTGCACCGGAAACGACTACTGTTTCGCCTTCTTTTGGCTGACCGATTTCAAGCAGTCCAAAATAAGCTGTGAGACCAGGCATACCAAGAACGCCGATAGCCGTTGTAATTGGCGCTAGCTCTGGATCAACTTTCTGTAAGTTTTTTGCTTCTGCGGCTGAATAGCGTTTCCAAGGAAGCATACCTGTCACGATATCGCCTTCTTTAAAGCGATCTGATTTTGATTCCGTTACGCGTGCTACAATGCCGCCTGCAAGCGGTGCGTTTAGCTCAAATGGAGGAACATATGATTTTGTATCGTTCATGCGTCCTCTCATATACGGATCAACAGAAAGGTAAAGTGTTTGAACAAGTACCTCGCCTTCTTTCGCTGTAGGCATTTCAATTTTTTCGTATTTAAACGTATCTTTTGTTGGCATTCCCTTTGGGCGTTCTGCTAATAAAATTTGTTCATTCATCGATATCGCTCCTTTTTATTTCTCTGTTTTTTGTAAAATGTGCTAAACTTACCTTTGTTATTTTAAATTATATATTGTGCACAACGCAAAAAATATGATTGTGCAATAACACCGAAGGAGAAAAAGACATGGAGCTAATTCGCTGTAAAGAAAATGTTGTTAAAAAACTAAACGAGTTTGTTGAAGTAACTCCCCCCGTTATTTTGTTTAAAAAAGGCAATATGTATCCGATTAAAATGGATATCAACTACAACTGGATTGCCACGGATGAACAAGGTCATGAGCATATTGTCGCTTCAAACACAAAGAATGTGCAGGACGACTACTGGTTTAGCTACCATTTTGACTTATATTAAAGAGTTTCCCGGATTTACTCTTCGTAAACGTTATATAAATAAAGTGTTGCATCAGTAAAAAAACAGCGCCAGAATTTTGGCGCTGTTTTTATGTAGTAATCGCAATTGCACGGGTAGTCGTTTGAACGCTCACCCCAGTTGAAGAACGGACAAAAAATTCCATTCTGACTGAGTACGTGTATGTGCCAATTGATGCTACTGTATCTACCCATGTAAAAGAAAGAGCATTTTGCTGAGTAAATGACAGTGTTAGAACGGCTGCAGCTCCTTGCTGTAAATTCTGTGAAAACAAAAGCTGAGAATTTCTATATACTCTAAGTGTTACCCCGTATTGATAACTAGTTAATCCAAGAGGAATGTTTGCTTCAATTGTCGCAAACCCATCTATTTTCATCTTCTGATTGTTTTTTTTCGTCTCAGCATTTACTGTTAAAATGCTTGTTTCAGAACCGTAAGTCAACGACTGAACGCTTTGAGACTGCGATGAAAATATATTCAGCTGGCTTTGAATCACGTCTCCCATTACTTTCCCTCCCTTTATTTATATGGAATATACGGTAATAAAGTATATACTTACCTTTTAGTTTACATGACTAAGAGTTCAAAGACCTCCTTAAACCAGCTTGTTAAAACTATTTCTTAATTCACAAAAGCTGGCTACTGTAATGTTCCATTTTCTGCATCGATATCTACTTAAGATTATGTTACAATCACGGTAAAGTAATTTATGATTGATAGAATAAAAGCTAGAGCTTGAAAAATTCGAGGTGGATTATGCAAGGTAAAGTTGTATACAAAGAAGGATTTTCAGTGATAGGCATAGCAAAAAACGGAGAGTATCAAAAAGAGAATCTTTTGAAGCAAATACTTAAAGAAAAAGAAATGATTACTTCTTCAAAAGAACCTCATATGATTACAGGCATTTGCATGGCTCCGAAAAGAGAAAATTATTTTTATATTGCAGGTACAGAAGTGGCTGATACGGCTTGTATTCCAAGCGGTATGAGCGTTCATACGTTTCCTTCGTTTACATACCTGCAGTTTAAACACCGAGGTCCCATTACATCGCTTGGGTCGACGTATAACAGCATCTGGAATGAATGGCTGCCGAACTCTCCTTACAGCATGATTGAAGGTCCTGCTCTTGAAATTGTAAATACAGCTATACACGGCAATTTATATAGTGATACATATGAAATGGATATTTATATTCCCATAAAGCTTGGACATTAAAAAAGGTGAACTTACGTTCACCTTTTTCCTATTTTTGCAGCTGTTTATATAAATGATAAAGAGTAAAAACGCACTCTGGATGCCGCTCTTTATGGTTAAAAAAGCCATGGGGAAACATGAGTGAAAGATTCCCTTTTTCAATTCCGGTCACATACTTGTTTTCCATAAGCGGATATTCTTTCACAACCCAGCGCGCTTCATCAATCGTAGACGTAACCACCTCACCAAAGTATACGCCCATACACTCTTCGAATTCTTCTTTTGTCATCGAAAAATAGTCAAAACAATTGCTGTCTTCTAGATCATAGTAAAGAAGCTCTAATATTTTCAAACTTTCGTCTGTAAAATCAACGGTAAATTCAGCTACCGCTTTGCTTATTTCATGAATGTGATTCATGCACTGTTCGCGCACTTGATGATAGTAATAGCTAGCTTCAAACTGATGTTCACACGTCACTAGCGATTCTCCGTATGATGCTGTTAGATCATGATGCTTGCTCATGCTGACACCTCCACGCTAAGCTTATGGAGCAAGTATAACATTAACCAAGCTACTATTGAGCATCTTCCATTAACAACCTATCCGCGGCAATATTAGGTTCACTTTTTACTCATTATTCTGCCGTACACAAATCCTCCGCTAACAAGAAGAATACCGCTAATTAATACGCTGCTTAAAAAGATTTGCGAGTGCATCAAGTGATTATACATCATCCACACGCTCATTTCGTCATCTCCTTTTGGCCTTTTTTAACTAGTATCCCCGATTTTCTTGCCGCACATGCCGGCATTTTCATCATTTTTTCATCAAGCCTCTATATAGTTAAAGCCGTGAAGCCAATTATCTTTTTTCATCGTTTTACTCTTTAAAAAGCCTGCTTATGACTCTAAAGCAGGCTTTTTTTATAGGTTGAAACAAGTAATTAAGCCGTCTATCCCCACTAATTGTGCATAGTAAGGTATAATTAAAGATAGTTTCACTTTTCTAAAGTGAGAAATACATAGGAGACATCAAAGGAGACATGCAAATGACAGAACTCGAAAAAGCGAAAATTCAGCACCGAAAGCTGTCCAAGGGACAGGTATTCGGTAGGGCCATCGCTATTGCGATCGGTGCCCTGCTCATGGCCACAGGACTTGAAATCTTCCTTGTTCCAAACCACGTTGTCGACGGAGGAATTACCGGTATTTCCATCATGCTTTCGCATATTACCGGCGTAAATCTAGGAATCTTTCTTTTTGTACTAAATCTTCCGTTTGTATTTATCGGGTACAAGCAAATGGGAAAAACATTTGCCCTTTCCACTATTTTTGGCATACTGGTTGTATCCATCTTAACTTCTATGTTTCATGATGTCCCCGCGTTTACCGCAGACGTTCTTCTTGCTACCGTTTTTGGAGGGATTATTCTCGGAATTGGAATTGGACTCGTCATTCGCTACGGCGGAGCGCTTGACGGTACGGAGATACTTGCCATTTTAATCAGTAAAAAAATTCCGTTTTCTGTAGGAGAAATTGTAATGTTTTTCAACTTCTTCATTTTAGGAGCAGCGGGATTTGTGTTCACGTGGGACCGCGCCATGTATTCTATCCTTGCGTACATCATTGCAGCTAAAGCCATTGATACGGTTGTAGAAGGATTGGAAGAATCAAAATCAGCTTGGATTATTAGTGATCATTCTGATGACATCGGCGATGCGATTAATGCGCGTCTAGGTCGAGGCGTTACCTATTTGCACGGTGAAGGTGCTTATACGGGCGATGATAAAAAAGTGATTTTCTGCATCATTACGCGCCTTGAAGAATCAAAGCTAAAAACCATTGTTGAAGATTTTGACCCTACTGCCTTTTTAGCCGTTGCAGATATTACCGAAGTCCGCGGCGGACGCTTTAAAAAACGAAACATTCACTAAAAAAACGCGCAGAAAGCATGATGCTTTCTGCGCGTTTTTTATGTAAAAGAGACTTTTTGAATCCGCTTAAACCATTCATAACAAAGAAGTACAATTAAACATAAGTCGATTAAATCGCCTCCGTAATACATCAGCATAGCCCCTTGCTGCGCCTCTTCTGCCGAGACGTGCATAGGCGGGTGAGCGTACACATATTTTGATAAAATACCGTGGGCGGCAAGAGCAAGAACCAATACGGACGCTCGGTGCGTAAAAGCTTTTTGATGCGGCGAAGGATCAATTGAAATCATCGATACGGTGAACAAATAGCCGGCTAAAAATACGTGAATATGTACAGCGACATGCACGAAAAAAGAGTGATGCATCATGCCATACAGACTTGTTGTATAAAGAATCCAAAGTCCTCCTACGTTAAGAACAGAAGCTGTCACCGGACTGCTGATGAACCGAACAAACCGCCCTTTTAAAAGTTTTGACACCTTTCTGGCTGCATGAACCGGAAGCGTGCGAAGCAGCAGTGTAAGAGGTGCTCCTAACGCCATTAAAAGCGGAGCTAACATACCTAAAAGCAAATGCCCCGTCATATGCGCGGTAAAGTCCATATGAGCACGAGCTGCGAGCGGTCCTGCTACAGAAGATATGGCGCATAAAATACCAAGTGTCCAGCTGGACGTCTTATATAATGACCATTTTCTATACGTTGCATTTGAAGACGTTACAGCCCACATGTATAAAAAAAAGGCAGCGACAAAAGGCAGGGCTAATAAAAGCTGAGATAGTACTTCATATTTAATCATGATGTGCACCTTGTTTACGTGTAAACCATGTTAACATGATGCCAATAAGCAGCATCAAACATGCAAGTACATTCCACGTAATGTCGTAAGGTGCAATCTTCACTCCGTACCGAATTTGGTGAAGGCCCATAAGCTTATGCTGCACGGTCCCGTCATAAAGCTGAAACACCCCGGCTCCAAGCAATACTCCTCCTATCCACCTTTTCACCCACCAGCCGCCCCGGCGCCTGAGATCTGCCACCATAAAAAGTGATGCGATTGTAGCAAACCAGCTGAAGGCGTGAAACAAACCGTCTGACACTAAACCAGCGGCCGTTGTGGACTTATCATAAAAATGATGCCAATGAAGCAGCTGATGAAACACTGCTTCATCAATAAAAGCAACTAACCCTACGCCAAACAAAAAGCCTGACCAGCTATTTCGAGCGCGGTGAACCACGCGCTGATTTGCAGTTGCTTCGTGCTTCTTTTCCATATATATCCCTCCCTGCCAGTTCTTTAAGTTTATATCGATTCTAATGAACGTATACCCTATTAAAGAGAAATGAATCTATAATATGGAAAAATAGGAGCTATATCCTAATCTCGTTTTCACTATCTTTTCACCATAAAGGTATAGGATAGTATTTGCAAAGCCAATTAGCATATTTTTTCATAGTTTTACTCCCTTTCTAATGACCTGTTTCCCCAAAGCAGGTCTTTTTTATATCCCGCTTCTCTTTTCACCATTTTTTCACCATAAAGGTATAGGATAGTACTTGCGAAGCCAATTAGCATATTTTTTTCATAGTTTTACTCCTTTTGAAGACCTGCTTCCCCAGAGCAGGTCTTTTTTTATATCCAGTTTCTTTTTTCATCATTTTTTCACCATAAAGGTATAAGATAGTACTTGCGAAGCCAATTAACATATTTTTTCATAGTTTTACTCCCTTTCTAAAGACCTGTTTCCCCAAAACAGGTCTTTTTTATATCCTGCTTCTCTTTTCATCGTTTTTTCACCATAAAGGTATAGGATAGTACTTGCGAAGCCAATTAGCATATTTTTTTCATAGTTTTACTCCTTTGTGAAGACCTGCTTCCCCAGAGCAGGTCTTTTTTTGTTTGATGTTTCTTTTCACTGTTTTTTCACTATTCGGCGGTAAGATAGTATGTGTAAAGCCAATTAGCATATTTTTTCATAGTTTTACTCCCTTTCTAGTGACCTGTTTCCCCAAAACAGGTCTTTTTTTATTTTTTCTAAAAGCTTCCATCTTTTCACCGTTTTTTCACTTTTCTTTTGTATACTAAGTTTGTCAAAGCAATTTCATCATTTTTCATAAATGACCCCTATTTATTCCCCGCTTTTTGTGAGCGGGGCTTTTTTTATAAGAAAAGCATATTTTTTTAAAAAGCTTTTCTCTTTTCACCGTTTTTTCACTTTTCTTTTATATACTGTTCTTGTCAAAACAATTTCATCATTTTTCATAGATGTACCCTATTTGCACCCGCTTCTTGTAAGCGGGACTTTTTTTGTTTTCAGATAAAAAAAGCTTAACCCGGAGGTTAAGCTTTTTTCATCTGCTTGCGAAGAACAAGCATCATAATCGTAATAATGGTAAACGCAATAAACGCTAAAAAAGGAATGGTGATAAATCCAAGCCAGTTAATATATTGACCTGAGCAAGGAACACCGCTTGTACACGTTTCAAATGCTTTAAGAGCCGGTATCTTCTGCAGGCAATAATGATAGCCTGAAAGCGCCATACCAATCACCGAAAACGGCAGGACGTATTTGTAGATGAACGTATCATTCCGGTACACGGCTACACCTAGCACAATCGCGAGCGGATACATTAAAATTCGCTGATACCAGCAAAGTTCGCACGGGATAAAGTGAAGAACTTCACTAAACGTCAAGCTTCCAAGCATCGCGATAAGCGCTGTAATCCACCCGAAAACCAAAGACTTGTTCATTATTTGTTCTCCTTAGCCGCATCTTTGACCATTTGATCAAAGTCATCGATTGTTTTTCCTTCGAATTTTTTGCCGCCTACATAAATGGTTGGTGTACCTGTGATGCCTAAGTCATTGGCTGTCTTCATATCTTGATTAAACGCATCTTTTCCTTTTCCGTCTTTAAATGCACTCGCTACTTTTTTCGCATCGGCATCGCTTGACACTTCTTTCAGCGTATCTTCTAAGTAAGATTCCGTTAAGACATCTTTCTTTTCGTCCGCTGCGTTTTGCTTTTTATAAAGAAGTTCATGGAATTTCCAAAATGTATCGTTTCCAAGCTCTTTGTATACCGTTTCGGCGAATTCTGCTGCACGAGAGGAGTCGTTGTTGATAAATGCATAGTTCATAAAGTAGAATTTCACTTTACCTGTATCCACATAATCTTTTTGAATCAGCGGGAAAAAGGATTCCGTGAAGTTTTTGCAAGCCGGGCATTTGTAATCTCCAAACTCTACCACTTCTACCGGAGCTGACTCTTTTCCAAGATACGGCTGATTATCATATGTAAGAGCGGCCTTTTCATCTCCTCCGCCCTTTGACATATTCGAAAGGACGATTAACCCTAAAACACAGACCGCAATAATTCCAATCACCCAAAAAATCCACTTGCTTGAGGATGTTTGCTGATTGGGCGTTACTTTTTTCTTTTTCTTTGCTTTTGACACAATCTCATCTCCTTCTTTTCTTTCTCTCTTACAAACTTACAAAGCTGTTAGAGCTGTAAAAATCAGCGCACACAAAATAAAAAACACGTATAGCGACGTCAGCGTTAAAATAACAGGAGGCTGCATCGGCATTTTCGTTTCCGGATTTAAAATATATTGAATGCGATAATTAACCGACGTATCAGCAAACGATACGTGCGCACACGAGAGACTTGTCTGTCCCGTTTTCACCATTTTTAAAAGCGCGCTGCCGATGTGAGCAGGCGTGCCATTTTTCACAATGGCATCTTGATCAGCCAGCACTTCACGCATAACTTTGAAGCGTTTATGGCTCCATTTAATAAATGGAATATACCATAATGCAGAGGCAAGCGTACTTAGCAAAAACGTTTTGAGCGGGTCTTTGTTTGCAACGTGCGAATGCTCGTGATAAATAACGGCTTCGAGTTCATTTTCATCAAGCACCGACAGCAACCCTGTAGACAGGACGATATGCGGTGTAAACAGCCCCATCGTTAAGGCAATGGGCTGATCTGTTGTTAAGACCGTTAAATCCTTTCCGTACGCTTTTTGCAGGTCAGCCGTTGTTGTTTCATCTCGCAGCTTCGTAATCATTTTACGGACTTTCCGCATTTGAATCACTTGCTTTACAGCTTTAATGAACAGTACAAACATCGTGTGGAAAATAACGGCATTCAGCATGTATTCAATAAAAAACAAGCCGAAAAAGTGGGCTACTTTGTTACAAAGTAAAATTAAGTTAAACGATAAATTCCATCCAAACAGCAAATGCAGCACATACATCCCCATTTGCATAAGCAACGTCACGGCAATAAAAAAGCACAGGTTAAAAATAAGCTTAGAACGCTTTAGTATTCCTTGATTCATTGATTATTCATCCTTTTTTAACTGTTTGACTTTTGATTCGAGCATACTTAACAGTGAATCATCGACTTCTTCTAGCGCATCAAGCATATGAGTAACAGCAAGCGAGCCAAATTCATCGATCAATTCGTGCGTTAACTCTTTCGACTGAGCGTCGATAAATTCCTCTTTAGAAAGAATGGGCTGATACATCGACGTACGTCCTTTTAAACGCTTTTGCAACACGCCTTTTTCCACCAGTCGATTCATAACGGTCATAACGGTGTTGAAGTTAACTGTTTTTTCTTTCTCAAGCACGTGCTGCACGTCTTTAATGGACATTTCACTTCCGCTCCATAAAGCCGTCATAATTTTTGCTTCAAGCGGGCCAAAAAAGCGATTAAGGCCGGTTTCGTTAAATTTGAATTTTTCAATTTTCATATTCGACACCTCACACTACTAATTGTAGTGTGAGGTGTCAAATCCGTCAACTTTTCCATGACAACCGCCTTACAATTGTCATAATCACTTTTTTACTTCATCGGTTAAATGCTGAATGGACAGCACAACTGTATCGAGCTTGGCTTCGATTCGGTGAAGTAAATAAAGCGTCACCACAATAGGAAACCCAACGTCTGAAACAAGCGTAAACCACTCTGCCATCTTCCTCTCTCCTTTTAAAAAAGCCCTTCGCACCGAAGTGGAAGGACTTTCATTTTTAAATCGTAAATTCGGTTACATTTCGCTCGACAATTTGGGCGCCTTTTCTGGCAACAAGCGCTCCGCCGCTTGAAGTAAAGACATCGCTTGCGATCAGCGCGTTCATTGCTGTTGTGATGGCTGCTGCGTCTAACGTATCTTTTGGTGATTCAATCGATAGGCTTACTGCTTTTTGTGACTCATTCAAAAACTGCATCGTTAAAGTTTTCATACTCTACCTCTTTTCTTATTTTAAAAGTGAAAACGTGACAACTTCGTTGATTTCAACAAGCGGCAGCGACTGCAGGCTGGCGATGGTTTCGCTTGCTGTAATGAGTGCATCTGCAGAACTTCCGGGCTGAATGTTCATATAGGATTTTGTCTTTAAATCGGGTTTTCCATCCTCTTTTATTCCTTGTTCTAATACTAAGCGAAGCTGGCTTGAATGCTGAATTTTTTCTGCCATCTTTTATTCCCCCTTTCACTTTATATATAGAAATGGAAATAGGAAAGAGGGATGATGGAAACATAAAAATTTTTGGTTTATAATGGGAGATAGTCTGAGTTAGAAAGAGGCTTTGGTAATGAGAAAGTGGAGCTTTTTATTTTTTGTTCTAGCATTCATGCATCCAGCTTCAGCACTTGCTGATGACGGTGCAGATGAAAAAAAGCTTGGTCCGTTTTACTACACGGTTTCTCATGATTATAGTCGAGAAAAATGGGATGTAGGGGTGTTAAATCAGCAAGACAAAACGAACATTCCTGAGACTGATTTGAACGATGAAACGCTAAAACTGTTTCAAAGCACGGTTGATGATTTAGCAGAGCTCGCGATTCGATTTGCTGCTATGAGCGTACTGCTTGTATGTTCACTCGTTGTTTTTACGTACTTTCGCATTCAAAAAAAACGCCCTTTTCTCCGCTTGTTTTTTATTTTTTCAAGCGTTGGCTTTCTATTTTGCGTCTATACATCATTGGAGTTATTTAAAAAAACTGAACAAGCAAAATCTTTATTTTACTTACTATGACTTGAAACCCAAAAAAACCAGCCGATTGGCTGGTTTTTTCATGCATTTCTTACGGTTATGTAGTTCTGTTGATACGTCATTTCTTCCGTTTGCTTTTGCTGCTCCAAATGATAATAAGCAGCGCATACTCCTCCTAGACCAGCAAGTGCTAGGACAATTAGAAGTATGGATGTCGCTTTTTTCATTACTTTTTCTCCCCTTATGTTTAACCCTACCTAGCAACGGCAGCTGTAAAAAAGAGTCCCCTTTCTCTTCTTTACTTGCTCATTACTTACGAAAGATATTATCATACTTTTTTTCATTTTTGTCATTTTTTTAGCTATTGTCAAAAAATTGTATATTTTATACTCGGTTTAACGAATGTTTAAGAAAGTCCATGGACTGATTTTTTGAAAGGCCAAACGCCGTTACGATATAATCAACGTAGGCAAGAAGCTCGACGTTTCCCCCTAGTTTTGTTGTTTTAAATGATTGATTAAACCGATACTGCTTTTTATCTGAAAAGACGAGCCCTTCTTCTTCTAGAAATGTTTGAAACTGCTGATGCGGAAAGTAAAGCACATCATTTCGAACGTTCTCTAAATCAATTACAATAATCATGTCTTCGAGCTCAGTTTTTAGTTCCATCATACAATCGATGTATCCGCCGATGCAGCTGATTAAAGATGTAAGAAAAAAGGGTCCGTTTATATATTGAAACTGCTCAAAAATCGTCTCATCAATGTAGCTTGAAATGCTGGATTTCAGCACGTCATGAATTTGTTTTGGTTCTTCCATATACGGAATAGGAATGTGAAACTTAGCTGATCCGTTATAAAACTGCTCCCACGCAATTGTTTTATCGTATGCATCAATTACATCTGTGCTTCGAAAAATGATGGATTCCGCTGAATAAGAAGCTTTGACAAACGGTGTATGCAGCATCACCATACTCTCGTCGTCCAAACGATAGTGTTTTGGTTCGCTAGACTTGCTTAAAATATATTGCTTTAACCGTTCTTCTTCCATTTGTTCGATTAAATGCAAATCATATAGTGGCAGCACGTACATATTACACATCCCGTAATGAATATAGCTTTTCCCGTGCATCGGCCACTTTCTGTTATAGATAGACAGTTCTTTTGTGCAAAATTCCTCTATTCGCTGCGTTTGATCCTCCGATTTTTGATAAAGACGATCTAAATGATAGCGATCATCGATTTCCGTAACGGGAGATGTGCCGCTTCCAATTCTTCTGTAAATTTTCCCGTAAGACATGTACGGAGGGTTCGGACCTTCGGGAATCCAAATAACAAAGACACCTTGCCCGGGGTGATCTTCAGGTGATAAAAAGCGCGTAACGATACGAGGAATGGGGTTGGTGACATCTTTCAGCATATTATTAATAAACAGCTCATATTCCTTGCGCTCGAGCAGGTTAATGGAATGGTCGTCTTCATCTACGCCAAAAATAAGCCACCCTCCTTTTTCATTGGCAAACGAAGCGATGATATTTGGGATTTTCCGTTTGACCGTTGAGCTTACTTCGCGCTTGAACTCAAGCTGATAGCCTTCTTCTAAATGTTTTTCCATCATGCGCTGCACATCTGAAAACTCAATTTCTCCAATTGTTTTTTTCTTTCCGTCTTCGCTTATAAATGGTGAATAAAACGATTCTTCGTTCACTTGTCTTCCCCTCCTCACCACTTCTATTTAACTTATCCATATGATGAGAAGTAAAAAGACAGTCATATTTCTTTGATTTTTTTCAAAAAACAAATTTTTTACCAAATTCATCCTGTTTTATATTATGATAGAAAAAGAGGTGAATAACATGATTGAAGCAATATTTTTGGACCGAGACGGAACGATTGGAGGCAGTAATGACATTCAATATCCAGGTGATTTTCAGCTGTTCCCCCAAGCAAAGCAAGCGATTAAAGACATAAAAAAACAAAACATTCCGCTGTTTTCCTTTACGAATCAGCCCGATGTTGCAAAAGGAAAGATAAATAAATCACAGTTTATCTCTGAACTTTTAGCTTTTGGATTTGATGATGTTTACCTTTGTCCTCATGAAGATTCAGACGCCTGTTCGTGCCGCAAACCAAACCCCGGCATGCTGTTAAAAGCAGCGGAGGAGCACAGCTTAAATTTGGCTAACTGCATCGTGATTGGCGACCGGTGGAAAGACCTAGTAGCGGCCAGTGCAGCAGGCGCTCACTGCATTTTAGTGTTAACAGGTGCCGGGCATGACACGTTACATGAACGAGAAAAGTGGGCTGATGTACAACCAACTCTTATTGCAGCCGATATACAGAAAGCTGTTGAATTTATCTTTACATCACTGAGTTCACAGCCGATACTATCGCATTCACATACTCGTTGAACAGCTGCTCATCCTGTAATAATTGTTCATACTGCGGAGTGGTGATTTCAAGCTGCAGTCCTTTATGCCGCTGATTGTCGTTGGCGATATTTCGAGGTGAAACGCCTTTTAAATGTACGGGCGTTTCACTGATCGGAAAATTCGAAAGTGCTTGACGCACCGCTTTTTCTAACTTTTCGTCTCTTCCTCCGATATAAGTTGTACAGACATCGCTATAGGCACCGTGAAGAGAAATGGTGATCTCTGATTTTTTCACAAGATGACGCGCCATTTCTTCATCGTAGTTTGCAGACGTAACATGTAATTCAAACGGATTTTCTGTTTTCAGCGTTTTAAATACGTACACCGTTGCGTTCAGCTTTTCTGCTATTTTTTCCGCTACTTCTTCTGTCCCAATTTCCATCGTTCCCCCGTGAATCGCAAGCACGACAATGTCTCTCCGGCGAATGACACATTTTATTTCGTAATCAATTCCGGCTCGTTCGCACTGTGATAATTCTTGAAAACTTTGATACACATCCCTCATCGGTTTCTTCACACCTTTCTTTTATCTTTCATATACCCAGGCTTTAATTTTCCTTTTTCTTCATATAGTAAAAGTAGTAAAGGGATTAACCCTTTGTTTACGCGTTCATTTTTGTTTTTATACTTTATATTTTAGTGTGCACAAAAATTTTTTTTGAAATTCGAAATAAAAGTATTGCCAAACAAACCGTCCAGACGGTAAAGTATTCTAGGGAAAATCAAAAAGGAGGAAATTCATGTGTCTACATATGATGATATATTGCTTGGGGCCACTCAGGTTGTGCAGCGTGACGGCGTTGGAAATTTGACGCTTGAAAAAGTAGCAAAAGAAGCCGGTGTTAGTAAAGGCGGCTTGTTGTACCACTTCTCATCAAAAGATGAATTGATTCAGCAAATGCTGCATTCAGTCACAAAGCAATATGATGACGGGCTACACGTGCAAATTGAACATGACGATGCTCCTGGCAAATGGAGCCGGGCTTATCTCGCTGAGACGCTTCATGACCTTCAGCGTGAACAAGCGATGAGCGCAGGGTTGCTTGCAGGTATTGCAACGAATCCTGAACTTCTGCAGCACCTTCAAACACACTACAAAAAGTGGCAGCACCATATTGAACAAGATGGCATTGACCCTGTCCTTGCTACCATTGTGCGCTTAGCAGCCGATGGATTATGGTTCAGCCAAATGTTTGGGCTCGCACCCGTGGATCCAGACATGCTAAAACAGATTCAACAACAACTTCGGAAATTAACAGAGGAGGGTTTTCGATGAAAGCCTATTTATTTTTAGCAATTGCAATTAGTTCAGAGTTATTTGGTACATCTATGTTAAAAGCATCAAACGGATTTACAAAATTTTGGCCTAGTCTTGGTGTTTTATTAGGATTTGGTCTTGCTTTCTATGCGCTTTCCACATCGCTTCAGCACATTCCGCTCAGCGTTGCATACGCCATTTGGTCTGGTGTAGGAACTGCTGTGACAGCTGTGATTGGTGTAGTCATTTGGAAAGAAAGCGGCAGTCTTACGATGGTATTTGGCATCGTATTAATCATTGCAGGAGTCATTCTTTTAAATTTAAAATCAGTGGCTCACTAAAAAAAGAGCCAGTAAATACTGACTCTTAAGCAAAGGAGGAAAATCGACTGTCTACTTATGAAAGTAGTATGTATCGTTTTCCTTTTTTTATACTCTTTTATAGATTAAACGGATCTAGGAATTTAACAGATGGATATTTGTCCTGGAACAAACGCCATACAAAATCGTTTTCAAACATAAGAACAGCATGCTTATCACGATCTTCTACTAGCATCACGCGAGAATCTAGCATGCGATCTTCAATTGTTGCTTTGTCTACCCATTTTGCAATGTTGTGAGACATGCGTGTGAATTCAAGATCGACATTGTACTCACCTTTCATACGATGTTCAAATACTTGGAACTGAAGTTCACCGACTGCTCCTAAAATATAATCTCCAAAGAACGGCGTACGGTAAAGCTGTACCGCTCCTTCTTGTACAAGCTGATTAATTCCTTTTTCAAAGTGCTTGGATTTCATTGCGTTTTTCGCACGAACTTTTACAAACAGTTCAGGCGGGAACTTTGGAAGAGCGTCGAATTCGAATACTTTTCCCTCTCCTACAATGGTATCGCCAATTTGATACGTACCTGAGTCATACAAGCCAATGATATCCCCTGGATACGCTGTGTCTACTGTTTCACGGCTTGATGCCAAGAACTGATGAGACTGCGCTAACTTCATTTTGCGGTTCGTTCTTGCTAACGTTACGTTCATTCCACGCTCGAATTTTCCTGAACATACGCGTACGAACGCAATGCGGTCGCGGTGAGCTGGGTTCATGTTCGCTTGAATTTTAAAGATGAAACCTGAGAAGTTTTCATCCGTAGGCTGAACGGTGCCATTCGTTGATTCACGAGGCTGCGGCGGTGATGTTAATTGTAAAAATGAATTAAAGAAAGACTGTACGCCGAAGTTCGCAATCGCACTTCCGAAGAAAACAGGCGTTAATAAGCCTTGCTTTACTTTTTCAATTGAAAAATCATTACCTGCTTCGTCTAATAGAGATAAATCATCCACTAAGCCTGGTAAATACATTTCATCGACGTGTTTTTTAATTTCATCGTCGATATTTTCACCGTCAAAGTCTGCAAAATAAGACTCTTTGTTTCCTTGATACACTTCAATTTGCTTTGAAAAACGGTCATACGTTCCTTGGAATCGTTTCCCCATGCCAATTGGCCACGTTACAGGGTATGATTCGATACCAAGTACATCTTCAATTTCTTCAAGCAGCTCAAGCGGCTCTTTTCCTTCACGGTCTAATTTATTGATAAACGTTAGGATGGGAATACCGCGCATACGACAAACTTTAAAAAGCTTAAGCGTTTGTGCTTCAATTCCTTTTGTTCCGTCAATAACCATGACCGCACTATCTACAGCTGTTAAGGTACGATACGTATCCTCACTGAAGTCTTCGTGTCCTGGTGTATCCAAGATGTTAATAAAGTGATCTTTATACTCAAACTGCATAACACTTGATGTAACTGAAATTCCACGCTGTTTTTCAATTTCCATCCAGTCAGATGTAGCAAACTTGCCTGATTTTTTTCCTTTAACCGTTCCGGCTGAACGAATCATTCCGCCCAGTAACAGCATTTTTTCTGTTAACGTTGTTTTCCCGGCATCCGGGTGAGAAATAATGGCGAATGTACGACGTGAATCGACCATCGTTTCTTGAAGTTGGTTGCTCATACGTTTTAAAATCCTTTCTGCTCTACAATTCCTATTTTCATCATTTCATTATACGCTTTTTTTATACTGCGTGACTAGTTTTTTTCATATTTGAATACTTCTGCAAAATCAAAGAAATCGTCAACAAGGTGTAAAAAGCGAACAAGAAAAGACCCCTTTTATAAAAGGGGCCTTCTCCCAGTTTAGTTTAACGACCGACCAGAGAAACGTTCTGCTGATCGGCTTAAACTTTATAAAAAAAATTACTTTTGAACGTTAGCAGCTTGTGGTCCACGGTTGCCTTCAACGATTTCAAATGTAACTTCTTGACCTTCTTCTAAAGTTTTGAAACCTTCGCCTTGGATAGCAGAGAAATGAACGAATACATCGTCTTGTCCTTCTACTTCAATGAAACCGAAACCTTTTTCAGCGTTGAACCATTTTACTTTACCTTGTAACATATCTCTTTTCCTCCTTGTGTGACAATCCACACATTGTGTATTACTCTATTCCTGCTCTTACAATAAGTCAAGACGAACACTTCGAACTATCCTTACCGAACAAAAATAAGCACCTTTATTGTAACAAATCCTCCAAAAAATTTCAAAGGAATTTGCACATTCTTTTTGTTCGCTTCTATCCCTTACCTACAGCCTTTCTACCCCTTTTTAAGCAGCCGAATGTGAACGAATTATCCGCACTTCTTCTTGATGTTTTTTCTTGTATAACGATCCTTTAAATGGATAACGCTATAGAGATAGATACTCTTTCTATTTATGAGAAAGCAGGTGACATCACAACCTATGGAAGACATTCTCATGTCCCTTCTTAGAACCTTTGTTTCTTTTATTATCTTAAGCATTACAACTTTCCTGATTGGAAAACAAATTAACACCCATAACAATCATTTTACGTTTGCGATGTCCATCATTATTGGGTCGTTCATCGCAAATATGGGATTTGATTTAAAATTAAAATTTCTGCCGATGTTCGCTTCTTTTGCTTTTCTTGTGGCCATTCATTTTCTTTTAGCATCAACAGCTCTAAAAAGCAGGCGCTTGCGAAAATGGATTACAGGACGCCCGACGGTTATTATGGAAAAAGGAAAGCTTCTTGAAGCAAATATGAAAAAAGTCAAATATTCCATTGACGACTTGAATCAGCATTTACGAGAACTAGGAACGTTCAACATTGCTGAAGTAGAATTTGCTGTTTTAGAAGTAAGCGGAAAACTGTCGGTATTAAAGAAAACTGCTTATCAAAACATTGCCAAACAGGACGTTTTGTCTAAGCCGTTTAAAGAAATGAATTTACCGGTAGAACTCATCATGGACGGAGAAATTATTCATAAAAATTTAACACCTCAATATACCGAACAATGGATCAACCTTGAGCTTTCAAATCGTCAGCTTCAGTTGAACCAAGTGCTGTATGCAGTTGTGTCAACAAACGGCATGCTCTATGTAGATGAGTATAAAGATCAGCTGTCCGCTCCTACAGACAGAGAATAAGGTTGAGACATAACTAAACGAGTTTGATTCTCCATAAAGAATCAAACTCGTTCGGATAAAATACGTTTGTCCCAGTTTTACTGTGCCATTTCTTCAACTGTTCCTTCTTTTAAGCCATAATAGTTCCGCTCAAATCGCTTTATTTCTTGATCATAGCGACGTACTTTTGCATCGGCTAGCTGGCGGCTTTGTTTTGTTTCTTCAAGCAGCTCGACCTGCTGATTAATTTGAAAAATAGTCGTCGTCAGCTCGTCTTGATAATCATAAATTTCATTTTGAATATCCACGCATACGGGCAAGCGATTTGCTAAAATAAAGTCCGTCATTTGCATAAGCACTTTTTTACGCTCTACTTCTTTCACTTTGCTTTTGACAGCTCGTTCTGCAGAACGGAACGTCAGCCTTACTTTAGAGAAGAAGTCACCTTTAATCGAAAGCTTGCGCTGCAGTTCTTCTACATCCTGTTTTAATGATTCATGCTCTTCAATCATTTTTTGAAGCACAAGCCCTCCGTTTAACGATGTGAGCTCCATTTCATCAAGCTGATGGCGAATGGCTGTTTTGAGCGTTTCAATTTGTTTCACCGTCTTTTTCTCCGTAGCGCGGAGCTGCTTAACATACTGCTCTGTTTTATAAATAAAGTTGTCTAACCGTTCACGATCAAACAGTGACTGCTCTTTCTTTTTTACATAATCTTGATACGTTGTGTGTACAGATGACCACTTGATCAATAGAGACTGATAATTCAACAGCTCATCCTGATGCTCAAGCTTGTACGTCCACATCAGCTGAACAACTACTAATAACAGCGGTAAAAACGTTCCAGCTTCTTTGCGTTTTGCAATAATTTCATGACTTTCAAAGCTCGCCATTAAAAAAAGCGGCGCATTCATACTAAATAGCAGTGCTGGCGGGTAATTAACGGGAATAAAGATACTCATTACGGTTGCCATAAGGCCTGAAATAGCAGGGTATGCGTGCGGAGGAAGCTGTTTGTATAGCTCGATTGTCCCTTTTTTTTGCAGCAGTTTCACAAGCGCTGCCTGCTGATATTCTCCTAATACATCAATCATTCTTTCCTGATACATGGGAGGAAGCTGCTCAATCCAATTCATCAGCTGCTGCTGAAACACAGCTTGCTGACGATTTGTAGCAATCATGTATTGCGAATCAATTAGATGAAAGAACAGTCGGATTTGATGGCGCATTACGTCTTCTAGCGTATGACAGCGTGCAATTGAAAACAGCTCATTGTATTTAGATACAAGCAAATTTCCAATGTTATCGCTTAACTCGTACAGCTCGCCGTTTGTTGTAGCATGAGAAACGGGAAGTTCAAAAAACTTCGCCATTTCAAGCAAAATATGCAGATGCATGTCTACTTCAGGCTGTTTTTCAAGCAATTTCATTTCTTCTACCAATGATGCTTGAAAATCCGTATGCTCCGTTTGCTGATACTGTGCTGACATTTCCGTATAAATGCGGTGGTCACATAACACATAAGCAGCTCTCAGGATATCGCCTTTAGACGTAAGCAACCCATACAATAACTGTTGTCCGTTCATCTTCACACCGTCCTTCATTAAATTTTCTTACTATAGCTTACTATAGCTTTCTATCATTTTATACTTTTTCTATAAATTCGATGCAATAGTTCAAATTTCCTGTTATCTTTCTTCTTGCTTTCTTAATACGAAGAGTACCGTCCAACATGACATCAGTGCAGGCGGGATCATCCAAGTCATATATCGCCACTCACCGGTCACAAGCGCCATAATGAGAAAGATGAGCGGAAAACCTATTAGTACTATGATAACACGTGCTCGGCTTACCGATTTTTTCATCGTGCATCGCCCCTTCTGTTCGTCCCTTATTCTTATAATACCCTTTCGCTTCTCTAGCATTAAACACCTTTATAAACCGTTCGTACATTTCTTTGTTTTCTAGACAGTCTATGACATAAGTTTTAAAAAAGAACAGAGGATACCTCTTACTTTGGTGAATCTCGTAAGTAGCTTTTATGTTTTGACAAGCTAAATCGAGAAAAATGTGTTATGGTAAAAGAAAATTTCGTTTTTACTACCTACATTGAAACGAAAGGGTTGATCGTATGAACATTTTTTTGATTGGCGCAAGCGGCAGGACCGGACAGGAAGTAATCAAGCAAGCGATTAAAAACGGACATTATGTAAAAGCTTTTGTGCGAAATCCATCTAAGCTTAAGGTAACGCATGCGAACGTACACATCATACAAGGCGACGTGCTTGATTATTATGAAGTGTGTCAGGCTATGCGAGGGTGTGATGCAGTCATTTCTTGTCTGGGAACCGAAAATCTAGGGCATTCTACCCTTTTAGTAGAAACGACAAATCTGCTGATTCAATGTATGAACGCAAACGGAATTCAGCGTATCGCCTACACGGCTTCAGCCGGAATCGACGGAGAAATTCCAGGCATGACGGGCTGGCTTGCTCAGCGTATTTTAAAAAATGTGCTTCGCGACCATCACGAAGCCGTGAAGCTCTTGAAGGTAAGCGGACTCGACTGGACCGTTGCTCGGCCAATGGGTCTAACGAGCGGTCCGTTAACCACGTATTATCGTATAGGAGAAGCTAGCATACCAGAAAACGGACGCAACATCAGCCGTTCTGATGTCGCTCATTTTCTCCTTCAAGCCGTAGAAAACAACAGGCACATAAAAAAATCACTAAGTCTTTCGTATTAAGTGTTCTAAAGGAGTGTTGATAGTGAACCTATCAAAAATTTTTCTAAAAATAAGTCTTGTACTTTTAAT
The DNA here is from genome assembly GCF_056836725.1 of Priestia sp. 3CA3. Classification (NCBI taxonomy): domain Bacteria; kingdom Bacillati; phylum Bacillota; class Bacilli; order Caryophanales; family Bacillaceae; genus Priestia; species Priestia sp. 3CA3. The sequence goes on from NZ_JBXENJ010000002.1 coordinate 421,623, forward strand.
GGCATGCGTCTTTATTGAAGGTAATTTCCAAGTGGCGCTTGGCATCTTTGCTGCTGTTTGCATGCTTGTCATCATTTTTGCCAAGCCTCTTTCAAAATCGCTGCTTCCTGCTAATAAAAAAACAGGAAAAAAAGACCGTGAAACATTAATGATGGTCATTGGTGTCATCATTTTTATTTCAGGAAGCTTTTTTATTGCGTAGTAGCATTATAAACATCCACATTTTTAATCATATAAAGGGCTGTGCTGTAAGTCGAATATTCGCCTTATGACGCAGCCTTTTTTAGCTTTCATGAGGTCTCTTTCAGCAATAGCTTCTGTACCATTCCATTATTTAAGCAAATTACCTGCCAAACCCTCTTATGCTTTTTTTCATCAACTCACATAATAGATGTAGAAGATATCGTAAGACAAGCGTCAAAAGAAAGAGGAGGAAGATAAATGAAATGCCCCCATTGCGCTTATTCTAATCCGGAAGGGGTAAAATTCTGCTTAAATTGCGGCCATGAAATCGTGGACCACGATGAAAACTACAGCATATTCTACTTGTTTGCCCATCGTGTTGATAAAATTCCAAGAAATGAACGTTCGGTTGAACCTAAATTTCGAAATATATTCTCTCGAGTCTTCCGACAGCACAGTGAAATGGAAGCTGAACGGCTTTTTATTGTAGGGACAGGGCTTACGACTCCTAAAATAGAAGAAGTTGTAAATACATGACCAAAGCCCTGGCTTTTTGCAAGGGTCTTTCTTATTGCGCTTGTCGCATACTTAGGACTATATCTAGGCGTAAGTTTGTTCGAAAACATCAACTTTATACCCGGCCTTATTGTAGTCGGTGCTTTTGCAGTGCCATTTACTACGCTCATTTTCTTTTGGGAAATGAACGCTCCGCAGAATATTGCTATTTACAAAATTGTTTATGTCGTTTTTATTGGCGGAATCCTTTCACTTTTATTAGCACTTGTATTTTACGATGTTCTTGGAAATAACACAAACGTGATTGTGATTGGAATATGTGAGGAACTGGCTAAAGTTATCGCGGTTATTTATTTTGTACGCAATCTTAAATATAGATATATCCTTAACGGACTTCTCCTAGGAGCTGCAATAGGAGCTGGTTTTGCTGCTTTTGAAACCGCTGGCTATGCTTTGCGAGCACTTCTTTCCGGCAGCTTTCACATGCTTTATTCTACGATACTTTGGCGCAGTATTTTTGCTCCTGGAGGACATGTGGCTTGGGCTGCCTTGACTGGAGCTGCCATCTGCATCGTGCAAGGAGATAAGAAATTTCAGTGGAACATGTTGATAAAGCCCAAATTTCTCGGTATATTTTTGCTTGTCGTTTTTATGCACGCTCTTTGGGACTCACCTATACTAGGTATTTTCCCAGCAGGACATACGATTTTAACGGTTATATTATGGATTTTGGTATTCAGTATGATTCGTATTGGGCTAAAAGAAATCGCGGATAAAAAGTTGGAGTTGATCCACTACAAAGAAAAGCCTACACCCTCATAGGAAATGTTCAGCGTACATTAAGCTGCTTGTTTTAACTTTTTATTACCTTTATGTTTCATTTTAAAAATTGTTGTTACAAATTGTAAAAAACAGTATTCAAATTACCTGGACATGGTATGATAACCTCAATAACATGAAAGGGTGACTTGGTGGATGAACCTAACTGAAATTAAGCACATGATAGCAAATTTAGTAAATTATAAAGATAGTGACATTACTCATACTCTTGCTAATAGGTTTACACTAAGTTATTCAAACCAATTAAACAGTTTTCAAATCTGCGACATTGAGAACGATATCACTTATCGTTATGAAGAACTGGAAACAGCTGCGTTAGCTTTGTTTAATATGATTCATAACCTTCCCACGATCATGTATAGACATACTAATTCGTTTGAACAAGTTTAAAGCAGGCAAAAAAGCTCATTTATTAACATGAGCTTTTTTCTAGTTTTTGTCGATTTCAGTTATTTATAACCTTCTTCAAAAGAAGAATATCCTTTTTGATTGCCCGTCTAATTTCTTCAGCTTTACAGCGTTTGTATTCTTGTACTAAGCGATAGAGCTCTCTTTTAAATAAAAATTCATCTTGTTGACTACTCATAGCAGCATGCCCCTTATTAACTTTCTATCGCAAGCGATTAAAGAAAGTATTCCCTTTTCTTCTTATAAAAAACAATTAAATGAACACACATTTCATCCGAAGTTTATAAAAACGGCCAGATGTTCTTGCCTTTAGAGGAATAACAGCTCAAAAAACATAAAAAAACATTGACTACTAGTCCTCAGTCAATGTTTTTTAAATTACTTTAGTTCTAATTCACTAAAGCTAATTCGCATATTTTTAAGCGTTCATGTCTCCTAAACCTGGAGCGTACTCATTTGGCATTTCAGATAAGTGAGGAACGGGAAAAGCTTCCGGTGGAGGCGTTACGCTCAAGTCTCCGCCATTTCTGCTTGGCGTCTGCCCTTGGAATATTTCTTCCATTCTGTGCGGATCTGACCTAAAATCAAATTGCGTGTTATGATAGCCCATCTCGACAAATTTTCTTCATTCAAGGTATTTATTCATATCATAATTTGGTACAGGGAAAAGCTTGCCCCAGTCCATGCATAAAAAAAGAGCTGGTTAAAACCAGCTCCTTTTTCTCTATTATTTCTCTATCCCTGCTTTGATTTCTTTAATCATGCCTGCCATTGACTCAAGGCCTCCTCCAGATAAATACCAAAGACCTGGATCAAGATACACAACGTGATTGTTTTTCACTGCATTGACTTCTTTTACATACTCATTTTCAACAATTTGTTTAGCAGATGATTTTTCACCAATTGCTGCGCCGCGGTCAACCACGAATAAGTAGTCCGGGTTTTGCTTAACTAAATATTCATATGCAATGCTTTGACCGTGCTTAGCCGATGGATCTAGGCTGTCGTCTGCTGCTTTGATACCAAATACATCATGAATTAATCCGTATTTAGACCCTGGACCAAATGCTGTCATTTTGCTGTCATTTGCCATCATTACAAGCGCTTTTTTATCTAGTTTGTCCGCTTGTTTTTTCAAATCTGCAATTTGCTTATCAATTGCTGCTAGCTCTTTTTTCGCTTGATCTTCTTTATCAAAAATTTGTCCTAGTACTTTTGTGTTTTCTTTAAATGACTTCATATAGTGCTGGTTGTCCGTATCGATATAGATCGTCGGCGCAATTTTTGAAAATTCATCAAATGAATCTGCTTGGCGGCCTTGAATAATAATTAAGTCTGGCTTTAGTTCTGCAATCTTTTCGAAATCAGGTTCTTTTAAGCCACCTACATTCGCATACTTATCATCTTGATACTTTGATAAATACTCAGGAATCGCTTGTTTTGGCAAGCCCGCTACTTCAACGCCTAGTTTATCTAGCGTATCAAGTGCACCCATGCTGAATACTACAACTTTTTTAGGATTTTTCTCAATTTTAATTCCGTCTTTATTGAACTGATCGGTTACCGTTACCGTTTCTTTTTGCTTACTTTCTCCACCTGTTGTTTCTTTTGCTCCTTGATTACCGCAAGCGGCCACAACAATCGCCGTTAAGACTGCTACAAACATTACTAACACTTTTTTCACTTTTGTCACCTCATGAATAAATTTTATGAAAAATAAACGCAAATACGCTGTCCGCCAACCGTTTCGATTGGAATATCCATATCGTATATATCCTTTAATACAGATGTTTGAATGATGGTTTCTGTTGGGCCTTCACGGATCACTTCACCGTTTTTAAGCGCCACGATGTAATCCGAATAGACAGACGCAAAATTAATATCGTGAATGACAATCACAATGGTTTTGCCTAAGTCTTCTACGAGACGTTTCAACAGCTTCATAATTTCAACAGAATGCTTCATATCTAAGTTATTGAGCGGTTCATCTAAGAAGATATACTCCGTGTCCTGTGCGATGACCATAGCAATAAAAGCTCGCTGACACTGTCCTCCGCTCAGTTCATCTAAGTATTTATCTTGAATACTTTCAAGCTTCATATAACTCAGCGCCTGATCAACCGCTTGTTCATCGCTTTTTGTTAACCGGCCTTTTGAATAAGGAAACCGGCCAAAATTTACGAGTTCACGTACGCTAAGTCTGATATTCAGCTGATTGGACTGTTTTAAAATGCTCATTTTTTTGGCTAAATCCGAGCTGTCAATATTCTCTATATTTTTTCCTTCTATTGATATTGATCCTGAGTCGGCTTTAATAAGACGGCTCATAATGGAAAGCAGCGTACTTTTCCCCGCTCCGTTTGGGCCGATAAATGACGTGATTTTCCCTTTTGGAATCACCACAGATGTTTTTTCTAAAACGGTTTTTTCTCCGTATTTTTTACTGACATTTGTTACTTCTACCATGATTTATTCTCCTTTAGCAGCAAATAAATAAAGTAAATTCCGCCGGCAAAGTCAATGATGACGCTCAGCGTTGTGCTGAAGGTGAACACTTTTTCAACGATAAATTCTCCTCCGACGAGGGCTATAACACTAAGCAGCAGTGATCCCATCATTAAATAGGTGTGCTTGTACGTTTTGAACAGCTCTCTCGCAAGGTTCACAACAAGCAGTCCAAGAAAGGTGATCGGCCCAACTAACGCTGTAGCCACTGAGACAAAAATGGCAATCACAATCAGCATTTTTTTGACGAGCCCGTCATAATCAATCCCTAAATTTACCGCATGTTCTCTTCCAAGGGAAAGGACATCAAAAATGGACGTAAAGCGCCACACGTAAATGCCAAGCAGGATAAATATGACGGCTGCTATGTATAGCAAATCGGTATTCACATTGTTAAAGCTTGCAAATGATTTATCTTGTACAACTTGAAATTCATTCGGGTCAATCAGCATTTCCATAAAGGAAGACATGCTTTTAAATAACGTTCCGAACACAATTCCAACCAGTAAAATAAAGAAAATATTCTTACCGGCTTTTTTGAACATCAGTATGTACAGCAAGACCGAAAAGATAATCATCAGCGAAACGCAAAAAAGAAAGTTAAGATTTTTGTTCATGATGACAATATTCGTCGAGCCAAAGATGTACACAATAAACGTTTGCAGAAATAAATACAGTGAATCCAGTCCTAGAATACTAGGAGTTAGAATTCGATTATTAGTAATCGTTTGAAAGATAACGGACGAAAACGCAATCGCTCCTCCGGTTAAAACAATCGCAGCGACTTTTTCAATTCTTCGCGGCAGCGTGTACTGCCAGTAGCCTAAATCGTAGCTGATAAACAGCGCCACTGATAAACTGGCCAGCGCGGCGAGAATGATGATTTTATGTTTGTTATGCATAACGACCTCTCCTTATCAGCATAAAAAGAAAGATCGCACTTCCTATTACACCGACCATTAGCCCAATAGAGATTTCATAAGGGAAAATAATGACTCTGCCTAAAATATCGCACGCAAGTACGAACACAGCTCCAAGCAGCGCTGTATGAGGCAGGCTTTTTCGCAAATGATCTCCACGGTAAATCGATACGATATTGGGGATGATTAATCCTAAAAAAGGCAGCATGCCAACGGTCAAAATCGTAATCGACGTAATAAGCGAAACAATGACTAATCCAATGTTTACGATTTGTTTGTATTTCACGCCTAAATTGATTGAAAAGCTTTCTCCCATACCAGCAACCGTGAACTTATCTGCGAAAAGATAAGCAATTATTAAGAGCGGTATACTCAGGTATAAAAGTTCATATCGCCCTTTGACTACTAGCGAAAAGTCGCCTTGCAGCCATGAAGAAAGGTTTTGAATCAAATCGTATTTGTAAGCGATGAAGGTAGCTAGGGAACTTACGATACTGCCGAGCATTAAACCAACTAGTGGAATATAAATCGTATCGTTAAATTTAATTCTGTCTAGTATTCTCATAAACAATAGATTGCCCGCAAGTGAGAAAATGAAAGCAATGCTCATTTTTAATAGAGGACTTGCTGAAGCAAATACTAGTAGAGAAATCAACACACCAAGTCTTGCCCAGTCCATCGTTCCTGCAGTTGTTGGAGAGACAAACTTATTTCGCGTAATTTGCTGCATAATTAATCCGCAAATACTAAGGCTCATTCCCGCCATAATAATACTTAAAAGCCTAGGAAAACGACTAAAAAACAGCGTTTGGCTTTCTTCTTTTGTTAAATGAAACAGATCCATCGCTGACAGATCTTGTACTCCTACAAAAAGAGACAAAATCGATAGTACAGCAAACACAAGAATTAACTGATAAAACTTCAACTTTCCTTACTCCTTTCTTCTCTCTATAAGTCTAGTTATCTCCTCCTTCATCATGTGTAAATGATTATCATTATCAATCGACTTTCTTTATCATATCATTATTCTCTAAATAATCAATGGTTTTCTTAAAATTTAAGCAAAAAATGCCTTAACAGATCCATCTGTTAAGGCATTTTAAGGTTCAATTAGACTTAAAAATAGCTATTTCTCTCTTCATACATAAGAGATTAAAACATACCTAACTCGCCCTCATTTAAAGACGAATAATAGGAATAAATGATCTGGACTGCTTGTTTCACCGCTGTTGATTTCCGTGCAAGGCCTCGCTTTCCGCGGGCGGCCGATAAGCCTCCTCTTTGCATGGGCTCCTGCGGGGTCTCATTTGTTCCATTTTCTCCCCAGGAGTCTTCTCCTTCCCCTCCAATCAACAGCTAGAAGTACCTCTACATATACGAAACCTACGTTCACCATAACAAAAAAATCCAAACTATCAATATTAATAGTTTGGATTTTACTTTAACCAAGATACTTTTGTAGCAGACTCTTTGTATGAATATTACATATATATGAAATATATGTTTATATTTGAAAGAAATCTACTTATTTTGCAAATACATGGTTTCCGATAACTGCCGTTACTTGCTGCGTTGCAACCCATTGGCTTTCAGCGATTTTCGGATTATAGAAAAACAGCGCATCGTTTTCATGCGGGTTTGATATTGCTTCGCTTACCGCTCGTTTTGACTCTTCTGATGCAGGCTGATTAATTGCTCCGTTTGCTACTGGTGAAAATTGATATACGCCGTTTCCTAGCTGCTGATAAATAACGTCGTGAATGTTATTTGGGAATTCTGGTGAAGCTACACGGTTTAATACCACAATTGCTACCGCTACTTTTCCTTGGTACGGCTCACCTTTTGCTTCTGCTTCTACTAATCTAGCTAGTAAGTCTTGATCTTGTGCAGAAACCGATGTAGACGGAGCAGTTTGTGCCGGCGCCGGTGCTTCTCCTTGAAGTTTTAATGTTTGTCCGATGGAAATGATATCACTTTGTAAACCGTTAACAGCTTTTAACTGATCCACAGTCATGCCGTTTTGTGTTGCAATATGATATAACGTTTCGCCTTGTGCTACTGTATGTATAGATGTTGCCGGACTAGCGGCAGGTTGTGCTTGTCCCTGGTCAGGAATCGTTAATGTTTCTCCAACGTAAATCATGTCGTTTTGGCGGTTATTAGCACCTTTCAGCTCATCTACCGTAACCCCATTTTGTTGGCCAAGCCCCCACAAGGTATCTCCTTTTACGACTTTGTGCGAAGCTGCTGCTGATGCTGTTCCTTGACTTGCTAGAAATGCTACAGACGCTGCAGAAGCAACTGCCCATTTTTTTACACGTTTTTTACTCACAAAAACTACCTCCTAAAATTTGAACTTGTTATTACCTTAGCACATAGATTCGCCTTTTCATTAAAAAAAACAGTAACATTTGTTCTAATTGGATTAAGTTTCTTACAGTGCCATTCATTATGTTACAACTTTTACATGACCCTTAAAGAATATGTAGAAATATGACGATTTCATTGCGAAACGAGCTTTTTATCTGTTTACTTACATTCCTCTTTCTGTAAAAAACTTGATTTAATTATGATTAATCGCAGAGATAAAAAGGAAAACAGCAGTCAAATAGAGAAATAGTGTAACTATTGAGGAATGATTCAGCGCTTCTTTGTCAATTTACGTTTGTTTATTAATAAAGGAGGTCCATTTGGATGTGTGCAAATAAAATGTATGTAACGTATAATACGGAAAAACCGGCTATTACGATTCAAGGAGCTTTTTATCATACGGGAGGAACGCAGGAAGAGTTTTTGCGGGAATTCAAGTACTGGCTTGAATCTCACGGCTGGTCATTTATGGGCGTAACAAATGAAACGACGATGACAACGGCGAACAAAGAGTTAAAAGAAACGATGGAACAGCATAAAATAGAAGGCAAAAAAGTTCAAAGACTAGAAGATTTATAACGATTGCTTCTATGATCCTTCACACATGTCCAAACGCCAATATGTAAAAAAGCCTTTAGATGAGCTAAAGGCTTTTTTACATTAACGAGAAAGGGCGACCACCTTCTGATTTTCTACTCTCTCTTCAACAGGCTTTCTCATTTCTTTTTCCGTCCATACGCCAATGCGTTTTTGTCTTTTCCCAAGAGGTTGTTTTTCACATGCATAGCAAATTTCTGAAATATCATCAAAATGAGCTAACGACATCTTTATCCCTCCTTTTCTAAATATACACAGGCAAGTTAGTATGTTTCTTCCCTTATTTTCCAAAGCTAAACGCCTTCAACTTATATTTAAACAATTTATAAACAAACGGAATAAATAATTTCTACTTTATTATCATTTAGATTGTTTTATTTAGGTATAGACGGGTAAACAAAAACTATCCCACCTCACACCCTGAAGTTTGAAACTGTCACGTAAAAAAGCTGCTTTCTATACATGTAATGTATAGAAAGCAGCTTTTTTATGTTTTTTTCTTTCACTAGCTGTAAAATCTAAGGATACTCTTAGAAAACGAACGGCTATACTTTTATTGATTCTCTCCTATTCCAAATACTTCTGCTACATGATTTTTTAATTTATGCTTGTAGTGATCAACGTTTGGATGTTTGACTACATCGTGAATAGAGTATGTTGGAAGTGGACTCATACCGACGTACTGATTCATTTTATGCAAATGCATAATGGCTTCGTCTAAACTTTTTCCTTCATAGAAAGCTTCGTCATTGTTAAAAATAGCTTCCGGCGCATTCCACGTGAGAGAAAACATGTATTTTTTCCCCGTTAATAAGCCGCCTCTCCCGTATTGATTTGAACCTTTAAAGAAAATGTTATCCATATACACGCGATCAATATATTGCTTAAACTTTCCGGGAATGCTGAACCAGTAAATAGGCGTCTGCATAATCACAACATCAGCCCATAGCCACTTTTCAATTTCTTCTTCTACTTCGTAGCCTTTATCAACCACCGTTGTTTTAATGTCAAATTGATCAGCGAGTAAATGCTGCATTTCATTAAAAATCGTCTGGTTTAACTCTCCTTTTGACTTTTTATAATACTCGTGTCCATTAATGATTAATACGTTTTTCATGCTGACCTGCTCCTTTCCAAAATCCTTACTTCTTTATCTTCATATATCTGTATACCCATAAAAACTGCTTATCTATCAGTACTACCTCTTACTTTGAAGTAACATAGGTACCTAGAAGTCCCTTTTTAAACACCCTTATGATTTCCTAAATAAAGAAAAAAACAAGATCTAATTTACTAATTTCTTAGAAGATGTTTAACTTGCATAAAGCAAATCGTTTTTTTAAAATCAGTTCTTTTCACCCAACAAAAAAAGACTGACGGATTAAATTTCGTCAGTCTTTCTATCTTTTTTATTTCGGTTCGCCCACTTCATTTAACGGATAGTAGCGAAACTGCACTTTTCCGATCACTGATTTTTGTGAAATAAAGCCAAATGCTCGTCCATCATGACTTACAGGACGGTTGTCACCCATTACAAACAGTGAATTTTTCGGCACTTTCACTTTGCCATCAGTTGCGGGCAGCGTTTGAAGCGTAAAATCTTCCGTGAATTTTTCATTAGGTGCAAGAGATTTTTTAGATTCTTTTAAATACGGCTCTTTATAAGCTTTTCCGTTAATATACAGAACGTCGTTTTTCATTTCTACCGTATCTCCTGGCAGTCCAATTACACGTTTAATATAATTTTCATCTGCATCCGGTGCATGAAATACAATCATATCAAAGCGATCAACATCACTGATTTTATTTAAAATAACGCGATTTGAATCTTCAAACGTTGGATACATCGATTCACCGTGAACCGTAGTTGGCGCAAATAAAAAATGGCGAACTCCCACTACAATAACCAATGCAATAACAATGGACTTAATCCATGAAAACACTTCTTTTTTTACGTTATTTTTGCTCATTTCAAAACATCCCTTACGTCAAAATATACTTTCATCATAGCATCAAATAGAGGGAAAGTATAATAATAACCGAATAATCTTATTTATTACTCACCGTTTGTCACTGTGCCTTGATGGAAAAACAAGCGCCACTTTTCTTCTCTTTTTCGCCAAATAGAACTGCGAAGCGTCTTTTTTTCTGCCGTATGGTTCATAAGATGATAGGTAGTTAATACGCAGTCAGGAGACAATACGTCTACATGAAAATGAGAGATCTCAAATACATCTGGCGAAAGTACATGATTGTTATTGTAATCTTTTCGTTTCCATACCCTTCCTGAACTGCCAAACTCCACGTAACCATCTGCAAGAATGTTTGAAAGCTCTTTAGCAGAGGTTCGTATCTCTGATTTTAAGTGGCTGCATTCTAACTCATAAAATGTTCGGGTGATATTCGCTTTTTCCACTTTCACAGTCTCCTCTCATTCTTTCTTACATTTATTATAAAGGAATACTGCCGTTTTCCCTTAAACAAATAATACTCCTATCTCAAATAGACAGGAGTATTGTTTGTTTAGCTAACGCTATAGCCTCTCTTCTTACCCGCAATCCAATCGCTAATCATTTTCACGACAATTCCCATGACGAATACGGTAAGAAATGAATAAAACATCGACCAGTTCAGCAATTGGTACAAATACAGCGCTTTGAATATCGGAATGCCTATAAAAGCAATAACGGCAGACGTAATAATATGTGCGATAAAGAAAGATTTCCATTTGCTAAAAAATTGGTAGACGAGTGCGATACTTACCGGAATAATAGCAAAGTCAACCGTATTGAAGCGATCGGTAAATGGAAGCATCTGGTGAGGATAGCACCACAGATTAAAAAATTTACCGAATTCATCTACCAAGCCGACTATATCAAAGCTGATAAAAAAAACGAGAAGCATAAAAAAGAGACGCTGTCTATCAATAAAAAAGTAAAAAAGCAGCAGGAAAAGTGCATTTATCACTACTATGAGCCACCACTGAAAACTAAAAAGATCTTGATGAACCCAATAAGAAAATTCTTTTTCGTTTAAGACTTGTTGCATCATTTTAATCATTTCAAACATAGAAATCCCTCCTATCTTAGAAAGTCTTTCCATGAGGGTTTCACTTCATACTAAAATAAAACATCGCACACAGTGCTTTTGCACCTCCTCCTTATTCAAAAGCAGATTGTACCTACTTAGAGATTTCTATCTGTCTAGTAAATTTTTTTGCAAGAGCGCTCTTTTCATCTCAGAACCTATTGACTATTATTTTCATTTCATACAAAATTAACAATTGTGCATGGTTTACATGTTAATACGAGCAAAAAGATACTGTTTTGCAACATTAAAGGAGGAACAACATGAACATCGGTACGATTAAAAGAGAAGCTAAAGCTTCTTTAAAGAATCGCTGGGGACTTGCGATTCTACTGACGGTGGTGACGTACGGAGTATATACGCTTCTGCCTATTCCATTTGAAATTGTGGCAAGCGGAGGCTATGACAATTGGATGAAAGATGAATCTGATTCCGCTTCATGGATTTCAACTGCCTTTGCTATTGTCTTCTCGCCTCTTCTGATGGCGAACTACTGGGCATTTTTAGGTCTAGCACGAGGTGAATCTGTTCGATTGGGGCACTTGTTTAAAACATTCCAAGACTTTGGCCTTTATGTAAAGTCATTAGGAATTTATGTACTTATGACTCTTTATGTGATGCTGTGGTCACTGCTCTTACTGATTCCTGGAATTATTAAAGCACTGGCATATTCACAAACGTACTATATTTGTAAAGACAATCCTACTTACTCGATGAATCAAGCGATTACAGAAAGCCGCAGGTTGATGAATGGTTATAAAGGACAGTACTTCCTCCTGCTGCTAAGCTTTCTTGGCTGGTTTTTATTAAGTATTATTACAGTAGGAATCGGCTTTTTATGGTCTATTCCATACCTTTCTGCTTCACTTGCTCGTTTTTATGAAAATTTGCTAAACGAACGTTCATCGCATGCTGAATAATAAAAAAATCCTCTTCATCGTGAAGAGGATTTTTTTATAAGAACACGGTTTGCATAAGTGAAGCTCTTATGTCATAAAGCTTACTAAGAGTATAGAAGAAAGGCAGGGGCTTATATGTATACTACAAGTGAGATATGTCAGCAGTTTGGCCAGATTTTAAACGCTAAAAGCAAAGTTAGTCCAACAGGATGCTCAGTGTCGCTTAAAAGAAGCTTTCAGGCTTCTGTTCAAGGGCGGAAAAGCAGCTCTGTCGTTCCGGTTGGCGTATCATTTGAGGCGATAGACGCGCAGGGAAACGCGTTAAACTTGGCTGAGATTGCTATTTTGCAAGAAGAAATCCCTCGTTTTACAGAAGCTGCTGCGCGGCAAGGTCTTATCGTAAGCGCTTTGCATAACCATTGGCTTTTTACAGAACCCGTCCTTATGTATCTTCATATTCAATCTGTAGAGCCTCCTTTGCATTTTGCAAAAAAAATGGCTTTTTGTTTTACAACGCTAAGCAGCTTGCCTGTTTCAACAGACGTATAATAAAAAAGAAGCACCTTTTAAAAGCATGGTAGAGCTATAAAAGATGCTTCTTTTTTATGAATGAACATATTATGAGTAGACTCAATTTTATCTTCAACTAAACGAAAAGCCTCTTTTATGAAAATAAAAACAAACGAAGCAGCGCCATCATTCCAACTCCGCTAATAACGGTGAGAGATAAACTTTTTGTTTTCAGCGCAATCAGTAAGGTTGGAATAACTACGATGATGACGGGCCAGTTAATTTTCACACTGTCATTTGTTTGAATGATAAAGTTCTGTACAACAAGTGCTGTTAAAATACAAATAGGAATATAGGACAGCCATTTTAATACGGGTTCTGGCAGCGCGATGTTACGCACAACTAAAAACGGAACAATACGAGGAACTACGGTAACAAGGGCACACCCTAAAATAATGATAAGTGTTGAATAGTGGATACTCATTTATCCGTCACCACCCCAATCGTCGCTACAATAATCGTTGAAATTAAGACAGCTACATGTGAAGGTACCAAAAAAGACAGCACAATCATAATAATCGCCATATAAAGAATTAAACGTAAATAATGATTAAGTTTTGAAGGTAACACGCTTTCGATTTGTAAAACAAGCAGAGCTAAAAACATAGCCGTTAAGGCAAAATCAAATCCAAAGGCTTCCGGGTCAGATAGCAAATGCCCAAAAATGGCTCCCATCGTACAGGCGATAATCCAGCTGACGTAAGCCGTTATATTTAATCCGTTCATCCAGCGGTCATTAATTGGCTCCCCTTTTGCAATTTTATTTGAAGCCACTCCAAATGATTCATCCGTCAGAAGCGCTCCAATTCCGACGTTTTTTAATAACGAATATTTTGCGAATTTAGGTGCGACCGTAGCACTCAAAAGAAAATGTCGTAAGTTAACGATGAATGTTGTGAGAATAATAGCTGAAATCGAACTGTTCGCAACCATCAGTGCACAAATAATAAACTGAGCAGCCCCGGCATACACGAGCGCTGATAATAAAGTAACTTCCATAACGGAAAGATGCGAGGACACGCCGACAATCCCGGCGGCAAGCCCTATGCTTATGTAACCGAGTAGCGTAGGGACACAGTCCTTGGCCCCTTGTCTGAACGTTAGATCCACTTTTTCTCTCTGCTGTACTGCTTTTTCTGCGATCACCGTACTCCCTCCTTTTCTGCTATATTATACATCTATACGTTATATTAAACAACGGTATGTTATACTATCTTTATAATCATTAAAGGAGTACAACAATGGACGCGATTCAAGATATTATTGCTAAAAATCTTGTTAAACTACGAAAAAATCGAAATTTGACGCTTGATCAAGTTTCTGAATTAACAGGTGTGAGCAAAGCAATGCTTGCACAAATTGAAAAAGGTAAATCCAGTCCGACAGTTACTACGCTTTGGAAGATTGCGAACGGCCTTCAAGTCTCTTTTTCTGTATTTATAAAAGAAGACACTCCGGATGTGCAGAAAGTAAGCATAAAACAGCTAGATCCCATCACGGACAACAAAGGTGATTACTTAGTGTATTCTTTTTTTCCTTATCACCCGGAAAAAAAGTTTGAAATTTACATTGTCACATTAAAGCCCGGATGCGTGCACGAAGCAAAAACTCACTTAGGAGATGAATACTTACTTATTAAAGAAGGAGAATTAACGGTTCGTTTTGAAAGTGAAGAACATGAATTAGTCTCAGGAGACGCTCTGCATTTTTCAGGAAATACCTCTCACAGCTATATCAATTCATCTGAAGAAGAAGCAAGCTTTTTTTTACTTATGCACTATCCCGAATCATAAAAAAGAGCGTACGGATCATCCGTACGCTCTTTTTTTATTAAGCTGCGTGGGCTTGTTCTTTTTTCATTTTTTTGTTTTTCATGTATCCAATACTTACAACTGCAATCGTTAAGATAACTTGAACAGCAAGATGTAAAGCTGTACTTGGAACAAATCCACCAATAATTTTATCTTCAACAATCATTTTTCCAGCAGACCATGCGAGCATCGCCGCTCCAGCGTAAATGATAATCGGAAATTTTTCCATTGCTTTCATAATAAAGCTGCTTCCCCAAATAATAATCGGAATTGAAATTAATACACCAATCATAATTGGAACAAATTCATGAGCTACACCAGCTAGAGCTAATACGTTATCTAATGACATGACCGCATCTGCGATAATAATCGTTTTAACCGCACTCCATACCGTTGCTCCACCTTGAGGGTTATCGCCGTGTTCGTGATTATCGGCTAATAATTTATACGCGATCCAGACTAGCATCAAGCCGCCGACCGCTCCGATTAATGGAATTTTTAATAATGGGACAATAATAGCCGCAAATAATAATCGAAGACCAATCGCGCCGCCTGTTCCAATTAAAATCGCTCTTTTTTGTAAGTCTTTTGGTACGTTACGAGCCGCCATTGCAATCACAATCGCGTTATCTCCGCTTAAAATTAAATCAAGAAAAATAATTTGCAGCAAACCTTGCACTGATACGCCAATTAGTTCCTCCATAGTTACCTCCACCTTCTCTTTTTATGTAACGTTTCTCCTCTAAATGTCCGAGCCTTTTCCTCCTTTTTTATAATTAAATACAAAAAAGACCCTTACCAAATAAGCGGTAAAGGTCTTGCTAACAACATAATGTCGCCAACAAAGCCGAGAGATAATCTCTGTAATGACGACTTTGCTGTTAAAGCTACTCCCCTTTAGGAGATACGTTCAGTTATTTGTTTGTATTTACACCATTTATACTATAGCATCTCCTACATTCTGTCAATCATTTTTTATGTAAAACGATTGTCAACGCTTTCTCTTTCAATCAATTCATAGTTCGAAAGTGTAAGCTTTTCAACTTCTTCGCCGTTAACTAGCTTGATAATTCGCTGTGCTCCCATTTGGCCCGCTTCTTTATAGTAATATTTTACGGTTGTTAAGCTCGGATGAATCACACCTGTAATTTCATAGCCTCCAAAGCCGGTAATGGATACATCTTCAGGAACGCGCAGTCCGTTTAAATAAGCTGCCTTTAACGTACCAAGCGCAATGTTATCGGTCGCACATACAATCATGGACGGGTTAAATTCTTTCATCACTGCCGTAGCTGCTCCGATTGCATCGCTCATGTTAAAGCTTGTTTCATAACAGCGGATCTCGCAATCGCTGTCTTTAAGACCTTGCTTTACCCCTTCTTTTCTCTTTACACCTACAGCTATGTCTTTTTCAGTTACGCCTAAAAAAGCAATTTTTTTATGCCCTTTTTCCCCTATGTACCTTCCAATGTCGCATGCAGCCTCGTAATCTTGGTGAATTAAACTGTGAACTTCTTTATGCTCCTGTCCAATTAGCAAAACGGGAATTGAAATCGTACGGAACGCTTCCAAATGAGCTTTTGTAATCTGAACGGCAAGCAAAATAATACCGGCTACCTTCTGCTTAGCCAGCGTATAAATATTTTCAATTTCTCTTTCTAAATCTTGATTAGAATTGGAAACAATCATTTGATAGTGGTGGTCTCTAAGTTCTTGGTCAATGCCATCTAATGTGCGGGAAGTCGCAAAAGAACCCATGCGCGGAACAATGACACCGATGATATTTGTTTTTTTTGCTTTTAAGCTTTGAGCAAAAGCATTTGGGCTATAGTTTGTTTCTTTAATAATTCCTTCAATTTTTCGTTTCGTCGCATCGCTCACAGACCCTCCGTTAAGGTAGCGGGATACAGTGCTTTTTGCTACTCCTGCAAGCCGAGCGATATCTGCAATAGTTGTCATTCTCTCATCTCCGTATTTTGTTGCTGCTTCTTTCACAGTATACACGAATATCGCGTGTATATTAAGTAACTGCTTTACTTTTTGCTTCATAAGCGGTATGATAACCTAAACGTGGATAAATATTATCCACGTTGTACACATATAGCAGGAGATGATGTTTTTGCACATGAAAACAGGCGTTGAGCAATCGGTGTATGCCATTTTGCTGCTTACGTTTTTACCTGAAAAAGCTGTGCTGCCAGGAGATGTTATCAGCACTCAGCTTGGGGGCTCGCCTACGTATTTTCAAAAGCTTCTTCGCAAGCTGGTTAGCGCTGATTTACTTGCTTCCGTTCCTGGTAGCAAAGGTGGATTTCGCTTAAAGAAAACGCCGGAAGAAATTCGAATCTATGACGTATACGTAGCCATTGAAGGCAAGCAGTCTCTTTATTCATCAAGCGGTATTTTTCACGATATGCTTAATTTAAAAGACAAAGATATTTGCTTATTATCCGATTTAATGGAAGAAGCCGAATCTTCATGGCAGTCCATTTTAAAACGGCAAACCATTGCCACGCTTACAAATGAAATTCATAAAAAATGTCCAAAAGAAAACCTGGACATGCTAAAAGCAACTGTAGAAGAAAAAATGGTGCTGTAGCACCCAAAGGAGATTATCATGGAAAACTTAAATAGATATTTTGATTTATTCGATCAATCACGTACAAGCGAACAAGCATTTGAAGAATTGGTGAGCCTTTTTTCAGACGATATCGTATTTGTCTTAAACGGCCACGAAAAGCAAGGCATTGAAAACTGGAAGCTGTTTGTGAAAATGGTTTTTAAAGAAAATGCTGATATTAAGCATATGTTCGAAGGCTGGAAAGCAGTTGAAGGTACGGACATGTTTGAAACGCCTTGGGCAGTATGCGGAAAACGTGCATCTGGCAGCGTATTTACTCAAACAGGAAAAGATATTGCTAAGCTAGATAAAAACGGGAAGATCAGTTATTTAGAAAACGTACCTGATGACACAAACATGTTTGATACGTATAAAAATTAATATGGAGAAAAGAAGGGCTATATAGGCCCTTCTTTTTTTACGGCGCAAACCCTTCTTGAGAAAGATAAATCATCGAAGAAGGATAAAATTTTTCAAAATAACGAATGGCTTTGATATGAATGTCTTTGTCATACCAGTCTAGGAAACCGTGCTGATCAAATAGTTCCGGCATCCCTAGCCTTTTAGACGTTTTACCTAAGGAACCGTCTCCTAAGTACAAGGTATCAATGCAAATCCGGTCCATCATTCCTTCTATTTTCTCAGGAAATTCAGGCGTGAAAGGAAGCATTGGAGCAATGGCTACTTGCGTTAAAATTCCGCTTTCTTTTACTTTTTTTAACGCATTCATACGAAGTTTCATCCCCGGAGCATAAGGAGAAAAAATTTGTTTTACATCTTCTCGGTCTGTTTCAATAGTCATCGATACGCGAAGGTCACATACTTTTTGAAGCTGTAAAAGCAAATCAATATCTCTCGTCACAAGCGGCGATCTTGTTTGAATCAGTAAAAAATCAGGCGGATGATTGATCATTGTTTCTAAAAGAGCCCGAGTGATGCCTGCTTTACGCTCAGCCGGCTGATAGGGATCTGTCGCTGAAGACATAAAAATGCACACCGGCTGCTCTTTTTTTCGCAGTTTTTGTATTTCTTTTTGATAGACTTCAGCTGCGTTGAATTTCAGTTCTAACCACGTTCCCCACTCCATTTCTTTAAAACGCTGAATTGGTAGTTCTCGCACGTAGCAAAATTTGCAGGATAATGTACATCCAGCATACGGATTTAAACTATGAGTATAACCGGATGCCAAAAAGCCGGTCGCTTTTGTTAAAATACTTTTCGAAACCACGTCTTTTTGGTTCATCTTTCTCACCTCTTTGTCCAATATATCAAGTTCACAAATGAAAAAACTACTTTCCACATGGAAAGTAGCCCTTTATGTTTTCAACTCATCAACTTTGATTTTCTTTTTTTCACTTGTCGTTTCAAGTAAAGAGGTTAAATATGAATTTAACTCAAATTGGTCCTTTTCAATAAAATCAGATAATACCGGCTGCTCTTCTTTTCTCATCTTTCTCCACTCCCTTTGTTTTTTATGTATGTGTTTTCAATCATCAATGGATAAAAGTAATGTACTTAACTTTACCCGTATCTAAACAAAAATAATCATGGTATTTTATACTATTTTTACATTTATGTACGTTTTATTTGTATATTTTTTACAACATCACGCACATTAATAGCAAGATTAGCAAACGCATCTATTCTATTATGCAACATGAGAGGGTTTTCATCATGACGATTAACAAATCAAACGATTGTTCTAGTCTAGCTGAAGTAGTTGACCGCATTTTAGATAAAGGTGTGGTAATTGACGTATTCGCTCGTATTTCCGTTATTGGTATTGAATTGATTACCATTGAAGCTAGAATCGTGATTGCGAGCGTGGACACATGGCTGAGGTACGCTGAGGCCATTCGGCTGCTTCATAACGAAAGAGAAGATTTCCTTTCTTCCAATAACAGCGGAAACAAACTTGAACAGCTAAACCTTTTGCAAGATTTAGATTTATAAACTCATAAAGGTGGATTAGAGAAGTGAAAGTAGCCGAAATCATGGAATCCGTGACTGATTTTTTTAAAGAACACGTCGCTCCTCCTCATCGAATTATTTCGTATGAATCGATTCAAAATGGAGGATGGAAAATAACACTTGAAGCTTTTGAAGAACAGGAGTATATGAGGCGCTATGCAAAAGATGAACTGCTTGGTATCTATGAAGTGCTGGTCAATAAGCAGCATAACATTACGTCTTTTTCACGTACCAGCCTGCGCTACCGAAGCTCCCCAGCAGAGAAGTAAGCCTATTATTTTAAAGGAAAGGAATGAAACAGAAATCGATGAGTGAAGCAACGGGCATTTACATTTTTTGCAGCATTCCTGCCACCGAGGCGCATACGTTTGGCAGCGTCACGATTGATCACGAGGAACGATCTACTTTTACCATTCACTACCGAGATGCAGCTATAGTGGCCGCTGCCTTTCCTCTTAAAATTTATCATCCTACAAAAGAGAATGTCACAGCGCACCAGCAGGTGATTTCCAAAGTAATGAATAAGCATGATTCGGTCATTCCAATCAGCTTTGGCAATGTATTTCATAGTCAACAAGATGTTGAAATGCTGTTAGAAAACTTATATCCACAGTTCTCCTCCCTTTTCCCACAGTTAAAAGGAAAAATAGAAGTCGGACTAAAAGTAATTGGGAAAGCGGACTGGCTGAAACAAAAAGTGGGGCAAGACTCTTCTTTGCAGCAAGTGCGAAATCCGCGTTCTGCCAGTGCTGATTTTTATAAACAAATTGCGCACGGAGAAACAGCTCAGAAATTCTTTTTAAAGCTTCAGCATGACTGTAAAAAAGAGCTGTATCAACATTTAGAACCGATGGCTGAAGCGTCTAGACTTAACCCTCCTATTGTTGAAACGATGCTTTTGAATGCTTCATTTTTAATTGATCGAGAAAAAGAAGCGCAGTTTGATGAACGTGTAAATGATCTGTATGAAAAGTGGAAGCACAAAGCCGATTTTAAATATTCCGGACCGTGGGCCGCTTATAACTTTATCAATATTCAATTAAAAGTAGAAGAGAATGTATGATTCATAAACTGCTGTTATCTCCTGTCACGCTCATTGTTAAAGTTGGGCAAAAAATCAAAGAAGAAGCGGATAAGGAACTGTATGACGTTTCTTTTATTCAGCAAAAAATCGTTCATCTTCAAATGATGTATGAGCTTGGAGAAATACCAGAAGATGCATATATGGAAAAAGAAAAAGAACTGCTGCTTAGATATGAATCAGCAAAAGAACATGAATTAAAAAGATGGGAATCAATGACGAAGAAACAAAAGTGAGGTTGAAAGAGATGGAAAAGCTCATTTATTTATATGGTCTAGTTCCAACCGAAGAAACTAAGCAAATTTCCTTCCCCGCCCTTGAAGGCATGGACAAGAACAACCCTATCTATACTCTTTGCTTTGATGATATTACCGCATTCGTATGCGACTTGCCAAGCGTTGAGTATTCAGAAGAAATGCTAAAAGAAAAGATAGAGCAAGATATGAAATGGCTGCAAGACAAAGCTATGCATCACCATGAGACCCTTCTTTTCTTACAGAAGCACTACACGCTTCTTCCAATGAAATTTTGTACTGTCTATAAAAGCAAGGACAGCTGCCAAAAAAGCATTGTCGATAACAAAGAAAAAACCCTTTCTTCTCTTCAGCTTTTAAAAAAATCTGAAGAATGGAATATAAAAGTGTATGCCCATACGAATCATTTAAAGAGCTACCTCTTGACATACAGTGAAACGATCCAAAAGAAAAAAGAAGAAATAAATACGTTACCTCCGGGCAGGCAGTTTTTTGAACGTAAAAAGATAGAAAGGCTGATTGAAGAAGAAACAGAAAAAGAGCAGCTTTCGCTTTGTAATCACCTGCACAGTGAGATAAGTCCCTACGCCGCTTACCACACAATCAAAAATAACTGGAGTCAAAAAATAACCGGCGACAGCTACAGCATGTGCTGGAACAGCATCTACCTTTTGTCCAAGAGCAATGTGGAATCGTTTCTAAAAGCCATTAGCAACAAGCAAGCGCTTTACAAAAACATGGGACTGAACATTGAAGTAACAGGACCATGGCCTGCTTATCATATCGACACTCTCCGCTCGGAGAAAGATGCGGGATGACATCGCTGCGAAAACAAACGCTCGAGCAAAAAGACATCGCCCTCATTGATATATTGGATGTGATCCTCGATAAAGGAATTGCCATTAAAGGTGATTTATTGATTTCAATTGCCGGAATTGATTTAGTCTATCTTGATCTGCGCGTACTGATTTCTTCTGTAGAAACGCTGATAGGCTCTCATGATCGTCAAATCATTTCTTCTCAGCAGTTTGAACAGGAAACGGAGGCGTTGCGAAATGGAAAATAACCCTAAACGGAACGGTCGCATTGAGCTGAGTACGGAAAATGCTGAACACGGCCTAGCACAGCTTGTTTTAACCGTCATTGAATTACTGCGGCAGCTCATTGAAAAACATGCGATTCGCCGAGTCGACAGCGGAAACCTGACGGACGCTCAAATCGAAGATCTGGGCGTGGCGTTGATGAAGTTAGAGAACAAAATGGAGGAGCTAAAATCAGTGTTTAACTTTACAAATGAAGATTTAAATATTGATCTAGGTCCGCTGGGAAAAGTGTTATAACAAGGAGTGAAAAAATGGCGGCGGAACATAACGGGCATCTGGGTACCATTGTAGAAGTATTGGAAAAAGTATTAGATAAAGGTCTTGTTATTGCTGGAGATATTAAAGTGCAAATTGCTGATGTTGAACTCTTAACCATAAAAATCCGGCTGCTTGTCGCTTCTATTGATAAAGCAAGAGAAATTGGCATGGACTGGTGGGAAACAGACCCTTACCTATGTTCAAAAGCAAATCAGTCTTATCAAAAACTCCAGGCGGAAAATGACAGTTTAACGCAGCAAGTTGCCTCTTTGACACAGCGAATTCAAGATGATTTGCTTTCGCTTGATTAACAGCTCACTTCATAGAAGGAGGAATGACAAACATGAATCATGAACAAAAATCCACGCTGTCTCCTGTTTCACAAGAGCAGCAAAGCCCCGATACTCAACTAACGGAAAAAGAAGAGCGTATGCCAGAGTATACGCATACTTCGCTTAATCCAGACTCATAGAACAAAAAGAGAAATGCCTCGGCATTTCTCTTTTTAATGTTTCTATACTTTTCTTCATTAATCATGACGTTGAGACAAATAAAGGTAAAGATAATGAACATGGCGAATGAGTACCATTATCTATTAATGACAAAGGAGAACGAGCATGAAGAAAAAAGTGATGGGAGCAGTTTATGCTCTTTTAACGCTGTTCATTTTAAGTGCCTGCAGTACCGAAGACGTTGTGACAAATAATTCAGATCCAAAAGTTTCTGTTTCTACTACAGTTAAACCGCTGACGAAAAAAGAATTTAGTGAAGTTGGAACATCAGGGTTAACAGGCCCTTCTAAAAAAGATTTTCACAAAGTACATATGACTCTTACTTTACGCGGTACGAACTACCTGTCGGATATTCAAGTTAAGCTACCTAACTATAAAGAAGCTTTTAATAACATGAAAGACGATCAGCAAACAAGATATTGGTTTGGCAGCGGTGCAGATGAAGAGCAAGAAAACAAAAACATCTATACAAGGGAATTTGTCCTTTATACGAAAGGCTTAACCGATAAGCAAATCAAAGATATTTTAGCAGCAGCTAAGGTAAAGACGTCCTGGGTGGTAAAGGATACAAAAGCGAAGGATCAATCCGAATTTGCTGCTGGTAAAAACATAAAATTTGAAGCAAAATGAGACATGCACCAATTAGCAAAAGCCCTCTTTATGAAAAGAGGGCTTTCTCTTATTATATGAAGAAGAATTACCTTGTCACCTGCAGCTAACGGTTTGGATTTGAGGCCAGACTTTCAAAGCGCAGCATATCTTCTAAGCTATCTACCCGTTATAAACGCTAGCGCATGTTCCAGGCTTTGGCTCATAGTAGCAATGATTTTTGTATTGACCAGAAGCGGGTTGACCGTACCATGTTGGAGGGCATGGAGCGGATGGATTAAAGTACCACAGTGCATATTTCCCCGGGTGTTCTCTCCAATAATCCAAATTCTTTTTGGCTAACCTTTTTTCAACACCTCTTGCTCGTTGATAAAATACATTTCCTTTTTGAACAGCCTCGAACGAATAGTTGCCTCCCTGCACCTGATAAATAACTTGCGGAACGGATCTTAAATTCTTGAAATCTAAACAGTTTGCTTTAAGGCGATTTACAATGACATTTCCAACATACAGCATGCCTTGTTTTCCTTCGCCTTCAGCTTCTGCTCTCATCATCCTTGCCATTAAAGCAACGTCTGAATCTCGATAATTTACTCTTGGCATTTTTTCACCCCAAAAATATACTATGAAAAAAAGCCGGTCTTGATGTCACTGTCCCTAAAATAACAGGAATTGAATGCTCCGCAAAAGGCTTATCCTCTTTTGTAATACAGCTGAGCAATTTGTCCGTACTGCTTCATATTAGTGAGCTTGAAGTTCACTTCTGGAATTCCTGGCTTAAACAATGGAATACCAGCTCCAAGCAAAACAGGAATAACCGATATAATAAATTCATCCACCCTGTTTGCTTTTAAGAAATCAGCGAGAATATCAGCACCTCCCACCAGCCATATTTTTTTCGTACCTTGATTGAGGTTGTGGAGAAATGACGTCACGCTTTCGTTTATAAACTCCACATACTGATCTTTTCCTTGAGCTGAGCGGCTAAACACGTAGCACTTTTTATCGAGATACGGAAACTCGGGTGTGAGCTTCAGCACGTGATCGTACGTAGCCTTTCCCATAACGACCGCATCACACGTTTGATAAAACGCTTCGTAGCCGTTGTCTCCCTCTCCTTCTACACTTTCTAGCCAGTCAATCTCTCCGTTTTCTCTTGCGATATACCCGTCTAAGCTTGCGGCAATATATACGACGATTTTTTTCTTCATTCCCTTTTCTCCTTTCAACTTTACTGTTTCTGTATGATATCATCTTAATACGACACTTTTTGTCATATTAAAAGAAAAAGGTGAAAATAAATGGCTAAGTCTAGACGGCTTGTTGATATGCTTATGTTTATTAATACAAAAAGAACGTTTACGGCAAAAGAACTAGCGGAGGAATTTGGCCTTTCTGTACGGACCGTTCAGCGCTATTTGCTGGACTTAAGTGAATTAGGACTGCCTCTTTACAGTGAAAAAGGACGGAGCGGTGGTTACAGAGTGTTAAAAAACCGTATTCTCCCTCCTATCTTGTTTACGGAAGAAGAAGCTATTTCGATCTTTTTTGCTTATCAAGCTCTGCAGTATTATCATGACCTTCCGTTTGATGCAGAAATTCATGCGGCTCTTCAAAAATTTTATGTGTACCTGTCTGAAGAAACGAAGAAAAAAGTAGATAAAATAAGTGCTCATATTGCGTTTTGGAATCCTAAAAGAAACTTAGACACTCCTTATTTAAAAGAGCTTCTAGAAGCAAGCCTTACAGGAAAATATATTGAATTTCTTTATGATTCAAAGACGGGTCAAACAAGAAAAGAAGTCAAACCCCTTGGCATTTATGCTCATAACGGCTTGTGGTACTGCCCCGCTTATTCCTGCGATAAGCAAAAAGTATTATTGTTTCGAGCAGATCGTATTCACTCGTTAAAAGTTTTAGAAAAAGACGAAAAGATGTCTCTTACGTTAAAAGAATGGCTTGAAACAGAACCGGTAAACTCACAGCCGATTTCGTTAAAAGTAACCTTGACGCACGAAGGCGTTCGTCAGTGTAAAGGCGTTCCGTGGCTTGAAAATCACGTGAAGGTGGCGCGTGATGGCAGTGGCTATATCGATACGATAACTGATGGAAATGAATTAAACTACATGGCTTCTTTTTTCTATACCTTAGGTGCTCATGCTTTAATTGAAGAACCTCAGGAGCTAATTGAAAAAATTTGCTGTCACGCAGAAGAAACGCTAAGGCGCTATAAATGAGGTGGGGTTAGTCATGTCTCAATCTGACTATAAAAAATAACCTCCGCTAAATAGCGGAGGTTATTTTTTATTTACCCAGCCCACACGTCTTTTGCGTATCGGCCCTTTTCTTCTAGCTGCTGCAGCCATAAGCGAGCGTCTGCTTCACTTACTTCATGAACATCAGCATAGCTTTTCATAAGCGTTGCTTCAACGTCAGGTGCCATTTGGCTTCCGTCTCCGCAAATATAGAAGTGCGCTCCTTGATCAAGAAGTTCAATCAATTTCGTGCCGTCTTGTTCCATAACGTGCTGAACATATGTTTTCGGCTGATTTGGTACGCGTGAAAAAGCGGTATGAAGCGTAATGACACCTTCATTTTGTGCATTTTCAAGCTCTTCTTGATACAGATAGTCTTCATGAGGTGAACGGCAGCCAAAGTATAAATGCGCTTCTCCAAGCGACTGTCCTTGTTCTTTTAACTGCTTGCGAGCCTGCACAAAGCCTCTAAACGGCGCGACGCCTGTTCCTGGTCCGACCATGATGATCGGTGTTTCAGGATCTTTTGGCAGCGTAAAGCCTGACTGCGGTGTGGAAACAAAGCACGTAATTGTATCTCCTTCTTGCAGCTCAGCAAGATAGTTCGACGCAATTCCTTTATATTCTCCATATCCGCTCCACGCCTCTCCTGAGACGACGCTAACCGTGATGCTTGCTTGTTTTTCATCGACGCGAGGTGATGAAGAAATTGAGTAATAGCGCGGACGCATGCTTGGAAGAAGAGCGATAAATTCGCTGAATTCCATTTCACACGCCGGATATTTTTCAAGCAGTTCAAGCATTGTTAAGCGTTTTGCCAGCACCTTTTCTTTGTACGGTTGCTTTTCAAGCAAGGCTTCAAGCTCCACTTTATGCGGCGGGCAGACCGTTTTAGCAGCCATTGCGCGAAGCTGTGTGCGCGTAACAGGATCTTGAAGCTCCACATATTGCAGAAGCTCTTCTACTGATACGGTTTTACCGAGTGGCAAATGCGCTAATTTTTCTTCTTCAGCTTCCAAACGGATTTGCTGTGATGCATCTAGACCGAACCTTGTCGTTACACGATTTACTATTCGTTCATAGTTGCGAGGAATAATACCTAAATGATCTCCTTCTTGATAAGAAACTTCTTTTGGAAGCTCAATTTCAAGATGACGCGTGCTTCGTTCACTGCCTGGTTTTTGTAGTTCTTTGCTTGCTACAACGTTCGCCGAAAAAGCACCGTGCATTTTCGCAAGCGGCATGTCCGCAGCGCTGTCAACAAATTGAAGTGAAAGCGTAGACGCATTTTCTTCACTGTTTTCAATGTCAAGGTTAAAGTAAGCTGCTACGTCACTCCACATATGTTCACGCCATTCTTCGTAAGTGCCTTCAAAGTCGTCACTTGCATCTGCTTCACCGCGTTCAGCGATGTTTTCTGCCCCTTTAGCGGCTAGCGTTTCATCGATAAAAGCAGGCACTTTCTGATAGGTAGTTGCCCAGTTTTTATCGCCGCATCCAAATACGGAGTAGCGAACGCCTTTTACTTCATCAGCAGACGCTTGGTCTAACCAGTCGACAAACTGCTTTGCGTTATCAGGTGGATGTCCGTTATAAGAAGCCGTTACAATTAAAACAGCTCCTTCACGCGGAAGATTTCCTGCATGGGAATCAAGCGTTGCAACCTGAGGTGCGAATCCTTTGCTCATCGCAATATCTGCTAAATCCCTCGCCGTTCCTTCAGCTGTTCCCATATTTGAGCCGTATAACACAAGCAGCGGCGTATTATGAGCGTTCTCTACCTTTTTGCGTGCTTTTTTAGCAGGCTGTTCCGTGCTAGGTGAAGGAATGCCACCAAGCGGAATTTTTTTTGATTTTGCTTTTACAACAAAGCCTTCAGGTTTTAACGTTAAAGTTTCTTTAATATCCATCTCGTAGTTTGTATGATCTTCAAAATCAAAATGTTTTAGCATCATGCCAAGTACAAGCGTTGCTTCATGAAGAGCGAACTGCTGACCGATACACGCACGCTGACCGTTTCCAAACGGTTTAAACGCATGCTGCGGAATCGCGCTTGGATTTTCAAAACGCTCTGGGCGGAACTCTTCCACATCGTCTCCCCAAATCGTTTTATCACGGTGAAGCTGAGGAATTAGAACCATCAGTTCATCGCCTTTTTCTAACGGATATTCTCCTCCAAGCACCGTATCCTCTTTTGCATATAGAGAAAATGCAGGAGCTGTCGGCCATAAGCGCAGCGCTTCGTTTAAGACCATGCCCACATATTTAAGCTGCTTGACTTGTTTGTAGCTTGGAACAGGATCTACTAAAACTCGTGCTGCTTCTGCTGCTGCTTTTTGTAATACATGTGGATTTTTCACTAAGAAATACAGCGCAAATGATAAAAGACCACTTGTTGTTTCGTGTCCCGCAATTAAGAACGTAATAATTTGATAGCGAATGTTCTCATCATCAAGCGGTTCACCTGTTTCTGGGTCTTTTCCGTTTAGCATATGCGTTAATAAATCATCGCTTTGTTCACCGCTTGCCTTGCGATCTGCGATAATTTTATCTACTAGATCGTTCATCACCTTAATATCTTCTTGAAACTGACGCTTATTTTCATCGTAGGCAGGGTCATCCGGATTTGCTCGCTGCAGCTTGTTCATCGCTTCGTCCAGTGCACGAACCATACTTGTAATAAACGGGTGCGGCTGATCGCGATAAAAGCTGTTAAAGCGGTAATTAAAGCCGCAAAGACCGATTGTATCAAGCGTTAAGCGCGTCATATCTTCCGGTACTTCAATATGCTCATCTGCATTTAGACGCTCCCACTTTTGAATAAGCTGCACGGCGATATCGACCATCATCGCGTGATAGCCTTTCATCGCTTGCTGACTGAAGCTTGGAAGTAAGATATTATGCGCTTTTTTCCAGTTTTTTTCGTGCGTCCAGCTTGTAAATAAACCGTCTCCTGCAAAATCACGCACAAATTTAAGCGCTTGACTTAAGTTTTTATCAAAGCGGGATTCATCGCATGCTTCTTTAATTAGACGCTGACTGGATAAGTAGCGCGTCACACGTCCAGGCGCTTCAAATTTAAAGATTTCCCCTAATTCATCTGCAATTTTCATCAGCGTTTGAATCGGTTTATCTGTGTTTAATAACGGTAAGTTTTTAAGCTCTCCAAATGTTTTTGGCTGAGGCATTTCTTTAATTGTCATGTTATCCCTCTTTCACTTGTTAAGTTTCATGATTGTCTGCTAAGTGCTGCCCACAGACTCTCTTCTACGCCGGCAAGAAGTTCATCAGTTAAAGATAAATAGTCATTTTCAATCATTTCATATACTTCCATAAAGCTTCCAAATAAAATAGCAATGAGCGCATTTTCAGGAAGGTTTCTAATAATGCCTTGCTTTTGTCCTTCTCTGAAGAACGTGCAAACAAATTCCACCAGCTTTTGATAGGCTAAGCGACTCTCTTCTGTTAAAAAAGCTCCTTGACTATGAGTTTTAATAAAGCCAAGCGCACGAGGATGATTTTTAGTGAATGTCACCATACCTTCAAAGATATGATGAAATCCATCTCGATATCCTTCTCTTTCGTTAGCCAGGCCGCTTTCAATACACTGTAAAAACTCGTTTACATGCTGCTGAAACAGTTCGTTTACAAGGCTTTCTTTATTTTTAAAGTAGCGATAAATTGTTCCTGCTCCTACTTTGGCATTTTCTGCAATCATTGGCATCGTGGTTGCATCAAATCCTCTTTCTGCAAACAGCAGAAGCGAAGCAGAAAAAATCGCTTTTTGTTTTGTTGGAGTAGATTCCACTTTATCACCTCTTTCCAAAAACGGAATGAACGTTCATTCCGCTACAATTACAAGTATAAAAAACTGCCTCTTAATAGTAAAAAGATAACTAGACAAGTGGAAAGAAAAGGTTCTTTCACTCTAATTTTATACCATTTAAAGGTAAATAATGGAGTCTTTCAGAATATTTTATGCTTACAGAAAATTAGTCCACTTATCCCCTTGATTAACATAATTTAACACAATCTATTAAAGGAAGAAGTTTAAAGGAAAAGTAAGGTGGAAATAGAAAAGAGTTACACAAGGCGTAAAGGAGGATTAAAAATGAACCAAGCAAGAGTGATAGAATACGAAGAAATGCTTCGCTCAGCCATGCTTTCTAATAACGTAGAGTTATTAGAAGAATTACTTTCAGATGAGCTTATTTTTGTGAATCACTTTGGGCAATGGTTGTCAAAAGAGCAAGATATAAATGCTCATCGTTCAAAAAGCCTTGATATAGCGGGCATCGAAGTGTTGGAACAAGAAATTAAACTGTTTCAAGAACTTGCCGTTACCGTTACAAAAGTAGCGTTAAATGGGTCGCTGGCAACTGGTGAATCTATTGGAGGCGAATACTGCTATACGCGAATTTGGAAAGATGTTGAAGGAACATTAAAGGTTGTTTCTTGTCACTGCAGTTCTAGCGCATAATCAACGCTGCCATAATAAAAAACATCCCTTCTTTCATTTGCATTCGCAAAGAGGGATGTTTTTTGCTAGTTAAAAGATTTTCTTCCTGTCTCTGTCATCTTTTAAAATCTCCACGGCCTCACGGAAACGCTGTGAATGAACAATCTCTCTTTCTCGTAAAAATCGTAAGCTGTCGTTTAAATCTGGATCATCTGATATATCAATTAACCATTGATATGTAGCTCTTGCTTTTTCTTCTGCCGCTATGTCTTCATAAAGATCTGCAATCGGATCTCCTTTTGCCTGTATATACGTAGCTGTAAACGGAACGCCAGCAGCATTATTGTAATAAAGTGCACTATCATGGTTTACATAGTGTTCTGTCAATCCAGCTGCCTTCAGCTGCTCCGGCGTTGCATCTTTTGTTAGCTTATAAATCATCGTCGCAATCATTTCAAGATGAGCAAACTCTTCTGTCCCGATATCGTTTAGCAGTCCAACAACTTTATCGGGAATGGTATAGCGCTGATTCAAATAACGAAGTGCAGCTGCAAGCTCTCCGTCCGCTCCCCCGTACTGTTCCATTAAATATTTGGCAAGCGTTGGATTACACGTACTTACTTTAACTGGATACTGCAATTTCTTTTCATACACCCACATATAGTTCCCGCCTTTATCTGCTTATATTTGCCATGGCCAAGGGCTTGTTCCCCAGCTCCACTTCCCGTCGGTATAGCTGTTTCCATACTGCTGGAGCGGCCCGTACTTTGTTTCAAAGTTTCTTTTTAACTGCATAGCCTGCTGCGCGTATTCGTTAAACTGCTGCATAGCCTGCTGGTCATTTGGATGGGTATCTAAATACAGCGTTAATTCTACAAGTGCAAAATCAATCGCCTGTATTTCTTCTAAATCCTGATAGTACTCCGGAGGTAGTTTTTTCATTCTTCATCCCTCTTCTTATCTTTGTCTTTGTATGGATTTTCATAGTAGTCCCAAAAAGCCGGCCACAGCGTTCCTTTTTTTAGCGCTTCTTTCGGTGAAAACTGCTGCAGATTCGCGGGCTGAAATCCCATGTATAATTGAGGCGGCGTAGAATAATATTTAACTCCTATCGGCCGGCACGGATCATAGATACTGTGGAAAGGTTGATAGGTCTTAACCGGTGTAAACATCTTTTTTGGATTGTTATCCATGAAAAGTCCTCCTCTAAAAACACACTCTGTTTTATCCTATTCAGTTTTTATCGAGTTCATGAAGGAATTCATTCCCGACTTAAGAACCAAACTTTTCTTCATAAAAAAGACCTATGTAAAAAAAGCTATAGTTGCCCAATCCCTTTAGGCAGCTTTCTCATACTTTATAAAATAGTGATTAAGAAAATAGAGGTGCTTAAAAAATGGACATTAATTACATGGATTTTTATTTTTACCCAGCACGATTTCCTGGACCTCAACTCCCGCCCGGTCCACCTAGACCACCAGGCGGTTTACCTACACCTGACCCGCAGCAAGCTCCAACTTCCCCTCCGCCGGCATTTATTCCAGCTCAGCAAACGGCAACTCCATTTGCTGTTGACCCAGGAGCCATTTCTCTTTGTCTATTCCGCAATACGTTCATATGGCTTAGAAACGGCTCTAGCTTCTGGTATTTCCCTATTTTTGTAGGACCGCGATCGGTTGCAGGATTTAGATGGAACGGACGTTTTTGGACCATTTTCGGTGTCGATACACGACAAATTGTTTCGTTTACGTGTTTTTAAACGTTAAGAAAAGAGATTGAGACATAGCTAAATCAATACAATTTAAAGACGATAAAATTGAATACATGAACTAGTATCGGTGGCTTGTTACACTGCTGTTGATTTCCGTGCATGGCTTCGCTTTCCGCGGCCGGCCGGTGAGCCTCCTCGTCGCTTGCGCTTCTGCGGGGTCTCACCTGTTCCGCTTTTCCCGCAGGAGTCTTCGCCTTGCCCTCCAATCAACAGCTAGAAATAACTGAATAAATATATGAAGGCTATGTTCACCATACTAATAAAAAAATCCGAACGAGTTTGATTCTCCATCAAGAATCAAACTCATTCGGATCTTCCTTCAACTAACATATTTTTATCCCAGCCTCTTTTTTGCTTACTAGCTACTATTACACGATTGTTCTTATTCCAAAACCAATCAGCAGCACTCCGCTGCATCTCTGAAAAACTTTTTGAAACATCGGTTTTTTAAGCCATTTTTTCACGTAATCTACTACATACACTAAGATTAAAAACCAACTTACCGCTATGAGTGTAAGAATAAAACCAAGCATAAGCAGCTGCTGATTTGTGTGAGCATCCAAGTTGATAAACTGTGGCATGAATGTAATATAAACCAATACCGTTTTAGGGTTAAGAAAATTACTAAGAGCTCCCTGTATGTATGATTCTTTATAGGCGTGATTAGATGAAGGCTTAACAGCTTTTTCTTCTTCTGAAATGTGCTCCAATGAGAGCGTATTTTTTGTCAGAAATACCCTGATACCTAAGTAAAATAAATACGCGGCACCTATATATTTAATGGTGTTGAACAGATACACCGACTGCGCGATAGCAACAGACAAGCCAAGCACAGCAATTAACGTCCAAAACGTGAGGCCTGTAGCCATGCCGAGTATGGTAAAACGTCCTGCTTTTGCTCCGTGATGAAGCGTATTTTTCATGATAAGAATCGTATCAGCACCAGGTATCATTGACATAACCAGCGCCATCAGCATATAAGCAGCTAAATGATCCACAGCTCTTCTCTCCTTTTTAAGCTATTACTAGCATTCTATTTTCTTTTCACTTTCAAAGATTTTCATGTATTGTTTTGGCGTTAGCCCCACCTGACTTTTAAAAAATCGAGTCAAATGACTTTGATCACTGAATCCAGTTAAAAAGGAGACGTCAATCGGTTTTTGTCCCTGTTCTAGAAGCTTTTTAGCCTGATTGATTCGAACTGTTTCTAAGTAGCTGTATGGAGAGATTCCTTTTTGCTTTGTAAAAGAGCGCAGCAGCCGGTATTTGCTCCATCCAATTAGCTTACTTAATTCATCCAGCGTGATCTTGTTTGTATAGTTGTCTTCCAAATAGCTGCAGATTGTTTTGATTTCATCAGACGTGTCAGCAGCTGACGAAAAAAAGGAAAGGTTTGAATGATCGTGCATGAGCTCTTCTAGCAAATATAAAAATAACTCTTCTTTCTTAAACTCCCGTTCACCATTTAAAATTTGTAAATGAAGCTCTTTTAAACTAGAGACAGCCTCACTTCTTTGTACCACATTGCTGTTAAAACGCGGAAGACTTTCACTGCCGTTAATGTCAAAAACAGCTTTTTTCATCGCGTCTGGCGTTACGTTAATACAGCGATAATCAAGCGTTTTGCCGTCTATTTGTTCACAGCTATGAACATCATACGGATTAAACAGCAGCAAATCGCCTGGATTAATGATGTATTCTTTGCCTTGGCAAATTAAATGACGCTGACCTTCTTCAATAAATCCAATCACATAATACTCGTGAAAATGAGCAGGAAACTTTTGCATAATTCCTTTAAAACGATAAGCTTCAATATGTAAATCAGCGTCAACGTGCGCTGTCCGAATTTCTTTTGCCATTAATAAATCACTCCTTGTCACATCTTAAGCTTTTTAACCATACCATTGACTCGAGAATTTTTCTTGTATGATATTGCAGATAAGATTTTCTTTATTAACTTTATCCACTCACCCCTAAGAGTGATTTCTCTTCTTTCCTCTAGTAATTTTCCGCTCAAATGATAAAATATAGACACATTTTATGGATGAAAGAAGGGATACCGTGAAATATAGACAAATTAAATGGCTGATTTTGCTTCTTCCAACTCTGACCATCGCACTTTGGGAGTATGTTCGCCATGCCTTTTTGCTCCCTTACATCTCAATGGACATGGGAAATGTTCTTTCTCCGCTGCTTGTCTTTTTTGTAACGCTTGTCTTTGTCCGCTATTTATTTTCTATTTTAGAAAAAATGCAAGAGGAACTAAGGCAAGAAAAAGAAAAGAAAGCTGCGCTTATTGAGCGTGAAAAATTAGCTCGTGAACTGCATGACGGCATTGCGCAGTCGCTGTTTCTCCTATCTGTTAAAATGAACAAGTTCGGAAGAAAAAACAACTTAGAGCAGGATCCTGATTTTATCCGAATGAAGCAAACTCTGCAGCATGTTCATGACGATACGCGCCAAGCGATTACAAATTTAAAGCACTCTCCTTCAGACTCTTCAGAAAGCTGGACTGAAAGCATTCATCAATACGTCGATGATTTAACACATACTCATTTACTAGATGTCAATTTAGATTGGAGACTGTCAGAAACAACGCTTTCGAGAAAAGAAAAAAATGAGCTGTTTGCCTGTGTGAAAGAAGCTGCTATGAACGTCATTAAACATGCAAAAACAAATAAAATCTGGATTACAGCCGGTGAAACGGCAGGCGGATGGATTTGTGAAATTACAGATTTCGGTATAGGTTTCACCTCTGAATCTCTTAAGGCCGGTCTTGGCCTGCAAATTATGAAAGATCGTGCTAAAGATATGAACTGGGACTTTTCCATTCAACGAAAACAGAACCAGACCATTGTTAGTATTAAAAAGGAGGTTACGTAAATGCAGCCGTTTCGTATTTTGATTGTAGATGATCACGCTCACGCAAGAGAAGGCATTCGCGATATTTTAGAAGAATATGAAGATTTTATGATTGTTGGCGAAGGAACCAACGGGCAGGAAGCAATCGAACTAACCGAAAAATTAATGCCTGACATTGTGCTAATGGATATTAAAATGCCCGTGATGAATGGATTAGAAGCGACAAAACAAATTAAGCTTCAGTTTCCGTATGTTAAAATTGTGGTCATCACGGTTTCAGACGATATTACAGATTTGTTTGATGCGCTGAAAAAAGGCGCCCAGGGCTATTTGTTAAAAAACCTGCAGTCTGAAGTGTGGTACGACTATTTGCGTGCGTTCGCTTTAGATGAAGTTCCTATGTCAAAAGAAATTGCGTTTCAAATTTTAAAAGAGTTTCCGCAGGAAACATCGATTACAAAGCCAGACACTCCCCTTTCTGCACGGGAGCTTGAAGTACTTCAATTAGTGGCTAAAGGACTGTCAAACCGCGATATCTCCGCGCAGTTATTTATTTCTGAACACACGGTAAAAAGCCATTTGAAAAATATTTTAAGCAAGCTTCATTTAGAAAACCGCGTGCAGCTGACAAGCTATGCGTTTCAAAATGGCTTAATGAACTAACAGCTTTTACGAGCTGTTTTTTTATTACCCCCTTCCTCTTATAAACCCCAACAATCACTCTCAGGGGTGATGGCTAATTCTCCCTTTCCTTCTATAATAAAAGCACGTTAGTTAGTAAAAAGGAGGAAAAAACGATGCAGGAAAAGCGCGAAGAATCAGCGAGTACAACGAAAAAAAGCACGGCGCGTTCTCAAGGTCTATACAAAGCCATATGGCGCTGGCATTTTTATGCAGGTTTAATGTTTACTCCGTTTCTTCTTATATTAGCTGTTACTGGGGGGATGTATTTATTCAAGCCTCAAATTGAAGAAAAACTGTATCACGACTTCTATCATGTACAAGCTCAGTCACAGTCCGTATCCCCTTCAACACAAGTACAGGCTGTAAAGGAAAAGTATCCAGACGCTGATGTGTTGACGTATAAGCCCAGTAATCGCTCTACTCGTTCGTCAGAAGTAGGAATTTCATTAAAAGACCATACATATACGATGTTTGTTAACCCTCACAATGGTCGCATCATAGGAAAAGTAGATGATTCCAGTCGCTTGATGAATCAAATTGAAGAATTTCACGGAGAGCTGATGGCGGGAACAGCAGGTGATCGTATCGTAGAACTTGCGGCCTGCTGGGCAATTGTCTTAATTGTAACCGGCGCTTTTTTATGGTGGCCGCGCAAAAAAGACAAAGTAAAAGGCGTGCTGATTCCTCGTTTTTCAAAAGGTAAAAACGTACTGATACGTGACCTTCATGCAGTACCGGCCTTTTGGATTTCAGCGGGGATGCTTTTTCTCGTACTAACAGGACTTCCGTGGTCAGGACTGTGGGGCAATGCGTTTCAGCAAGTCGCCACAAACGCAGGTGTTGGGTACCCTTCGTCTATTTGGGTAGGAAGTGCTCCTACTTCAACCGTGCAAACAAAAGATGTTGCGGACGTGCCTTGGGGAGCTGAAACGTTAGAAGTGCCAAGCTCCACAGCTTCGCAATATACAAAAGTATCGCTTGATGACATTGTAGGGATTGCAAAAGAACAGCATATGCACGACGGCTACACCATTTCTATTCCGCAAGACGCTCAAGGTGTGTATACGCTCTCCGTTTTTTCACCAAGAGCTCAAGATGAAGCAACCATTCACCTTGATCAATATACCGGAGCTGTGTTAGCCGATTATCGGTACGACAACTATGGATTTATGGGCAAATTGATTGCGCTTGGTATTACGCTTCATAAAGGCACACAGTTTGGATTTATCAATCAGCTTATGGGCCTTATTATTTGTATCGGAATTGCTGGTATCGCTATCAGCGGAGCCTTACTGTGGTGGAAGAGAAAACCAGCTAAAAACATGGGGGCTCCTAAAGTTCCTGAAGGAAGTGCAATGCGAATCGTGACGTGTATAATCGTCGTGTTTGGTATCCTCTTTCCTTTAGTCGGACTGTCCTTAGTTATCGTGTGGCTTTTAGATTTCTTTGTTATCAAACGAATTCCAGCATTGAAGCGATTTTTAAACGCATGATTTATGAAACGATGTGAGGTGCAGTAACAATGAACAAATGGAAAATGTCCGGACTAGTCATACTCAGTACGCTTGGGCTTTCCGCGTGCTCCGTAAACAGTGACGCAGACCAGCTCTACAAGCAGCAAAAGCCTCTGTCGGCGCATGTGATGCTTCCTGAAAATATAGAGCCACAGATCACACAGGTGTTAGAAGTCCATGTGATGCAAGAAAATAAAACGGTGGATGATGCCAAAATCGTTCAGTTTAACGTGTGGAAAAAAGATGCTCCCGGTAAAGTTGAAACAATAAAGGCACATTATGACGGCAGTATGTATAAAGCAAAAGCAGCCTTTAAAGAGGATGGTATTTACTATATTAAAACCGATATTAATGCTCGCGGTGAGCACATCCTTCCTACTCAGCAAGTCGCAGTAGGCAAATTATCAAAAGAAGAGTTACATTCACTGCAGCCAGCTGAAAACGAAACGCATCATCACCACTCTCATCATTAGACATAAGCTCACGTTCAGCAGCTGAACGTGAGCTTATGTTTGTCTTATGAATTCTAGCTAGTTCCATTATATGTTTTTACATTTTTTTCTTATTACTTTACAATAAGAGTGATAAACGTTTTATAAAGGAGTTTTACAGGTTGAAAAAAATTGTTTCTGGTATTTTAATTTTAGTAATAGCCGTTATTGTTATGATTGAAGGAAATCCGTTAGAGCAGAACTCTTCAACGAATACCTCCTACGATGAAGTCATTTCCTTCCCTGCTGATCGTTACCCTGAAACTGCAGCGCACATTCAACATGCAATCGATAAAGGAAAATCGGCTGTTTGTACAATCGATCGAGACGGTGCTGAAGAAAACCGCCGTGAGTCTTTAAAAGGCATTGCGACTAAAAGCGGCTATGACCGAGATGAGTTTCCGATGGCCTTTTGTGAAGAAGGCGGAAGCGGCGCAGATATTGAATATGTAAAGCCTTCAGACAACCGAGGCGCCGGGTCTTGGATTTCACATCAAGTAGATGAGTTTCCAGACGGTACGAAGGTTTTAATTGAAGTGAAGTAAAAAGAATGGTCATTGCGACCGTTCTTTTTTTATGTTGAGAGCCTGTATAAGAAAAAGAATAAAAAAGGAAGAATTGTTCTTGCCTAAAGATACCCTTCACTTTTAAAATAAAAATGTATGTTATACATATATGCATCATCGTTTTATAGGAGGAATGAGTTTCTTGGACAATCTATGGCAGCAGTTACTTCCTGCCTCATGGCAATTAACTTTATTTATTTTCTTTTTTGTCTATATCTTGCGCTACAAACAAGAGAATAAATTCAGCATGCAGCTTCACGTGCTGCTTAAGTTTCTTTATGCCGTTATTTTAATTTTAAATGCGGTGTTGTTTTTAGTGGAAAGTCAGCGCGATTTTCTTTTTTATGCAACGCTTTTCATGAGTATCCTGACAATTATTTTGATGGAGTTCACGCTTTCTGCAAAAAAACAGAACGAGCTTGATTTTATTTCAGCCGTTTCTTGCTGTGTTCTTCCGATTTTTATTTCTTTACTTGAACTTAGTTAATGAACCAAAGGCCTCTGGTGATTCAGAGGCCTTTTTATGTTATTGATCTTTGTTGTTACGATCCATCATATCTTTTGGATCTTCTACAATATCTTCCGGATCACGGTTGTTGTCTTTTTCATCATCTTTATAGATGTTGTCATTTTTATCTACGCCAGGTACGTTATTGTTGTTATTCATATTGTCTAAACCCGTGTTGACAAACGCCACGTATACTTTGTCAATTTTACTATCTGCTTCTCTCACGCGATCCGCAATTTTTTGTTCAAAATCAGTTGAAACTTCATGGTAAGTATCGCCGTTATACGTTACGGTGTTCACCTTGCCGTTATCATTGTTGTCCGCTGCGTCATTTCCAGCTAGGTCTACTGTTACATAGGCGTTGTTATTATCACGAAGCACATATGCATCATCAACTTCCTTCATATCTTCTACATTTTGCGCTGCTTCAACTGACTTGGTCGGCTGATCGGTGTTATCCATTGGGATATTGTTATCAACTCCATCGTTTGTAGAAGTGTTGCGTAAGTCATTTTGAGTATTGTCCATTGCGTTGTTGTCTTTATTTCCTCCGCACGCAGTTAGGCCTGAAAGGAAAAGAACCGAAGAAGCAATGATAAGTCCTTTTTTCATTTTTTCCATCTCCTTAAATATAGTTTGCAGTCGTATTATGCTTAATTTTTGCAAAACTATTCAAAGGAGACGGAGAAGTGAAAGCCTTTTTTCTAACTATGCTTAACGCCGCTAGCCATACGATAAGAAACATTTCAAGATTGCAGCTGTACTTATTCACCTAACAGCTTTCGGACAGCTACTGACAGCGTATTGACGTGACGTTCTACGTTTGCCTCTTCTGTAACTTGTTTCTGTTCATCGACGTTGTAAACCGGCGCTGGATTTTGTGTAATTCCATTAATCGTTGTAGCCATAAAAGCTAGCAGGTCATCTGCTGGTACAGCCGGAGAGAAATTCTTTACTTCTATTTGTTCCGTAATAAAGTCGTGAAGCTTTTTTTGAATATATTTAAGGTTTGATACTTCAACTAGCTTATCTTCAATTTTCATAAAACGCTGAGGGTCTTTTGAATACAACGCTACTAGTTCAAAGTAAATTTCTCCTCCCGCTGTCATTGATTCCTGGATATGCTCTCCAATATACATAATGAAATCATGTAACATTTCAAAGGAGTCTTTTTTTGTCTGAAGCAGGGCTTCAATTTTATCTTTTACTTTATAGCTGACGCTTTCTTGATTAAGAAGTCCGACAAATACTTCATCAAGGTTTGAAAAATATTTGTACACGCCTCCTTGACTCATTCCAGCTTCCAAAACGATATCTCGCATGGCTACATCATGCACCGGTTTGCTCTTGCATACTCTTTTGGCTGCTTCTAAAATCTCTTGCTTCTTTTTTTCAGCGTATCCTTCCCTTACTTTTGGCATTTTTTTCACGCTCGCTTACTTTTTATTTATTCCCGAATGTCTCGAGTGTATTAATAATCACCTGAGCTGCTTTTTCGGCTCCTTTTTCAGCTCGGATTTGTTTTCCGATTTCTTGTGCTTTGGATTGAATTTCATTAACTTGCGTATAGGAAATAGCTGCGGATAATTTTTCAGCCGTCAATTCTTTTCTCGGAATGGCTTTTGCTCCAGCTCCAAGCTCGTGAATTTTTCTTCCCCAAGCGAATTGGTCATTTCCATAAGGAATAATAACACTTGGAACGCCAGCTCGAAGGCCTTCGGCTGTTGTTCCTGCTCCTCCGTGATGAACAACGGCAGACATTTTAGGAAACAGCCACTCATGAGGAATATCTTTTACAAAGAAAATGTCTTCTGCTATCCCCTCCGTGTGATTCATTCCACTTCCTCCTGTATTGATGATACCTCGTTTCCCGGCAAGTTTTAAGGCTTTAATCACTAAAGCAGTCGTTTCGTCTGCGTTTTTTTTATCCCCAACACTTCCAAACCCAATATAAACCGGCGGTTCTCCAGCCTTTAAAAATCTTTCCAGCCTCTCTTCCGGCTGATAGCTATGGTCACTGTCCATAAACCAATTTCCGTAGGAATGAACGTGTTGAGGCCAATCTTTAGATACGGAAAATACGGCGGGACTTGATGAAATAATAGTTGGGTTAGCTGCTGTACGCTGCTTTGGGTACGGACATGAAAAATCGTTAGGTCCTTCTCCATGCTGCTGAACCCAATATTTTTTTAAAGGACCACTTACTACCTTCCAAAATCCCCATTCAAAAATGCGGTGCGTCAGCTTGTTATATGTTTTTCCAAACCGTGGTCGATCATAAAAGATCAACGCTGGATAATCTTTTGTTGGTGTCATTGGAAAAGGGCTCGCTAGAATGCTTGGTATATTCATCTCTTTAGCAGCAAAATAACCAATTGCCGCACCTGGATGATATACAATTGCATCGGCTCCTTTGCATGCTTTGTGCAAATCTTCTTGTATATTAATCATCATACCCATCATCTTTTCATTTTTTAAGCTTGAAAAAAATTTGAGAGGATTGTCTGCATTAATTGCGTCGTCTGCTGCTCCGCTCTCTATAATTTTAGAAACATCTCCTCGAAGCATGGCATATTCAAACCCGTACGATTCTATGAAGTTTTGGTAAGCTTCTGAAGCGGCAATTCGTACACGGTATCCTTTCTTTTTTAGCTCTAATCCTAAAGCCATAAAAGGCTGGGTGTCTCCTCGAGTTCCTGTTGTTAACATCGTAATAAGCATCATTTCAGCCTCCTTATATTAAAACGACAACCATGTCGTTTTAATATAATGTACCCTTCTCCGATTAATTCGTCAATAAAAAAAACGACAACATTGTCGTTTTTTATTGCTATCCTTTCTTTTTCTAAGGCTCTTTTTGTAAAGTTAAATAGTTGAATTTGCTTGTCTTAAGTCCAAAAACGCAACATAGATGTTTTTAATCATTGAGAAAGCGCCTCCTGAAAGAGTATTCTAAAGATAACCCCCTCTTTATAAAGAATGAAAAAAGATGCTTCGTGTTTTAAACGAAGCATCTTTTACCTATTAGAGCTATGAATAGTTACCTATTTTTCAAGTTAAACTGCTCGTGAAGCAGCTAATTTCTCGATTGGGGCTTGTTCAATGTCTGCTGCTGAAATATGCAGCAACTTTTCTAAAATAGCCGTTATGCCCTCATTTGTTTCATTACTTTTTTTGCAGTCATTAATATGCTGGTTTAATTGCTTTTTATAAGCCTCGGTATGAATGAGCCACTGACTTAAAAGCTCTTTTGTTGCCGTTCTTTCGTCTTCGCTTTTAGCTCCAAATAAACTTTCCATATCAGGTTCTTGAATAATTAGCTTACTAAAATCTTCGCTTACTGCAAGCCAAAAATAGTTTTTTTCGTATTCGTAATATCTGTGTTCTTTTAATAAAAAGTAGCCAATTTCAAATTCAATGCGATAGAGCGG
The DNA here is from genome assembly GCF_056836725.1 of Priestia sp. 3CA3. Lineage (NCBI taxonomy): Bacteria > Bacillati > Bacillota > Bacilli > Caryophanales > Bacillaceae > Priestia > Priestia sp. 3CA3. The sequence goes on from NZ_JBXENJ010000002.1 coordinate 463,278, forward strand.
CTGGTTAACTTTCGGCGCATGAAGGCTTTTAAAGTTAATATGCTCTGCATCGTCTACATAAACTTCTGAACCGTATTGGGTTTTAATAATTTTAGCGTCTACTGTATTCATGATGTTTACCTCTTTAAGGATAGTATGAGAGAACGCGTGCATTCTTTTTCTAGAATGCGCACGTTCTTTATCTTTTACTTAGTTTTGAACAGCGTTTTTCCAATCAGCCGCAAACTTTTCAATTCCTTGTTCGGTTAAAGGATGTTTAACAAGCTGCTCAATTACTGAATACGGAATAGTTGCAATATGAGCGCCGGCAAGGGCTACGCGTGTAACGTGGTCCGGATGTCTTACAGAAGCCGCGATGATTTGAGAATCGATATTTTGAATGCGGAACAACTCGGCAATTTTAGCCACAAGCTGTACGCCGTCTTCTGAAATATCATCAAGGCGACCAAGGAATGGAGATACATACGTTGCACCTGCACGGGCTGCTAAAAGAGCTTGGTTTACAGTGAAAATAAGCGTTACGTTTGTTTTTACACCTTTTTTAGCAAGGTAGCGAGTCGCTTCTAGTCCAGCGAGTGTCATCGGAAGCTTAATCGTAATGTTTTGATCTCCGCCGTTAATTTTGATTAATTCTTCTGCTTGCGCAATCATGTCTTCTGCTGTTTCGGCATCCGGCGTCACTTCTGCTGAAACGGATTCTACTTCTGGAACGGTTTTTAAAATTTCTTCAATACGATCTTCAAACTTTACGCCTTCTTTGGCAACAAGAGAAGGGTTCGTTGTAACACCAGATAAAACGCCCAATTTGTATGCTTTTTTAATATCGTCAAGGTTTGCAGTATCAATAAAAAATTTCATTTTTTCATTCCTCCATTAGTTTTTTTTACTATACCCACTATTTCACTTGTTATTTCTTTTCCACAGCATGACCGCCAAACTCGTTTCGAAGCGCGGAAACTACCTTTCCTGTAAAGGTATCATCTTCAAGCGAGCGATAGCGCATCAGTAAAGACATCGCAATAACCGGCGTAGCTGTTTGAAGGTCTAGAGCCGTTTCGACCGTCCACTTCCCTTCACCAGAAGAGTTCATAACTCCTTTGATGTCATCTAGCTTAGCATCTTTAGAGAATGCATTTTCCGTTAATTCCATGAGCCATGAACGAATAACTGACCCGTTATTCCACACTCTCGCCACTTTTTCGTAATCATAGTCGAACTGGCTTTTTTCGAGAACTTCAAATCCTTCTCCGATTGCAGCCATCATGCCGTATTCAATGCCGTTATGAACCATTTTTAAAAAGTGACCGCTGCCTGCTTCTCCAGCATATAGATATCCGTTTTCTACTGCTGTATCGCGAAAAATAGGTTCAACAATTTCCCACGCTTCACAATCTCCGCCAATCATATAGCAAGCTCCGTTACGAGCGCCTTCCATTCCGCCAGATGTTCCAACGTCCATAAAGCGAATTTTGTTTTCTTTTAACTCGTTATAGCGTCGAATAGACTCTTTGTAATGAGAGTTTCCGGCTTCAATTACGATATCTCCTTCAGCTAAAAGAGGAGATATTTCACTAATAACAGAATCAACAACCGTATGAGGAACCATCAGCCATACGACTCTTGGTGTTTCTAATGACTGAACAAGCTCCTGTAAGCTTGATACTCCTGACGCACCGTACCCTTTCATTTGTTCCACTGCGTTTGAATTTACGTCAAATGCTACAACGTCATGACGCTGATCCAGTAAGTTTTGTCCTAAGTTAATCCCCATTTTCCCTAAACCAACTAATCCTACTTTCATGTGAACAGCTCCTTCTATTTGTCTAATTGTTTAAGCCTTTAGCAATTCTTTTGCTTGTGCCACTACGTTTTCTTCTGTAAATCCAAACAGCTTCATCACATCAGCTCCGGTTCCTGAAGCACCGAATGTGTCAATAGCTAACACTTTTCCTTTTTGTCCTACAAAACGTTCCCAGCCAAGTGAAATTCCCATTTCTAGAGAGATTCGTTTTGAAACAGATTCAGGCAAGATGCGCTCTTGATACTCTTTTGACTGTTTGCCAAACAGCTCCCAGCTAGGCATTGCTACAACTCGAACAGATGTACCTTCACGCTCTAGCTGAGCTTTTGCACTGACAGCTAGTGCTACTTCAGAACCTGTAGCGATGAAAATCATCTCCGGGTTATCGTCTGTTTCAGTTAATACGTAAGCACCTTTAGCTAGGTCATTGATATTTTGTTTTGTTTCTTCAAACACAGGCAAGTTTTGACGGCTAAGCACTAGGGCTACAGGACCTTCCGCTTGCTGAAGCGCATAAGCCCAAGCGCTTGCTGTTTCGTTTGCATCAGACGGACGGATTACGGTAAGCCCTGGAATTGCACGAAGAGAAGCAAGGTGTTCAACCGGCTCATGAGTTGGTCCATCTTCTCCTACTGCTATGGAATCATGAGTAAACACATACGTGACCGGCAGCTTTTGCAGTGCAGCTAAACGAATCGCTGGACGCAAGTAATCATTAAAAACAAAGAATGTGCTGACAAACGGCTTCACACCGCCGTGAAGGGCCATTCCATTACCGGCCGCTCCCATTGCATGTTCACGTACGCCGAAATAAATATTTCGATTACCGAAATATCCTGGTGCGTAAGGGCCTTCTTCTTTAATGTCCGTCATCGTGGAATGTGATAAATCAGCACTGCCTCCAAAAATAGATGGCACAGATTTAGTGAAATAATTAATCGCTTCTCCGCTTGCAACACGCGTCGAAATCGCTTTTTCCGATGAGAATGTTAAAATATCATTCACTTCAATTAACGCTTCGCCCGTGATGGCACGTTCTAATTCATCTGCCAGCATAGGGTATTCTTTTTGGTAAGAAGCAAACAGTTCGTTCCACTCTGCTTCTGCTTTCATCCCTTTTTCTTCTAGCTTTTCAAAATGAGCTTTTACTTCTTCTGGAACATAGAAGTTTTCTTCAGCGTCCCAGCCGTAGGCTTGTTTTGTTGCTTTTGCTTCTTCTTCTCCAAGCGGATTGCCGTGTGCTTTATTTGTTCCCGCTACTTTTGGACTTCCGTAGCCAATAATTGTTCTCACTTCAATGAGCGTTGGCTGTTCCGTGTTCTGTTTCGCTTTTTCGATGGCGCTTGTGATTTCATCCACGTCATTTCCATCTTCTACACGTAAATACTGCCAGTTTGCAGATTCCGCTCTTTTTTGGATATTTTCGCTAAATGAAAGATTTAATTCCCCGTCTAACGAAATATCGTTGGAGTCATATAAAGCAATAAGTTTACCAAGCTTCATATGGCCAGCCATTGACATCGCTTCATAAGAAATGCCTTCCATTAAGTCACCATCGCCTACTAACGTATACGTATAGTGATCAATAACAGAGAAATTTGGTTTATTAAATTTTGCCGCTAAATGAGCTTCTGCCATTGCCATTCCGACTGCATTTGCAATTCCTTGACCTAAAGGACCTGTTGTTGCTTCTACGCCGTCCGTATGGCCAAATTCAGGATGACCCGGTGTTTTACTATTTAGCTTGCGGAAGCCTTTTAAATCTTCTACTGATACATTGTATCCGCTTAGATGCAGCATGCTATACAGCAAGCTTGAGCCATGACCGGCTGATAAGATAAAACGATCTCGGTTAAACCAGCTTGAATTTGCCGGATTATGCTGTAAGTGATTCGCCCACAGCGCATAGGTCATCGGAGCCGCTCCCATCGGAAGTCCCGGGTGTCCTGAATTAGCTGCGTTCACCGCGTCAATTGACAGGGTGCGAATCGTATTAACTGCGAGTGTATCTATGTTGGTACTCATGTGTCATCCTTCTTTCGCTTTGTTTGTATTAAACTGGCTGCACTTCGCGTGATTGACTTGCTGTTTCTTCATCCAACCACCATTTAAAGCCGTCTTTTTCTACCAGTGCATGTGATGCATCAGGGCCGTATGAACCAGCAGCATATTTGTGAAGCGGCACTGTATTTTCCTGAAATGCTTCAAGAAGCGGCTGAACCCATTCCCAAGCTAGCTCTACTTCTTTCCAATGAGCAAAAAATGTAGAATCTCCGGCGCATGCATCTGCAATAAGGCGTTCATATGCTTCCGGTGCTCCTTCTTGCTGACCTGAAAAATTAATTTGTACAGGCTCAATATGACCATGATTAAATGGATTTTTGCTGTTTAACTGCAGCGTAATATTTTCGTGCGGGTTAATTTCAATGATCAACAGATTTGGAGATGTTGTTTCTCCTTTGTCTAAGTACAACTCTTTTAGCGAGTCTTTGAATTCAATAACAATTCGCGTCGCTTTTTCCGCCATTCTTTTCCCTGTACGAATGTAGAAAGGAACGCCGTTCCAAAGCGAATTATCGATATATAGTCTGGCTGCTAAAAACGTGTCCGTCTGAGAAGATGGTGATACACCGGGCTCATTTATGTAGCTCGGCACTGAAGCCCCGTTTATTTTTCCAGCCTCATATTGACCGCGAACAACGTCTAGATCCATATCTTCTTTTACAAGCGGACGAAGCGCTTTTAACACATTTATTTTTTCGTTTCGAATATCATCAGCGCTAATGCGGGCCGGTAAGTGCATAGCCGTCATCATCAGCATTTGCAGCATATGATTTTGAACCATATCTCGAATGGCTCCTGAATGGTCATAATAGCTTGCTCTTTCCTCTACGCCGACCGTTTCACTTGCTGTAATTTGTATATTCGCAATATGTTCGTTATTCCATAATGATTGAAGAATAGGATTAGCGAATTCCAGCGCTTCTAAATTTTGTACCATCGACTTGCCAAGATAGTGGTCAATGCGGTAAATCTCTTCTTCTTTAAACGCTTTGCTTAAGTTTTCGTTTAATTGACGAGCTGACTGTAGATCATGGCCAAACGGTTTTTCAATAATTAACCGTTTCCAACCTTTTGTAGCACCTAAGCCACTGTCTTTAATATGCTCGGCAATCGTACCAAAAAATTCTGGTGCAACGGATAGATAAAACATTCGGTTGCTTGGAATGTTTCGTTCCTCTTCGCGTGCTTCTACTAGATTTAACAACTTTTTATAATCTTCAGCATTCGTTGCATCCAATGGGCTGTAGCGAAAAGCTGAAAGAAAATGCTGCATAAGAGATGAATCTTTTTCGACGCGACGTGAAAAAGTATGAATAGACTCTTTTACTTTTTCCTGAAAGTCAGCGTCGGACATCTCCCTTCTGCCTAGTCCTACAACAGAAATTGATTTAGGGATTTTCCCGTCTACAAATAAATTATAGAGTGCAGGATAAATTTTGCGTTTCGCTAAATCACCTGTTGAACCGAATAAAACAAAAGTCATCGCTTCCATATCTCTTCCTCCTGTTAGGAAAAATATAATCTTTAAAAAGTAACTTTTCTTTCATTCGTTACTTTATGTAACCTATCTTATTCCTGAAATATTTTTTCGTCAAGATATAAAACTCATAAAAAATCATTTCAATTTTCTTTTGTTCTTTAAACCCTATAGCCGCTTATCTTAGATAATTTATGGAAAAATAATGAAAATACTTTTTAGTTGAATTTAGAAAATAAATCTGCTTTAATGGATTTGATAGAATTGTATGAAAGTAAAAGCATACATAATGTTTGCATATGTACCAAGGGAAAATATCAAAAGGTGGAAGTAATATGGAAGCTCAGCTAATCAAGATGCCTGAAGATCTATCTGTTTTTCACATAGAAAAATCGTAGCTCAATCCAAAAGAGTCACCGGAAGTTGACCTCTTTTTTTGAGCTACACTCACACTTTAACTTTAATGCGTCACTGCGACAAGAAGCATAAGCATCATATAGAGGTTAAAAACAGCAAGTAAAACAAGAACGATATAGACTAGTTTTTTACCTATCTTACCTAAAAAGTAGACGTTGACTAACATAAAATACACGCCTGCTGCGCATAAAACGAACGTAAGAAACTCTTTACACTCGTTCAATGTCATTTGAAAATCTTGATTATAGTAAATTCGGAGATCTTTACTAATAGCGAACGGCACGGTCCACCACCTGATCAAAATTCCAATAAACATAAGTATCCCTATTGTGTTTAAAGTGGACTGAAGTGTTCTCCGCTGTTTCTTTCTCATATCCACATCCGTTTGTGCGGACCTTTTAAAGTTTGTTCGCATGTATTTCCCCCCATGATATTTTTGCATACAGCAAAAAGGGTCATCAGCCATACACAGGTCTCTCCCCCGGCTATTTCTTACACCACCAAAAGGTGCGTAATGATCATCACGCAAGGCTTCAATGAAGCTACATTCTTTATCTATATTCACTTTATGCTGCATTTGATGCTTTCACAGCTTCTGAGCATACCAGCTTGTTTTTCGTTTCGTATTGAATTATATACATACACAAAAATAAGCCCTGGCTGATAGAGCCAAGGCTTGGTTCATGTTTTGATTAAGTTATACCCCACACATTGAAGAGCTTGTTGAATATTTTTCACGACTTTTAACTGTAAGTTTCTCAAATCATGATTTTTAGTTTGCTCTTTCGCAAATGTGGGGGTTACACCTGTTATAACTGCTTGAGCACCCATGAGCTGAAGTGCTGTAATCATTTTCAAGAAGAAATTCGGAAACTCTTTTTCTCTCAGAAGCAGCTTCGATAAATCAATGATAAAGTAATCTATTTCATTATGAGCTGCATCGTGAAGCACATCTGTCATAATCTGATCCGCACGCTCTTTATCAATAATACCTTGAAGAGAAAGAATCGAAACCCCCTCTGTAATCGGAATAATTGGGACGCTTAAAAATCCCATCTGATATCGTGTTTCATCCAGATCGATCATATGGGATAAGATACCTGCCATTGATTGTAAAAAAGCAATATCTTCTCCTGAAAATTCTTTTTCTTCCTTGTCCATTACACAGAGTGTTCCAAATACATTTCCTTTTAAATCTTTTAATGTAACACCTAAAAAACCTTTTACCTGCAATTGATCCGTTACTTCTAGCTGTCTTGTAACGGCATCCTTCATCAGATTTGCCGTATGCATAACGTCTCCGTCATTCATAATAATTAAGCGGCAGTATGTAGCTCCGTATTCAACGCTGTATCCTTCAGGAATAATCTCTTCCTTCTCGTTATATGAGCTGAGGACCGTCATCGCTGTTTCTCCTCTTCTAGTTACGTACGTTGTGCTGACATTCAGCTGTTTGGTAATAACCTCAAATAATTTTTGCGAAACAGACCGCAGTGAATAAAAATGAGGAACTTTATTTTCTCCATCAACGTTCATTTAGTTACCTCCATCGCAACTATCATTCTCTCTGCCATAAGTGCATTCTTTCATAAAGATACGCACAGCTTGGCTATAACTTTTTTGTAGTATGAGAGAGGACAGCTATATTGCCTATTTTCTATCTTATACATACCAGATTTGACATATGACATGATTTCACATAAGAAAAACTTCTTCCGTTCATGAAGGAAGAAGTTTTAAATTATATAAAAATCTCACACGTCCCCATTTTCCCTCTATTCCCCATATTAGGATATATCAAACTAAACTGCCTAGTTCAATGACAACATAGCACAAAGGGTATTAGAGCTCCTGCTTCATCTTTTTGTTCCATTCTCTTCGCAGAATTCCCATTTTGACGCTATCAAAATATTCACCGTTTACGATACGTGCTTCTCTGATTCTTGCTTCTTCTTTCATACCTATTTTTGCCGCTGTTTTGATCATTCTGATATTGCCTGACCACGTAGACATGCCGAGTCTATGCAAAGGTGTAAACTCAAATAAAAAGTCGATCCACATTCCATAAGCTTCTGATCCATATCCTCCGCTCCAATAGTCTGAATCGTAAATGACAATTCCAGTTTCCATCCAGTTTGTACGTTTGTCCACCCAGTAACAGTTCACCGTTCCTACAGCTATTTCATCAATAATAACCGCAAGCATTCGGGGAACTGATGGATAAATCTCATACTCTTCTTCCCATGAATTCATATACTTTTCTTTCGTCAGCTTTCGATCTGGTATGTACGGAGCATTCCATTTTTTCGCTTCTTGTTTTTTCTCTTCGTATTTCCAGTAATAGAGCGTATTAACATCTTCCTGTGTCGCTTCTCTTAATAACACTTTTTCTCCTATTAATTTTATCATGAGAGGCATTACTCCTTGATTTATGAAATGGCTTATTAAATTTTAGAAACTTAAAGCGACTCTTAATACACGTTTATACAATCATAGCGTTAAATAATGAAGAAAAGGAGTAAATTTATAAAGAATAGTATTGCTACTGCCAATCAGCAGATGAAAATGAAAAGTAACTTATCCTGCTTTGCCTGTAAAACACCGAGACAATATATATGCTCCCGGTGTTTTTTGTTTTTGCTCTATTTATTATTCGCGTTTTCCATAACTGCAAAATAGTTACCTTCACTGTCTGAAAAATTAAAGACTTTTCCTGAAGGCATCGATACAATTTCTCCCACCGTTACGCCTTTAGCAGTTAAATCGCTGTATAATTCATCCACATTCTCCGTAAAAAACAGAAGCGAAGGTGTCCCGACATTTAATTCCGGCTGCATTTTTGCTATTAGCTGTTTGTTATGAAGGATAATGGTTGTTTCAGCACCCGCTACCGGCGCTAGCTCAATCCACTTCATGCCTTGTTCATTATTTTGTTCGGACATAACCTGAAATCCCATTTTTTCTGTCCAAAACTTTACCGCTTGATCTTGATCGTTTACATACACCATAATTTGACCGATTTTTTTAATCATTGCTTTCACTCCTTCGATATAGATGAAATAATTTCTTTTGCTACTGTATCTGCCGACTTTTCCTTTGTGTAAATTGTTTGCTTTGCCAGCAGCTCATTTGACGGATGCGTTACAAAATGTTTGTTAAGCTTAAAAACATCTTCATCATCCGTTATTTGCTGCAGTCTTTGATGTAATAGTTGTATGGACTCTTCTTTATCAGCACTGGGAAGCAATAAAAATAGAGACTGATAAGGTTTTAATATCTTTTCTACTTGCTGAAACAGTCCCATGTCTTCGTAGACCGAGTGACCGGCGCCAAAATCAATGATCGCATGCTTGTAATCTTCTAATATTCTTTTAACGGCATAGGCTTCAAACGGCTTCCAATAGGCGTACATACCCTGAAACCCTTGTTTTTGTCGAATGTCCTGCTGTGTTTCTTTGCTGAAACCTATTTCCTCGTAGTAAGAAAATCGTACTTCGTCCATTGAGCACTGAGGAATACTTAGTTTTTGCGCTACTTTTTCACCAACCGTCGTTTTACCCGCGCATATAGGTCCAATGAGAATAATAGGGGGTTGCATAGGCTCTCTCCTTATTTCACTTCCAATACAAACGCGTACGATGCATCTCCATTAGATACATTTTTTTGACTTTCATCCATCCACCACACTGAATATGAGTAGTAGTACGTGCCTGCTTCAGAAGGTGCTTTCAGCTTATTTTTCTTCAGTGGTATTTCCATTTCATGGTTGTTTTGTATTTGTGCCATATGTTTTTCGTTGGGCTGCCGTTTATACTTGATAACAAGCGATAGCGATTCATTTGCTTTTACTTTAATAGGCTTTTCGTTTTTTAATAATTCCAAAGGGCCTGCTTTATCCACACACGTGTTTTTCCAGCAGTAAGTGCCAACTTTTGTGTCATAAAGATGGTTGCTTGCTTCAAGATACGCTTTTGGCGGAGATTCTTCAAGAACTCCACTGCTTGAACACCCAGAAAAGCTTGCTATAATAAGTCCAAACGCAGTCACTTTCCATGTTCTCATCCTTTCATCACCTTTTTACTATTTCTTCACGGTTCGTTTATTTCCTGTTTCTTATTTTCTCCTTTCCTAAATAGCATTGTCTTATGAGCTGAACTGCTTGAGACACCGCAGTTGACTTCCGTGCAAGACTTCGCTTTCCGCGGGCGGCCGCTGAGCCTCCTCGTCGCTTACGCTCCTGTGGGGTCTCATCTGTTCCGCTTTCCCCGCAGGAGTCTTCGTCTTTCCCTCCAATCAACTGCTAGAAGGAACAAAACAGATAAAACGATAGGCACTATCACAAAAAAACGAACCGCTCATCAAACATGTTGATGAAGGGTTCGTTTTTCACTTCGTCTAACATACTTTTGTCCCAGCCTCTTTTTTAAACTCACACGCTAGTTGATTCTGCTAATTTCCCATCTTCCATCCACACAACGCGGTCACATAAATCCAACATTCTTTGGTCATGGGTAACCATTACAGCCGCTTTTCCCCTTAGCTTTACTTCATCTGCGAGCATTTGCACGACCGCTCTTCCTCGCTCTGAATCCAAGCTTGCCGTAGGCTCGTCTGCAAAGATAATTTCAGGGTTATTCATCCACGCTCTTGCAATCGCTACCCGCTGACGTTCTCCTCCGGATAGACTTTCAGGATAGTGATGCTTTCGATGGGCAAGCCCGAGCTTTTCAAGCAAATCATCCGCTCTTTTTTTTGCTTCTTGATTTCGATTTCCTTCTAGTTCCGTGACAAGAAGAAGCTGATCGCGAACCGTTAAATACGGGATTAAATTAGCTGATTGAAAGATAAAGCCGATTTTCTTGAGACGAATGCTGTTCATTTGTGATGGAGACATTTTATTAATCTCGTCTCCGTCAATAATTACACGTCCGCTAGACGGTGAAAGCAGCGCCCCTGCAATGGATAAAAACGTACTTTTCCCAGAACCAGAAGGCCCGACTATAGCCACAAGCTCTCCAGCTTTCACACGCAGCGATAGGTCATTTAACACGACTACAGCGTTTTCTCCGTCTCCAAACGACTTGCTAACATTCTCTAAAACTAACTTTTCTTCACTCATTAAACAGCCCTCCCAATCGCTTCAACCGCATCTACTTTTGCTACGCGATACAGCGATAATAATGAACTCAGTACAGAAACAGCTACAAACAGCGCTGAACACCCTGCGATTAGCGATACGTCTAAGTGAAACGGCATCGAATCCGGCAATACGGCTGCTACTCCGTACGTCAGTCCAATACTAATAGCAAGACTGCATAAAGTTAACACAACTACTTGAGATAAAATCGTTCGCGCTAAATAGCTTGTTTTTGCTCCTATCGCTTTTAACACGCCAAACTGATTCATTTTTTGAAGCGTCATCACGTAGAAGAAAACGGCTAGCACAAAAGCGCCAATGATAAACAAAAATGCGACCATCATTAAAAGCGAGCCTTGTTCTTCTTGATAACCTGGAATTCCTTTTAACGCTTCATCTTTACTAATCACGTCAATGTCAGACTCCTTTTTTTGAAGAACATGTGCTTTTTTATCGTTCATGTTTAACACCACTGCATTAAACGCACCTGTGTTTTCAATTGTTTTCCACTCTTTAAGATTAATATGAATAACAGGCGCGTGACTAAACGACTGATTTTTTGTAAAACCAACAATTCTAAAGCTTTTTCCTGAAGCCGTATCTTTTATCGTATCACCTAGCTTTACTCCTTCTTCTTTTAGCGAAGAGTCCGCCACGGCTTCATGTTTTGCATCGTCCGTAATCATCTTCCCTTCTGTTACGTTCGGAGCTAAAAAGCCGCTTGTGCTTATGGCAAAAAACGAGGCGTCTATTTTTTTCGCTTTTCCATCATTTATAATGGCTGTTATCTTCACACCAAGCGGCTCAGCATTTTTCTTGCCGCTTAGTTGTTGAATATCTTCTGTTTTGTCTATGGATAAAACAGAGCGCGTCAGGCGCTGATCCGCTTCTTTTTGAAGCGCAACGTAATTTCCTTTCATTTCTTGAACAGCTGAAGCATTGTCAGAGGAAAGCCCCTTTGCTAAGCCCGATACAAAAAGTACAAGCCATACAATTAACACCATAATCACGCCAATGAGTAAGTAGCGCAGCTTCGCATGTTTTAATTCACGTAAAGCCAAAAACATCTTTCTTTCATCTCCTTTTTTCATTCTATTTAAAGTATAAAAACAGAAAATGAATGGAAGATGAACGGCTCATTACATTTTCGGAAGATAGACGTGAAAAGTGCTGCCTTTTCCTTTTTCGCTTTCAACGTGAATGGAACCTCCGTGCATGTCGACGATTTGCTTCACAATCGCTAAACCAAGACCGCAGCTTCCTTCCGTCCGGCTTCTTGCTTTATCTTCCTTATAAAAACGATTAAAAATATGCGGTAGGCTTTCTTTTGACATGCCGATTCCCGTATCTTGAAACTCCACGTGGCAATACGTATCTTCCATACCAACGCGAAGAGACAGCGTTCCTCCTTCTTCCGTGAACTTTACGCTGTTAGTAATCAAATTTGTCCACACTTGATGAAGCAGTTTTTGATCGCCTGAAATCATCGTTGAAGGAAGATCCATTTCAATGGCTAATTCTTTTTCACGCCAGCTCCACTCCGTCATAAACAGCACTTGCTTGATTTGAGTTGCAACGTCAAACGTTCTTCTTTCGATATGCTCACTTTCTTTATCAAGTGAAGCAAGCGTAAGCAGCTGTTTGCTGAGGGACGACATGCGCCGGCTTTCTTCTTCAATAATAGACAGATACTGATTTCTTTGTTCATCTGAAAGGTCAGCAGAACGGAGCGTTTTCGAAAACCCTTGAATGGACGCCAGCGGAGACTGAATTTCATGTGACACGTTCGATACAAATTCCTGGCGCATCTCTTCAAGCTGCTCTAAACTTTTAGCCATTTCGGAAAAATGTGAAGCAAGCGCGCCGATTTCGTCTCGGCGCTTTACGTACAGCTCAACGTTGTATTTTCCTTTCGCCACTTGCTTTGTTGCTTCCGTTAGCTTGACGATTGGTTTTACTAAATAACGCGTGCTAATAAGTACAAACAAAATACTTAATACAATCATCAGCAGTAAAATGACCGAGAAAAAAATGCGCATTTCCCCGAACTGCAGCTGAATATCAGGGCGAATAAACAGCGCTTGCTGCTTGTTACCCTCTCCTTTTAACGGCACGCCGATGGTATTAGCTAACACATTATCAAAAAACCCGGTCACAAACACCTGTGAAGGAAAGTTTGCAATTCCGTGATACATTTTGCCTTCTAACACTTGTTTGACAGCACTCTTTTCTAAGCGCTGGTTTCTAAACTCTCGTCCGTAAAACGTCTCATGTCCAGTGCTGTCCACTACATATATTTGATAGCCAAGTTTACTAATATACTGTAAATAAGACTGTTGATCTACGCCTCTATTGCTTTCGTAAAAGCTCGCAATGTCTTTTGCCATACGCGTAAGCTTTTGATCGTTATAAGGTTTTAAGCTGTACTGATAATAAACGTTCGCCACAATAAACGCGAGGAGACTGCTAAATACCATCACAGCAATGGTTGTCAGGACAATCCGCAAATAGAGCGTCTTCATTTTGCCGTCACCTCAAGCTTATAGCCGACGCCTCGAACCGTCGTAATGACAAAATCATCGGTATGTTCAAACCGCTCGCGCAGCCTTTTTACGTGTACATCGATTGTACGGTTATCTCCGTTAAAATCCGCTCCCCATATCAGATGAATTAATTCTTCTCTTGTGAAAATTCTTCCTGGATAGCTCGCGAGCTGAGCTAATAATTCAAATTCTTTCATTGGAAGAATGAACAGTCGTCCGCTGCAGTGCACTTCATAGCTTTTTCGGTCAATAGAGGTGCTGTTCAGCACAATCATCTTTTCATTTACCACTTCGTATCGGCGAAGCAGGGCTTTGATTCGGAAAATCAATTCTTTTGGTTCAAACGGCTTTGTCACATAGTCATCCGTTCCTGCTAAAAAGCCTTTTTCTTTGTCTTTGAGCTGATCTTTTGCTGTTAATAAAATAATGGGAAAATCATAGTAGCTGCGTATTTCTTCGCAAACTTCATATCCATCTTTATGAGGCATCATAATATCGACAACCGCTAAATGAATGTGCTGCTTAGCAAGCAGACCCGAAGCTTCCTCTCCGTCTTTTGCTTCATGCACCATATAGCCTTCAAGCTGCAAATAGTGACGAACCAATTGCCGCATATGCTCATCGTCATCCGCCAGTAAAATGTGAATCATTTCTTCTGCCACTCCTTTTATCAACCATTCAAAATGGCGGCCTTTTGGCCGCCATCATTTATTCTTTCAGTATCTATCTGTTTACTAGTGTAACCAAACGTAGTAGTCCTATTGCGTTTTTATTAGGATAAGGACTTATTATGAACAGCAGATGAACAGCTTGTTACAAAATCCATTCACCGCGCGCAATCATCTCTACTTTTCCGCCTACTTTAATGTGAAAAGCCTCTCCATCATAACTAGCTTTTACATACAGCAGTGAAGGTCTTCCTATTTCGTATCCTTGTTCTACACATATGTCAATAGCTTGCTGATTAAAATAACCGTATTTGACTAAATATGCTGCTAAACAGCCGTTGGCGCTGCCAGTTGCCGCATCTTCTGGAACGCCGTAATAATCAGCAAAATCTCGCACATTTACGTGATGATCTTGGTGATAGGTTTCCGGCGAAAAGACCATAATTGCTTTTGCTTCCGTGTTTTCTATCAGCTTGAAATATTTTTCTTTGTCTACATTTATCTCTTTAGCAGCTTCTAATGATGTTAAAGGGACAAGAATAACCGGCAGACCCGTGGATACTTCTTGAACGGGAAAACGCATATCGATATAAGTTTCATCAAGGTTTAACACGTCCGCCACCTGCTTTTTATCTAACACTTTCCCAAACGTCGGCTGACCTTGTGTCATCCACAGTACATCTTTTTGTTCATCGTATGTAACAGGCGTAGGACCTGCTTTATAATGAAGAGTAAGCTCCTCTGTATCTTTTTCTTCTAGTTCTTCTCGAATAACATAAGCGGTACCGAGCGTCGGATGGCCTGCAAATGGCACTTCTTCATTAGGTGTAAAAATCCGCACGTCATATTCTCCTTTTTGCGGAGAAGCCGACGTAATAAACGTCGTTTCAGAGAAATTAATTTCTTTAGCCATTTGCTGCATCTCTTTGTCTGAAAGGCTTCCGGCGTCTTTAAAAACGGCGAGCTGATTTCCTGTATATTTTCTCTGTGCAAATACATCAACAATGGAATACTGAATAGTTTTCATTCCTGTGTTCCTTTCTAACGCAAATTTTTATGTACAAAATGGGTCATTACTTTTTTCTTTAAAGCCTCATATTGCTCCTCATTCGTATCCATAAACGCTTCTTCCCTACTGGATAAAATATCTGCGTAATGGAGAGGCTCACGAAATTGTTCTTGTGTAAAATCATAGCGCTGTTCGTTGAGCTGATTATAGAAATGCCAGCCTTCTTTACACGGAGTTTTTAAAATATCTCCTCCTTTGATATCTTGAACGACAAGCGCGGTCACTCCGCACTGTCCTTTGGCAGGATTGTCAGCCGTCCACTTCGTGCTCGAATGAATTGACCACGATTGATGCAGGGCTTTCTTTAAACGATTCACGTTGGGGCAGCTCCTTTTTCTTCAAATCTACCATATTCTTCTTTTTTATGAAAGTTCCCATTAAAAAATACACAGCGCAAATATTCTTACTTTAAAAATAATTTAAGGAAGAATAGAAAAATACTAGAAATAATGTATAATAATAGAGTAATTTTAGATGATAGATTATAACCAATGAAAGGTGTTTTAAAACAAATATTAAAGATGTAGTTCGCTACGGCGACGAAGCAATTACGCTTGAAATGTACAACGATCATCCAAAATGGACCTATATTAAAAAAGAAGGCCGTCATCACGTTGTACAATTTACCGGCTACGATTATACAGAAAAAGAGCATGTACGCATTGTGTTTAACGTTTATTTGGATAAACAAATTTACGAATGGAACAAAATTTACATCAACGGCAAAAAGTTAAATAAAAAAGATGCGGAAGACTATGAATACTGGATTGAAGACAGTTCAGCATATTAAAAAAGTCAGCAAAAAAAGAAAGGATGAGTGCGTACTCTCCTTTCTTTTTTGTTTTATCTTAAAGCGTCAAAGGCAGCTTCACCGTCACTACTGTACCGTTCTCATCACTTTCAATCGCAAGCGTACCGTTATGCTCGTTGATGATCGTTTTACAAATAGAAAGCCCTAACCCCATGCCTGTTCCATCTTTTGTTGAGAAAAACGGATTTCCTACTTTATTAATAATGGATAGCGGAATGCCAGAACCGGTATCTTGAATATCAATAAGAGCCCAACCTTCCCATTCTTTGATAATAAGATTTATTTCGCCGCGTTTCTTTTTCTCCATTGCTTCAATGGCATTTTTTAAAAGATTCATAAACACTTGTCTCATTTGAGCAGGATCGATTGATACAAGTGGAATGGCTCCTTCTATTCTTACATTCATTTCTACATTATACAGCGCAGCTTCACTTTTCAAGAAAGCAACGGTATCATGAATAACTTCTACAATTGATACGATTTCTTTTTTGGGCGCCGTTGGCTGCGTGACAAGCAAGAAGTTGTTAATAAGTTCATTCATACGATCCAGTTCATCAAGAACAATTTTTTGAAAAGGCTCTGCCTGCTCATTTTCATTAAATAAAAATTGAATAAAGCCGCGCACCGACTGCATCGGGTTTCGAATCTCATGCGCTAACCCTGCTGCTAGCTGCCCTACGAGTGCTAGCTTATCAAGCTGCAGAATTTTCTCTTCAATTTTCGGCAAAACAGCCGCTTGATTTTTATAAATAATATGAGACAAAATACCAGCCAGCCGGTTTAACCCTTGAATTTCACTTTCGCTAAACGGATAAGGATCCGGATCGACCGCACATAAGGTACCAAACATTCTCCCATCTTCTAGCACAATAGGTGTTCCTAAATAAGAACCTACCCGTGCACCATCAATGATGGCTAAATTAGACGTTCTAACATCGCGTTTTGTATTGGGAATAACAAGGGGTTCATCACACGTGACTAAGTTGCATACCGCAAGCTCTAACGGCAGCATCAGTCCATCCTCTACAAGGCTTCCCCCTTCTTTATTAAAGGCTTTCATAACTGAAAATTGTTCGTCGAAAACCCCTACAAACAGCGTCCTGCTTCCGACTACTTCGCTAGCCATCTGCAATACATCCCAAACGGCTTTTTCATTGATGTTCCTCTCTTCCATTACCTTAGTCACCTACTATTTAAATATAGACTGTTCTATTCTTTTATCCTCATTATAAATTTTAAATATAAAAACGTATATCAAAATTTTAAGAACTCATTTATTTCTTCTATTTCATCATTAGGGTTAAGGATAGCCAAGACTTGATGATCTTCCCATACGCCATTAATATTTACATTTTTTCTAGCGATTCCTTCCCTATGAAACCCTGCTTTTTCGAGTACGCGCTGAGATGGCACATTACGTGGCATGACGCCCGCTTCAATACGGTGAAGATGCAGCTCTTCAAACGCATAGTCAACAAGTGCTTTTACGGCTTCTGTTGCGTACCCTTTTCCATTATGATGCTGATCTAGAAAATAGCCGATAAACGCGCTTTGTAAAGATCCGCGCATCACTTGAAAAAGACTGATAGTGCCAATTAACCTCTTAGTCTCTTTTTGAAAAAGACCAAAATAGTATTCTTGATCGTTTTTCCTATTCTCTTCGTGAAGCTGAATTTTTTCTACTTGGCTCTCTAACGTATAAAAAGAATGCTCTCGAATCATAGAAAACTGCTTAAAAAAGTCGCGATTGTCCTTTTGCAATCGGAGGCTGTCGTGCGCATCGCTGTCAATCAACGGGCGCAAATAAATAGTATGACTTTCGATCATGTTATGTCTCTCCCTCTTTTACTTCTCACAGAAAGTTGTGTAAAAAGAATGCTTCGTTAACATTTTCCATTTTCTCACATAGTAAGCGTTTCTTACTGTAATGTAAAGAAGAAATCGCGCGGTTCTAATCTCTTTTTTGATTCTTTTGCTATGTGAAAGTGAAAAAATTACGCAAAAACCACCTGGAAAAATGACCAGGTGGTTTTATATATGAGATGGGGTGTACGTTCTGATTCACTGTGGATGGATATAATGCCTTACGTTTCAAAACAGACTTCCTTATAGAAAAGAATGATATAAAAAATACTTCTTCTGAGATTTTTCTTTTATTTATATTTAACAGCCGCAGCCAAAGCCATAAACGCCGTAACCGCCGTAGCCGCCATACGGATAACCACCGTATCCGTAACCGCCATAGCCATATGGTGATAACAGTGAGCCTGCTACTAGCCCTCCTGCTAATCCTCCTAAAAATGGTCCTCCAAAGCCATAGCCGAATGGTCTGCCAAAACCATAACCAAACGGGCGTCCGAAACCGAACGGTCTGCCAAAGCCAAAGGGCCTGCCAATAAACCTTTCATCTGCGTGTTGAAGTTGATGATCTTGAGAATACATAGTGGGTAAAAAATGCATTTCTGAATTCATGAGAGAAACCTCCGTTTTTTTGTTTTTTGCTTTCACCCAAGAATATGCATTTACCTATTCGCTGTCTTGGGCAAATATCTTGGTTATGCTGAAAATAAGGGAAAAGAATTACGAAAAAAAGCAAATGACTAGGTTTATATGAAAATGAGCTTGATTTCTCTTTAGTACCTAATACATACAAAAAGAAGCGGACCCTGACTTAGAATGTTATAAGGAACGCACTAACGTGTTTATTTCATCGTAAAAAACAAGAAGCCGAAGAAAAAATTCTTCGGCTTCTCCTTCATTATTATGTACGCAGGCTAAGGAGGAAGTGGTATTAGCCTGCTTCGTTATAACATGGGGGCTCATATATGAGATCTTGGGATGATTCATCCTATGTAGAAAGTGCAAAAAAGTACCGTGTCCATCTTATTTTCTTATCTTTTTTTATTTTCATTGAAATCGTTGGATATTTTTGGAGCACTTTTGCATTTCAGGCATATGTTAAAAATGTACTCAGAACTTGGAGGTGAACTATATGGGCTTCTATGGTGGCTGTGGTTATGGCGGTTACGGTTACGGCGGTGGCGGCTGCGGATTTGGCAGTGGCTTTGCTTTAATCATCGTATTATTCATTTTATTAATCATCATCGGCTGTGCTTGCTGGGGAGGATTTGGCGGTTGCTAATCATTAGAAATAATGATGAACAGCTTCATTTTCACTAATTTTTTTACCAAAAGCTAGCTTTCCACTTTATTATGAAAAAGCAGTGTCCACATAATGGGCACTGTTTTTAAGTGTGCTCATAATGAGACTCACCACTGAAAAAAAACAACATGCTTTTTAATCTACCGTTCCTTGTTTACGCCTTCTCATTACCTTATTTTTCTTGTTCATACTTCCCTTTCTTCTACATATTAATAGATAAAAAGAGTAATTAAAAAGAGAGCCACTCTGCAGCTCTCTTCCCGCTTTATGTACAAAATTATACAAACGATTTTTTCAAGACGACCCGCTGATCATTTACAGTATAGCCGTTTCTTTCATAAAAAGCCTGTGCAGCTCCTCCAGTCGCCGTTAAGAGATACAAGCTGTTGATATCGTGTCTTTGAAGTTCGTTCTCAAACCGGCTTAAGATAGCTGAACCATATCCTTTTCCTTGCACGCTTGCGCTGACGCAAAGCTCGGCCACGTAAAAGGTCATACCGCTGTATGATTTTTTCGCGTGACCTGCAATCGTTCCAATCAACTCTCCTTGGTCATAAAATAAATAGCCTATAAATTTAGGCGTGTTCAGTAAATCAGTCAGCCTTTCTTTAGCTGATTCTTCCGTCCACGGTTCATTCCAAGGCTTTTTTGTAAATACATTCAGATACAAGTCAATGCACTGCTGTATATTCTCTGCAGTGAGAGGTACTACTTTTTCAATCATTTTTACGCTCCTTTTTTTGTTTAGTTTGAAGGCTTGTTCACAATTCGCTCGTACATTTCCGGCAGGTGCTTAATTTTATAATCAATCGTCTCAAGCTTGTGATGGATTTCTTCGATTTCTTTTTGTACCGCTTTTTTATGATCCATCAGCATTTGCAGACTTTTATCAAGCACGGCATTTTCAAGCGTACAGTTTTCAATAAGCGTCCGAATGTCCTTGATTTGCATACCCGTGCTTTTTAAACAGCAAATTAAATCAATCCATTCAATATCTTGTTCTTTAAAAATACGATTCCCTGACGCTGTACGATCTAAAAACGGAAAAAGCCCTTCTTTATCATAATAGCGAATGGTATAAATTGTCACGTTCAATTTCTTCGCAACTTGTGAAATGGTATACGTCATACTGCTTCCTCCTACAATTAAACTTCTCAGAAAAACATGATGAGTTTGTCTTGACCTCCAGTTATCTCGAGGATTTATTCTTTTAGAGTCTTCTTTATTGCGCTCTTTATGCTGCAGGTTTTTTGTACAAGCAGCAACATACATTCAAATCAGAAAGGATGATACGATGAATACTGCTCACATGATGCTTACCATTGTAATCGGCGGTTTTATTGCCTTTTTATTAGGTTTTGGCGTCACAAAAATAATTGAGCTGCTGCTAAATCTTTTTCTAGCTTAACCAGTAGTTCTTAATGTAAAACGCAGGTAACTCCGTTCCATGTTCGAACGGAGTTACCTGTTTTATTTTAAGAACTGCAGCGCTTAAGGCACCATGTTGCCAGCGGCTTTATAAATATCGTACCATTCTTGGCGTGTTAACTTGATTTCTGAACCTTTGCTTGCATCTTTCATACGCTGAATATTTGTCGTACCAAGTACTACTTGAATATTTGCAGGATGCGTTGTAATCCACGCAACGGCAATCGCTGTATTCGTCACGCTATATTTACTTGCGATGCGATCAATTACTTCGTTTAGCTTTCCAAATTTCTCTTTATCACCTAGGAAAGGACCTTCAAAAAATCCGTTTTGGAACGGCGACCATGCTTGAAGCGTGATATCGTTTAAACGGCAATATTCAAGCACGCTGCTGTCGCGGTTGACAGCTTGATCAATTCCCATGTTTAACGAAATACCAGAATCAATGATTGGCGTATGTGCGATGCTGAACTGCACTTGGTTTACGACAAGCTTTTGGTTAATATATTTTTCAAGCAGCTGAATTTGCGCTGGGTTGTGATTCGATACACCAAAGTGACGTACCTTTCCGCTGCTTTGAAGCTCATTAAATGCTTCTGCTACTTCTTCAGGGTCCATTAGTGGATCTGGACGATGCAGTAATAAAAGATCTAAGTAATCTGTTTTTAAACGCTCTAAGCTGCCGTTAACAGAGTCTATGATATGCTTCTTTGAAAAGTCATAGTAATTTTCCGCTGCGTTAATGCCGCATTTGCTTTGAATCACCATTTTTTCACGAAGACTTGGGTTCATTTGTATAGCGTTTGCAAAATACTCTTCGCATTGTCCTACATAATCAGGACCGTAAATATCAGCATGATCAAAAAAGTTAATTTCTTCTTCCATCGCTGTGCGGATTAGCTTCTCTGCTTCTTGTAAAGAAAGCTCTGTTAAACGCATGTTTCCCATAATTAAATTTGATACGTGTAAGTCAGTATTAGCAATTGTATGATACTTCATGTAAAGCCCCTCCTTGAAATAATACTACTACAAGATAAACCATAGAGTTAACTCTAGGTCAAGCAGAAAGAATAAAAAATTTTGCAAGCAGCGGCGGTAAAACACCCTATCTTTTTTGGTAAAAAGATGAAATACTAGGTTGTAGTGTGATAAAAGTCACTGCCGCTTTGCATTTGATTTAGTAGTATATGTTACGTTCTTTTCTTCCTTTTTATCGAATCTTATTTCATGGCAATACATTAACCTATCAGGCAAAGGAGCTTATCAATCACTATGCAGAAACCGAAAGCAAAACGATTTGAAATACAGTATTCCGTTCTAAAAGATGAAGCCAAAATCAAAGGAACTTTTGTGATAGAATCTGCTAAAAACCGAGACGACGCATCAAGACTTGCTAAATTAAATGTCTCTACAAAAGAAAGAGTGTTTATTCAATATGTAAAGATTTTAAAAGTCAAACGAGTTTCTACAGATTCGGCGGCAAAGTGACATTGGTTTGCTTCTTCTCTTAGCAAGCCCCCATTTATGCTGAAAGTGTCGTCTCAGAAGATGCTTGTTTTGTTCGGGTAAGTAATAGAACTAACCCAATAATACAAGCTGTGCCCATCCACTGATAAAAACCAAAAGGCTCTTTCAGCCAAACAACGGTTGTGATAACAGCGGCTAAAGGCTCTAAACTTCCAAGCAAACTCGTTTCTTTAGGTAAAAGACTTTGCAAGCTTTCTACGTAAAACCAAAAAGCAAGCATCGTGCCAAAAATAATGACAAATAAAATATATCCCCAAGTTATTGGTGATAAGCTTGACGCTTCCCAAGGCGGATGAATAAAGCTCATTACGCTTCCCCCAATCACCATTGACCAGCCAACGATAACAAGCGAACTGTACTTTTTGATCAGCGGAACCGCATACAGCGTATAAAAAGCAGCCGCTACGCCTGACAGCACTCCCCAAATAACGGCAGATACAGGAACAGACAGCTGAGAAATAGAGCCGTTTGTTAATAAAAAAAAGCAGCCCCCCAGTGCCAGCAGAACAGTGATGACGTCTTGTCGCGTAAATATAGACTGCTTGCGCAAAAGCAAATAAATGATAATCATCACCGGTGATAAATACTGCAGCAGCGTAGCTACTGCTGCGTTTCCATGCTTAATAGAAGCCATATACGTATACTGAACGGCAAGCATACCAGCTATGGCAAAAACGACGAGCTGAAAAGCTGACTTTCGGTTCTTCCATACTCCCAGTACGTGAGAACGATTCCTTTTTATACATGAAATCATCAGCAGCAAAAAACCCGCAGTGAGCAGCCGTACTGAAACAAGCCAGTCTACACTGATTTCAAATTCTTGAAAAAGCTTTTGAGCAACCGTTCCTCCCATCCCCCAACATATTGCTCCCGTTGTTACAAAGAAGAACCCTTTTTTTCTGCTGAGATCGTTCATCTTTCATCCCTCACTTTTATTATAAGAATAGTGTTATAATAAGTGAAAAACGGGGCAGAAAATACGCATATTGCATTAAAAAATATAAATATATTGAGGTGACCATGTATGCCAGCAGCACATTTTAAAATTGATGAAAACTTAAAAGAGCTAACGACCCATCGCACCGTTGAGCTGCCAGTAGCATGTTATCAAACAACGATCAGTGATCACATAAACGGCTACATCCCTCTTCACTGGCATGATGAGCTTCAATTTGTATTGGTTATAAAAGGTCATGCGTCTTTTCAAATAAATGAAAAAACAGTGACTGTAAAACAAGGCTACGGACTGTTTATTAACAGCGGATGTCTTCATATGACTGAAGACATAAACAAATCCGGCTGCGTGTACATTTGTTTAAATGTTTCTCCTCATTTTCTTGTGCCGCAAGAGCTTTTTACAAATTACGTTTATCCCTACATTCATGCAACGAATCTACCACATTTATTCATCAGTCCAAAGCAAGCCTGGGGGAATAACGTGTTAGAGTCTATACATAAGATATACACATGGATTCATAAGCAGCCGCATCACTATGAAATAGAGATTGCCTCTGAACTCAGCATACTGTGGAAAAATGTAATTCTTAACGGGTTGCAGCTAAAATACAATGAAAAAGAAATGATCAAAAATCAGCGGATGAAGCAAATGCTGAATTGGATTCATTTGCACTTTGCTGAAAAGATTACGCTCGATGATATTGCCAAGGCGGGACAATTAAGCCGTTCTGAATGCTGTCGATATTTCAAGAAAATGTTAAAAAAATCGCCTTTGACCTATGTATTAAACTATCGAATTCAGCAAAGCTTAGTTATGCTGCAGCAAGCAGAAGCAAATGTGACGGACGTCGCCTATCAAGTAGGATTTAATAGTACAAGCTATTTTATTAATCAGTTTCGAAAAGAAATG
This sequence comes from Priestia sp. 3CA3, assembly GCF_056836725.1. Classification (NCBI taxonomy): domain Bacteria; kingdom Bacillati; phylum Bacillota; class Bacilli; order Caryophanales; family Bacillaceae; genus Priestia; species Priestia sp. 3CA3. Next base: position 487,250 of record NZ_JBXENJ010000002.1, read on the forward strand.
AAGATGACTCCGCTCATGTATCGAAAAAAGAAGCTGCACATCTCATCACATCACTAAAAAAACGGCGGGGCAATCATCCCGCCGTTTTTTATGAACTCTTTTTACTCGTTGATTTTGCATCAGAAATCTTTCCTAAGAAAAACCCGTCTACTTCTGCTATTTTTCCTCTCCAAAAGATCTTGCCTTTTGAAGGAGTGGATTTACTGTCTCCACAGTAAATCTTTGTATTTTTTAAATGAATAAAATGGGCTTCTGCTTCTCCGTTTGATTCGCTCGCTTCGCTTGCTAAAGAGAATTGTTCGCTTAGCGCCTGAGCCACTTCGCTGCCTTCTTCAAACGTTTCGCTTAAGTAATCAAAGTATTCTTTTGCTGAAATCATGGTACCGGAAATCACAGCGCCGTTTACATTTAATGAAATATCAAGTGAAAAGCCGTGTTTATTAGAAGCTTTCACAAAGTATTCAAGCGTATTGTCTTTAGTTGAAAAAGAAGGGCCTGTACTCATGTCTTTCTTTCCTCCTTTACGTCTTAGGCTGTTGTATCGTCTTCACTAGAAAGAGATGTTGCGTCATCATCTTCTTCATCCGTGTTTTTCTTTGCTTTTGTATTTTTTGATTTTTTAGCTGTTGACTTTTTTGGTTTCGCTTCCTTTTTTTCTTCTTCACTTTCCTCTTCTTCGTCTTCTTCTTCTGTTTTTACTTTTTTATTTTTTTTGTTTGAACGAGAATCTTCCTCTTCTTCCTCCCTGTCTTCGTCACTTTCACTTTCTTCTTCCTCTTCTTGCTCCTCTTCTTTTTTGTTCTTTTTACCAGGCTTAGGTGTTTCTTCTTCGTTTTCATCGTCCTGCTCGTTTTCTTCGTTCTCATCGTTCTCTTCTTCGTCAGAATCTGTATCTTCCGCTTCTTCGTCTTGATTTTTATTAAGGCTAAGCTCAACAAGCATGTTCATTTTTTCTTCAAGCTGTGATAAGCGGTCTTGAAGCGTTTGATTTTCTTCTTTTAACTCATCGTACTCTTGAACGTTATCGTCTTCTGTTTCGCTACTAGAAGAATTTACGTTTTCTTCATCATCTTTTGATTTATCTTTTTTAAACAAGCTTCCCGCAGATGTTTTCAGGCTGGCCACGCTGCTTTTTGATTTTTCTTTTACCTTTGTTCCTAAATCAGATGCTTTGCTTTTTAATTCGTCTGTATCAATGCGGTCAAGGAGACTTTTTCGATTTTCAGGAGTCGATACATATCCAATCGTTGCACCGATGATACCTCCTGCTACCGCTCGTTTGATTGGCCCGCTGCTTGTTGTTTTGCTTGCTTTTGAATCGTTCTTTTCTTTTGAACCGTTTTCCGTATTTTTGTTTTCCTTGTTTTCTGCCTGTGTGTTATCTAATTTTGTTTCAGTTGCCATTGTAAATCCCTCCATTTTTTAAGTAGCGTACAGTTTTTAACGTTCTGTTTCTATTTTTTCTTCAAGCGTTTTTAACCGCTCATGCAGCATTTTATTTTCTTCTTCGAGCGCTTTACTATTGGCTCCTTTTGAACTGAGATAGGGATCATTTTCCCACCAGTCCATGCCGATTTCTTTTGCTTTATCAACCGAAGCCACAATCAAGCGGATCTTTATCGTTAATAGCTCGACATCTGCAATTCCTACGGTGATGTCCCCCGCTATGACGACTCCTTTATCCAAAATCTTTTCGAGCACATCTACAATCGTACTTGACTGCATATTATGTTCGACTGCCATACTGTTCCTCCCACTGACCGCTTAAAGCAGGCTGCCTAGCGGTCCAAGATCAATATTTAAATCTTCTGCGTCCAGACCGAACACCTCTTTCAACTCGTCCATTTTTTCTTCCAAGTTCATTAGTGCAATTCCTAAGTTTTCAATTTGTTCGTCCGTCAACGTTCCACCCTCCACCCGCCTCATCGCATGACGTTCAACGATTTGCCTCAATAGCTCAATAACTGTCATCACAAGCTGCGCTAAGCCTTGTTCAGCTTTATCAGGATCCAAGTGGATTCGTCCATTTGCTTGGCTGACCGGTTGCATCCAGTAATTCCTCCTTTTGTTTATCAAATTGTTCAGAAGTGATGGGTTTGCGATTTCCTTCTTTTGCTTGCACAAGCGTTTCAACCGAAGAAATAAGCACCCGCAAATCCAAATACACTAAATCGACGCCGGCTATGGAAATGATTAAGTCTCCTTTAATGGCGACTCCTTTATCTAAAATGACATCTAAAATATCAATAAGAGCAATATCTTTATTCTCCATGGATTGTTTAAGAGACATAATGTTAATTCCTCACTTTACGCAAAGCTCGAGAAATGATAGGGCGGCCATGGTCCCGTCACTTCAAATTTCCAGCCTTTATTTTCAAGCTTTTGCTGAAGCTCTTCTATTTCGTTTACAAACTTAGTGATCTGCAGAGACGGGAGAAGAAACACGCTGTTCCACGCCATTTGTTCAGCTGCGCCCGTTACGTCCTTGCTCCAATTCTTTTTAACAGAGTCATAAAGCGACAGTTCTTTGAGCTTGTCATGTATCTCTTCACACACTTTGTTTTTGTGAAGCTCTAATTCTCTTTCAATCAGCTGATCTATTTTTTTCTTTTCAAAAAACTGTCTTCCTGGTGATAAGTGACTAATTTCTTCTTTTTTCGCTTTTACGCTTTCATTCGTCTCGCTGATTCCTTTTTTAAGCTCTTTATCATCACAGTAAATCTTTACGTTCCACTCTTCATTTCCTTGAAGCAGCGTCAGTGAATTCTCTAGCTTTTCTTTGTTAAGCTCAATAGCTGCCTGCAGACTTTCTTTACTTTTATAAATGGTGCAAAATTTTAATGGAATGATCGTAAATTCTTCGTACAAAGCGGCTACCGTTTCGTGATGATGAAATGCTTTTTCCTGCAGCCAGCTCATATCCTGCTCCATTTTTTCTTTAATCACTTCTTCTGAATAGGCGTCAGCATCCAGCTTAGAAACGACAGCCGTCACCTGATCAATCGTTATTGGGTACAGTGAATGTTCTCCGTCAAACCCTTTATAAGATGGAAACGGCTCTCTGGCTGCTGCTTCTTTTGTTGGAATTAAACCGTATAAATACAGTAATTCTCCCATCTAGGATTCCTCATTTCTTTTTTTTGTCAGCTCTTCCCATTGTTCAATTTCTCTGCGTTTCGCGATTTCGTACCTCATTAACAATTCATCTTCTTTTTCTTGAAACGCTTCTTCCGGAATTTCACCAAGCTCAAACATCATTTGAAGCTGAATGAGTTTTTGCTGAATCGTCGGAAGGTCATATAGCTGTTTATCAGCTTCTTCCTGTACTTTTTCGCCGATTTTTACTACAAGGTTAATAGGTGCGGTTACTAATTTGTGAAGCACGTTATTTCTCTTCTACTTTTAGGCGAATGTTCACAAAATTATAAGCAGGCCAAGGACCGCTGTAATGAAAATCGGCTTTGTCTTTCCAGTTTTCATGCGCTTCATTCACTTTTTCATCAAACTTCGCTTCATCTTCTCGGTTAATTAAGAAAGAAGCGTTTAAAAGCATTGTTTCGCCCGTTGGCTCATTTGCTTTTGCTGCTTCCGCTGCTTCTTCAAGCGGAGAGAACACATCTGTCTTGACTTCTTTTTGCAGGGAAGTAAACATCTTTTGAGCCATTCCTCCAAGCTGAATACGCTCATAATAACCGGCTGCTTCTGATTTTCCTTTTACGGATGCTGATACTTTTTCAAGTTCAGGATTTTCGTTTACTTTTTTCTCGAGCCATTCTTTTTTTCCAATTACTTTTAAACCGACTTCAATTTTTCCTTTGATCGCTGGAAACAGCTTTTCAAACTGCGGATAAAGGTTTTCTAAAAGAACTTTTACGTCTTCTTTTGATTTGAATACATTTCCAAAGCTGATTGGAATAACCGTATCATTTTTGTCCATAATCGCTGCTACTGCGTGTTGATGCATTAATAGATTTTGGCGATTAGGATGATAAATTTTCATCGGCACTTCAGCTGCTACCATCGCCGCGTCTTTGTAGCGAATCAAAAACGTTTCAGCTTTTGTTCCTTCTACTTCTACCGATCCAAAATCTTCGTCTTTATCCGTTTGAATGGCGCTAAAAATATAAATGCCCGTTTCGTTTGTTTCACTCATGTTTTCAAGCTCCTTTACTTTTCTTCAGTGTCTATATTCTTACACTCTTCTAAAATGATTTTTTCGGCTTTGCTTTTTGCATTTTTCTCGTCTAAACATTTGGTAAGCGGATGATGCAGAATATCCATACATAACGTTTGAAAATCTTCATCATCTCCATCGATAGCAATGTCTTGCTGCGTAGCAAGGGTAGCGATCATAAGCGAAGCCCGCAGGCTAAGCCCGCTGCTGTTTTCGTCTCCAGAGCGGTTTCGCACGTTTGCTACGAGCGTTACAATTGTGCGCGCTTCGTCTTCTTCTACATCCGTTTTCTCCGTTAAAATCGCTGTCTCTCTGTCGATGTCTTTATAATCAATAAACATAGTAATTAACCTGTCAAGAAGCGCATCTTGCGTATCATATACGCCAGCATACTCAGCTGGGTTGCTCGTGAAGATGACGCGGAAATCGGGATGCACGCGTACAAAAGGATCGGTCATTTTCACTCCATACAGCGGCAGCACGCCTTCTTCTAATATCGATAGAAAGATATTATTCGTCGCAGGCTTAGACCGAGTAAATTCGTCGTAAATCAGCGTATAGCCGTTTTTTACGGCTTCAAGCAACCGTCCATCCTGCCAGTTTTCACTTACTTGTTCATCTTTTTTATAAACAGAACGAACATACTGGTCGATTACTTTTTTGCTCGTATAGCCCGTAAAATCGCCAATTAAATCTTTGTTGTTGAGCTCGTGATTCCCGTGCATCAGCATCACAGGACGCTTTCTCTTTTTAGCAAGCGCTCGCGCTAAAGAGGTTTTACCTCCGCCGGCAGGACCTGTAAAATGAATGGAATAGCCGGATTTTAAATAGCTCAGCGCTCTTGAAAGAACCTCTTTTGTCTCGTCATCTTGTATAAAAGCTCCACTGCCTTTTTTCCTTTTGTCTGTTAAGACGGTCATTTTTACGTTCCTCCTGCCATCTTATCGTTTATGCTTCAATGCCAATGGCGCTTCTATATCTGACGTCGAGTCGTTTGAATGAAATGACTTCTTTTTCTTTATTTAAAAAGCACTCGTATGTTCCAAGCATTTCATCTTTGGCGTATTTTTTCATATATTCTCGTTCTTCAATGACTTCAACAATAACTCTCCAGCCTTCATCTTCAGTAACTTCCACCGAGGTAATTTTATGAGGAGGAGCTACGTTTTCAGCAAAAAAGTCGTTCACGGCTTGCATAATTTTTTTAATTTCCATCTTTAGTAGCCTCCAATAGTTAGATCTAAAAGCTGGAACCACCCTCAAAAAGGAAGGTTCCATACCACTTCATATTAAATACTAAAACGCGGCTGCCCTTCACTTGAATTTGAACGTTCAGGAAGGCCGTTTTCTTCTACGTCGTCACGAAGAAGCCCCACTGCTTCTGCATAGCGTAACCATGTATCAACACTGGCAATAACCACTCGTGCTTCAATTGTTAAAATTTCAATTCCTACAACAGACACTCTTGCAAACGCATCAATAACAATTCCTTTATCTAAAATACGGTCAATGACTTCTGCTAAACTTGAACTATTAGTACTTTTTTGAATAGACATATCCCATTTCTCCTTTCGCTTATGATCCCATTGTTTTTAAATCTGTAGATGATTTAATATCATTGGAACTTTTAATCTTAGTAGAGCTTTTAATATCCGTTGCTTTTTTAATCTGATTTACGCCTTTTATTTTCCGCTTGTTTTTTGACTTATCTTTATCGTCTGAAGAAGAAACTTTTTCTTGAAAGTCTTCTCCAGCTTCTTTTACATCGCTAAGCTTATCTTTTACTGATAATAAGACGTCTTGAAGCTTTTCTTTTGCGTCTTCTCCTTTGCCGTGTACCTTTTGGGCATTTTTTTCTTTCGTTTCCTGCAGTTTTTCTGACGCTTCATCCGCTTTTTCCTGCAGTTTCCCTTCGGTTTTTTCGACAAATTTTTCTTTCGCTTTTTCTTTAACCTTTTCTTCTACTTTCTCCTTAACAGGTTCAGGCGTGTGCTCAACTATTTTTTTTCCTGCTTTTAAGGCTGCTTTCTCCACATCTTTTTTATCCATGAAATTCCCCTTCAGGACGGATATCTTACTTCTTCGCGTCCATGAGTTTGTTTAGCATCTCTTCAATGCGCTGCAGCTGATCGTTCATATTTTTATTTTCTTCTTTTAACTCTTCGTACTGAGACGTTTCCATTTCTGCGCTTGCGCTGACTTCTTCCTGCGCATTTCCCTGTTCATTTGATGTTTCTTCTTTTTTCTTTTTAGGTGCCAGCAGCTTGCTTAAATTGTCTTTTTCAAGATAGCCTGTAGCCGTCTGTCTTAACGCTCCCATCGCTTGCTGCGTTAAAATATCCTGTGCGTTTCTTCTTAACTCTTGTCCTGTCGCACGTACAATTTCTGATTGTCCTAAGCGACTGAGTACTTTTTTACTCGTTTGCGGACTTGAAAGAAGTCCAATTCCCGCTCCTACTACGCCTCCTAAAATGGCAAGATTCAAAGAGTTTTGCGTTTTTTCTTCCTGCTGCTGATTTTCTTGTTTTTCACTTTGTACATTCTTATCAGTTGTTGACATGTTTCATCCTCTTTTCTCTTATTATTATTTATTTAATGAATTTTCTTACGATTAAAAGACTTAAAAACTAAGCCCTGCTCCTCGCTCCTCTGTTCGGCCAGGCAGCCCTTCTTCCTCTACTTTGTCGGTTAATAACCCGACCGCTTCTGCGTAGCGAAGCCACGTATCGACACTTGCAATAACGACTCGTGCTTCAATCGTTAAAATTTCAATTCCTACGAGTGATACTCGAGCAAAAGCATCGATGACAATTCCTTTGTCTAGAATTCGATCAATCACTTCTGCTAAACTTGAACTATCTGTACTTTTTTGAATACTCATTTTTTAGCAGCTCCTTTCGAGATTTAACTAAATGAATGATGCTACTAAACAACCTGCTTAACTTTTTTTAGTAAACATACTTTTGAAATATACTTTTTAGCCCTCTTTCAAACATGAATAATTTGCTAAAAATTAATTCTTGAAAAATAATTAGAAAATTATTCTACTTCGTATAATAGTTTACAGTTAATTTATGGATGTATTTTGCGCGTAAATCCCGATGTTAAAGCTTTTATCGAAACTCAAATTCCAAAATAAAACAATAAATACATTATTGTTACAATAATATTACATTATAATTTAAGGGCATATTATCTTTCAGGTCACCCTCAAATACTTTGATATTTTTAACTATTATGGAATATTATTGTGCATTCAGTTCTCTTAAATAAAACCAGCGCATAAAAAAAGCTGCCGCACTGCGACAGCTTTCTCCTATACATAATAAGTTCTATAAAATCATTCCGGTTAAAGGCGCTTTCGGGTTTCCATCATGATCCCAGTCTTCTTTGTCTACTAAAACAAGCAGGCTGCCTTCTTTGACTGAATCATTATAGTGCTCGGCCTGCTGTTTTGGAATTCCCATACCGACTAAAATACCTGACAGACCTCCTACACTCGCACCAGCTGCTGCACCTGTTAATGTAGCTACAATCGGACCAGCCGCTACAATTGGGCCTATTCCCGGGATTGCAAGAGCTCCGGCACCTGCTAATATTCCGGTCAAGCTCCCTAACGTACCTCCGGTAAGCGCTCCAGTTGCTGCCCCTTCTGCTTTTGTATTCGTTTCTTTCTGAACTTTTTTGGTCTTTTTATGTTTACCGATAATAGATATTTCTTCTGATGCGTATCCTTCTTTTTTTAAACTCTCTACAGCATGAATTGCTTCTTGTTCCGTTTCATATACCCCCACAACATTCTTTGCTTTTGCTTCCATACTATCTCCTCCTCATTAATGTTGTGTGTACCCGGGAGTATGGCTTTGAAACGTTTTAGAGAGTCAGAGGTCTTCTCTATTCTTAAATAAATAGCCCTACATCACTTTTTATTTAGTGACTTTCTTCTCTTCTCACCGAACAGCTTTGCATAACAAAACCCTAAGAAAATAGACGCTCTTAGGGTTTTGACTTAAGCAGCTGCGGTATTCTTTTTCACAAATTTCATGAACAATAAGCGAACTAAAGGTCCCATAATAAGAAGCTGAAGCGGGTATGCCACGATAAAGTTTTTCATCACGATAAATGCATAGCTTGAAAGAAGCGGCTCTCCGTCTAAACCTTTGGTAAGTGACATCGTAATTAATCCATATACAGACATGGAAAGAACCATTCCGATAACCATGCACGTTGACAAAATCAACACGACTTTTAACTGTTTAGACTTATCAAACGGCAATGAAAATGCTACTTTTTTTGCTACGGGACCTACTAAGAAAGTTTCGACAGCCATGGCAACTACAAACGTGATAACCAAGTTTAAAATACCTTCTGCAAGTGTGATATGCCCGATGACATCATTTATGAACATGTTATACATCGTCATCACAAGCACCATCCCTCCGCACATCATCATTCCAAAATACATACTTTCTTTTTTAGTTGTGGGCATATTCCTCATCCTTTTCATGTTTTTTACTTGGCTTAGTATAGCTTTTTATCTTCCTTCTTCGTAAGTGAACATTTTGTGAACATTCATCTAAAAAAATGCCCTGTGACCATAAAACAGTCACAGGGCATTTTTTTAGACTTAAGCAGCTGGTGCTTTTTTTTGAGGAGGGCTGAGTATGGCAAATTACTCTAGTCTACATCGTTAATAAATGTTTGGAGATTTAACAAAAAACCCCCGCTCTATAGACTAAAGCGGGGGTTGGTTTTATAGAGATTCCGTGTGGGATGCAGGCGGAATTGGCGTTTGGGTTCGAAATACTTTTTCCCATTTCGAGACGACGATACAGGCAATGGCGTGGCCTGGAACGTTAACTCCTGTTCTTGCCATATCCATGATGCGGTCTACTCCTGCAATGATTGCGACTCCTTCAGCCGGCAGACCTACTGCATTAGCTGTTGCTAAAAGCACAACAAGTGAACCTGACGGGACAGCCGCAATTCCTTTACTTGTCATAACGAGTATAAGCATCATAAATAATTGCTGAGTTAAGGGCATGTCAATATTAAAAGCCTGTGCTAAAAAGACGCATGAAACGGATAAATACAAAGTAGATCCATCACAGTTTAACGACAGGCCGGACGGAATAACGAACGACACCACTCGTTTAGGACATCCGTACTTTTCCATACGCTCCATCAGCTGTGGCAGCACCGTTTCTGTACTTGTTGTTGAAAACGCAATAAGAAACAAGTCCCAAATCATTTTGAAGACTTCAAAATAGTTGAATTTGAACAAAAACCCAACAAGCGGAAATAAAACAAATAAAATAATAAAAAGGCCTAAAAAGACGGTTCCAATTAGCTTCAGCATCGGAAGCAGAAGGACAATGCCGTATTGCCCCACAGATGCAGCCATTAGCGCTAGTACACCAAGAGGCGCTGTGACCATCACAATTTGCGTTAATTTAAACATAATTTTAGCGGTTGATTCAAAAAATTTCATTGCAGGTTCGGATGCTTTCCCAACTCCTGAGGCGGCAACACCGAATAAAATAGCAAAGAAAATCACGGCCAGCAAATCATTTTTTGCCATCACATCTACGATATTCGTTGGAATGATGTTTAAAATCATTTGTTTAAAGTCCACGACCTTGTCGGTATACTGAGACAATTCACCGATATCTTTTTTAACAAGATGAGAAAGATCGAGGCCTACTCCGGGCTTTAGCAAATTCACTAACAGCAGACCAATCCCTAATACGATGGTAGTAATAATTTCAAACCAAATAATCGTCTTTAACCCTAGACTTCCCATTTGTTTCATACTGCCGCTTCCCGCAGCACCTATGACGATGGTTGAAAAGACAATCGGCACTACAATCATTTTAATGAGCCGGATAAACCCGTCTCCTACCGGTCTTAAAGCCATCCCGAAGTCCGGAAAAAAGTGCCCGATAACAGCTCCAATTACTAATGCAATTAAAATTTGAAACGCTAAAAATTTTTTCACATTTCTCCCTCCCCTTTGTCTTCATGAAACGGACATCAGTTCCATTAATATCCAAGTTCTCAGACACTTTAAGTAAATTCGGGACATTTAGCTAAATTCCTTCTAAAATAGACAAAACGGTCTATATATTTCACTTTGTCCGTTAAGATACATAGAAAAAAGCCAGGATGAAAGTCTTCTTCATCCTGACTTTTTTATCGTTATGCTTTTTTCACAAACTGAGATTTTAAGCTCATCGCTCCAAATCCATCAATCTTGCAGTCAATGTTATGATCGCCTTCTACTAAACGAATGCTTTTTACTTTCGTTCCGATTTTTACAACCGATGAGCTTCCTTTTACTTTTAAGTCTTTGATGACAGTAACTGAATCTCCGTCTTTTAAAGCATTACCGTTTGCATCTTTTACAGTAAGCTGTTCTTCCGTGCTTTCTGCTTTTTCATCTTGATCCCATTCATGCGCACACTCCGGGCAGATGAACAGGTTTCCATCTTCATATGTATACTGTGATTGACAGCTTGGGCAATTAGGTACATTCATTTTCTTTTCCTCCAGCAGCAGCTCGTAGCCAATGGTACGATCACGAGATTACGTTTTTTCTCTGTTTTATACTGTCACAACTTTATAAGATTAACAAGCTTTTCTATTTCCTTGCTGCTGATGTTTTCTTTTCCAAATAAGTGAGCCTATAAACAGAACAAAACCCGCTCCAAAGACAAGAAGCTGATCTAAATAAAGGTCACCTGTTTTTACATACCGTATAATAAATAATCCTCCAAACATGAGCATCAGCATACATGAAAACCGAATGAGGTATGAATTGATTTCCATTTTTCATTCCTCCTTTTTGTGAGACTTTTTTTGTTACGAAAAAAACACGAACCATATGCCAAATGTAACTCCGTATAACGGTAAAATGACGGCTAGTTTTTGCTTCCACCCTTTAAAAAAGGAAGCATTACGAGGCGCAAACCAAAGCTCTAATGTACCGTATAACAGCAGTGCTCCCGCTGCTAATATCGCAATCACAGTCTCCCCTAAGTCCATACACACTCCTCACTTTCATTCTACGCACTTGAAGCTAAGCGCAGCGTATATAGTAAGTCTCATCATTATAAAAAACCTTACACTCGTGATGAATCCGTATTTTGAATACTTTTCAACAATACATTTATTTCCATTATATCATAATAAAAGCATTTTTGAGACTTTTTATACATGTAAATTATTGTATAATGAAAAGTAGACACAGAGAAAAAAGGGGAGGATTTTTTGAAGAGAACTCAGCTTATTTTTGTTATTACCCTGCTTATTGAAGGGGGATTAACCTATGCGTGCTCATCATTTTTGTCTATCCGCTTTATTGAGCTTATGTTTTTTAGCGGACTTTTGTTTTCAGTTTTAACTTTTTGGTTTTCAAGCAGCGGAAGCAACAGCGCTCATTCTCACTATAACACTCACTCCATGAGGTTAATGTCTGGAGCCAATGTCGAACATAATCCGTTTCGTTTGCGCTGGACCGCTTATTTTCTTGCTTCTTTAAGCTTTACGGGAGTCGGCCTGGTTTTTTTCATTCTGTTGCTGACGGACGTTATTCCTCCAGTAAGCTAAAAAACCTGCTCTTCACAGAGAGCAGGCACTTACGAGAACAGCTTGAGGAGCAGGCATTTCCGCCTTACTTTATTCGCAACAGCTTGAGTCACATGATCTTTTAAAGGCCGAGTCAATATTCGTTTCAGCGGATGTTTTAGCATTCGTTTGCTAATGGGAACTTTAAAAATGATGCTGAGAACGACTGTTGCAAAAACCGATAGCAGCAAGACCGCAAAAGGCTTTTTTTGAAACCATCTCGAAAAGATAAGCATCATTACATAAATAAGTGCTGACCACCCCAAATGCCAGCCGTGTCTAAATGTAATTCCTTTACACCTGAGCCCAACCCATTCTACAAACGAAGCTGTACATACCCATTTTGTAATATATTTCACCTGCTTAGCGAGTGTAGACGGATAAGTAGCTAAGAACGACAAAATCATGAGAGGCGTAATGAACATAAGGTGTAAAATACGCAGTACTTTTAATGAAAGATGAGAAGATTTAAAATCCCAAAGCAATTTATCATTACATAAAAAGTAGTAGAGAATGTTAAAAAAGCTCACGTATAAAACCCCAGCATACAGCTCGCGTATTTTGTTCCACGTTTTCTTATGGATATTTTGAAAAATCAGCCATAGAAGGACAGAAATATGCACCTTTGTTCACCTCTCTAACGTCGTTTTTAGAATCTCTGCTATTGTATTTTCGTTTCTTCCTGCTTCTTTTCAATTTTTCGAATCCATCCAATCAGCATTCGGTTAAGATACGATTTTAACGTTACGCTAGTAAAAGTGTGATACCACATCCAGCCTGTTTTCCACTCGATGAGCTTTGTTCGTTTTTCAGCCCATAATTCAATAAAAAACATGGGAATCGTAAAAAGTACAATTTTATATAAAATCTTTAACCCTTTATCGTGATACGTAGCCTGATTAATCATAACGGATATGCTAGGATACAGTAAAAAGTCGAACAACACATTAATTCTAAACTGTTTTTTCAGTAAGCGAGTTGGATATCGAAGAAGGCCGTGAGAGACAATAAATTTATCAATAATACCATTTGTTAAGGCATTAAATGCATAAGCCAGCAGCCAGTCTTTGATCGGTGGTTTTCTAAATAGAAAAGGGAGCATTCCCAGCCCTATAATCAGCATTGTACGTAAAAAATTCACTTCAAATTTTTTATTTCTCATAACCTTTTCGCTCCTTTCACCAAGTGTTGTTAGTATACCTTCGTGTCGATTGGCAGCTTAAGACGGTTGTTCTAATCCTGTTCTCTTTACGTACGTTCATGTTTGTTTTAGTTTTCAGTTCTTTGAAGAGATTTATACATAAGGTTGAGACATGAAAAAAGCCCGACTCTAATCAGTACGGGCTTCTTTCTTGATCTATTTTGTTCTTACCATCCAGCTACACAACCATCCGTTCGTGATTCACTTCCTCCGCATAGCACGCCGCTTTCAGGGTCTCTCCAAATAATCTGTCCGCGCCCAAATGCCATCGAATCCACGGCTACTTCAATTTTATGTCCTTTTCGTTCAAGCGCTTGTGCTACGTGTGAAGGAAAAGTCGGCTCAACAAGCACCGTTTTATCTTTTTTCCACTGCCATCTTGGCGCATCTAAAGCGGCTTGAGGATGAAGGTGAAAGTCAATCGTATTCATGACAACTTGCATATGTCCCTGCGGCTGCATAAACCCGCCCATCACGCCAAAAGGTCCTACGGGCGCATTATTTTTAGTGAGAAAGCCTGGAATAATGGTATGAAACGTTTTTTTATTAGGAGCAAGACAGTTATCGTGATTAGGGTCCATTGAAAAATTGTGACCGCGGTTTTGCAGAGCAATTCCCGTTTCTGGCACAACAATTCCAGAACCAAAGCCCATATAATTACTTTGAATGAATGAAACCATGTTTCCTTCTTCATCAGCCGTTGCTAAATACACTGTTCCGCTTCCGACAGGTTCTCCTGCTTCAGGCTGCAGAGCATGTTCTTCTATAAAGCTGCGGCGATAGCTTGCATATGTATCAGACAGCAGTTCCCTGACAGGTACGTTCATTTTCGCTTCTTCGGTAATGTATTTTGCTCCGTCCGCAAACGCAAGCTTTATCGCTTCGATTTGTTTATGATACGTATCGACGGCGTCTTTTTCTTGAAGCTCAAAGCCTTTTACGATATTTAATGCCAGTAACGCAATAAGCCCTTGTCCGTTCGGAGGAATTTCCCAAACATCATATCCACGGTAGTGAGCGGAAATAGGATTTACCCACTCCGGTTCGTAAGCTGCCAAATCTTCTTTTGATAAAAAGCCGCCATATTTTTTGCTGAATGCATCCATACGTTCTGCAAGCTCACCTTTATAAAAGGCTTCTGCATTTGTCTCACCAATGAGCTGAAGCGTATGAGCATGATCAGTAGATGACCACATCTCTCCTGATTTTGGTGCTCGTCCATTCGGCGCAAACGTTTGAAACCACGATTCAAATTCTTCGCTTGTATGTACTCGTTTAAACGTATCGTACGCTTGTTTCCATTGTTTAGCGAGTGTAGGCGCTAACGGAAATCCTTCTTTAGCATATTGAATAGCAGGCTCCAGCACTTGAGAAAGAGGCAGTTTACCAAATCGCTTTGATAAAGCAGCCCAACCAGCGGGAGCACCGGGAACCGTAACGGGCATCATTCCGTACTTAGGAATTTCTTTGTATCCTTTTTCCTTCAGCGCATCAATGGAAATAGATTGCGGAGAAGGTCCGCTCGCGTTTAGTCCGTACAGCTGATTATTCGTCCATACAAGCGCAAACGCGTCTCCTCCGATCCCATTAGAAGCCGGCTCTAATACGGTAAGACTTGCCGCTGTCGCGATCGCTGCATCAATAGCATTACCTCCTTTTTTTAAGATATCAAGACCTGCCTGCGCTGCAAGCGGCTGAGATGTGGATATCATTCCTTTCTTTGCATAAACGGGCACTCGGTAAGATGGATATGGATGATAATGCGGATCATAGTTCATAAAAGCTCCTCCTCTTTTACACTTCTTAATTTATTTTAATTTTTTAAATAATTTAACTTCTTTATTTTACCATATTTATAGCCCAGCGCCTTTCTTTTTATCTCAGAATGACATGACTTCATTTACCTAAAATTGGTATACTGGTAGAGTAAAAGAATCGCCAAGGAGGATGATGTATGAAAAAAGTAAAAGCTGCCCTTCCACTCGCTGTTTCTTTAGCTCTCGGCCTTCAAGTACTTCCTATGTCCACTTCAACCATTCAAGCTGAAGCAGCGGCGAATGCTGCTCATCACTCAGCAAAAGTTGAAGTCAAACGAGCTAATTCATTTCTAACCAATCTATCGAACGGAAAAACAAAAGAAGCTACGCGCTACTTTTCCCGCAGCCTGCAGGCAAAAATGAGTGAAGACAACCTAAAAACGTGGTGGTCATCTTTAACCGCTCAGCTTGGTGCTGTAAAAAAGGTTGGTACAGCTGTACAAGGCGAAGTCAATACCGTTCATCGGAATATAGACATTCCCATTAAATTTGAACATGCATCAGCTACTTTAACCGTTCGTTTTAGTCAAAATCGTCAAATCGATGACTGGCGAATTGTGCCGGACGAGCGCCAGTTTTCGTTTTCCACACCGCCTTATGACACCCCTAAGAACTACAGTGAAAAACAGCTTTCAATCGGCAAAGCACCTTACGAACTTCCAGCAACGCTCACTCTTCCAATACGTTCAAAGCATCAAAATGTCCCCGTTGTCATTTTAGTTCACGGATCAGGTCCTTCTGATCAAGATGAAACCTTTATGAGCTTAAAGCCGTTTCGAGATCTGGCTTCAGGACTGGCTTCTCAAGGAATCGCCGTTTTACGCTACAACAAGCGTACATACGAACATACAGCTAAAATGTCCGGTGAAAGTAAGATAAGCGTTGACGATGAAACAACTGATGATGCCGTACTCGCAGTCAAAGCAATGGCGAAACAAAAAGGCATCGACAGCCGTAACATTTTTATACTAGGACACAGTCAAGGGGGCATGATGATGCCTCGAATTTTAAATCAAACGCCTGATAAAAGCGTGCGGGGCTCTGTTTTACTTGCTGCACCGAGCCGCACACTTCCAGAGTTAATGTTTGAACAATTTGCCTATCTTGTATCGCTGAATCAGCTTCCGAAAGAGCAGCTTTCTTTTTTCCAGCAGCAGTTTGTCATTTTACAAGACCCAAGCTTTTCGCCAGCTCAGCCGCCAAAAGAATTTTTGCTTGGCACGCCTTATTTTTGGTATGACTTAGCTCACTGGCACCCTGCAGAAATTGCAAAATCTCAGAAAACGCCGCTGCTTCTTTTACAAGGAGCGCGTGATTATCAAGTAACGACCGAAGATTTTGAAGGCTGGAAGCAAAGCTTGTCTCAGCGTTCCAACGCTTCTTTTAAGCTTTATCCAAAGCTCAACCACTTTTTCACAGAAGGAACTGGTGAAAAAAGCACGCCCGATGAATATTCTGTTTCAGCCAACATTCCTTCTTATGTGATTGATGATATTGTGAAATGGGTTCGTGAAACGCAAAAGTAAAGAAAAAAGAGCGGCTTTGTCCGCTCTTTTTTGTCTATTTTCTATTTAAGATGATATGCGACTGATCAGAAGAAGCGGTGGATTTTCTTCCTTTTCCCCAGCCTACAGCTTCTCGGTAACTTCCGAGCAGGTGATGATTAATTAGGTGCTGTTCATCTACTTCTGCAGTTTGTTCAGCTAAAGGCGTCACGTACAAAGCATCTACCGGACAATACAGTTCACACATAAAGCAAGTTTGACAATCGGATTGACGAGCTATGGAAGGAGCGCCTCCCATGCGAGAGCGGTCAAAGACATTTGTTGGACAAACGGATACACAAAGATTGCAGTTAATACACCGGTCTTCACTAAGGATCTCGATCATTATATAACCCCCTTTACGTGATTAGAAGACTTTGTACCTAAAGGTCTCGCCCAAACTTCCTGCACGCCTCCGCTCAGAATCCGGTAGTGCTGCTTGGAATCCATAAACGGAAAATCGTCACGCCGGTGCATTCCTCTCGTTTCTTTTCTTTCTAATGCACTTGTATACATCCATCGCGCGGTTGCCGTCATGGACGCAAGCTCTCGACTTCTCACGATGTTTCTTTCTTTATCATACACTCCGTTCTTCAACTCATTCCACACCGCATTTAACCTCGTCAGAGAATCTTGCAATCTTGCTTCTGAACGAAACCAGTTCCGGTCATATGGAAAGACTTCGCGCTGAACCGATGCTATCATTTCTTTCGTATCAGCTGAATCAGAAGAAGCTACTGACTTTGTGATTCCTGACGCTTCTGATAAGCCTTTGGCATGCCGACTTGCAGTATTTCGCCCTTGCTTAACAGCGAATGCTGCCGCTGCTTTTCCTGACCAGCAGCCTGAAGAGATAGCCCATGCTGCATTATGGCTGCCTCCTCCGGTAAATCCTCCGCAGATTAATTCGCGTGTTGCCGCATCTCCGGCTGCATATAACCCTGGAATGTCGGTTCTACACGTTTCGTCTATAATGTGAATACCGCCTGTTCCTCTAACGGTTCCTTCAAAACGCAGGGTGATTGGAAACATTTGAGTAAAGGGATTCATATGAAGACGATCAAACGATAAAAAGAAATTTGGCTGTGATAAGCGCATTGCTTTTTGAATACGTCCATCCGCTTTATCCAGCCTTGCATAAACAGGCTGGGTCATTAACGTTCTGGCTATGATGGAGCGTCCTTTATGAGAACCGGCTCCTTCAATCACTGTACCGTCTTCATAATAAAATGTAGCCCATTTATAAAATGCTGATTTTGTGATTGGAGAAAAAGCTGGCGAAATCGAATAAGCATTTGAAAACTCCATGCCGGAAAGCGACGCACCTGCTTCTGTAGCTAATAAGTAACCGTCTCCTGTTAAAACATTTGTACCGAGTGCTCCGCTCAGAAATGCACAGCCTCCCGTTGCAATCACAACTGCAGCAGCCTCCACTCTCCATGTTTCTTTCGTTTGATTATTAATTCCGCAAGCACCTGCCACACCGTGTTCATCTGCAAGAAGCTCCAGTGCCGGGCTATGATCTAAAATCTGCACGCCTGCTTTTTAAAGCTGACGCCGCATTAGCCTCATATATTCAGGCCCTTGAAGTGTCGTTCGCTGAGAAATTCCTTTTTCATCTACAGGAAACGGATAGCCAAAATGAGCTAATTCATTTACTTGTTCAAACGTACAATCAAGCACTCGTTTCATCCAGCTTCTTTCAGCTAAATATCCCCCCAGCTCTTCTCTGCTTTTCATTGCTTCCAGCTGTTCATCAGAAGTAGGTTTCACATACCAAACTCCTGTACCCGAAGGCGCAGTTGCTCCGCTCGTTCCGCAATATCCTTTATCAACAAGTACAGCTTTTGCACCTTCTTTAACTGCTTGCAGAGCTGCCCATGCACCGGCAGGGCCTCCTCCAATAATTAATACATCTGTATGAAAATGAAAGTCGGCAGTCATATACGGATCCCCCTCTTAAAATGTTTGCGCTCTCAAAAACCTTATTAAGAAAAACCTTGCTTATTATCCACTCGACTATTTTGCTCATCGTTAAATCTATACCAACTATTCCGTTCCAGAATCCAACTCTTCCATAACACCCATTCAATATAAAAAGGAGACCAGTCCATTTGTTTCACCACAATGGTCTGGCCTCCAGTTGCCTAGTAGGCGCTTTTTCGTACAGTATCATCAATACCAAGTAATTCACTTTGTTTAATTATATATTAAAAGTTTATGCTACGATTGTCAATGATTATGTTATTCTTAGAATTTATTTGAATTGTTCTTATCTCGTATTGACAACTCTATGAATTTTTTGGTAAATTAATCTCACTAAACATATAGGATTTAAAAACCGACCAGACAACTGGAGGCTCTCATTCTTTTTAATAGATGAGAGTCTTTTTTGTTTCTTTGGTTAAGGGTTTTAATACGATAAGGAGGTCAAGTATGGCAAGTGCTCAACCACACGTAATTCAATCCCGTCAAGACATTATCAACTTTGTTAATTCAAATCCAGTTACCTCTAAAAGCTGGAAAATCATTTTAGTAGCTTTAGGGGGCATTTTTGTCGATGCCTACGACTTTACCAGTCTCGGAATTGGAGCTGATCAATTAAAGGAACAATTTAACCTTTCTCCTGCCGGCCTTGGAAGCCTTACAGCTATTATGGCCTTTGGCGCCTTGCTAGGAGCTACTGTAGGAGGATATTACACGGACAAATTCGGCCGCAACAAAATGTTTTTAATCGATTTATTTTTCATGGTATTCTCTGCTCTTGGCGCTGCTTTAGCAACTGATTTAGTTTGGTTATTTATCTTTCGGTTTTTAATGGGCGTAGGCGTAGGACTAGATGTTCCGGTAGCGCTCAGCTTTATTGCTGAGTTTAGTAATTTAAAGAAAAAAGGCCAATACGTGAACTTGTGGTGTCCCCTGTGGTACGTGGCCGCAACTGTTACTGGACTTGTTGTTCTTCCTTTTTACCTGCTCGGGCAGCACGAAGACATTTGGCGCTGGTCGGTAGGATTTGGAGCTGTTGCTGCACTAATCGTGTTAATTTTGCGCTACCGCTACATGGATGAAAGTCCAATGTGGGCGGCTCATCATCTTCCGCTTAAAGAAGCTGTCAAGGTGTTAGAGAAAACCTATGACATACAAGTCACGGTGGCTAAAAATGCAAAAGAAGAACCAGTATCTCGTTCAAAAAAACTGTCTTACAAAGCTATTTTCCAAGGAAAGTATCGGGCTCGGACATTTCTAGCTTCCATCATTACGGCTACTCAAAGTATGCAGTATTTTGCAGTTGGCTTCTATATCCCAACCATCTCCACGCTTATTTTTGGTAAAGGAATGATTTATGCAATTATCGGTACTCTTTTCTTTAATTTATTTGGGATTATTGGCGGCTTTACACAATCACGGCTAACTGAACAAGTTGGCATAAGAAAACTTGCGATTACAGGCTATATCATTTGTTCTTTAAGCTTGGTCCTGATGGGACTAACAGGTGATACTCATTTTATTGCGCTGCCCATTTTATTTATTGCTTTATTTATTTTTGGTCAATCTTTTGGCCCGGGAGCGCAAGGGATGACAATGGCCACTCTTTCTTACCCTACTGAACTGCGAGGGCTAGGCTCTGGATGGGGGCAAGGAACAACGCGTATCGGCAGCATTTTAGGTTTTTACTTATTCCCGGTTGTCCTTTCGATTGGCGGAATTTATACAACATTTCTCGTCCTTACAATCGTTCCCGTTATTGGTCTGATCGCGACGTTTCTTATTAAGTGGGAGCCTATTGGCACAGATGTCGAAAAAGAAGAAGAACAAGGATTTGAAATCAATAAAAGCTTTAGTGAAAAGAGTGAGGTGTATCACTAACTATCATTCTAGTAAAACAGGCGAAACGCAAAACACCTTCAAGTATAGTGTACTTGAAGGTGTTTTTTTCTTTAAAGATCGATAAAAAAATCCTCATAAAAAGCTATACAAAGCGCCCCATCACTACTGTATTATAGAACTTGCCGTCTGACAGCACCTTGTCATTTTTTAATACTCCTTCTACTTCGAATCCGAACTTTTCATACAAATCAATGGCTTTTTTATTCGTTTCTAACACATTCAGCGTCATTTTCTTCATGCTCGCGCTCTCTGCCCACAGTATGGATTGCTGCAAAAAACCTTTGCCAATTCCGTATCCCCAATATTCTTTTGCGATGCATACACCAAACTCTACTTTATGAGCCAATCGCTTCAACTCATTACCTTCACATCTTGAAAATCCGACAATTTCATTATGTACAACCGCTACTAAAAATAAGTTTCGTTTACTTTCTGTGTCACGTTGAATAAGTTTTTCAAAGTCGGATTCGTCCATATATCCTTCTCCTGATTCACGATCTAAGTTTTCTGTTTCTCCATCTAGCTGAACTCTTAGGTGAGACAGTTCGTTTGCATCGCTAGTGGCAGCTGAGCGAATAATGTACTGAAGTCCTTTTACATGGTAAATCTGCTGGTTGATGAACACCCTATACCTCCACATGTATTTCTTTCATTCAATCTATCAATTAGTTTTAATTTCCTTTACTATAAATATTATACATAAAGAGATGAAAGAGAGTTGAAGGAATTGCTTTGGTTATTGCTTTTGATTCTATACGGCATTTACAAGTTGTATAAATCAAGGAGACCGCTAACGAAGTTTGATCATTTTTACGAGAGAGCGTTTGAGCTGGAAGAGAAAAAGCGCTATGGAGATGCTCTTGATATACGTAACCAAGGAATTGAACTCCATACCCTTACCGATTTAGAACGAGCTGATTTACATTTAGCGAACGGGCGTATGCTTTTAAAACTAAAGCAATATGAAGAATCAACGAAACACTACGATGCCTCATTTAAACTAGCAAAATATGAAGAATTCCCTTACTCAGAAGGATTTGACGAAGTCATTGAAGCCTACTTGTATGCAGGGCGTAAAGAAGATGCCTTGATAATCACTAACGACATGTTAAAACGGCAAAGCTATGATCGAAAATTTAAGAAGCTCGAGCCTTTAAAAGAAAAGCTTCTTTCATACGAAGACTCATGGTAAAATTAAACAAATGAAAGCGTATTATTCAGAGCGATTGAGGTGAGCATAGTGGTCATAACGGTTATTGTAGGAGTGCTAGGTCTAATTGGTTTAATTGCAGCAGGATTTGCGACGAATTATAAGGATACAAAGTAAGATGTCGTAAAGAAGAGTCGGTGGGACAAACGTAGTTTAGTTGAAAAAAGATCCGAACCATAAACAGTTGGGATCTTTTCATTGTGCTAGCCAACGTAGATTTAATCTATGTAGTAGCTTCTAGCTGTTGGTTGGAGGACAAGACGAAGACTCCTGCGGGAAAAGCGGAAGAAGTGAGACCCCGCAGGAGCGTATGCGACGAGGAGGCTCACCGGCCGCCCGCGGAAAGCGAAGTCTTGCACGGAAACCAACAGCCGTGTCACAAGCAATCCATACGAGCTCCTTTGTGCCTTTTTTCGTCTTTAAATTGGGTCATTGTATGTCTGAATCTCTTTTTTTAACGAGCCAACAGCTTTTCAGTAACGCGCAAAAACATCTTTACTCCGACTTCAAGCGAGGCTTCATCTACCGTAAACTTCGGATGATGATGAGGGTATACGATGTTATGTTCTTCATTTCGGGCTCCGATGTTAAAAAAAGCTCCTTCCGTTTCCTGCAGGTAAGCTGAAAAATCTTCTCCTCCCATTTTAGGAGACAGTGTTTTAACACGTTCTTTTCCGTATTCTTCGATGGCTGTTTCTTCAATTAAACGCGTAATTTCTTCAGAGTTAATGACAGGGTGATAGCCTTTTTCATACGTAAACGTGTACTCTGCGCCGTAGGCTTCTGTTAGTCCTTTTACAATCCGGTCAATTTGTGCCGGAACTTTTTCTCGCAGAGCCGCGTCAAAACTTCGAACAGTACCGTTCAGCTCCACTTTATCAGGAAGTACATTGTGCGTAGTTCCTCCGTGAAATTGTGTAACTGATACAACTAATTTATCAATTGGATTCGTCGTTCTTGAAACAATGGTTTGAAGGTTGGTCACAATTTGCGCTCCTACCACAATGGCATCAACTGCTTCATGAGGCGCTGCGGCGTGTCCTCCTTTTCCTTTAATCGATATGTTAAACGTGTCAGGCGAAGCCATCATAGGACCTGCAAGCACGCCGATTTCTCCGACCGGAAGACCAGAATTCAAGTGCGTACCAATTACATAATCCACACCTTCCATCACGCCTTCTTTCACAAGCTCCTGCGCTCCCCCGGGCAGCAGCTCTTCTGCGTGTTGAAAAATCAAGCGAATTTCTCCTTTAAATTCATTTCCTAACTGAGAAAGCACAGAAGCTACTCCTAGCAAAATAGCCGTGTGACCGTCATGTCCGCATGCATGCATCACGCCTTTATGAACCGAAGCAAATGAAAACGTATTTTCTTCTTCAATCGGCAGCGCGTCCATATCCGCTCGAATCGCAACTACTTTTCCCTCTTCTTTCCCTATTAATCTAGCTACCACGCTTGTTGGTGTAGGACGCGTAATGACAAAGCTTTCAAACGAACGAAGCGTATCTTCCACAAACTGAGCCGTTCGGTGCTCTTGAAACGATAATTCAGGATAGCGATGAAAATGTCTTCTCCACTCAATTACCTGCTTCTTTAAGCTTTCTGTGACGCTGTATTCACCGATTGATTTAACTGTCATATGCAAACTCCCCCTTTGTTTGACTATATCGATTGGCTGGAACGGAAAGATTTAAATTTCCGCGCAGCGTATTGCTTTCGTATGAAGTGTCGTAAAGCCCGCGCTCTTGCAAGATAGGCACCACTTTTTCCACAAACTGATGAAACGTCTCGCTCATAAACGGGCGAAGCACAAATCCATCCGCTGCTTCCTGCTCATACCATTTTTGCATTTCATCCGCTACGTGCTCTGGCGTTCCTGAAAACGGCGAACGAGGCAAAATTGTTTCAAGCGCCACTTGTCTTAACGTTAATTTCCTAGCAGCCGCCGCTTGTTTAATTTTATTTGTAGTACTTTGAAAGGCATTGGCTCCGATATCCCCTAACTCTGGAAACGGTGCGTCTACGTCAAATTGATGAAAGTCATAATCATCAAAAAAACGAGCTAAATATGTAATGGCATGATCAATTGGAATTAGCGCGGCAAGCTCTCCATATATTCTTTCTACATCTTCCTCGCTATCTCCTATAATTAAATCAATACTTGGAAAAAAGAGATGCTTTGATTGTTCAAAGCATCTCCAGTCGTCTGGTCGATTGGTTTTAAATAGCTGTTTAGTTGACTTATCTGCATGTTATACCTACTATCCGGGTAAGTCAAATCATCTTTTCAAATATGTAGTTTTATTCCTTTAAAACTACAACCACATTTCCTACCTTATGTCCGGTCTCTACATACTTATGAGCTTCTGGAATTTGTTCTAAAGAGTAGCATCTATCAATGACTGATTTGATCCGGCCTTCTTCCATGAGCTTTTTAAGAAACAATAAATCTTCCGTCTGCACTTTCGCAATTCCTTGTCCTTCTACTGAAACAAAGCGTCCATTTAGTGTTAACGCTTCCTTACACTGGTTTTTTGTAAGTTTTCCAACGGCATCAAAAATAAGATCATATCTTTCTTCTTTTTTAGGAAAATCTTCGTTTTGGTAGTCGATGACGTAATCTGCTCCTAAAGATTTTACTAATTCGCTATTTTTGGCGCTGCACACGCCTGTCACTTCGGCCCCGTAATAGCTAGCAAGCTGTACAGCGGCAGTTCCTACCGCACCTGAAGCACCATAGATAAGCACTTTTTGTCCGACTTGAATGTTTCCTTTTCTAAAAAAATGCAGAGCCGTTGTGCCACCAAAAGAAATAGAAGCGGCTTCTTCACAGGTTACATTCTCTGGCTTTACGGCTATTGTCCCCTTTTCTGGTAAGCAGATATATTCCGCATATCCTCCGAACTTCATACCAGTCATCGCAAACAGCTGGTCGCCTTTTTTGAACCGCGTTACGTTCTTTCCGACGTCCTCTACTTCTCCGGCCAGCTCTACGCCTAGTATTGATTTTCTAGGCTTCCGTAATCCTAAAACTATTCGCATTGGAAGCCACAACAGCAGTGGACTGTTAAAGCTCCTCACTCTGCAGTCGCCCGATGTGACCGTGGTGGCATGAATTTTTATCAGTATTTCATTCTCTTTTGGAATAGGATTTTCTACTTCTTCAAGCTGAAGAACATCTGGTTTACCATACTTTGTACATACCATTGCTTTCATAACAGCTCTCCTTTTTTCACTAGAGTTCAATATATGTTTATAAACTATGCTCGTCAAAAGCTATTCTTTCACATTTTAAAAAGAACCCCTATGAATCTACTAACATATATGGTAAATAAAAGGATATTACTATAAAATGAGTATAAAAACAGAAAGCGTGGTACGTGTTATTGTTTAAACTTCTTTTAATTGAAGATGATGTAACGCTGTTTAACGAACTGAAAGAGCGGTTGGAGCAATGGTCATATGATGTTTATGGCATCCGTGATTTCAGTAACGTTATGCAGGAGTTTAGCGAGGTAAAACCTGATTTAGTGATTATGGATATTCAGCTGCCGAAGTATGACGGATTCCACTGGTGCAGAATGATTCGCTCTCACTCGAAAATCCCTATTATATTCCTATCTTCACGAGATCATCCTTCTGATATGGTCATGTCTATGCAGTTTGGAGCCGACGACTTTGTGCAAAAGCCGTTTCATTTTGATGTGCTTGTAGCAAAAATACAAGCCCTTCTCCGCCGCGTGTATAATTACAGCGTTGAACAAGTAAGCCTTCTTTCGTGGCAAGGCGCAACGATTGATTACGAAAAAAATAAAGTATCAACGGAATCTAAAGCTATTGAGTTAACCAAAAATGAAATCTTTATTTTAAAATGCTTAATATATAAAAAGAATACGATTGTAAGCCGAGATGAGCTGATTAATAGTTTGTGGGAAGATAAACGGTTTATCAGTGATAATACCCTAACGGTAAACGTCAATCGCCTGCGAAAAAAGTTAGATGAAATTGGACTGGGAAGCTTTATTGAAACAAAAGTCGGTCAAGGCTACGTAGCGATTGAAGAGGAACGCTATGATTAAACTCTTTATTCGCGAGCGTCTAAGCTGGATTCTTTTCTTTTTTATGATGCATCTTTTAATGCTTTTTATCGCTTATATTGATGAATCCATTCCTCTGTCTTCGATTCTTTATATCGTGTTTATATCATCAATTGTCTTTCTTATTTTTTGCGTCTTCCGCTATCATAAAGAAACGAAATTTTATCAAGGGTTAAAAGATGAAGAGGATTTCTTTGATTCTTCTACTCTTTCTCATCCGCTGCGCCCCTTTGAAAAGATTGTTCAGCAAAATCTGATGCAACAATTAAAACAGGCGAAAAAAGATGCGGTGCAAACCCAGCTGCACGTGACGCAGGAAAAAGATGAAATGTTAGCTTGGATTCACGAAATTAAAACGCCGTTAACTGCAATGCATTTAATAATTGAACGCTTAGAAAATCGAGAAGTTAAAGCAAACTTGACGTTCGAGTGGCTCCGTATTCACTTTTTACTTGATCAACAGCTGCATCAAAAGCGCATTTTCTTTATCGAAAATGATATGTATATTGAACATCTGGATTTAGAGTCCCTTATTTTCACTGAAATCAAAACGCTGCAAGCTTGGTGTATGCAAAAAAATATTGGGTTTGATGTGGACATACAGGCAGAACGTGTACTGTGTGACGCAAAGTGGCTTTCGTTTATTATGAGACAGCTCTTAACAAACGCAGTCAAGTACAGTGAAGCATCTGACGTAATGATTAGAAGCTACAAGCACAATGGTCAAGTGTACGTCGAGGTAAAAGACAGCGGACGCGGCATTTCTCCTCAAGATATGCCGCGCATTTTTGAGAAAGGTTTTACCTCAACCACTCAGCATGAAGACAGCCGTGCCACAGGTATGGGTTTGTATCTCGCTCAAAAAGCTGCGCACGCTCTTTCTATTCACATTGGTGTGAAGTCAGTTCTTAACGAAGGCACGACGTTTACGCTTGCCTTTCCTAAATCAAATGATTTTGTTGATATGAAAAGCATGTGACAAAAATGTCACATGCTTTCGTCATTTGTTCGGTGAATCAAAGGAAAACGCAAGGCTCTTTTTTTATAATAAACGTATCAAATCAAAGGAGTGAATACATATGAACATATTAGAAGCTACTAATATTCACAAAAGCTACGGAAATAAATTTAATAAACAAGAAGTATTAAAAGGGGTAGATATTACGATTATGAAAGGAGAATTTGTAGGAATTATGGGCGCTTCAGGCTCAGGTAAAACGACGCTTCTTAACGTGCTTTCCTCGATTGATAAAATCAACGGCGGAACCATCAAAATTGAAGGAAATGAAATTAGCAGAATGAAAGAAAAGCAGTTAGCAAACTTCCGAAAAACACATTTAGGCTTTATTTTTCAAGACTATAACTTGCTCGATACGCTGACAGTCAAAGAAAATATCCTCTTGCCTCTTTCTGTTGTAAAAACTCCTTCAGCAGTAGCTCACAAAAAATTTGACGCGCTAGCCAAACAGCTCGGCATCTATGAGCTCAAAGATAAATATCCAAATGAAATTTCGGGCGGACAAAAGCAGCGTACTTCTGCTGCAAGAGCCTTTATTCATGAGCCAAGTATGATTTTTGCTGACGAACCAACCGGTGCACTTGACTCAAAAGCAGCCAGCGATTTATTAAACAAACTGACCGAGCTTAATGACAAAAGAAGCGCAAGTATTGTGATGGTAACGCATGACCCAGTGGCAGCCAGCTACTGCAGTAAAGTGATTTTTATAAAAGACGGACAAATTTATACGCAGCTGTATAAAGGGGATCAAACGCGAAAAGACTTCTTTGAAGATATTATGAAAACTCAAGGTGTACTAGGCGGAGTGCAAGATGAATATTAATCAGCTCGTCTTCCGCAACTTCAAAAAGAATGTAAAAAACTATTATCTGTACGTTTTTGCACTGGTTTTCAGCGCAGCTTTATATTTTGCTTTTGTCACGCTTCAGTACGATCCTGCTCTTGATGCAACCAAAGGCTCCATTAAAGGAGGCGCAGCCGTTCGGGCCGCTTCTGTTTTACTTGTAGCCATTGTTTCTATCTTCCTACTATATGCAAATACGATTTTTATTAAGCGACGCAGTAAAGAAATTGGCTTATTTCAGCTAATTGGCATGACCAAAACAAAAATTTTCCGTATTTTGACGACTGAAAATTTTATGCTGTACTTTAGCTCGCTGATTGCCGGCATTTTAATTGGATTTTCATTTTCAAAAGTAATCATTATGATTTTATTTAAAATCACGGATACCAAAGGCATTGCCAAGCTTCACTTTTCAGAAGAAGCCTTGATTCAAACGCTGATTGTGTTCGGCGTCATCTATTTGTTAATCATGACGATGAACTATCTTTTTATTAAAAGACAGACCATTTTAGCCCTATTCCGCGTTACGTCATCTACAGAAAGCAAAACAAAAAAAATCAGTATTCTTGAAATTATTATTGGAATTCTTGGCATGATCTTTATTGCTTCCGGCTACTATATTTCTGCTAAATTGTTTGACGGATCTTTTACAAGCATGAATGCTTTGTCCATCGCAATGGTATCTATTTTAGCTTCGGTTATCATCGGAACCTATTTGTTTTATAAAGGCTCAGTTCGCTTTTTATTAAATCTGATGCGTAAAAGCAAAAAAGGCTATTTATCGATTAACAATGTATTATCTCTTTCTTCCATTATGTTTCGCATGAAATCAAATGCACTGTTACTGACGGTTATTACAACCGTATCGGCTCTTGCTATTGGTCTGTTGTGCTTGAGCTACATCTCTTATTATTCTGCTGAAAAGTCGGCCGAAGATTATGTGCCTAACGATTTTTCAATCAATAATACAAAAGACGCTGCTTCATTTAAAGCCGCGTTGGATCAAAAGAAAATAGCATATACGGAAAAAAAGATCGACGTCATCCAAGTAAAAGCAAACGTAAAAAACATCTTAGAAAATAATTTGGAAGGCCCGATGGTAGACTCGTCCGCTATGGTTTTTTCAGTTGTTAGCGAAAAATCTGTTAGTGGTGTAAAGGTAGCTCAAAATGAAACTTTGTTTACCGGCTATAATGATATGCTTCAACGAGTAAATTCATTTAAAGATTCCGGAGAAATTGAGCTAATAGGAAAGAAAAAAATCATTCCGCAAAAGTATATAGGTTTAAATCGAAAATTTCTCTTATCTACCTATTTTACGAGCGGTATGCCTACTGTGATTGTAGACGATTCTGTGTTTAATGAACTGGAAAAAGACGTGAATCCTTCTGTGCAAAAAGAATCTTCTGTGTACACAGGGATAGATATATCACAAAAAAATGACTTACCAAAAGCAAATGAGATTTTCAAAGAAATGAAATTGGGAAATCATACTTTCAATGATTCGCGTATCGAAACGGTAAAAAGCCAAAAGCAGACTATGGGTCTAATCATGTTCATTGTCGCTTTTCTAGGACTGGCATTTTTAATCACATCAGGGTGCATTCTTTACTTTAAACAAATGGACGAAAGTGAAGATGAAAAGCCGAACTATACGATTCTTAGAAAACTCGGCTTCACTGAAAATGATTTACTAAAAGGCATAAAAATAAAGCAGCTTTTTAATTTCGGCATTCCGTTAATCGTAGGGTTGCTTCACAGCTATTTTGCCGTACAATCCGGCTGGTTCTGGTTTGGAACAGAGCTTTGGACACCTATTATTATCGTCATGATTGTCTATACGGCGCTGTACTCTATTTTTGGTATTTTATCTGTTCTTTACTATAAAAAAATTATTAAACAAGCTCTCTAAAAATAAAAAGCACAAGCTATAGCTTGTGCTTTTTATTTTTAAATGCCATTAATTGCTGGCGTTTTCTTTATTTTCCGCACTGGCTTCATGTAAAAAAATTTCTAATCGCTTTTTGACAAACGGCCATTCGTCATCGATTATACTGAAGATGACCGAATCTCGTACGTATCCACCTGGTAAAAGCATATGTTTTCTGCTAATGCCTTCTTGCGTAGCACCTAACCGTTTAATAGCCGCTCTAGACCGCTTGTTTCGCGCATCCGTTTTGAACTGAACGCGGTGAAACTTCAGCTCTTCAAAACAGTATTTTAATAATAAATACTTACACTCTGTGTTGACTCGCGTTCGCCACACGGATGGATGATACCACGTCCACCCTATTTCTACGCTTTTGTTAGGAAGTGATATATCTAAAAATCTTGTGCTTCCT
The DNA here is from genome assembly GCF_056836725.1 of Priestia sp. 3CA3. Taxonomy (NCBI): domain Bacteria; kingdom Bacillati; phylum Bacillota; class Bacilli; order Caryophanales; family Bacillaceae; genus Priestia; species Priestia sp. 3CA3. Next base: position 517,011 of record NZ_JBXENJ010000002.1, read on the forward strand.
ACAATTGAATGTGACTCTATATCAAATACAGCAAAAGGCAGCTCTCTTCCTTCCTGCTTTGCTGTTAAAGCACTTTCAATCAGCTGTTTCATATCACTTAGACGATGAACTTTTACCGGGAGATGCTCCCAAATTTCTTTCGGTTTTGCAGCTTCATAGAGTCCTTGCTCATGCATTTTTTCAAGCGGCACTAGCTTTACCGCTGTTCCTACAAGTTCAACTGACTTTAGCATAACCTCACTCCTTTTTGATACGTTTAAAGAAAATGTTAATACAGGTATACGTACTGAAAAAGGGTCAGTTTCTGCTTATTGCAAGGTATCACTTTCAGCGTGTATAGCTAGTGATCAGCTAAGTGCTTTTCGAGAAAGTCACTTACTGTTTGGAAGGCTTCGTCCGCTGATTCTTTATTAAAGGTTTGTGAAAAAGGATTCATAAACCCATGAAATCCATAAAACTTTTTGATTTCCAAAAGCGGCTCTCTTTTTTGCTCTAGTGAGTTTATTAAACAGTCTACATCAAATGTTTGCTCTTCAGCGGGGAAAATAAGAAGAGTTGGACACACAGGACGTCTATTTATATAGTCTCTAATGCGCGATCCGTAACAGCCAATCACAAAGTCACACAAATTGTTTTCACTGCATAGCCACGATATTGTGGCTCCTACACTAAATCCCATGATCCCTACTTCTTCATATTCTTGTTTTAGCTGAATTAACATGTTAGTAATTTGTTTTGAACCCTCGTCAATCCCAATGTTTTGAACAAAGTTCTGATAAGCCATTTCTTCTTCTTCATAACTATAAGGAATGTCTCTAGATAATAAGTTAGGACAGATAATATCTGCCTCTAACTTAGAAAATTTCTCTTTCATAAACTTCATATGATCGTTCACACCGTATATTTCATGAATTAATAAAATGGCTTTATTTGGCTTTTCCATACCTTTTTACAAAACAGTCGTTTCTCTCGCCAGTTCACGGTGCAATACGTCTCCCATGCGCTTCATGCCTTCTACGATTTGCTCCGCAGACATATTCGAGTAATTCAAGCGCAGCGCGTTGTTTCTTGTGCCATTTGGAAAGAATGGTGTTCCCGGAACACAGGCTACGTTATTTTTTAGACATTCTGAAAAGATATGTGCTGAATCGATTCCTTTGGGCAGCTCTACCCAAATAAACAATCCGCCTTCTGGCTTACTGTAAGACAAATTCTCCGGGAAAAATTCTTCAATACAAGATAACATTTGTGTACATCGCTCTTTGTACACAGCTTTAATTTTTTGAATGTGCTCTTCGATATCATAAAGCTCCATATACTTAGCCGTTACCCGCTGAGCAAAGCTGTCGGTATGTAAGTCCGCCACTTGCTTAAACGCTACGTACTTATCAATGAAGTCTTCATCTGCGCACACCCAGCCGATTCGAAGACCTGGCGCAAAAATTTTAGAGAATGTGCTGATATAAATAACTCTGCCTTCTGTATCAAAATGCTTAACCGGCGGCAGCGTTTCTCCTGCAAATCGAACGCCTCCGTACGGATTGTCTTCTACAATCAGCACGTCGTATGCATTCGCAAGCTCGATCATTCGCTGACGTCTTTCTCGCGTTAAGGTGCGTCCTGTAGGGTTTTGAAAATCTGGAATTGTATAGATAAATTTAGCATGCGGATTTTCTTGAAGTTTTTTCTCCAGCTCTTCCATAATCATTCCGTCTTCGTCCATATCTACTTCTACAAACGTTGCATTGTAAGATTTGAAGACGTTGATGGCTGCTAGGTACGTTGGACTTTCACAGATTACCACGTCTCCGTCATCAAGAAACAGTCTTCCTGTAAGATCGATTGCCTGCTGAGATCCGGACGTAATTAAAATGTTTGAAACAGTGGACTCGATGCCAATATGCTTCATTCGTGTCGAAATGGCTTCTCGTAAAGGAATATACCCTTCAGTTGTACTATATTGGAGCGAAGCGGCTCCGTCTTCATTTAATACGGCGCGGCACGCATCGTTCATTGCTTCAACGGGAAATAGCTCCGGCGCTGGAAGTCCTCCTGCAAACGAAATCACTTCTGGTCGTTCCGTTACTTTTAAAATTTCGCGCGTTTCAGAGGATTTTACAAGACTAGCTCGTTGGGCAAATTTATCTTTCATTGATGATCATTCCTTTTTTAGATTTTAAACTTTTACAGTGACTCAAACTTTCAATGGTAAAACTAATTATTCGAATAGTCAGAAAAATTAAGACAGATGCTTCTATTCATGAGATTATGCAGCTTTTACAGCTTGCAAGATGCCTTTTTAACAGACAACTAGCATGTGCGTCCTCTCTGACTCTCCCTTTCTCCTTTCAATATATATTTTCTTATTCACTATTTATAATACAAATCAAAGGTCGTACGATAAATGTGGCCTTATATTTAATGTATGTTAAAAAGGATAACATAAAAATCAAATAAATAAACAATAAATTCTACAAATTCTTAATTTTTTATACAAATATATTTATTTCAGTAAACTATTATGTAAGATTCCTTTCCCTTTTCATTGACCTTCCGTATAAAACTCGTTATAATCCTTATTAACTCGATAAGATTTAAAGGTTTTAGTACAGGAGTGATGAAAAGTGAAATGGTTTCATTTTCTGTTTAATGAACGATGCCCAAAATGTAAGCAAGTGTTAAATACATCAAAATCTAATGCACTTCACGCGACTATAGTGAAAGTGTGTCCGTCTAACCACTACCAAAAAGAATTTCATCCTGCGCTTGAAACGTATGTGGAAAGTGATGAAGTGCTATAAAAAAAGCTATGGGAATCCATAGCTTTTTATAGTAGCCCCCACCAAATCTTAATTGCTGTTGCTAGAATCAAACCGGCAAGGATCCACTGAAGCACTTTTGTATTCATTTTCTGACCAACTTTTGCACCGACTGGAGAGGCAATTAAACTTGCCGCAACTAAAATAAGTGCCGGTATAAATGGGACTTGATGGGTCACCAGCTTTCCAACCGTTGAACCAATGGAAGAAATAAAGGTAACGGCTAGTGAAGTTGCGATGGTTATTCGAGTTGGAATTTTAAGCACCACAAGCATCACAGGAACTAAAATAAAGGCTCCCCCTGCTCCTAACACGCCTGCTACGGCTCCGATAAGCAGTGATAAAATAGAAGCTAATCCTTTATTGAATTGAAGTTCGCCTTCTTTTATCTTATCTACATTTTTCTTTGGAATAAACATCATCATAACCGCAATAAGAGCTAAAACTCCATATACAACATTTAATCCTTGTTCATTCATATAATGTGAGAGGTAGCTTCCAAGCATGCTCCCAATTAGAATATTGCTGCCCATATATAAAATTAATGATTTGTTTAAAAATCCGCTTTTTCGATACGCCCATACGCCGCCTATTGTCGCAAAGAACACTTGAACAGCTCCTGCACCTGAGACTTGATGAGCCGTTAATGCTCCTACTCCTACTAATGGAGGAATATATAACAGCATCGGATAATTAATCACAGACCCGCCAATACCGACCATACCGGAAATGAACGACCCAATAAATCCAATAAGAAAAAGCGTGATGATAAATGTAAGATCCATCTATAGTCGCTCCGTTTCATATAAGGAAAGGGTACCTTTTACAAGAGATACCCTTTTCATCCATTATTTCTTATCCTTTTTTAATCCAAATATTTCTTATCCTTTTTTAATCCAAAATTTAAGAACGTCGCCTTCTTCTGTCTGAAGAAGCTCATGACCGCCAGATTTTGCCCAAGCTGCAAGGTCATTTTTCGCTCCTTTATCCGTTGCGTGAATTTCTAACACTTGACCTGGTTCTAGTTCATTCATTGCTTTTTTTGTTTTAACAATCGGCATTGGACATGCCAGCCCTTTTGCATCTAGTACTTTATTTGATTCCATTTCTCTCTCTCCTTTGTTTAGGTTTTAGCGAATCGCACAGCGGTTTGGTCCAATTTCCATTTCACGCTGTTTTTCTTCATCTGGGCTTACTTTTCCCATGTTGGTTTCACGAATTTCTTGATACGCATTTGGCTGCGGCGGTAAATTATCTGTTACTAAGTGTCTGAACTCTGCTTCGTCTTCAATATTTAATCCGTGATTTTTTGCAAACAACGTACCTAACTTTTCAGCTACGCTGCCGTTGTCATTTAGCTCATCAATAATCATAAAATGAGCTGGCAATACGATTAACTCATCTGACAATGCTTTATAACGTGTATAAAGCGTTTCTCTCAAATCGCCTACCCAGTCTTCAGCCATACCAGCTAAATCAGGACGTCCAATTGAATCGATGAACAAAATATCACCTGAAAGCAAATATTGATCGTCTATGATAAATGAAGTTGACCCAATCGTATGACCCGGTGAATAAAGAGGCTGAATCGTAATCGTTGTGTTACCAATTACGACATCGCTGCCTTCTTCTAAAGCCTTGTAGTCAAAAATCACTTCTTCTGCATCTTTTGGAGGCAGCCAGTACGCTGCATTTGTTGCTTCCGCAATGACTCTTCCTCCTGAAATGTGATCTGCATGAAGGTGCGTATCAAACACGTGCTTAACAGTGACACCAAGTTCTTTGGCAAAGTCGATGTACACATCTGCCATACGCGTCGCGTCAATAATAGCCGCTTCACCGTTTGATACGATCATATAAGATAAGCACCCTTTACCGATACGAACAAACTGATAAATTTCTCCGCCGTCTTTTAAATCGCCAACTTTAACAGGCTCTAAGTACTCACTCCACGCTTTCATACCGCCTTTAAGGTACGATACGGTAAGACCAGCTTCTGAAAGCATGTCAGCTACCATCACTGATGAACCTTCTTTGGCGCAGACAACTAATACTTCTTTATCAGAAGGGATTTTTTCTAAGATTTCTTCTACTCCGTCTAAAAGATCGAAGTATGGAACATTTAAATGCTGGAATTGATGACCTTCAATTTTCCAATCGCTAAAATCACTTTCGTTACGAACGTCCAAGATAAATAACGGTTCTTTATTGATAATTTTAGATGTAACTTCTTTTGCAGTAAGTACATGTACTGTCATATTAAAATACCTCCTTAGGTATATGAACTATCAAAATTTTTTAATCCATTATAATCGATTGGTTATTCTACTTTACCCGTCCAGTCACGCATACCGGGAACCACGTTAATTAAATGTTTAAATCCTTGCTTTTTCATTGTTTGGCCTGCCATTTCACTTCGTCTTCCAGAGTGGCAAATAATATAAATTTCATCTTCTTTATTTAACTCATTGAAACGTTTTTCTACTTCACCAAGCGGAATATGAACTACGCCTGGAATATGAGCTTCATCGTATTCTTCTACTTCACGAACGTCTAAAATATGAAGATGTTCATCATTCTCTACTTTTTTCGCAAATTCTTCTAATGAAATTTCAGGAATTGGCGTTACGTTTTCTTCAGCTCCGCCTTTACGAAGAAAGTGGTGAAGAACGTCACCTGCTGCCTCGGTACCTAAATACTCATGACCTGTGCTTTTTGCCCACGCTTGTAAGTCAGCCGTAGAGCCTTTATCCGTTGCTTGAATTTCTAGTATTTGACCTGCTTCTAATTCATTCATTTTCTTCTTTGTTCTTACGATTGGCATTGGACATGCTAACCCTTTTGCATCTAATACGAAGTTTGCTTGCATCATTTCTTTTTCCTCCTTGGTTTAAATACTAGTAGGGGTATATTTTTATCTAAAAAAATTAGACCGTTTCCCCTTTCCACTCCATCATGCCGCCGGTCATATTCGTTACACTGTAGCCTTGCTGCTCCAGAAAACGAGCTGCCATTCCGCTTCTGCCACCAGAACGACAGACAACAATATAATTCTTTGCTTTATCTAACTCATGCATACGGAATTCCAATAAAGGAAGCGGAATATTTAACGCATTTGGTATTTTACCTATTTTTACTTCCTCTACTTCACGCACGTCTAAAATGTGAATTTGTTCTTGTTTTTTTACTAGCTGTTCTACTTCTTGTGCTGCTATTGTCTTCACGCTGCTTCTCCTCCTTCTTGATTTATCTCCACGTATTCATGCCGCCTTTAACGTTGGTAATGGCTATAAAACCTTGCTTTTTCAACAGTTTACTTGCTTTCATACTTCTCATTCCGCTTTGACAAATAACGACTACTTCTCTGTCTTTTGAAAGCTGCCCTGTTTGCGCTGGCAATTCTGATAAAGGAATGTTTCGAAACCCTTTAATATGTTTGGTACGAAATTCATGTGGTGTTCGCACATCGATAAACTGGTTATCTTTATTTTTTAACTTTGCTTTTAACTCCGTTGTGGCTATTTGCTGAATACCTTTTACTGTTGCAAAACGCTGATACAAAAACCACAGCAGAAAGACGATAATAAGCGCATTAATAATCATATTGACCCTCACTTCATGAGCTATCTTTTAGATAAATAAGTTTACGTTTCCGTCTTCTGCGTCGGCTAAATACGCCGCTACGCCTGCATATTCAATATTATCTAGCAATTCTTTTTCCTGTAACCCTAGAAGATCCATCGTCATCGTACAAGCCACTAGCTTCACATCTTGTTCCTGTGCCATTTCGATAAGCTGCGGCAGCGTTAGGGCATTATGCTTTTTCATGACATTTTTAATCATTTTAGGTCCCATACCTGCAAAGTTCATTTTAGATAAGCCCATTTTATCCGCACCGCGCGGCATCATTTTGCCAAACATCTTTTCTAAAAATCCTTTTTTCACCGGCACCATTTCTTCTTTACGAAGCGCATTCAATCCCCAAAACGTATGGAATATCGTCACTTCATGGTCATAAGCAGCCGCTCCGTTAGCAATAATATAAGCTGCCATCGCTTTGTCATAATCACCGCTAAATAATACAATTGTTGTTCGTTTCTTTTGCTCAGTCATGTTGCTCCTCCTATTACCCTATGGGGTATATTTGAATTTAAAAAAATTAGCTCTTTTGAATGTAAAAGATAAATGTGCTTCCTTCTTCTTTAAAATCAATAAGCTCGTGTCCTGTTGATTTTGCCCAAGCTGTTAGATCACTTTTAGCACCTTTATCTGTCGTTTGCACTTCTAATACTTGGCCTGTTGTTAAAGTATCCATTGCCTTTTTTGTTTTGACGATTGGCATTGGACACGCTAATCCTTTTGCATCTAAAACTTGATCAATTTTCATCTTATTTATCTCTCCTTTTATATACATATACCTGTAAGGGTATGTTATATTAAATAGTGATATTCGTCAACTTTAAACAAGGTGACAATGATTAACGACTTTTCACTAAAAGCTGTACAGCTTCTTTCACTAAACCTTCCGTTGGCTCTCCTTGCTGAAGGCTTTCTCTGACGCACTGTTCAAGATTGCTGCTCACAATAACTCCCATTGTGCGATCAATGGCACTTCTTGCAGCAGATAATTGAGTCACGACGTCTCGGCAGTCTTTTCCTTGTTCCATCATGCTAAGCACGCCTTTTAACTGCCCTTCAATTCGGCGCATGCGATTTTTCACTTGTTGATTATACTCCATAATCGAATACCCCTTTCTTTCCTTTACTTTTACACGCTGCTAACTCATAGCTGCGTACTTTAAAACCTTTTTTTCGTAAGAACCGTACGCCTAAATTTAACTCCACTCTATCTCCGGCAATCAGATGAACGCTGCCCTGTGGAATTTCTGAATAAAAGCGTTTGAGATACGCATACGGAATAACTATACTAATCGAATCATGAACTTCATGATAATGACGAATATCTACAACCGTTCGCCCAAGTTCTTTTGCTTCAGATTCCCGTATGCACTGTATTCCTTTAACAGGATAATAACGTCTGTATGCAATAAATAAAATAGCAAGCAACAATACTGCTATATAAAGCATAACAATCACCGCCTTGCTATTAATTTGATGTTGTTTACATGCTCTATATTATACCCCTATAGGTATATTGTCAAGCAAGAAAATTATATTTAATTTTTGCTTGTTTACATCGTTGCTTTACTGCGAACCAGTCTACTCTACTACATAGCTTAAACATCATGAATAGCGGTCTTTAATCCGCTTTATTTGTGTACCCCCTACCCTATCAACCAAACATATTCTTCATCATCGCCGCTCGTATACAGCGCTGAAAATTAAACTCACTGCGTCATTCACGTCTCTACACAAAAGGTCCAGTTCCCAAGGAGAACCGGACCTTTTATGGTAAAAAGCGCTTTAGCTTTGATGATAAATATTATGCCATTGATTCCACGAACTGTGTGGATGCTGCTGGTGCCACTGATTCCATGGCACATATGGATTTTGCTGATGCCACTGATTCCACGTACCGTGCGGATACTGCTGATGCCACTGATTCCAAGGTGTATATGGATGTTGTTGATGCCATTGATTCCACGTGCCGTGCGGATACTGTTTATGCCACTGCTCCCAAGGTACATGAGGATGTTGCTGATGCCATTGATTCCACGTGCCTTGAGGATGCTGGTGATGCCATTGTTCCCATGGAATATAATGTTGCTGTCCTTGATGCATGTTTCTTCAACTCCTTTTCCTTTGCCACATCATATGTTCATGTTGGGATTTAGAGCTTATCTATTTTAAAATATATAGGCGTTTGATTAATTATGAATTAAATTACGTATTTCTTCTCTTTTCTTATAGGCATGAGCTCTTGTTTTACAAGTGGAAGCACGTATTTATCTAGAAGTATAGAATGAATATTTCTTATCATTCACCTTATTGCTAATAATATTTCTTTAAGGGATCCGTGTTTTTTGGGATGCATTTGTCTTCCCATGAAAAAAACACCTTCTCATTTGAGAAGGTGTTTTGCAATTAACCTACAATATTATAGCCAGCGTCTACGTGTACGATTTCTCCTGTTACGCCGCGTGAAAGGTGGCTCAGTAATACAACCGTCATGTCGCCAACTTCTGCTTGCGTTACGTTACGCTTAAGAGGTGCTTTTTCTTCAACTTTGTGAAGAATTTGGTTAAAGTCAGAAATGCCTTTTGCTGCAAGCGTACGAATTGGGCCTGCTGAAATCGCATTTACGCGGATATTGTCTTTTCCTAAGTCTAATGCTAAGTATTTTACTGAAGACTCAAGCGCTGCTTTCGCTACGCCCATTACATTATAGCCTTCAACTGCACGTTCTGCACCAAGATAGCTCATTGCTACAAGAGAACCGCCTTCTGTCATAAGAGGTTTTGCTGCTTTCGCTACAGCGATAAATGAATAAGCGCTTGTGTCTTGAGCAAATGCATATCCGCTTCTTGATGTATTGATGAACTCACCGTTTAAATCCTCTGAGTGAGCAAACGCAACAGAGTGAATCACTCCGTGAACTGTGCCTGCTTCTTCTCCGATTTTCTTGAACGCTGTTTCAATGCTTTCATCGCTGTTCACGTCACATTCAGCAATTAGTGATGCTTGAATTTCATTTTTTTCTAGCAGCTTGTTCAATTTTCCTAGTGAACGTTCTTTACGGTATGTAAAAATTAAGTTTGCTCCTACTTGGTGAAGGGCTTTTGCAACACCCCAAGCAATACTTCTGTCGTTGGCAACTCCCATGATCACAATGTTCTTGTTCTTTAATTGTAATAAATCTTCCATATTATCCTCCAAAAAAAATTAGTCATCAATGATGACTAATAGGTAATTGTATAGCTTTATTATAGCACAAAGATGCTCTTAGTTCCTAAGAGTCTTATGAATTAACCGATTTTGCTGGATTATTTGCACTGATTTGCAGCTTTTTATTTGAACACCCTAGCATCCCCACTACTTTATCATCATGGATTGCGATTTTAGGTCTTGGCGTTCTTTGCAGTGCGATTGGCTTCATTTGTCAAGCCATTGCGCAGCGCTACACAACTCCTACTCACACAGGACTTATTTTTGCAACGGAACCGATTTTTGCTGCGCTGTTTGCCGTTCTTTTTTTGCATGAGATGTTTACGCTTAAAGAACTGATTGGTTCTGTTATTGTGGTTGCGGGGATTTTAATTGCTCAGTTAGACAATTTGCTACTTAAAAAAAGAGTTCATTATCAAGAAACATTGCCAAAGTAAAAGCCGCTAGATTCGTTGACCTAGCGGCTCACTTTATACCTTATATGTATAAAACTTTTTATCTACGTTCATCACCGGGAAATTCTCAGGCAGCTTTTCTTTCTCTATATGTTGAAACCCATTTTTCTCATAAAATCGATGAGCAGCTCTATATTGTAATGTGGTTCCTAAATATATTCTTTCCACTTCTCTCTCTTTTGCCCACGCGATGGCTGTATGCAACAACCGGTGAGCTGTTTTAAAGTTTGCTCCTCTATAAGACTTTGCTACAAACATTTTCCGCAGCGCTACTTGACGGCTGCCGATGTCTATTAAAGCCACGCTTCCTACTACTCTTTCGTTACAAACAGCAACCCAGAAGTTTCCGTTTCCCTGTTGATAAAAGCTTTCGATTTCAAACAAATCAGGCTGATCTTTTTCCGTTATCGGAATATGGTATTCTTGCTGCTGAATATGAAGAATTAAATCCACTACTTGCTGTTGATACTTGCTCGTATATGGCTGAATAACAATACTTTCACTCAAAACCTCCACCGCCTCTAATCAGTTTACTCCATCTTACTTTTGACTGTTTTTAATACTGCACAGCCTATGTTCATTATAAAACCAATCACAATACCTGCAAGAATCGATATCACACCTACAGCGATAAAATCGCCTTTAGTCGGCTGAAATAAATTCATGGAAAGCAAACCAAACATAAAAAGCATGGGAATAAGATAACTCAGCATCTTTTTCACCTTAGCACCTCTTTCCCTATCTCCATAAATCTTGTAACTGTAACCATTTTACCGTATATCAACTTCCTATTTATTACAATCTTTGTCTTTTTTCGTATCTTCATTAGAGAAATAAAGAAAAAAGCGCCTGCCTCTCGTTCCTGACTAATTGAGAGACAGACACTTTTTTTATAAAACATGACTCGTTGCTTGTAAAAAGAACTGAGATTGTTCATAGTTGTACGTCACTTTTGAAAAGTCAAACGGCTGTCCGTTGGCTAAGTGAAAAAGTGTTTCAATAAACAATTTAGGATCGCCTTCTTTTAATCCTAAGTATGTAGCTTCTTCTTCGTTCAGCTTGCCAACGTGAAGATATAGATCCGAAAACCCGATTTTTAAGCCAAGTCCTTCTTTAATGTAATGAAAAATAGACTGAGAAACAATTTCGTTATTTAAGTATGTAACGATAGATTTATTATAAAACGATTCTTCTAGACAAAGCGTCTGGCCGTTAATATACCGTACTCTTTTTACATAATAGACGTCACTATTTTCTTCTATGTTTAAATTTAACGCGGCTTCTTGCGTCGGCTTTCGTACATCTAACTCAATCACTTCCGACGTTAACTGAAAATCTTCAAGTTCACTCGTAAATCCTTGATTGGAAAGCAAGCCAATATAGCCTTTTCGTTTATGGCGACGGACAAAAATGCCGCTTCCTCTCACTTGAAAAACAACGCCTTTTTTCTCTAGCAGATCTAAGGCCTTTGTTACGGTACTTTTGCTTGCCTTAAACTGCGCCATCAGTGTTTCTAATACAGGCAGCTTTTCTCCTTGCTGAAGCTTGTGTTCTTCAATATAGGTTTCAATTTCAATTGCAATTTGTTGGTATTTGATCATAGCTATACCTCTTTACTGAATTTGTCTCAAGAATAACACGATTATACCATAATCTAACTCCATGCCATAAACTTAAATTATTTATTGATTATTATTTTATTAGGGTATTGATAAATTGTATCGATACAATTATACTGAAAGCGTATACTCAACAAGGGGGTTGAACATATGGGAGGGAAAATTAGAGATTACCACAAGCTTGCAGCAGACATTTTAGATGCGGCAGGCGGCGAAGAAAATATCGTAAGCGCTACACGCTGCGCTACGAGGCTGCGAATTGTGTTAAAGCGCTCAAAGCCAGAAGCCAAACGCAAGGTGTCTTCTATGCCTGGTGTTATTACAGTTGTTGAAAACAGCGGACAGTTTCAAGTTGTGATTGGACAGCACGTGGGAGATGTTTATGAGGAGTTTGCTAGTTTAGTAAATTTAGATACGGAAAAAGAGCAAACTGAAAACAAAGGCACGATTTTAAACCGCGTGATTGCGACAATGTCTGCTGTGTTTGCACCATTTGTATACATCCTAGCAGCAGCAGGAATTTTACAGGGTTCGTTAATACTTATTAATTTGTTTGCGGATAGCTTTGCAAAAACGGGCACATATCAAGTATTAAGCTTCATTTCGTGGGCACCGTTTGTTTTTTTACCTATATTTATCGCTATCACAGCATCTAAGCATTTTAAAACCAATACCTACATCGCAGTGGCTTGCTGTGCAGCATTGGTTAGCCCAACATGGGCAGAAATGGCGGCGAAAATTTCAGACGGAAGCAGCATTACACTTTTAGGTCTTCCCTTATCCGAAACGGTCTATACTTCTTCTGTTTTACCGCCTTTATTTTTAGTATGGATTTTGTCTTATCTTGAAAGGTTCCTAAATAAGAGCATTCATGAAGTGGTTAGACCGCTGTTTGTTCCATTTTTATGTATGATAATTATGGTTCCAGTAACAATTTTGCTTATTGGTCCTGTTACTACGATGGGCGCTAATGGAATCGCTCATGGCTATAACTTTTTAGCTGAAAACGTACCTGCTTTGGCCGGAGCAATCATTGGCGGGTTCTGGCAAATTGTTGTCATATTCGGGGTACACTGGGGAATTACGCCGATGATACTTGCTAACTTTGACTTAAACGGCAGAGATTCGTTTCAAGCGTATCAGACAATTGCCGTGGTAGCTCAAGTTGGAGCGGTACTTGGGGTTATTTTAAAAGCAAAAAGCCAAGAAGCACGCAAAGTGAGCGTATCAGCCGGGATAACAGGGTTATTTGGTATTACAGAACCGGCCATTTACGGCGTAAACCTACGTTTTAAAAAGCCGTTTATCTTTGGATGCATTTCAGGTGCTATTGGTGCTGTTGTAGCAAGCTTCTTTCACCCTTATTACTTTGCTTACGCAGGACTGCCCGGACCTCTGACCATTGTAAACGGGATCAGTCAAGACTACCCGATGTCGATCTGGGGAATTTTAATCGGATGTGCCATTGCGATTATTCTTCCCGTTGTGCTTATTCAAGTGTTTGGTTACGGAGAAGATGCAGCAAAAGAAGCAGCTACTGCTTCTTTAAACGAAGTAGCTGTCAGCAACCCGAACGACAATGAAGAAACGATCAGCGCACCGTTTAGCGGAAAAGTCATCCCTCTTTCTAACGTACCGGACGAAGTATTCAGCTCAGGTGCGATGGGAGAAGGATTAGCGATTGATCCTTCAGATAATAAGCTTTATGCACCTTTTGACGGAACAGTTGTCATGGTAGCCCCAACAAAGCACGCCATCGGCCTTCGATCAGAATACGGCGTTGAGCTGCTTGTTCATATTGGATTAGATACCGTTACATTAGACGGCAAGCCGTTTACGCTGCATGTAGAAGACGGTGCAAAGTTTAAAAAAGGCGATTTACTCATTGAATTTGATAAAGAATTTATTGAAACACAGGGATTACAAACGATTACGCCGGTTATTATCACCAATTCAAGCGCTTATCGAGAAGTAATTGTTGAAGATGTTAAAAATAGCGGACTGAATCAAACATTATTTACCGTAGTGAAATAAGGAGGAACTAACAATGACAAAGATGCCAAAGAATTTTTTATGGGGCGGCGCATTAGCAGCTCATCAATTTGAAGGTGGATGGAACCAAGGCGGAAAAGGACCGAGCGTAGTAGACGTTATGACTGCAGGTGCGCACGGTGTGCCGCGACAAATCACCGAAACAGTAGAAGAAGATAAATTCTATCCAAATCACGAAGCAATTGATTTTTATCACCGCTACAAAGAAGATATCGCGCTGTTTGCAGAAATGGGCTTAAAATGTTTGCGTACATCGATTGGCTGGAGCCGTATTTTCCCTAAAGGCGATGAAGCTGAGCCAAACGAAGAAGGACTAAAATTCTACGACGATGTATTTGATGAACTGTTAAAGCACGGGATTGAACCGGTTATTACGCTGTCTCACTTTGAAATGCCTCTTCATTTAGCTCGAGAATACGGCGGATTTAGAAGCCGAAAAGTGGTAGATTGCTTTGTGAAATTCGCTGAAGTTTGCTTCGACCGCTACAAAGACAAAGTCACGTACTGGATGACGTTTAATGAAATCAACAATAAAATGGACGTAAACAATCCTCTATTTCTATGGACGAACTCTGGCGTTTCTGTAAAGCCTGGTGAAAATGCAAAAGAAGTGATGTATCAAGCGGGACATCATGAACTTTTAGCAAGCGCTCTTGCCGTATCAAAAGGAAAAGAAATTAATCCAGATTTCCAAATCGGAGCAATGGTGTCACATGTGCCAATTTATCCGTATTCTTCAAACCCTGAAGACGTGATGTTAGCAGAAGAAACAATGAGACAGCGCTACTTCTTCCCTGACGTTCAAGTTCGCGGCTATTACCCGAGCTATGCGTTAAAAGAATTCGAACGTGAAGGCTATCATATTCCGTTTGAAGAAGGCGACGAAGAAATTTTACGAAACGGAAAAGTGGATTATTTAGGCTTCAGCTATTACATGTCCACAACGGTTAAAAGCGACGTTGAAGCTGACAACACGGGCGATATCGTAAACGGCGGATTGCCAAACGGCGTAGCAAACCCTTATATCAAATCAAGCGATTGGGGTTGGTCGATTGATCCAACGGGCTTGCGCTATACGTTAAACCGCTTCTACGACCGCTATCAAATTCCGCTGTTCATCGTAGAAAACGGATTTGGCGCCATTGATACGGTTGAAGAAGACGGATCCATTCATGACGCATCACGAATTGAATATTTAAAATCGCACATCGAAGCGTTAGAACAAGCTGTGACATACGATGGTGTTGATTTAATGGGCTACACGCCGTGGGGAATTATTGATATTGTTTCCTTTACAACAGGCGAAATGAAAAAACGATACGGCATGATTTATGTCGACCGTGACAACGAAGGAAACGGATCAATGGAGCGCTATAAAAAAGATTCTTTTAACTGGTATAAACATGTAATTGAAACAAATGGTGAAGAACTATAAAAAATTAGAAAAGATGGGCTCCTGCGTAAAGACACAGGAGCCCATCTTTTTTAGTGTAAGAATAAATGCAAATTTCTTATCTCGGTTTATCTACTAGCTGCGTTTGCGCAATTTCTGTTTGTTTAATTCCCGCTCGTTGAATTTCATCCGCAAACGATTCATGCTTCAGCGTTTTGATTACCTTTTCGCTTCCATCTCGAAGAGTATACACTCTAAATTCATACATACTCTGCCCTCTCCTTTAAGCTATGATTGATGCGATACATTAGATGCGCTCCTATTAAAAGCAACTCATAATAGAGGTAACTTTTTTCTCTTCTTTACTTTACCCACTTTTTAGGAAACTAGACAACGAGATTTAATCTGACGCGATAAAAGCCTTTGCGGAAAGCAAAGGCTTTTATCGATGGAATGTTAGGATTCAAAGATGGTTCCTTTTTTAAATTTTGAATGTTTAAAAGCAAATTTCGTCAAAAGAATATAAGAGATTCCTGCGACTACTACTCCTATAATCCAACCTAAATCAACTTCGATGAACGCAGCGCCTGCACCGATGAGCATCGCAAGCATGGCGCACGGATTATAGCCGGAAAACGGCCCTTTTTCTTGATACAATTCTTCTACGTTTACTCTTTGTTTCCGTAAAATATAATAATCGACTAGTAAAATAGAAACAATCGGCCCTAAAAAAGCAGAGTAAATTAAAATGAAGAGCCCAAGACCTGCAGCTGACGAATCTTGAACAAGCACCCAAGGGAACGAGCAAAAAGCAAGCAGTCCAGTAATGATAACCGCCACTTTATAGTTTGCTTTTGTCAGCAGCGTAATCACATACGTAGGCGGAATAATATTTGCCACCATGTTTACCGCAATAACGCCAATCACAATAAAAGCTGATACAGCGACGGTAATATATGAATTATCCACTACAACCGCAAACGCTTTGACAGGATTGGATATGCCCGTAGCAGAAGCAAGCATTGCTCCGATTGTAAGAACGAATCCGTAGGCTACTAGAATCGGTGTAAAGTATAAGAACCCACGCTTTGTGTCACTAATTCCTGGCTTCAGTTCTCTAGAGTAATCGGCTGCGCTTAGAAAAATTGCCGCATAATTTCCCATAAACATCATAATGAAAGAAAAGAACGGAAGTCCCCATGAACCTTTTGTATGTACCCACTTCTCCCCTACTACCTCACTATGAGAAGTTAAAAGAACGCCAAATACGTAAACAAGGCCAAGCAATATGATGATTGAAGCAAGCATCTCTACCCATTTAACCGCGTGGAAGCTGTACAGGGAAAGCACAATTTGCAGCAGTTGAATGATAATAAAACAAAGAACAAGATTGTCAAAAGACCCTTTGCTCACAATTTTACCAATTTCGTTTAAAGCTGTACCGCCTGTCCAGCTTTGGAAACCATACCAAATGATAGCTGGAATACCTCGTAAAAGAGACGAGATGACGGATCCTTTTATTCCAAAAGACATTCGAAGCTGCATCACATACGGTATACCCGTCTTATAGCCAATTCGATCGTTTAACACAAAAAAAGTAGAAATAATACCAATGGCAATAATGGCTGCCACAAACGTTTGAAAAAGATTTAATACCGCTGTACCCGCAATTACTAAGCTCGCACCAAGCGTCATATTTCCTAAATTAACGCCGTCTCCAATCCACATAAACATATAGGACAGCGGAGTTAGCTTTCGATCACTTTCCGCTTTTGGCTTTAGTGACGGATCAAGACCCCTATCTTGATGAGAATGTACCTCTTCTATAACGGTACTTGTTGCATTTGTAGACACTATACACTCAACTCCTTTTTTATGGTGATTCCACGCCCTAACCTAACATCAAATGTAAGTTAACTTAACATGTACATAGTGTATACGAATTGCAGTGTAAGTTCATCATTATTTATGTGAATTTTCTGATATTAATTTGTGCAACTTGACTAATTGTTGACCTCAGTTCGTAACAAACAAAAGTTGATAATAAAAAATCCAAGCGCTTACAATAAGCGCTTGGATGAGTCACTCAGTATTTATTTTTCACAGGCAATGTAGTCTTTATCTCGATCTAGCTTTGTATTGGCATCATACAGTGCTTTTGATACGTACGGTTTGTACTTTGTTTTGCCGCCTTTATTCTTTACATTAGCCGCACGAGCTACGCCGCCTTTGTAGTCTTTGTTTAATTCGGTACAGTTTTTGTAAGATTTAGCTGCCGCATCTACGTTTGAAACCATGCCAAAAGATACGCTTGTTAACAAACCGAAAGATAGAACAATTGGAAAAATCTTTTTCATAAGAGATACTTCCTTCCTATATTTTGTCTCATTAATAATAGAATGTTCTATCAATCTTTTCAATCTTTTTTTTACATTTAAACTACTATTATCCATTTTTTATTTATGAGTAACTTTAAGAGCCTTGACCGCTTGTTTAGCCGCTTCTGCAATCAGTTTATCATGATACTCCGCATCTTTTTCCGTACGATCGGAAAGGATCGCAAGAACAATTGGATCTCCGTTCGGCGGCCAAAGAATGGCAATATCATTTCGCGTCGCGTATGAGCCTGCGCCTGTCTTATCGGCTACTTCCCAACTTTTCGGCACGCCCGCTCGTATCAAGGCATCCCCTGTCGTATTTCGTTTCATCCAATCCGTTAAAAGTGCACGTTTGTCTTCAGGAAGTGCCTGTCCAAGTACATACGTTTGAAGACTTGAAGCAAGTGCTCTTGCTGTACTTGTATCGTGGGTTTCTCCTGGATTCACTTCATTTAAATCCGGCTCAAACCGCTCAGGCAGCGTTACATCGTCTCCTATGTTTTCTAAAGCTTCTTTAAATCCGTCCGGTCCGCCCAGCTGCTGCAGAATTAAATTCCCTGCCGTATTGTCGCTGTAGCGAAGCGATGCATCCGCGAGTTCTTTAAGAGTCATGCCTGTATCCACGTGTTTTTCTGTAATAGGGTTATAGTTCACAAGGTCATCGCGCGTATAAAAGATTCGCTCGTTGAGATCTTCAATTGATTTCTGCTGTAAAAGTGCACCGACAGCAAGAGCCTTATGGGTAGACGTATAAGCAAAGCGCTCGTCCGGATGATACGTTACCGTTTTGTTTGTACCGGTATCTAAAGCAAAAACGCCAAGATTCGCATCATATTTTTCTTCAAGCTTAGCAAACTCTCGATCACTTTTCGTTTCTTGTTTTTGACACTTCACCGTTTCAGCCTGTACTCCGCTGCTTGAAAAGCCTACAACCGCCGCGCATGATAGAGCCAGTGCAGGCATCATTTTTTTAAGCTTTGAAGTGTAAAACATCTCTTTCCATCTCTTCATTACCTTTCAACACCTTTCCAAAAAGTATTTAGTATGTATTCTCTTAGGTAGAGGTTACCAACAATTCTATTTTATCAATTGTTTACTCTTACAAACATGATAGTTTTATCACATTTATATAATAAAGTACCCGATAATGAAGAATAACTAGCATACCACCTATTAATAAATTTAAAATACCGGCGGCGTAACGGAAAATAAAATAACGGCTTTCTCATCAAACGGATTGTCCCATTTGTGCTTAAGATGCGAAGGGATTTTGACGCTATCTTCTTTTTCTAGCACGTATACTTCCTCGTCCAAATACACTTTAATTTTTCCTTCTAAAACGTATGCCACTTCCTCCCCTTTATGTGCTAAAGGAGTTTCAGATGAAGACATCATGGGAGGGACTTCCATAATCGCCGTAGCTAGATTTCCAGTAAAATCTGGTGATACTAGCGAATACGTTAACTCTTTTACCTTCATCGTTTTACGCTCGTTTGACCGTACGACTAAATGAGAGGTATTTATGTCTTCAAGCAAAAAGCTAAAAGTAGGCACGTCGAGGCATTTAGCTAAAATCTTAAGCGTTGAAATAGACGGATTAGCTAACCCTCGTTCAATTTGACTTAGCATAGACGGCGTGATATCCGCTAATTTTGCTAATTCACGACTGCTTAGTCCCTTTTCTTTTCGAAATTTCTCTACTTTTTTTCCAATATCTATGTTTTCCATGATGATTCCTCCGTAAAAGATGTTTAATTATATTTAATTTTATTAAATTAAACTTAATAAACTGAGTTAAGTGTGTTAAATTATATTTAATAAATAAAGTATATTTTAATTTTATCACAGCGAGGAGGAAGAAAAAAATGAATGACATCTTGACCTTTTTGGTTCTTACATTGTTTGTTATTATGAGCCCTGGTATCGATACCGCCCTTATCACGAAACGAACGATGGCAGACGGACAAACTGGCGGCTATAAAATGGCATTAGGCTTAGCGAGCGGCTCTTTAGTTCATACGCTCGCCGCCACGTTTGGCTTATCGGCTCTTCTCCTTCAGTCAGCTCTGGCATTTGAAATCGTAAAATACGCAGGAGCCCTTTACTTAATGTACTTAGGCATCTCTGCCTTCCTTTCTAAAAAAAGCAATGCATCTTCTTCTGAAAAAGAGGAGCAGTCAAAAGAAACATCCGCTTTTCGTCAAGGCCTTGTCTCAAATGTTCTTAATCCAAAAGTAGCGGTGTTTTTCTTAACTTTTTTACCTCAATTTGTTCAAAGTGATCAAAATGTAACGCTTCAATTACTTCTGATGGGAATAACATATACGATCCTTGCTATCACGTGGTTTTTCGTATTCGTCTTTTTTATTAACTATTTACGAAAATGGCTCACAACACCTAGTGTTCAGCGCTTTATGGATAAAGCAACGGGCGTCGTTTTAATCGGGTTTGGATTAAAACTGGCTTTTGAAAAACATAAATAACAAAAATATGTTAGTTGAAGGAAGTTCCGAACGAGTTTGATTCTTGATGGAGAATCAAACTCATTCGGATTTTTTTATTGTGATGGTGAACGTAGGTCTAATCAGGTGCTTCTAGCTATTGATTGGAGGGCAAGACGAAGACTCATGCGGGAAAAGCGGGAATGGTGAGACCCCGCAGGAGCATACGCGACGAGGAGGCTCACCGCCCGCGGAAAGCGAAGTCTTGCACGGAAATTAATGGCGGTGTCACAAGCGGTTCAGTTCCTCTATCTCATTTGTTCATCTTTAACTGGAATTAATTTCGCTATGTCTCAATTTCTTTTATTATTTATACACGTCAGGTTCATAGAGATGGACTTTAAGATCAAGCTTTCCATCCGAAGAAACGAGTATTCCTTCCGCTTCGAGTGAAAGTTTTTGAACAACGTACATTTCTTCGTCTTTAAACCCAATTTCTCCTTTAGAATTAATGACTCTGTGCCAGGGGAGATTATGTTTCTTACTCATCGAATGCAGGACTCGTACAACCTGCCTTGCACCTCGCGGACTACCAGCCAGGCGGGCAATTTGTCCGTATGTCATGACTTTTCCACGAGGGATTTCTTTAATAAGGGCTACTGTTCGCTCTGTAAAACTCATGCCGCCCCTCCTTTTATTCTTTAGTACAACATTACCATATTAAATAAACAGTGAAGTAATCACTCGATTTTTCTTCAGCAACATTATAAGATAATAATAAGAAGTACGCTCATCATTGTTCAACATACTCCAAACAAATGCTTACTGATTATTTCCTATTCTTCAACTAACAAATCTTTGTGCGAGTGGCAGCTTATACCTCATTTATGACACTGTGATTATAAAAACGTTACAGAAACCAACACAGCAAGGTACGTAGAAGCGTTACATGATAAGATAAACAGTAGAGATACTAGTACAAATTCAAATTGATGCTGACGAATAAGTAATCATTTAAAAAGTGGTGAGAAAATGACAAAATGGCTTAGTGTAAAAGAATTATCTGAAGAAACGAGTATTCCTACTTCAACTATCAGAAGATACATAGATAAATTCGAAGATTTCTTTATACAAAAAGAAGATCATCGACCAAAACAATATGAAGCTGCAGCTGCGACCGTCTTACTGAAAATTAAGCAGCTTTATGATGAAGGCTGTCAAGCAGAAGAAATCAATGAAGCGCTGCAAAAAGAATTCTCTTTGACTACAAGCGAGGATCAAGCTGCCGTGTCTCTAGACGAAGACAAAGAGGACACAGCAGAAGCAGCTGAACAGCCCGAGGCCGATGACCAGCAGCCGACACCTCCCGAACAGCCGGTACAGCCTCCACCCCAACAAGAGCCTGATACAAAACAAATTCTTCAGGAAAAAGATAAGCAGCTTATTCAATCTTTGCGTAAAAGTCTGCGTGAACAGCAGGCCATTTCAGAATTAGTAGAAGCTTCAAAAGAAAGCAGCGTAGTAGGTAAAAAAAGATCGATTTTAAAACGATTATTCCAACGAAAAAAGGACTAAGTTTGTAAACAAGCCTAGGCCATGAAGCATCTTTATTTCTGATCATTAAATTTATGTAAAACAAAGTTTCTAAACTGTTTAACAGCCGGTGATAGATATCTTCCTTCAATCCATGCTAGTCCAATGACTCGGTGGCAGTTGGCCTTAGCTAATGGGATTTTCACTATTTTGCTTTGATCGATTCCGTGTAAATCTGGAAGGATAGAAATTCCTAAGCCGGCTCCTACTAGTCCCGCTACGGTATCAGCTTCCTCTCCTTCAAACATGATGTGAGGCATTCTTCCTGACTCTTCAAATAACTGCTCAAACGTAAGACGAAGAGAAAAGCCTTCTTTTAAGTGAATAAATGATTCCTCAGCAATTTCTTCTAGTGCAATACATTCACGATCAGCATACCGGTGATTTTTCGGTACGATTACAAACAGCTCTTCACTCCAAAGATGCTGCCACTTAATGAACGATTTCTCTTCCATCGGCGCAATCAAACAAAGATCCAGTTCGCCGAGCTCCAGCTGTTCAAGAAGCACGTGCGAAGGACTTTGCCTCAGCTGAAAATTCACCTTAGGATATAAACTGCGAAACGAAGCGATTAAATCTGGAATCAAATCCGTGCTGAGCGTATGTAAAAATCCAAGTGACACCTGCCCTTTTTCAGGATCTAGCAGCGCTTGAATTTCCTCTTGTCCTTTATCAAATTCTTTCATTATGTTATCTACACGCTTTAAAAAAACCTTACCATATTGATTTAATATAATGGAACGTCCTTGCCGGTCAAATAGCGATGCTCCTACTTCCTCTTCAAAACGAGCGATTGAACGACTGAGCGCAGGCTGCGTAATTAACAGCTCTTCTGCGGCGCGCGTCATATGCTGCGTACGTGCTAGCGTTTGAAAATATTTAAACTGCTGCCATTCCACTTTGTACCATCTCCTTATCAAGCGGCTCTACTCATTACATAGATGTATGAAAAATATGATTATAATGAATTATACATTATAAATAGCAGGTGTTACGATAAAAAACGGAAACATACTCGAGGATGTTTTTAGTTTCTTTTAACGACTGCTGTATACAGCTCCTACAAAATTTTATGATCATCATTTTCTATCAGAAAGAAGGATTTGTTATGAAACGTATCGTACATCTGAGAAAGCGTAAGCTGGTTGCTCTATGAGTTACATAAAAAAAGGAACGCCCGTTTTTCGCAAAACAAGCTTTGCATTTTTTGCAGCCGGGTTTAATACATTTGCGATTTTATACTGCGCACAGCCTTTAATGCTAGCGTTCACAAAAGAATTTCATATTTCTCCAACAACTTCTAGCCTATCGCTTTCCGTTACAACCATAGCTTTGGCTATCATTTGGCTATCAGTATGCTTATTTTCGGTTCGCTATCGGAAGTTTGGGGAAGAAAGCCTGTCATGGTCTATTCCATGCTTGCCGCTTCTTTATTATGTCTGTTGACTGCATGGAGCCCTACTTTTCATATTCTGCTATTTTTCCGAATAATGGTAGGAATTACGCTAGCCGGTCTGCCGTCAGTGGCAATGGCTTATTTAGGGGAAGAAATCGAAGCTAAAAGCCTTGGTTCAGCAATGGGCCTCTACATAAGCGGCAATGCAATTGGCGCGGTTGGCGGAGGAGTGATTGCGGGAACGCTCAGTGATTATTTCGGCTGGCACGGTGCAATAGCAGGAATTGGTATTATAAGTATAGCAGCGACCGTTATCTTTTGGATTAGCCTCCCTCCTTCACAGCACTTTCGACCTCGTAAATTAGAAGTTGGAAAGTTAGGGAAATCGTTACTTGATCATCTTAAAGATCCGGAGTTAGTTTGTTTATATGGCTTAGGATTTTTGTTGTTAGGCAGCAACGTCGCCTTATTTAACTATATTGGGTATGTACTAACGGCTCCACCTTATTCCTTAAGCCAAACGATTGTCAGCTGGGTCTTTTTAATTCTTATTATCGGAATGTTTAGTTCGGTGTGGACCGGCAGACTGGTAGACCGCTACGGAAAACAAAAAATACTTATGATCAACCTTTTAATTACGCTAGCCGGTGTCGTTTTAACGTTAAATCCTGCTTTACTTGCTAAAATAGCCGGTTTGGGCTTGTTTACGTTTGGGTTTTTCGGTAGCCATTCGATTGCCAGCAGCTGGGTAGGTCAGCGCGCTTTAACAAATAAAGCGCAGGCTTCTTCACTTTATTTGTTTCTATATTACACGGGTTCAAGCGTAGGTGGAACGCTCGGAGGAGTCTTTTGGTCAATGTTTGGCTGGACCGGCTTGATTTGTATGATTATTGTTTTTTTACTAATTGCTTTTATCCTTTCTGGTTTTCTTTTAAAAAGCTCAGTAAAGACAAGACGCGCTACAAATGTTAAGGAAAGTTATTAAAAAGCTAACTGAGATATCATAGTAAATTCACATCAAAAAGACCTTTCTCTCACAATCACAGAAAGGTCTTTTTTGAGAATGTAAAACGTATTTTTTCTTGTATGTACCTCTTAAAGTAAACTTTTTTAAAGTTTAACTCGTTCTACTAACTGCAGCAGTTCATCATTAGGTCCGTGAAATAAAATCATACGGCCGCCTTCAAGCGTTGGCTGAGGCTCCGATGATAAAAATTCAATTCCTTTGCTCTTATAATGTTGAATCGCCTTATTTATATCCTCTACCGTAAAGGCAAGGTGGTTAACAATCCCGCTTTTGTTATACTCGCCAATCGGATCAATATCTCGAATGAGCTCAATTTCGATACCCGGCTGTTCTTCAAGATACAAAAAAGCCATCTCTCTTTTTTCGGTAGATCCTTGAAGACGAACTTTAAAGCCAAACATATCCCCGTAGTAGTGAATCGTCTCATCCATATTTCCAACAATAATTGCTGTATGCTCCATTTTTTTAATCATGAATATTCTCCCTTTCCCCATAATTAGTAAGTACAAGTAAACTATACCTCAATTTAGGCAATATGTATTTCCATATACCTTGAATTCTCATACTATGGTTAGGAAAATTCAAGCACTCTATTAATGAATCGGCTATGATTTGAAAATAACAAACAAAAAAACAAACCTCATTGGTTTGTTTTGGTTACATATTTTATAGTCAGTCTCTGTTTCAACAACGTTCGATAAGCCATGTTTTGTACCTTTGTACTGCAAACGATTTTACTCTCGTACTCAGGCGGTAATCATCTATCTACGATTACGCATGTAACCGTCCGTCTCTCCGTTTGATTCCTTCGAGACAGTTCCCCTACCATTGTTTGGGTTTCTCGCTCGTGGGGTTTACCGCGTTCCACCTTTGCTGTTTCCAGCAAAGCTTCGTCACTGTGGCACTTTCAGGGATACTCGACCATATCCGAAGACGTAGGTGGTTTTTCCCGCCGTCAGCTAAGCTACAAGCCAAGCTGCCCTAGCTTATTTTTTCACTAGGCACGAACACTACGGGCATGTCAGCACCGTGCGAGCATGGACTTTCCTCTACATCAAATGATGCAGCGATTACCTGAACGTTATTTCAGATCGTGTATGAGTAGTATATGCGTTTTAGCTTGCCGAATCAAATGTAACTTTTGGTATGGATTCCATGTCAATTTTTGCGGCAAATTAAATAAAATAACCTCTTTCTGTACAATTTTTTTAGTAGATGACTCACCAGCAAGCCAAGAAATATTCTCTTCATCCATTTCTACGAGGGATACTTTGTTTCTTTGTAGAATATTCTATATACCACACAAAAAGATAACAGAGGTGATGAAACATGAACGCTGATTTAAAATTTGATTTTCATACCCATCACGACCGATGCGGACATGCTCGCGGAACGATTCGAGATTATATAGAGGCGTCTATTGATAAAGGCCTTGATATTATTGGGATTTCGGATCATTCTCCTTATTTTGCGAGCGAAGAAGAGCAGCCGTATCCTCACATTGCGATGGGAAAAAGCGCATTCTCCGGATATGTAGCTGAGATTTTGAAACTAAAAGAAGAATATAAAGAGAAAATTGAAGTGCTGTTAGGCGTGGAGTCTGATTTCTTTCCTGAGCATGCGGGAATATATCAAAGCCACTATGAAAAATATCCGTTTGACTACATAATCGGCTCTGTCCATCAAGTTGATGAAATCAGTATCTTTCATAAAACGCGCTGGGAAGGACTTTCTCAAAAAGAAAAGCAGCGCACGAAAGAAACGTATTATCAATTGATCGAAGAATCCGCCCGAAGCAGAATGTTTCAGATTCTTGGCCATATTGATGCCATGAAAGGATTCTATCCCTCTTTTTCTTCTATTGAGACGGCTGTAATCGATCAGACGCTAAAAGTGATTTCGGCACATGACATTGCTATAGAAGTGAATACATCAGGCAAAACCAAAGACTGCGGAGGCTGGTATCCTGCAGATGATATTTTAGAAAGAGCCCTGCACTACGGGGTACACATTACATTTGGTTCCGATGCTCATGATCCGGAACGCATCGGCGACGACTTTGAACTAGTAAAAAAGCGTCTTAAAGAAATCGGCTTTACAGATTGGGTCTTTTTCAGACAGAAACAAATGCAGGTGACACCTTTATAAAACGTAAATAGACTCACAATAAAAATATGCCTGAAGACACGGAGATGAAGGACATCTCGTATTTTCAGGCATGTGTTTTTTACTGAGAAACTTTGACTTTTGTAGATGAAGATAAATCTTCTCCATTTGTCTGAATCACTTGTTTATACCAGTAAAAAGAATCTTTTTTAGATCGTTCAAGCGTACCATTTCCTTCATCGTCTTGATCTACGTAAATAAAGCCGTATCGTTTTGACATTTCGTTTGTTGACACACTGATTAAATCAATAGGCCCCCACGCTGTATATCCCATTAAGTCTACACCATCTTTAACGGCTTCTTTCATTTGTTCAATATGCTGTTTTAAATAATCTACACGGTACGGATCATGAATAGAGCCGTCTTCTTCTACTTTGTCATGAGCTCCTAAACCATTTTCAACGATAAACAGCGGTTTGCCGTAGCGGTTATGAAAATCTTGTAACGTATAGCGCAGTCCTTTCGGATCGATTTGCCATCCCCAATCGGACGTTTGAAGATGAGGATTTTTTACACTTCCTGCAATCATATTTCCTAGGACATTGTCTTCTTCACTTTGAGTTGTGACAGAAAGAGACATATAGTAGCTAAACGAAATAAAGTCAACGGGATATTGTTTGATAATCTCATCGTCCCCTACTTCTTTTACGATTTGAATGTTGTTTTCTTTAAAGTAACGCTCCATTACCTTTGGGTATTCTCCGCGAACTTGAACATCTGTAAAAAATAAGTTCAAGTCATTTTTATGCTGAGCTAGTAAAATATCGTCCGGATGATTCGTCACAGGATACGTTGTCATACGCGCAAGCATACACCCTATTTTTACATCTGGAATAATTTCATGAGCTAGCTTAGTTGCAAGTGCACTCGCAACAAACTGATGATGCGCTCCTTGATACGCAATTTGTTCCGCTGACTGATTTGGAACATTTTCAACTAAGATACCGCCGCCCGTATAAGGACTATGCGTAATCACATTAATTTCATTAAACGTCAGCCAGTATTTCACCTTGTTTTTATAGCGTGTAAATACCGTTTCTGCGTAGCGTGTATAAAAGCCAATTAGCTTTCGGCTATACCAGCCGTTGTATTTACGCGTAAGCTCTAGCGGCGTTTCATAATGCGACAGCGTCACTAACGGCTCAATGCCGTACTTTAACATTTCGTCAAACAGATTATCATAAAATTGCAACCCTGCTTCGTTTGGCTTCGCATCATCTCCATTTGGAAAAATCCTCGCCCAGTTGATTGAAATACGAAGCGTTTTAAATCCCATTTCCGCGAACAATGCCATATCTTCTTTGTAGCGATGATAAAAGTCGATAGCCGTACGTTTTGGAAAACGATCGTTGACTTTGTTGTTGAGCACATCTTCAATATAATCTGCTTTTACATCCATTGAGTAACCAGTTCGTTCGTCTTTCGGTACAAATCGGATCATGTCTGCAGTAGACAGCCCTTTTCCATCAACGTCGTAAGCTCCTTCAATTTGGTTAGCAGCTGTTGCTCCTCCCCATAAAAATCCCTTTTTAAATACAGTATCGTTTGTTAACATAGTCCCCACGTCCTTTTCTCATATTTTTAGTAAAAATAGCATTTATTTGACTACAGAAAGTAGCTGTTCCCCTTCAAAAATTGGACCTATTTCATTAACCGGCAGCACATCTAAATACTCCGCTGTGTTTGTGATAATAACCATCGTAACGGTTTCAAATCCAGCTTCTGCAATCGCATGTCGGTCAAATTCAACTAGCGGCTGCCCTGCATTTACGTGATCTTTTTCTTTCACCAGTGCTTTAAAATGCTCTCCTTTTAAAGAAACGGTATCAATTCCAATATGGATTAAAATTTCCGCTCCGTCCTCTCCTTTAATGCCGATTGCATGTTGAGAATCAGGCAGCACCATAATCGTTCCAGCAATAGGCGAGACTACGCGGTTTTCGCTCGGTTTAATCGCAATACCTTTGCCCATAATTTCTTGAGCAAATGTTGGATCTGACACTTGCTGCAGCGGTACAAGTTCGCCGTGCAACGGAGAGAAGACGCTTTTCGTTTTACCGCCTTTTTTCTCTTCTACTGCTAGAGAAACATTTTGTAATAGCGCTTCTTCTTTACCAGCATGTTCTCCAAGTTTTATTGTATTTTTTTCAGGTTCTTTTGAAGCAATATCTTTAAATCCAAGAGTGAGTACTAAGACGGCTGGTAAGATAACGGCCGCTGCCGCTAAAGCCACAGCGACAATCAAATTGCCTGCTGCTCCGCTTGGATCTGCAAACGTTGGAATCGCAAATACTCCGACTAATCCACCTAGTGTAAAAGCTTTAAACCCATACCACCCGGCAAAGCCACCGAGCAGTCCACTAGACGCCATAGCGTAATAAAAAGGTTTTTTTAACTTCATGTTCACCCCGTACATAGCGGGCTCTGTAATTCCGATAACAGCTGAGATAGCTGATGAAAACGCAACTTGTTTTAAATCTTTATTTTTGGTTTTTAACGCTACTCCAAAAGCCGCTCCTCCTTGAGCAAGGTTGCTGATATACATCATCGGCATTAAAACATTGTCAAATCCATACACTTTTAGATTTTGAATCGCGATTGGACCTATTGCATAGTGCATACCCGTCATAATAATAAGAGGCATAAGACCTGCCAGTAAAAGACCAGCAAGCGGACCTGCTGTTTCAAACATCCATGAGAATATAGTTGCTAATCCGTCTCCCATATACGTTCCAAGAGGACCGATTATCCATAACGTGATAGGTGCAGCAATTAGAAGTGCAAGCAACGGTGAAAACATGACCGTAAGAGTAGCCGGCATCCATGAGCGAACAAATTTATATACATACTTTACTAGCAGCACACCTAAAATAATCGGTATTACACTAGACGTATAGTTAACGACTGGAATGGATATAAAATTGATTCCAAATAACGTGAATTCTTTTATTTTCGTAATACCTCGCGCCGCATCTACAAAGGTCGGATACAGCATGGCAGCTGCTAAAGCAAGCGCTAAGTATTCATTTGTTTTAAACTTGCGAGCTGCTGAAACAGCTAAGAAAAATGGTAGAAAGTAAAAGACTCCGTCTCCGATTGCGTTTAGCACGGCGTACGTATCGCTTTCTATGCTCAGCCATCCGAGAGTAGCAAATAAAGCGACAAAAGCTTTTAGCATACCTGCACCGATAAGCGCTGGTAAAACAGGAGTAAAAATCCCCGAAATGCTGTCCATCACAAGTGACACAACGCCTTGTTTTGTGCCGCTTTTCTCCTCAGCCGCGCTTCCGCTTCCTACCAAAGGTTCAACTTCTTCAAACACTTCAGCCACTCTATTTCCAATAATGACTTGAAACTGATCTCCAGAAAACTGAGCGCCCATAACTCCTTTTATTTGCTTAATTTCCTCCACCTGGACTTTATTCTTATCATGAAGATTAAAGCGAAGTCTCGTCACGCAGTGCCAAGCTTGGTTAACATTCTGTGCTCCACCGATTTTATCTACCACTTGTTTTGCTGTTTCTTTATATGAACTCATTTATATCCCTCCTTTTTTCAATAAAAAAACCCAAACAGATCACCGCATGGTTGTAACATGCAAATGCCTGCTTGGGTAATGCCTGATCGAGTCAGTAACAATCCTCCAATGAAGAATGCTTATTCAGTTTCTACGAGATTCGTTACGCGCCAAATGTGTAGCGTTAAGTAAAGCTTTTCATCTGAAGTTAAAGACCAGCCATGCTGTTTATGAAGCAAATTAGCCACTTTTTCAACAGCTTTATATGCTTTTTCATACTTTGTTTTTACGACATCAAGCAGCGTAGCATCAACTTCAGGCAAAACATGTGGGTTCTGATCCAGCTGACGCAAAACAAAAAATCGTAGATGTGTGACAAAACGAGAATAGTTCATGGATTCTTCATCAAGTTTTAGCTGAAAATGATATTGAACAACATCGATAATTCGATTAATCACTTCAGTCATCTTCATCGTTTCTTCCACTTTTGCTTGTACATTCTGTGCGTTTACAAAATGATAGGTAAGAAACGTCTCTTCACTTTTAGGAAGAAGCACATCAAGCCGGTCATACACCAGCCGAATCGCGTTAACAGCCGCATTATACTCTTTCGGATAAAGTTTCTTAACTTCCCAGCGGCTTGGCTGCGCATATTCAAGGCCACTATGACTTCGTTCAATTGCAAAATTCAAGTGATCCGCAAGGGTCAAGTGAATATTGGTGCGAAAAGGCTCACCTATTTCTTTTTCTGCTTGCTTGATTAACTCTACAGAAACCTCGAGAATTTCTGGTTTGATGCTCTCTAAAATTTGAGCCAGCGGTCTACGAATATTGGACGACTCCGCCATAAACTTTCGTCGAATGACAGCTTTATCGACGGGATCACCTTTTTTCTTTTGGAAACCGACGCCTGTTCCCATGATGACCCATTCTACATTAGAGGAGTCTTTGACCAATGCTACGTTATTATTAAATACTTTAACAAATTTCATAGATGCTTCCCCCACATCAGAACAAACGTAAAAATCCTATCTTAAAAAGACGTGAACACACCACGTATTTTTAACACAGGTAATGCCTGATCGAATCAGTAACAATCCAGTTTTAAGTTATTACTGAAATTATATTCCACTATGAAAGCGATGTCAATATATAAAATACTGAATTTTTAATAATCTGCTAGTGAAAGAGAGATAATTCTTATAGACTACCCATCTACTTCCTTCACTGCTACTAACTTCCTACATAAAATATCCACATTTCATTTCAACTGTGCTACATTTAACTAAAAATGCTTTCTTAATGAGGGATACAATTGTGAATTTAGATTTAACAGCTTATATAACGCTTATCTGTACGTCCGGTGTTCTTAATCTATACTTATGTTTTTACGTATTTATTAAGCGTCACCACTACGCTAACATTGCGCATTTATTTATTCTTCATACAGGTTTCACCACTATTTATTGTATGGGTGCGGCGTTTAGCTTACTATCCGTTAACCTCGGAGAAATGAAATTTTGGACCGCTATTCAATACGTGGGCATGCCTTTTTCGCCTCCTGCAGGACTGCTGTTTGTTATGCAGTATGTCGGCATAAAGGTAAGAAAAAAACATATTTTTGCCCTTTTTATCATTCCGTTTATTAGTTTGATTATGGTCGCAACAAATGACTGGCATCACCTTCATTACCGAGTGTTTGAAATTGATCCCGTTCTAGGTGCTCCTTACGTTCATCAAGAAATTGGACCATGGTACACAATTCACGGCATGTTCATCTTTTCGTCTATGTTCGTTGCTTTTTTGCTCGCCGTTTACCGCTGGAAAGAAACAGCTAAAGCTTACCGCCTGCAGTTAATTTCATTAATGGTCGGTCAATTAGTCCCTATCGTCACAGCTTTTATCTATTTAATGGGCTTTACGCCGCAGGGAATTGATCCAGTTCCGATGGTTTTATGGGTTTCTTCATTTTTATATTTATGGTCCATTAACTCCTCGCGTATGTTTACGGTTATGCCCGTTGCTAAAGACGCGATATTTAACAGCATCAATGACGGCGTTGTCGTGCTCGATGAAAGCTACAGATTAATTGAATTTAACTTAGCGTCTAAAAACATGTTTCCGCAGCTAAAAAAGTCGATGCTTGGAAAACATTTTGCTGATATTTGGGTGACGCTGTCCGGCCGTTCGTTTCCTTTTGCATTAGAAAATGCAAAAAGCAGTCATGAACTGGAGCTTTTTTCTGAAGAT
The DNA here is from genome assembly GCF_056836725.1 of Priestia sp. 3CA3. Lineage (NCBI taxonomy): Bacteria > Bacillati > Bacillota > Bacilli > Caryophanales > Bacillaceae > Priestia > Priestia sp. 3CA3. The sequence goes on from NZ_JBXENJ010000002.1 coordinate 548,963, forward strand.
CAATCTTCCTATACGTATCAAGTTCGCACTTCTCCTTTGCAGTATGCTAGCAACAGTCACGGCTTGCTGCTTATTTTTACAGATATCACGGAGCTAAAAAGACTTCAGCTAAAGCTTGAAAATCAAGCTTATTACGATGAGCTGACGCAAATCTATAATCGTCGGGCATTTTTTCAGCACAGCAAGCAAGCGTTCGATGAAGCAAAAAAGTCCGCATCTTCTTTTACACTTCTTTTACTTGATATTGATTATTTTAAAAAAGTGAACGACACATATGGTCATTATGCCGGCGATCAGGTGCTTGTACATGTCGTAAAAGCCTGCGAGTCCGCATTGCCGCAAGGAGCCCTTTTTGCTCGGTACGGCGGTGAAGAATTTGTACTCGCGCTAAAGGGCCATACTTTATCTGAAGGCGAAACGCTTGCTGACCAAATTCGCCGTCACGTCGAGACTCAGCCCTTACTGATTAATGAAAAAACCATTTCTGTTACGCTAAGTCTTGGAGTAGCACAAGCGGAAAAACAAGAAAATGAAACGTTAGATGAGCTGTTGAATAAAGCAGATATCGCCCTGTACGCTGCCAAACAACATGGACGCAACCAAGTACGTGTATATAAAGAAATAAAAGAAATCTTAGAAAGAACCTAAACAGCACTGTTTCGGTTCTTTTTTCTTTTGAGTACTATTCTTTCATTTATCAAGTAAAAGTGCTAAAAGACTTGATTTTGTTTATGTATTTGAAAACAGCTCATCCTATAAACTAGAGGTAGATCAAAAAAAGGAGAGATAGAGATGAAGATTACACATATTCGAAATGCCACTTTACTTGTTGAATACGGGGGAAAAACGTTTTTAATTGATCCCATGTTAGCGAAGAAAGGAACGTACCCTCCTTTCCCAAATTCGATCAGACAAGATCAAAACAATCCTTTAGTAAGCTTACCGTTATCCGTTGAAGAGATTATTGAGGGTATTGATGCCGTCATTCTCACTCACCTTCATTTGGACCATTTTGACGATGCCGCTAAGCAGGCGTTGCCAAACGATATCAAAATGTTCGTTCAAAATGAAGAAGATGCCGCAGTAGTAAGAGCTGATGGTTTTAAAAATGTAGAAGTACTAACAAAGAACACGGTCTTTGAAGGCATCCAATTATCCAAAACAAAAGGTGAACACGGAAGAGGAGAAATTTTAAAGCGTACCGGTTTAGTATGCGGCGTTGTTTTTAAACACAAGAGCGAAAAAACGCTTTATGTAGCTGGAGATACGGTATGGTATTCCGCTGTTGAAGAAGAAATCAACACCCATCAACCGGATGTCATTGTCGTAAACGGCGGCGATAATCAGTTTTTAGAAGGCGGTTCTCTTGTGATGGGGAAAGAAGATATTTACGAAGTACACAAAGCGGCCCCTCATGCTACGATTCTTTCTGTCCATATGGAAGCTGTCAATCACTGGACGCTATCAAGAGAAGAGTTAAAAAGCTTTATCAACGAAAAAGATATGGCGTCCCGTGTCTTAGTTCCAGATGATGGCGAGGTCTATACTTTTTAAGAGAGAAGATGAGACAAAAGTATTTAAGTTGAAGAAAGGTCCGAACGAGTTTGGTTCTTAGTTGAGAATCAAATACGTTCGGATCTTTTCATTGATATAGTAAACGTAGCTTTCATATGTGCAGTTGCTTCCAGCGGTTGATTGGAGGCTCAGCGCCCGCCCGCGGAAAGCGAAGCCTTGCATGGAAATCAACCGATGTGTCATAAGCGATCTACGAGCTATTTATCCCACTGATTCATCTTTAGGTTAGATTGATGTAGTTATGTCTCCCTCTCTCTTTTATAGCTCTTTAATTTATCAAGTAGTAGTCGTAGTAGCAACTGCTGAAGTGCTCGCAATAACCGCTAGCATAGCCGCTTGCTGGGCTTGAATAATCGTTTCAATCGTTGTATAGATGCCTGTTTCGACCAGTCTAGAATCCTTTAGCTTTTCACTGATAACCAAATTAACCCCCAGCATAACGTTGATGTCTTTCTGCCATTTAAAAAGTTTATCTGCATTTAACTGCTTCACCACTTCATGGATAAGTTCAATTTCAGCTTCCGGTTTTTCAAACAGTGCTAATAAGCCAATGACCGGATAATGCATCGCTTTTACTTTCATGCCTGCCGATTCACAGGCTTCTTTTACTGATACGCATCTTTCAATAAGGGTATCTGCATCTAAATTTTTATCGATTGAAAGAATATGACTTAAAAATTGAAGGTCATTTCCTTTTTTAAATCCATGCTGTGCCAATGTTGTATAGAAGTGTTCAATTTCATGCATGAGATCATCAGTAGACTCGCTCGTTTCAGCTAATAAAACGGCAAGAGGTACATCGCCGCTTGAAGTAAGGAAAAGGTGCTTTCTTTTCATGCCTTGATAAATTTCTGCGGATCTTCGGACCATTTCTTTATGACTTCGGCTTGACTCATTCGACAGCATAGCCGAAGCCGCAATGTACGTAAAAGCGCCTCTCGTAAATCCGCCTTGTATCAATTGATCATATACGTCAAGAAACTCATGAAACGTTTCTTTTGGATTCTCATAGCGAGTATCAAGCATAGCTGCTATTGTAAAACGCTGTGATGATTTTAACGTAGAAAACATCCCTACTTGATTTTTGATATAGTCGCTTAACTCGAGATAATCCTGAAGCTCGAGCGATTTACCTTTCACTGCATACATAGAAGCGATAGCCATAAACTGCTTGTGATCTGCCGCTTTCCATTTGAGCTCATTTTTTAAGCTTATATAAAAATCTCTATACTGATTTACTTTTTGTTGAATCGTTTCCGGGAGCATATCAACACGTCCTTTATTCGTCGTTAGCTTATATACGTAGCACTTCAACAAAAGTTTCAATATTTAGTAAATATCCTATACATTTATTACATACAAAAAAGACCCCGGAATATTCCGAGGTCTTTTTTGTTCAGTTCTATTTATTAACCTCTTCCCGCTTGGAAAGAAGGATATTTTGTCATACCGCCATCCGCAAATAATGTAATACCTGTTACATAGCTTGCTTGTGATGATGCTAAGAATGCTGCAACTGACGCGATTTCTTCCGGGTTACCGATGTAGCCCATTGGAATCATACTTTCTACGTCTGCACGCTGTTCTGGATCAGCGAATTTTTCAGCGTTAATTGGTGTATCAATTGCCCCAGGTCCAATGTTATTTACGCGGATTCCTTTTGGTGCATATTCAAGAGCCAATGTTTCCGTCATTAGCTTCATGCCACCTTTACTTGCTGCATAGTGAACAAATAATGGCCAAGGAATCATTTCGTGAACGCTAGACATGTTAATAACGTTACCTTTAATGTCGTTTTCAACGAAATATTTGATTGCTTCACGGCTTCCTAAAAACGCGCCCGTTAAGTTTGTATCAATTACTTGATTCCAGTTTTCTAATGATAATTCATGAGAAGGAACCGGGTTTTCAACACCAGCATTATTAACCATAACGTCTAATGTGCCAAATTCTTTAACAGCTGCCTCTACAAGGTTCACAACGTCTTCTTCTTTTGTTACGTCGCCTCGAACAATAATCGCTTGACCGCCAGCTTGTTCAATTTCTTTTTTTACTTCTAGCGCTTCGTCTTCGTTGCTGCGGTAGTTTACAACCACTTTTGACTGCTCTTGACCAAAACGAACGGCCATTGCGCGACCCAATCCTTTTGATCCGCCTGTTACAACTACTACTTTATCTTTTAAATCTGTATACATCTTGAAGTCCTCCTACTTTTCCTGTTTAATATGTCTTGTTATACTGTACTAATTACAGATACAGTTTAAGTTTTAAAAAGAGAATAAACATTTTTCTATCTCTTCTTTGTCAAACTGTCATTCATTTAAAGAGCAGTAAATTCAATTTTGCTCCCTTTTCGTTACTTATCGTAACCAAGAGAGATAAAGTAGTCAAACTTTTTGTTTGATCATTTTTATCATTTCTTTTTTCCTTACTCTCTTTATAGTTGTTTGTTCCCTGGAGAATGAGTCTTCACACTTCCAATTCACACCACTTCAAAAGTTTAAACTTTTTCCCTTGCAATTCTTAAATCAATGTATTATATTGTTGATGTATCAATTATTGATATGTCAAACAATTGTCCGCAATCAAAAATATGGAAATGACAATAAATATGTTTAACGCCTAAAAAGAAAGGAATAATGACTATGACTACAAAAGACTTTAACGAAATTGCTTTAAAACGTCGTTCAATTAAAAAATATGATCCTTCAGTAAAAATTAGCCGTGAGGAAATGGAGGAAATTCTTACAGAAGCTATGCGCGCTCCTTCTTCTGTTAATATGCAGCCGTGGCGCTTTGTTGTAATTGAAACGCCGGAAGGAAAAGAAAAGCTAGCTGAACTTGCGAAATTTAACAGTGAACAAGTTCATACATCTTCAGCTGTTATTGCCGTGTTTGGTGATATGAATAACGTTGAATATGCAGATGAGATTTTCGGCAAGGCCGTAGAGCTGGGCTATATGCCTCAAGACATTAAAGAACAGCAGCTAAATTTCTTTAAGCCGATTTACGAAAACATGCCAAAAGCAGATATGAAAGACATCGTGCTGATCGATTCAGGTCTTGTGTCTATGCAGCTTATGCTTGTGGCTCGTGCTCACGGGTATGATACAAATCCAATCGGCGGATACGAAAAACACTTAATCGCAGAAGCATTCGGTCTAGATAAAGAACGTTATCTTCCAATTATGCTTATCTCAATCGGAAAAGCAGCAAGCGAAGGCCATGCTTCTTACCGTCTACCGGTCAATACGGTTACGACTTGGAAATAAGCAGCTAGTTCTATTCAATAAGTAAAGAGCTAAAAATGTGAAGTAAAAGGAGACTTTCTGATGAATAACTATCAAGAACTTACAAAAAAACAGCTTTCATTCTTCAACAGCGGTAAAACAAAAGACGTTGCGTTCCGTATCGAAACGCTAAAAAAATTAAGAGAACTTGTTGTCCGACATGAAGACGACATTTTAAAAGCAGTAAAAGCTGATCTTAACAAACCAGAAATGGAAGCAAAACGTGCAGAAGTTGGTCTTGTACTAAGCGAAATCGACTTTGCAGTTGAGAATCTTGCAGAATGGGCAGCGCCAAAAGAAGTAGAAACACCATCTACTCATGCTGGAGCAAAAAGCTACATTTATCAAGATCCATACGGTTTAGCTCTAGTGATTGCACCTTGGAACTATCCGTTCCAACTTGCTGTATCACCAGTAGTAGGCGCGATTGCTGCAGGTAACTGCGTGGTGTTAAAGCCTTCTGAATTAACACCTCATACGTCAAGCCTTCTTGCTAAGATGTTTAATGAAAACTTCCCTGAAGAATACTTGACTGTAGTCGAAGGTGAAGTGGAAACAAGCACGGCTTTACTAAAAGAAAACTTTGACTACATCTTCTTTACAGGAAGTACAATGGTCGGCAAAATTGTAGCAGAAGCTGCAGCTAAACATTTAACGCCTGTTACGCTAGAACTAGGCGGAAAAAGTCCTACAATTGTACACGAAGATGCTAATATTGAAGAAGCAGCTAAACGTATTGCGCGCGGTAAATTTGCAAATGCTGGCCAAACGTGCGTAGCGCCAGACTACATTCTTGTTCAGCGAAATGTAAAAGACGAACTGCTAGCTAACCTAAAACAAGTCGTAACAAACACGTACGGCGAAGATGTTTCACAAAATCTAGACTTCCCTCACGTAGTGAGCGAAAAGCATTTTGATCGTCTTAACAGCTTCTTAACAAACGGAGATATCGTTTTTGGAGGCAAAACGGACCGTTCTCGTCTGTTTATTGAACCAACTGTTCTTGACAACATCTCATGGGAAGACAATGTGATGCAAGATGAAATCTTTGGACCAATTCTTCCAGTCATCGTATACGATGACATCTCAGAAGTAATCCAAGCAATCGTAAAACGTCCAAAACCATTAGCACTTTATCTTTTCTCTGAAGATGAAGCAGTCCAAGATCACATCTTAAACAGCGTGTCATTCGGCGGAGGTTCTATTAACGATACAATTAACCATATGACATCTCACTACCTTCCATTTGGCGGCGTTGGTGACAGCGGAATGGGTGCGTATCACGGAAAAGCAAGCTTTGATACATTTTCACATGCTAAAAGCATCTTAAAACGTTCGAATAAATAAAGAAAAAGCCGAAGTCAGCGTCTGACTTCGGCTTTTTTTATTCTTTCATTTGTTTGGCGATTTGTTCATACTGCTCTTCTTTTTTTGTGGAAACCGCTAAATCGCAAAGAATATGTAAAAAATATTTTTTATCTTGAACAAATAAATACTCTTCTTCAAAGCCTTTAGAAATGTATACGGCAAACTCCCAGATGTCGTCATAATAAGCTGGCCCAATGGCCTCAGCGAGATTTCCAAGCGTTTTGAGCAGCTCCATCGTAATGATAATATTCCGTCTCGCATAGTGCCGGATATTAGCAAATCCATCATATAAAAAGTCCTCAAACTTTTTGTCAGGGATCACCATTCGTATCACGCCTTTATCATCAACTAAGTAAGAAGAAAATTGACTCGCGGCACAAATTTCCCGAAGAATATCGCTAATTTGGTGAATGGAGTTAACTGCCGTTTTGAAGTCATCATTTCCTAGTGATTTAATCGCCATCTCCACAAACTTGGTAATAATATACGTCGTGTCTTGAATATCAGTCTGGGATTTCCCTACATGGATATATTGGTGAAAGACGGCGCAATCCATTTCATCGTGCTCCGTCGAATCTCTATGCCAATAATAAAACAATACGGTTCCGCTGAGCACATAATCCCCTACTTCACGCTCCATTTTTATCACTAAATTATGCTCTTTGGCACAGTGAATCAATTGGCTGTAGTTCAACGTTTGAATATAGCCAGATGTTTGAATACATACCGGCTTTTTCTCTCCTTCTGGAAAGGAAAATTGTTCGCTATGACTAGACTGCGTTCGATGAATCTCCAGTTCCTCGCGAATCGTTGTCTTAATCGCTTTTATGGACGCTGTTTTCATCGATTGAGTCATATGATTTACTTGCAGCCACTTAACAGAATGATTAATGAAGTAGACAAACGTGCCCGCACTAAAAACAGAAAGGGCTGTCGTCACAAACGGAATCGCAAAATATCCGTTTACTTGAGAGCTGTTTAAAAAAAGAAAGACAAAAAGTGTATACAAAAAACTCCCTATAAAAATACCTAAAATTCGCTGAGTAGACTTAGAAGAAGCAAAGTTTTTTAACACGCGAGGAGAAAACTGAGCTGCAAATGATGTAAACACAACAAGCATTAAGTTAAAGGTAAATGTGGTAATCGATAAAATCCCGGGCATAATCGTACTCACTAACGTATTCGTTAAATCCATGTTGATTGAAAAAAATGAAGGGACCTTCTCTCCTACTTTGCAATAATAGTCAAGAAACAGCGTCAGTGCAGCTAAAAGAACAGAAAAGAAAGCATAAATTAAGGGACTAAACCAGATTTGACTAGTTAACTCATCTTTAAACGCGCGGGGAGAAAGCTGTTTCCTTGCAGCTATCCATCTAAATGTATTCATATAAAACCTTCCTTTTTATTTGTAAATCTCTAACTTTTTTCTTAGTTCCCTTAATTTTTCTAATTATGCTTCTATAATGGAAAAAACCTATTTTTTAAGGTGTAATCGTACAAACAAAAAAAGAGGTTGAGACATACCTAATTAATTCGATTTAAATGCGTACAACTAGGATACATGAGCTGAACTGCTAGAAGGAACTGAATGAAGATACGAAAGCTGGGTTCACCCTACAAACAAAAAATCCGAACGCGTTGGATTCTTAATCAAGAATCCATCTCGTTCGGATTTTCTTTCAACTAACCTAATTTTATCTCAGCCTCTTTTAACTCTTATCTTTTTACCAGCCTCGGCTCGCTCCTCCGCCTCCAGAGCTTCCGCCTCCGCCTCCTCGAGGACCGCTGCCTCCGCTGCCGCCACCTCCGCCTCTTCCTCCAAACATGACAAGGAAGTTTAGCAGAAATTGAGTGATGGCTCCTTTAAAAAAGACAAAGTCAAGGATAAGCAAGCCCACAATAACAGCTGCAATCAGCAGCGTTTGAAGAGTTGTTAAATGAACACCGCTATCAGAGGGCGGAGATGCTTTTGGCACTTTTTGTTCAAAATCTGTTCCTAAATCATACTCTTTTACGACTTGGTTATAAACAGCTTTATATGTGCTTTCTAGCGCCGTATCGTATTTGCCGTTTTTTAAGTTAGGAATAGCATAAGAGTCAATGATTTCTCCAGATTTGATATCGGTGATAGCTCCTTCTAATCCATACCCTACTTCGATTCGGATTTTTTGTTCTTTTTTAGCGAGCAAAATAAGAACGCCATTGTTCAGCTTTTTATCACCGAGTTTGTACTTTCGAAACGCTTCATTTGCGTACTCTTCTACATCCGAATCACCTAATGAATTCACCGTAAGAATCGCTACTTGAGCTTTCGTTTCATCATCTAACTTTCTGCCCATTTGATTGATATCCGCTTTTTCCTGGTCATTTAACAGATGAGCAAAATCTTGAACGTAAATATCGCCTACCGGATTTGGGATATCAGGTGCAGCAAAAGCAACGCTTACCGTATTACATAAAAGAGATAATAATAAAGCAAACGGAGCAAGAAATTTCATCACTTATCGCTCCCGAAATCAACTTTCGGCGCTTGTTTTTCTTCATTTGTTACTTCAAAATATGGCTTTTTTTCAAAACCGAACGTACCCGCTAACATGCTTTTAGGAAATCTCTTAACCGATTTATTGTATTTTGCAACTTCATCGTTATAGTCTTTACGCGCTACAGCGAGTCGATTTTCCGTTCCTTCTAAACTGTCCATTAAGCTTCTGAAGTTTTCATTCGCTTTTAAATCCGGATATTTTTCAACCACTACAAGCAGGCGGTTTAACGCACCGCTTAACTGTTGATTAGCATCAGCTTTGTCTTCAGGAGTTTTCGCTCCCGCTAGCTGCGCTCTTGCCTGAGTGACCGAATCAATTGCTTCCTGCTCATGCTTAGCATAGCCTTTGACCGTTTCCACTAAGTTCGGAATTAGATCAGCTCTTCTTTTTAATTGATTATCTATTTGGGAAAATTTATTATCTACATCTTCCTCTGCGCTAACGAGACTGTTGTAAGAGCTTATTCCGTAAATTATAATAAGTACTAACACAACAATCGTAGCAATCAAACCTTTGTTTTTCAATGTACTACCTCTTTTCTTCATCAAAATTATGTATCTATTTACTAGTACGAACCACGCTCTAAGAAGATTCATTTTTTGCCAATTTTATTAAGGGCAAACAGATGAACTAGCGTTATAATGTGCCTATAGCGCTTCTTTTATAGTCTCTCCTTTTTCTAGCACATGTCATACCTTACCACCTTTGTGCCACTAGCACAAAGGAATTAGTTTTATCGTACAACAATGAAAAAAGTCAGAATCTTGTCCACTATGCATCTAGAAAAAAGCAAGACAAGCTAACGAGTAGCTTATAACTTTATTTGTTATAAGCTACTCGTTTTTATATCTGATTGCCATATGCGTTATCAAGATTGGCTAAATCGGTTTGATCAAACACGTCTGGATCCAGGTTCGTGTTTTTCATTCGCGCACAAGCAGCTGAAATGTCTCCATAGGTTGAGTTGATTCCAACAGATTTAACATCGGCTGTGTGTCCGTTGTGAAGAACTTCTCCAAAATTCATCGATCCGTTTCTTGCCATACCATTAATTCTCGTGTTACAGATGTTAATAACTCCTGCCATGACCATACCACCTTTTCTTAAAATGAATTCGTACATCGTATGTCGTGACAAGCCTATGTGTGAAAAGTTTTCAAGAAGCGCAAAGCAAGGTACAAATACTAGTGAAATTATTCATTTCCCCCTGCTTCACCCAAAGTTTCCACATGTTTTTACGCTTTTTCTGTTACAATAAATGCATAAGTTATTTTTCATCCATATTGTTTGAAGGAGGATACGTAATATGGACGAACCAAAAGATATTCAACCTAAAGTAGAAAAAAGTTTCGAACTGATTGGCAAGAAGTGGACAGGATTAATCATCTATGTGCTGATGAGCGGTCCTAAACGCTTTAGTGAATTAAATGAAAGTATACCAGCTTTAAGCAGAAGGCTGTTGACAGAACGGATTAAAGAGCTTGAAGACCACGGAATCGTTGTCCGAAATGTCATTCCCGACCGCCCTATTCGTTCTGAATATTCGCTGACTCAAAAAGGAACAGAGTTAGGTAAAATACTAGGACCGATTAGCCAGTGGGCAGAAAGCTGGGTCCAAGATTAATAAAACTACTCCATAGAAAGGATGAGCATCATGGCAAATGTTCTCTATATTACTGCACACCCTTTAGCTGAAGACGAATCGCTTAGCATGGCTGTAGGGAAAGAATTTATTGACGTGTATAAGCAAACCCATCCAGAAGATGATGTGGTTCATTTAGATTTATATCAAGCAGATATTCCATACTTAGATGCAGACGTATTTAACGGATGGAAAAAGCTTCGTTCTCACTCCTCCATCCAGGATTTATCAACGGATGAACGATTAAAAGTGGGACGGTTAGCCGAACTAGGCGGACAGTTCGTACTCGCTGACAAATATATTTTTGTCACGCCAATGTGGAATTTTTCTGTTCCTGCGATCATGAAAACGTACATTGATGCGATTACCGTGTCAGGTAAAACCTTTACATATACAAAAGAAGGCGCTCAAGGATTGCTTAAAGGAAAAAAAGCAATTCACATTCAGTCCCGCGGAGACGTGTATTCAGAAGGCCCTGAAATGGCAAGAGAAATGGGCCACCGCTATTTAGAAATCATGATGGACTTCTTTGGAATCGAAGCGTTTGAAAGCATTATTATTGAAGGGCAAGTAAAATTCCCGGATCAAATTCCGCAAATTAAAGAAAAAGCACTCCAAAAAGCACATTCAATGGCCAAAACGTTTTAAATTCAATAAGAATCAAAAAGACCTCGAAACAGATTGAGGTCTTTTTCTTTACTCTTCCCTCCCTTATATTTCCCTTGAAATAATTATCACCTTTCTGCTCGTTTTACGCTGAAAATAGGTTAAAAGGAAAGATGAAACGCTGTTATTTTTTGTTACTATTAATAACGCATGAAACAAAGATATATAATTTTTCTTTTTCGTTTTTTAATTATCCATCTTCAAAAAAAGATAGTTCCTCTAGATAAATAACGTTTAAAATCACACTTCAACCTGAAAAAACCCTTATTTTTAAAGGATTCATCCATAAAATCCAAAAGCGTAATACTCTTAAAAATGTTTGTGAACATGATAAAACCCAATAAAAAACCTTTGACTAAATTTGTTACGTAAGTTACTATTAATAACGTAGTAGATGTTTTCGAACATATTATCTTTAATTCATAAAACAACATTTATATATTGAAAACAGAAAGGTGAAAAGAATTATGGCAAAAGTATTATATATTACAGCAAACCCTAACGATGCTACGCAATCATTCAGTATGGCTGCGGGAGATGCATTTATTAATGAGTATAAAGAAGTAAACCCAGCGGATGAGATTGTTCACGTTAACTTATATCAAGAGCATATCCCTCACATCGACGGCGATGTATTCAGCGGATGGGGCAAACTTGGAAGCGGCGCAGAATTTGATACACTTACTTCTGAAGAACAGCGCAAAGTTGCTCGCCTAAACGAGTTAAGTGACCAATTTGCTCAAGCGGACAAATATGTATTTGTTACACCAATGTGGAACTTCTCATTCCCTCCAGTGATGAAAGCATACTTAGATGCTGTAGCAGTAGCTGGAAAATCATTTAAATATACAGCAGAAGGTTCTGTAGGTCTATTAACAGATAAAAAAGCGTATCATATTCAAGCAAACGGCGGTATCTACTCTCGCGGCCCTGCTGGTGAACTAGAAATGGGTCACCGCTATATGCGCATTATGATGAACTTCTTTGGGGTTCCTTCTATCGGAAGCCTATTTGTAGAAGGACAGGCTGCAATGCCAGATAAAGCACAAGAAATTAAAGAAGACGGTATTGCTCGCGCTAAAGAAGCTGCACGTACGTTCTAATAACAAATATAAGCACAAAAAAAAGGAACATCTCCCCATGTTCCTTTTTTTGTGCTTACAATTATATCTTTGCTTCCCCGCGCAGCAGCGAATAAACATATGTATCAAACGGGATATTGTTTTGATATAGGTACTCTCTTAACGTCCCTTCTTTTTTAAATCCTACTTTGCTTAACAAAGCGATAGATCCGCTATTTTGCGTAAATACAATCGCTCCTATGCGATTGTATTGAAGTTCGTGGAAGCCATAAGAAATCGCTTCATGAACGGCTTCCGTTGCGTATCCTTTGTTCCAGTGCTCTGGAAAAAGAGCATAGCTTATATTTGCTTTTTTATGCTCTGAAGACCACTCTTGAAACCCTATTGTGCCAATCAGCTTTTCGTTTCCTTTTAGCTGAATCCCCCATTTAATCAACTGCTTTTCTTCGTAGCCTTTGGAAAAATTCTCAATGATCCCTTTCACTTGGTCAATCGATTCTAAAGATTTTTGCCCGTAATAGCGCAGCACGTCTTCATCAGAAAAGCATTCTAAAATCTCACCCGCATCATTTTCTACAATTTTTCTTAATATCAGCCGTTTTGTCTCTAATTCCGGAAACATTTTCTTCCCTCTTTTCTGCGCAGCTTATCTATCTACGGTAAACCATACTATTCTCCTCTCAACTAGCAATATCCTGCTAAAACCTCACCCGGGAGGGCTCATTTCCTATCCAAATAGTCGATTTACAGCAGAGATAGTGGTATTTTATATAGTGGGCATACGTTGCTTTTTATCAATACAGAGGCGGTGAACGCAGAAATGAGCCAAGATAAAGAATTGCTGTCCACGATACACGCTCTTCAAAAAGAGCTGCAGCAAGAAAAAGAAAACCGTGCGTATATGCAAAAAGATATGGACGAACTAAGAAGCGCTTTATTACAATCAGAACAAGTAAAACAAAACTTAATCGATCAGCTAGAAAAGAAAGTTGATTTGATTTTAACGTTGATTCAAAAAGGAGACGCATAAAGGAATGGATTTTTTAAAAAACAGCAAAATACTATACACCATTGTAGCACTTGTGATTGCTCTCATCGCTGTATTTACCAACAATTCGCCTATTTCCCTCATTCAGCAGCATGAAAATTCAAGCAGCACATCCAGCAGTACATCGGGGAGTACATCGGACACTACATCAAGCAACGAATGCTCTGCAGAGACTCAAAGCGACAGGTTATTTACCGGCAAAGAGCTTGTCTTACAAGAAGGAAATGATAAATACGGATATTGCCACATTGTCGCGCATATGCAAAAACCAGGAGCGGACAATTACCATGGTAAAAGCCAATTCAGCAAGTATTTAAATGAAAAACAAGCCATGTCTATTGCCGAAAAAGTCATTAACGAAGGTGAAGACGGCACCAATAATAAATCTGGCAATTACGTTAAAGAAAAATATATTAGTTCTTTAAACCAAGAAGTTAGAGTTGTGTATACCGACTACAGAGGCAAAGACTACGACTACAGTGTAACGACCATGTATCCAATAGGTCATTAACCCTAATATATACAATGAAAAAAGCAGGCCCACGCCTGCTTTTTTTCATTATACCTCTTCTCATTATCTACAGCTCTAGAAAGTTAATAATTGATTTAAAGTCTATTTGATATGTAAAAAACCCAACTTTAGACTGTTAAATTTTGGAGATGTGACAGTAGCACTTTTACCTCTTGGACATATTCTAAATATAAAAAAGAAACAGCCCCTTGCTTCTTTTTTAGAAAGAGGTTAAAAAATGAGTAACAAATATAAAGTCAGAAAAAACGTATTACATCTTACAGACACCGAAAAAAGAGATTTTATTCGTGCCGTGCTAATACTAAAGGAAAAAGGAATATATGACCGCTATATAGCCTGGCATGGTGCAGCAGGTAAATTTCATACTCCTCCGGGCAGCGATCGAAATGCAGCACATATGAGTTCTGCTTTTTTGCCGTGGCATCGTGAATACCTTTTGCGATTCGAACGTGACCTCCAGTCGATCAATCCAGAAGTAACCCTTCCTTATTGGGAATGGGAAACGGATGCACAGCTGCAGGATCCATCACAATCACCAATTTGGAGCGCAGATTTTATGGGCGGAAACGGAAATCCCAAAAAGGATTTTATCGTCGATACTGGGCCATTTGCAGCTGGGCGCTGGACGACGATCGATGAACAAGGAAATCCTTCCGGAGGGTTAAAACGTAATTTTGGAGCAACGAAAGAGGCGCCTACACTCCCTACTCGAGATGATGTTCTCAAAGCTTTAAAAATAACTCAATATGATACGCCGCCTTGGGATATGACCAGCCAAAACAGCTTTCGTAATCAGCTTGAAGGATTTATTAACGGACCGCAGCTTCACAATCGCGTACACCGTTGGGTTGGCGGACAGATGGGCGTTGTCCCTACTGCTCCGAATGATCCTGTCTTCTTTTTACACCACGCAAATGTGGATCGTATTTGGGCTGTATGGCAAATTGTTCATCGCAATCAAAACTATCAGCCGATGAAAAACGGGCCATTTGGTCAAAACTTTAGAGATCCGATGTATCCTTGGAATACAACCCCTGAAGACGTTATGAACCATCGAAAGCTTGGGTACGTATACGATATAGAATTAAGAAAATCAAAACGTTCATCATAACCACTCTAGAAACAGCTGTGCGCAGTCAAAAACAGGTAAACCCCTTCCCTTCTGACATAACTTATAAGGCCACAAGCACCGTAAAACTCACTGCTTCATTTCCATTCACCATAAAATATAGTTAATTAACCATAATTGGGCTGTGAATAAGCTTCATATGAGGACCTTGGAACATATGAATAAGTTATCAAAGCTTTATAAAAGTTTTATAAATGAAGGGAAGATATCAAAATGCATAATAACGTAAACGCACCTTTTAGTTCTAATGAAAATATGCCGTTCTCACCTGCTATGGCTCACCATGGCTACGCTGCTCCTGCTTATGACCATATGATTCCACACTGCGGATACACAATGCCGGACTATGGATATATGGAATGTGGATATAGCGTTCCTTGCCACAGAGGTAGTGGTTTTGCCATTATCATCGTACTGTTTATTTTACTCATTATCATTGGTGCATGTGGTTTCAATTTCTGCCACGATGAGTGTTAACCCAAAAAACTCCAGTATAAACACTGGAGTTTTTTCATGTCTTAATCGCTGCAAACCTTATAGCGTTTCGTCCAAATCTAGCGGTCTCAGCTTCTCTTCGATTTCTTTGCGCTTCGGCTCTAAAAATGGCGGCAGCGCTAATGTTTGGCCCATCGTTTCAAGCGGTTCATCGGTCGCAAATCCAGGTGTGTCCGTTGATAATTCAAATAAAATGCCGTTTGGTTCTCTGAAGTAAAGTGCTTTGAAATAGTATCGTTCTACTTTACCAGAATTCGGCAGACTGTTTTCATCTAATCGACTTGCCCACTTATTGTATTCTTCTTCATTTGGAACACGGAAGGCAACGTGATGAACGCCACCGCGCCCTAAGCGAACTTTCGGCAAATCAGGTCTCGTTTCAATATGAACTTCAGCTCCGCTTCCGCCTTCACCTGTTGCATAAACCAAAATATCTCTATGATCTCCTGCAAGAGATGGATAAGAACCCACGTAGCGAAATCCCATAATGTTTGTTAGTACGTCAACAGTTGGTTCTGCCGTGCCCACCGTTAGCGTGACAGGTCCTAAACCGATAATCGCATGTTCTAACGGAATGTCTTCACGCTTCCACGGCACGCCTGCTCTTACCCCTTTTTCGCCGTTATCCGCGACAAGAAGCAAACGTGTACCTTCATAATCTTTAAATGCTAACGTATCACGATTAGCTCGTTTAGCTATTTCTTCATATTCCACTCCGTACTGTTCGAAGCGCTCTTTCCAAAAGTGTAAAGAATCCGTACTTTTAACGCGAAGCGACACGGTCGAAATGTCAGATGCACCTTGATGCGTTCTTGCAAGCCCCGGAATATCAAAAAACGTTACTTCCGTTCCTGGCGTCCCTTCTCCATCTGCATAAAACAAGTGGTAAGACTGCGTGTTATCTTGATTCACCGTTTTTTTTACTAATCGCATGCCTAAAACTTTGGTGAAAAACTGATAGTTTTTCTCAGCTTTCCCCGTCAAAATAGATACATGATGCAACCCTAACAATTCCATCTGCTCCGCCTCTTTTCATAATATATAAATTTTTTAACTTTCACTAAAATTATCTTTAATTTAATTATCTTTAATTAAAGATAATTTTAAAGGATGTACAGCCAGTTTGTCAATAACAAGAAAATTACTGTGGACATAAAAAAAGAAACTAAAAATATATTCAGTTTCTTTTTGGATTTAAACTAACGAATAGATCACTTTTTCAACCAGCGCTTATTTTTTAAGCGCACGCTGCACATTTTGTTTCATCAGCTCCGCAATTTTCTTTTCATTTTCACGAGGCATCTGCTCTAATTTTTCTATAACTAGCTGCTGTCTCTCTTCTGAATGATTTTGACTTAGCTTTTGCTTGCCTTCCATTTTAGTAATATCGATCTTAAATCCAACGATTCCTTTGCTTAAACCATTCATATAAGCAGGGTCAACGTCATTTAGTGTATATGTACTGCTCGGGCTTTCATATTTTTCTACCATCTTACTCAGCAGCCCAAGCAGTTCTGTTGGTTCTTCAATCATTTTCATGGTTCCATACACGTGAACAGCTTCATAATTCCATGTTGGTACAGCTTGATTCGTTTCATACCAAGACGGTGAAATATAGCAGTGAGGCCCTTGAAACACAATCAAAATTTCTTGATTTTCAGCATCTTTCCACTGCTGATTCGGACGAGCAAAATGCCCGTATAAAGCTTTTTCTTTCCGATCTAACATCAAGGGCAAATGAGTAGCATAAGGCTTTTCATTATGATACGAAAACAAAGTGGCGAATCCATTGTCTTCAATAAAATCATACATGATTTGTTCATCATTTACTTTAAAATACTTTGGAATATACATCGGCACTTCTCCTTTATCTTTTATTTAGTAAAGAATATAATAATACAGGTGTTTGCAACAGCGTCAGTTATGAACTTTTTATGGAGGTCAGCAAACATTTAATCGTTTATGAATCGATTTTTTAAGAAGTTTATGCTACACTGCTGTGATGTAAACCGCTGATTTTTAATATGTATTTATTTAGCACATGATGCAATTAGATAGTTGTTGGTTAAGCAAAGCGTTGGGGATCAAAAAAAGAAGAGCCCGTTTAAAACAGCTCCTTTTTCTCGCTTATCTATATAATTGAGGATTTTTTTCTCGTTTGATAGGTCCGCCTTTGGCTATATGCCACTCAATGACGCGGTCCGTCAAGCGATCGTATACGTCGTCTTCTAAATACGGATCTTCTGCCGAAGTGAGCAAGGTGTGAACATCGGCTTTTATTTCGGCTAACATAGCTGAGCTGAATACGGCCGGGTCATTTAATACGTCTAATATATATAACACCAGCATCTCAAACCCACCGTCCCAATTGGCATTTCCGTTTCCTTGAGCTTCACAGCGGAGCTTTTCAATAGCTCGGATAACCTCTCCTTCTACAATATCCGACTGCCCATTTCTCGGGACATAGTTTACCCATAGTTCTTTTGCTTCGTCAAAATATTTCATTCTCTACTCCTTTCTTCAGAAATTTATTCCTTATTGTTTCTTTGATTCATCGTCGTTCCAAAAACAACGCCTAATGAGGTCCCAATCGCAATACCAAACCCAATATTATTCATCAACATCCCAAAAGAAGCCCCCATTGCAATGCCCAGACCTAATCCTACTCCTAGATAATCTGTCTTTTTCTTTTCTTCAGACAAAAAACCACTCCTTTTTCTCCTATTTTATTGATACCTTTTATACGTAAAAACCGCGCTAAAAGTTTCATAAAAATGGAAAAAAGCAGTCGCTGTAACTGCTTTTTAAATGATGAGCTGATAAACGGCCTTTCCGAACAGCAAAATCGACGTAAGTACGCAGATTATACCGAATACATACATCGTTTTACGTACAAACCGCTCAAACGATACGCCAAAGCACCCTTTAGCTATCCAGTACATGGGGATAAGAAGCCCTCTAATTCGAACCCGCTTCACTGATTCATCGGATAATGATCGAGATAAGGAAAGGATGATTAACCCGGCCATCATAGAAAAAACCGCTATCACTATGTTTAAAATAGAGCTATCCATACGTTCCCTTCTTTTTCCTTTTTATAACTCCTATTTTAGCATAAAGGCCAGTTAAAATGTACGTACAGAAAAATACAAACAACTCAACAGGGAAAGGTATCCAAACCTTAAGAAAAGGGCAGTTTAAAAATAAAAAACTTTTCTTACTTAAAAAGGATGGATCACGTTGACAACCGGTCAAAAGGAATACCTTGAAAAAATACATAGCATACAGGAAAATCTCTCCAAAACGTGGGCTGAATATTGGCACCACTACTCCAGTCCAAGCTCTTGGCAGTTTTGGGTGACCTTGGGCGCTTTTATTTTGCCTCTAGTCATTCTCTATTTTTTTATTGATCGAAAAAAAGCCTTTCATCTAGGTTTTTATGGATTTAACGTGCACGTTTGGTTTCACTATAGTGATACTGCTGGCGTTTATAAGGGGCTGTGGACGTATCCTTACCAAATGAATACCGTTATACCCGTAAGCTTTAGCCTAGATGCTTCGCTTATTCCTGTCTCTTTTATGCTTCTCTACCAATGGACGATCAACCGTCATAAAAATTATTATTTATACGCAACGGCTCTTTGTTTATTTTTTGCTTTTATTTTCAAACCATTATTAACAGGGATCGGCTTTTTCCAGCTGCATGAATGGGCTACTTACGGTTATTTATTTGTATTTTATCTCGGGGTGATAGTGCTATCAAAATGGATTACCAATCTGTTTCTTTATTTTGAAAAGCAGAATTGAATATGTTGAGTACATGTAAAAAAACGTAAGCCTCTTTGAAAAGACCTTACGTTTTTTGTAGTGACTTTATTTACTCGCTATAAGCTTCCTCAAAAGATAGCACGCTTTTTCATCACACAGTATCTCTTTTGCAGGCAGCCCATTTTTTTGTGTGGATTTAGAACATGCTGCATTTAGCAACTATAAAGCTTTTGTTAGGAAAGAAAATCTCGCTTTTCCTAAGCCCTGCTTAACTTAGCATTGTATAAGTCTATTAAACCGCTTAAATCATCTAACAACGGGCAGTGGCCTACACCTTTCATGATTTTTAACGTTGCATTTTCCCCTATGCCTTTTGCGATGTCAGATGCATCTCTTGTTGAAACCATCTTATCTTCATCTCCTTGAATAACCATAGTAGGAATCGTGATTTTTTCCACCTCTCCTGTTCCTTGAACAACCCCGTTAAAATCGTTTGAAATGTTAAATCTCATGAGTGCGTAATTGATATCAATTAAGTTGCGCTGCTTGATCGTTCCTTCTAAATACTTTTCAAATTGATCAGCAGACGGCTTATTTTTTGTATATAAAAATTGACGCAGCATCATTTTTAAAAACCATGTGTTTTTTGTTTCTTTCGCGTTTTCTACCATTCTAAATGCTTCTTTTACTTCTTCTTTGGTTTGTATAAAATTGTTAGGAATAGGCAGTTCTAGAAACGTTCTTCTTGGAATGGGATAGCCTTTGATGTTGACGGAGCTTAATAGGATTAAATTTTTGGCATCATTCGGATGATCAATCACATATTGCATAGCAACTGCTCCTCCTAATGACCACCCGCTTATTGTAAAAGCAGACAACTTTAAAGCATCTGCAAACAGTTTGACATCATCTGATAAGTCTTTGATTGTGTGGATAGGTGTATGATAAGTGGAGTCTCCAAACCCTCTTAGGTCGATGGCATAAGCTGTGATATGTTCTGGCAGTTCGTTCATTAACACATCCCAGTTAAGGGAAGAATTCATGTTTCCGTGAATTAACAAAAGCACCTCTTTTCCGCCTTTTTTCATTCGGTAATTTACTGTTTCTCCATTCGGTAATTCTACTTTTGCTTGTTCTAAAGCAGATACGGTCATCGCTATTTTCCTCTTTTCTTATATGATTAGAACGATAGCTATCTTTAATTTTTACATACCCTATTTATCTAGAGTTAAGCAGTTCAAAAGAAGTTGTACAAACACCAAGATGATTGTGCGTCATTCTATTTGCTAAAAAAAGCAGCCAAATACGCGATTCGGCTGCCTTTTTATTATGAAGAAATATACGAATGAGCAACAAGGCCATTACTTTTTCGGTGCGTCTAATGCTTGATAAGCAAGCTGATATTTCCCGCCTTCAGCCACTTCTGCATGGTAGAGAGCTTTAAGAGCAAAGTTTTTTTCAAGGCTGTGCTCTTTCATCAGTCCATTCAGCTTACCTTGCAGTTCCTGATTGTCTTTAATGAGCTGCTTCATCTGTGATTTTAGATATTTCATGGTGTTTTCCGCTCCTTTCACTTGATGAATATCTATCAAGTATATCACTTAAGGATAGGATAATGGTAAAACGACTTACGATTGACGGATTAAATTTGTACCGCTCTGTTCTTTAAGCGCCCTACAAGCGGAACGACAATGATACCGGCGATAACAACTTGCATCACATTGCCTGGTATAGAGCCAAGCGGAAGGATCCAGTTACCGTAAAGAATCACTTCGGCAAAATAGTAGCCCACGATTTTCACAATCAGCGCAGCAACAACTGCCAGTGTGTTGACAAGTGCTCTTTTACCAGGTGCTTTTTCAGAGATAAGACCTGCTAAAAAGCCCATGGTCCCTACAATAATAAACGTAAACGGTGCCCATGCTGTCCATCCCGAGATCAGATCGAATAACCCCATTCCAAAAGCGCCGGCGATGGCTCCTGTTTTTTTACCGTAAATAAAGGTCGCTATAAAAAGAGGAACGTTGCCTAAATGGATGAGGCCTCCGTTACCCATGATTGGAAGCTTGATGTTGATAAACATTGTCGCTACAAACGTCAGTGCGATAAAAAGCGCATGCATGGATAAAGCTTTGATTTTGGTTGATTCTCTTGGTGAGTATGTTGAATTCATCTGTTGACCTCTTTCTTTTTTTACTACTATCATACTCCTATTTGGATACTAAATAAATATGTAAAACTATTTATTTAGTAGGGTATATCATTCTAGCAGCACACAGAGATCCGCTAACTTCAAAAATTGTCCTATCCGTTCTTAAAAAAATAAAGCTGCCTCTCCTTCCTTTAGCAGACTTCACCTCCTAATTTTTGTTATGGCAAAGTGTCTGTTCGGACATAATATGAGCAAATCGTTCTTTTTCAAGAGTTGACGAAGGCTGATAAATATGAGAAGTTATATGTTTGTAGAAATGAATGGAATAACTTAGAATTCCAGCGGAACCTGTTACTATAATTGTACTGATATTGACCAAGTCCGTTCAGATTGTGGCAGTCATAATTTTTACATACAGCAAGCAAGTTATAGGAGGAGCAAGAATGGATAATAACGATATTTTAATTAGATTACGATATGCCTTGGATTTAAAAAATACAGAAATGGTAGAGATCTTTAATCTTGGCGGAGAAGATGTAACCAAAGAAGACGTATTAAAAATCCTTACGAGAACACCGGATGAAGAAGACGAGGATGCAGTTCATGCGGACGATCATATACCGTGCACGAACAGTATGTTAGATTCTTTTTTAAACGGTTTTATTACCTTTAAAAGAGGAAAACAAGATCCTAAACCAGGGCAAGCACCTCCAGCGCCGGTTCAGAGCAATCAAAATATGTATAATGTCTTATTAAAGAAAGTGAAAATCGCTTTATCCCTAACAAGCGAAGAGATGTTAGAAGTATTTGACGACGGTGGAATACGTGTATCTAAAGCAGAATTAGGTGCTTTATTACGAAAAAAAGGCCATAAAAATTACAAACCGTGCAAAGAGAATTTTGCTCGAAAATTCCTAAGAGGCTTAACCGTACAATATAGAGGATAACATGATACACACTTTTTCAAATCAGAGTATCCATTATAAAATACGATATAAAAACCGAAGTTCTTTTGCAATTAAAGTAGACGGATACGGAACGGTCGAAGTCCTTGCTCCTAAAGGAACCTCTACTGAACAAGTACGTATGTTATTAGAGAACAACTGGGCATTAATTCAGCAAAAAATAAATGAAATGAAAGATAGAACGCATGGACCCAAGAAAAAAGTCTATGAACACGGAGAAAGCTTTTTATATGTAGGAAAAAACTATCCGATACAGATTCATCACGATTCCACCATTACAAAGGATTCTGTAGTGTTTGAAGCGAACACGCTTCAGATTTATGTCAATCAGCACGACGATGAAGCGATAAAACAAGCGCTCAAACGTTTTTACTATCAACAATGTAAAGCGCTCGTAACCAAAAGTATCTCCTCCTATCAAAAACATTTTAAAACAAAGCCGCGATCCATCTCGATTTCCGATAGCAAAAAAGCGTGGGGCACGTGTGATTCTAAGCGTCAGCTAACCTTCAACTGGCGGCTGGCAATGGCACCGCAGCACGTCATTGATTACGTAGTCGTTCATGAAATGTGCCACATGGTTCACATGAATCATGATCGGTCCTTTTGGCGTCTTGTCGGGAAAATCATGCCCGATTATCGTGAACAAGAGCACTGGCTGGAAATGTCGAGCTGGGAAATGACGGTGTAAAAAAGAGCAGGAGCCTTTAGGCATCCTGCTCTTGTCGTATTTTTAACTATAGCGATATTTTCTTAAATCTTTTAAAATCGAAATTTCTTTTAACAATTCTTCTCCGACATTTGTTTCTAAAACCATTTTTCTTTCTAGTTCTTTATCAACCAATCGCTTTACGGATAAAACGTCCGTTCCTTCTAATAAAATCTCTTCTTTTGAATTAAAGTGTTTGTGAGCGACTAGCTGCATGCCGTAAGAATTATATAATAATGTATATCCAGCGATACCTGTTGTGGATTGATACGCTTTTGAAAAACCGCCGTCAATAACAATCATCTTTCCATTTGCTTTGACCGGGTTTTCTCCTTCGATTTCTTTGACAGGCGTATGACCATTAATAATATGACCGTGATCAGGATTCAGATTAAATTCTGCGAGGATGTTTTGGCAGACTTCCTCATTTTCCCGTAAATAGTAGTATGGATTCTTCTTCTCTTTATGCGTTGCTTTATCACTGATAAAATATCGTTCAAACGTCGTCATGGCGCGTTTCCCAAAGAGTGATGAATATTCTCCTGTCCATAGGTACCAGACCATATCTGTTGCCAAATCATCCGTTTCTTCAGGGTGAGCAAAAGCCTCTTGTAAATAATGTTCAAACACATCAAGCAAGTTACGGCCTGCATACGTTTTATCTTCTATCGTCATTTTTTCCATGTTTCCTTCTTCATCTAAAGGAATGCAGCCGTGTATTAATAAGTTTCCGTTATATTTCAAATAAAGGCTGCCTTTTTTCATAAGAAACTTCATATGTCTCGCCAGCTTTTCTGAGTGCTGCACGGAAAGCAGCAGTCTTTCCATTACCTGCTCTTCTTCTTCTAATAGCTGATCAGGCTGCGCCGGATTAACTGTTGCAAAGCAGCTGTTTTCCAGCGGATACGTGTTTCCGTATATCGAAATTTCATTTTTATCATAATCAATTTTTTCAAGCAATAGCCTTTCTGACATATTAAAGAAAGGACGTCTTTTTATAATCGGACTTTCCAGCTTGAACTGAATCATCGCAATGGCCTGATGAATTTTCGTAATTTGTAGTCGCTCGTGATCGGATAGTTTGTCACTCGAGCTTACTTTTGGTCTAAAAGCAGGATTATCATCATAATATTTCTCCGCCAAGTTAAGCAGCGGTCTCAGGTTAATGCCATATACGTCTTCAATAATATCTAGATTGTCGTATCTCGCGCAGATACGAATAATATTAGCTAAGCACACTTTTGAACCCGCAAAAGCGCCTAGCCACAGCACATCGTGATTTCCCCACTGAATATCAACGGAGTGATAATTAATGAGCGTATCCATAATTTTATCCGGTTCAGGTCCACGGTCATAAATATCCCCTACTACGTGCAGATGGTCCACAACCAACCTTTGCGTCGTATAAGCAAGGCCTATAATAAGCTTATCGGCTTGTCCTAGAGAAATAATCTGCTGAACAATTTTTGTATAGTACTGTTCTTTATTTGTAAATTCATCCGTTTTATATAGCAGTTCTTCAATAATGTACACAAATTGATCCGGCAATGCTTTACGCAGTTTAGAACGCGTGTATTTAGAAGAAGCGTACGAAATAAGATTAAGCATACGATCAATGATTTCTTTATACCATTGATAGAGTTCCTTTTTGTTTCGAAACTGTGCTTTAATCAACGGTAATTTTTCTTCAGGGTAATACACTAATGTCGCAAATTCATTGATTTCTTTGTCAGATAATACATTTTTAAAAAGGTCTTTGATTTTCTCTTTTACATTTCCTGAACCATTTCGCAGCACATGCTGAAAGGCTTGATACTCGCCGTGTAAATCACTGACAAAATGCTCGGTCCCCTTTGGCAGATGAAGAATAGCTTCAAGGTTAATAATTTCGGTTACCACTTTTTCTTCCGTATCATACTTTTGTGCAAGTAAATCTAGATATTTTGTGTTCAAAACTATGTATCCCCTTTCAACGTTCACCATTTAGTATAATCACCGTTATAACCCTGTAAGATAAATTGTGATTATAATGTTACGCACCTCTTATTTAACTCTTTTCTCTCCATGCCTCACCTCTTTATTTTAACCTATTTTACGTATGGGTAAAATGGTATAAAGTCTATTTGTCTATAAAGATTAAGCAGTCTTGCCCCCTTGAAGATGATAGCTAGCTGGTAACAAAAAAAACCTGCTGATCTTAGTCAACAGGTTCGATACATATGAAAGAAGCGCACATAATTAAGAAAGTTTACTCCGACCTCTATACAATAGCAGAGTTTTTCTTCCCTCGCTGTGAGAAAACGCACAGCGCCAAGTCCTTTCTGGTGGTACGATAAAGATGACCTTTCTGAGACAGGAAAAGTCATCCTTTGTATGATATAAGAATCATCATTCTGTTGAATCTCTGTTCTTCTACGTTCAGAGATTTTTTCTGTTGGCTTTGTTAAATACAGCACGAGAGGAAAGTGAATACAAATACATGTGGTACACGTAGGCTATCTGAGTCTGCTGTTTGACGGCGGAAGAAGTTGCATGTGGCTTTTCCGAGTAACAATTGCTTCTATTATAATATGGAACGCTGTTGTCAAGTTTCCAAGGAAGAAATACAAAGGAAAAATCATTACGTGAATGTATGCAGGTACCCTATCTACTTTAACTCTGACCGTCTCATTTTTTCAGCATATCCGATTTTAAAACCCTCCGCTCAGCAAGTGGATTTTACCATATAAAAAAGCAGCGGATGTAAAACATCACGCTGCTTTTTCTTATCTCTACACGCCTAAGTAAAAAAGGATGTAGTAGAGTGTTCTTACAATGTATTGATGATGTTAGTGAATATTATTCTTTCGGAAATTACCGCCTTTAACTTCGGCTACGTCATATACCGTAACAAAAGCCGTCGGGTCAATTTCATTGATAATTTCTTTCATTTTGCTTTCTTCCAAGCGGTTGATTACACATGTGATTTCCTTGAATTTCTCATGAGAGTATCCGCCGTAAGCTTCTTTATATGTAGCGCTTCGACCTAAACGATCACGTATTGTCTCTACCATTAACGCAGGCTGAGAAGTGATAATCTGGAAGGTTTTCGATCCGCTTAGACCTACTTCTACGATGTGAATAACTTTGGATGCAATAAAGTATGCAATTGCAGAAAGAATCGCGCCTTGCAGACCAAATACTAATGAAACAAAAATAAATACAAACGCGTTTAAGAACAAAATAAGATCACTTGTTCCAAACGGCAGTTTTCGAGAAAGCAGTACAGCTAGCATATCGATGCCATCTAAGGCCCCGCCGTTACGCAGTGCAATTCCCATTCCAAAACCAAGGATAATACCGCCGACAACGGTTACGAGTAGTGTATCTCCTTCAATAATCGCTGGAGTATGATGCATGAGGCTTGTACCGACAGCTAATGAGACGATTCCGAGGATTGAAAAGATGGCAAAACTTTTCCCGATTTGTTGATATCCTAACCATACAAAAGGAATGTTGATAACGGCGATGAGAACCCCAAGTGGCAAGCCAAATAGGTTTGAAGCAACGATGCTAATGCCTGTTACCCCTCCATCTGAAACATGGTTTGGAATTAAGACAGTTTCTAAGCCGTAAGCTGCAATAATCCCTCCGATAATGACCATTAATGCTCGGAAAGCAATTTTTAGCCGCTTAGGCCTGTGATGTTTTTTAGTTGTGTTCATATAATTCCTCGCTTTTAAATGTTTTTTACTATTTAAGTGTACCACAAACATTCTCTTTATTTGAACTGAGGAGGCTTACGTATCGTTTTTTAGCTCACATAGTGCAAACATAGACAAAGGAGAACTTCTAGCTGTACAGACTCTATCCTTGCAATAAGTCTCTATTTCTGTTAAGTTTAAGAAGAATTATTTTTGTTCGGCAAAGATTGATAAGTTACATAACTTTCGTCTATAGATTTGAGCAAGGATAGTAATACAATGTGTGCGTGTCACACTAGGAGGCAACAATTATGGAACAAGGTAAAGTAAAATGGTTTAACGCAGAAAAAGGTTTTGGATTCATCGAACGCGAAAACGGAGACGATGTATTTGTACATTTCTCAGCAATCCAAAGCGAAGGCTTCAAATCTTTAGACGAAGGTCAAGAAGTTACATTTGAAGTAGAACAAGGTCAACGCGGCCCTCAAGCTACTAACGTTCAAAAAGCGTAATCCATCATAAATAGAAAAAGACAGACTCCATGGAGTCTGTCTTTTTCATTACTTTGAAAATGTAATAATAAAACCCTATCCACTGAGGAATAGGGCTTATTAATACAAAAATAGTAATCGGTAATACAAATGGTAAACTCAGTATAGCATAGTATTGGCGGAATCCAAACTATAAATCAAAATTTCTTCATGAATAATTATGATTCGTGCTTCATTAACTCTTCTTCAAAGAAAAATGTACTGGGATATTTATCAACTGTATAAGAATATCTTTTCATATTTTTCACATACTGACTTTTTACAATGATCACTATTTCATTAGATGCTTTTATACTTACTGTTTCTCCATTAGCAAATAAGCTTATAGTCATATCCTTCATCCTCTCTTATATCAAAACCAATCAAATTTTTAACTTTATTTATCGGGAAATATAATGTGCAGCTTATATTTGAGACCTTATCAGCATTCTGATAGTCAGCAACCTTTTCCAACGGCTAGTCCAATGAAGATTTCTTTTTTAATTATTAAAATCCAAAGCAAAAAGACCCCTATGTGGAGTCTTTTTACGTTGGATTAATTATGCTACTTTATGAACGTTAGCAGCTTGTGCTCCGCGTTGACCTTGTTCAATGTCAAACGTTACTTTTTGACCTTCTTCTAACGACTTAAAGCCTTCACCTTGAATAGAGCTGAAATGTACGAATACATCGTCTCCGCCTTCAACTTCGATAAAGCCGAAGCCTTTGTCTGCATTAAACCATTTCACTGTACCTTGTTCCATAATATTGCCTCCTGGTGTGGAATACTCCACGCTTGTATTACTACCCTTGTCCAACCATACTATCTTAAGATAAAAAATTCTATGGAAGAGATTTCTCTTCTCTCAATCTTATACCGAACAAAAATAATTAACTCAATCGTAACATACAGAATCAAAGATAGCAAATACAGGGAATGGAATAAATCGTCGAACGATAAAAAGAGCCTTCTCTTTGTAGCTCTATACAAAGAGAAGGCTCTTTTGAGTGTTCCTATTTTACGAAGCAGTTGATGTAGCACCTGCTGTTTATTTACTTTATTTTTCTGTTTGCTCTGTGTGCCACCATAATGAATCTTTTGGATTTTCAACCGCTTCATTGTATTCAGATTTAGAAGCAACCGTTGGGTATGAACCTTTGAGTGATTTTCCTGCTGTGTTCGCAAACAAGAATAAAATCACGAAAAATCCGATGATGCTCACAATCGTTAAATAGAACGCTGGAGCCAAGTGATTGCCCGTTGCGTGAACTAACCATGTCGCAACTAATGGCGTCGTTCCTCCAAAGATAGAAACTGAAACATTAAACGTGATCGCTAATGTTCGGTAGCGGATATCTGTGTAGAACATTGTTGGCAGCGTTCCTGGCATTGTTCCTTCATACGTAGCAAGTAAAACACCTAGAATAAGAATACCGATTGAAATAAAAACTAAACCATTTAAGTTGATTAAATAGAACGAAAAGGCTGACAGTAAGCTCAATCCGCCTAAACCGATTAAGAAAACTTTCTTGTTTCCGATTTTATCGCTCAGTTTTCCAAACATAAGAGCAAGCGGCACCATTAAAATCATAACTGCCGTAATTAATACCGTACCAACTGTGTTTGATAAACCAATAATTTCATTCAAATAAGAAGGCATGTACGATAATAGCATATAGTTTGTAACGTTAAAGAAAGCCACGGCTACGAAACAAACAAACACATCTTTTTTGTGATTTTTTAAAATAGAGAGGAAGCTTTCTTCTTCAACTTCGTCTTCGTTGGAAAGTTCATTTTCAAAAATAGGTGTTTCCCCTAAACTTCTTCGTAAATAAAAACCAATAAGTCCTAAAGGCAATCCTAATAAGAAGGGAATTCTCCAGCCCCATGAGGCCATCTGTTTATCCGAGAGAACAAAAAACAGTAAGCTGGCTAGCAGTGAAGCAAGAATATAGCCAACAAGTGTACCGATTTCTAGTCCACTTCCAAGCACATTTCGCTTATTGTCTGGAGACGATTCTGCAATATACACCATCGCACCAGCATATTCACCACCAGTTGAAAAACCTTGAATGATTCGTGCAATTAATAAAAGGATGGGTGCCCATATACCGATTTGATCATATGTAGGTAACAACCCAATGAGTAATGTGGAAAAGGCCATTAAAATAATGGTGGTGGTTAAAACGACTTTCCTTCCTAACTTGTCTCCAATTTTACCGAATATAACACCGCCTAATGGACGCATTAAAAAGGCAATCGCAAATGTGGCAAATGTGAACACTAATTTGAGCTGATCATTTTCAACTGCACTAAAAAAGTTTTGACTAATAATAACGGCTAAATATGAATACAAGCCAAAGTCAAACCATTCCATCGCGTTTCCTACTCCTGTAGCAAAGACGCTTTTTTTAGCTTTGTCAATATCTACGACGTTAATTTTTTTCTTGTTAAACTTCATTTCATCACGTCACCTCCGCGGTATACGATTATACAAGACTGAGTAGTAAAGTCAAATTTGACTTACTGTAATTCACACGTAACTGTCTTGGAACACTACTTATTTTTAAGTAAAAAACAAAAAATATTCATCTGGTGGTAAATATAAAAAAGGTTGCTGCTAAAGGGGTTAGAGCAAGAAAAATGCTAAAGAATAATCGTTGATAAAGAAATTAATTAAAAATAAAATAATTTTTTTATTTCAACGTACAATTCACGGATCATAATTTCCACTCAGATCACCTGACAATTATTGTCACAACCCATTAGATACAAGCTTCATTTTTGCAATGAATACACGGTTTTCATTACAAACATTATGTAAACTTAGTAATAAATTATAAAGCTCGTTCTAATAATTGTAACAGTGTATGATTCTGCCCTTAGAACAAAATTTCAAGAGTTGGCTAGGTTCGGGGGATAAAAATTCAGCTCCTTTCTCCCTATCATGGTTCGTGGCTTCATGGAAGTTTTCTACCGTAAAAGCAAACTGGTTTACAGCGCTGCTTTTGTCATATTCTTCAAGCTTTGTAATATGCTCGCTCAACCTCCTCACCGAGCTGTTTTTCCAAATTGAAAGATATCCTCTTTCTTCTCTTAGATACCCTCTAAGACAAACTTTAAACCTACATTCACTCATATAGTTTTGAACATAAAGATTCACTATAATTACAATTTTTTACATTAAATAAGTGTGAGTGTGCGATGACATAAAAAATAGACCTCCACTTAGACGGAGATCTATTTTTTCACTTGCTTTATTTTTTAGTAAGGCTGCCATCTCGCTCTAAAATTGGTACTTCAATATCTACCGTATTTGGATATTTAACTCCAAGCCCTGTATTTAAAGCAACAACCGTTTCGTTTTCTTTAATCCAGCCTTCTTCTCGCAAACGGCGTGCAGCTAAAAATGTAGCCGCCCCTTCCGGACAAATAAACGATCCTTCAAGCTGCGCAACCTTTTTTTGTTCTTCCACAATCTTATCTTCATCAACCGCAATCGCACATCCATTTGTATTGTATAAGGCTTCTAAAACAAGAAAGTCCCCGATTGCTTTTGGTACGTTGATACCAAAGGCGATGGTTGAAGAATCCGGCCAAAATTCAGATTCTTGTTTTCGTTCATTCCATGCTTTTACAATAGGCGCGCAGTTTTCAGCTTGTACCGCCACTAAACGAGGAAGATCACCTTTAATCCAGCCAAGCTCTTTTAATTCATTTAACGCTTTATAGATTCCAATTAAGCCAACGCCTCCTCCTGTTGGATATAAAATCACATCAGGAAGATTCCAAGAAAACTGTTCAGCAATTTCTAGGCCCATTGTTTTTTTACCTTCGATTCGGTACGGTTCTTTAAGCGTAGAAGCATCATAAAGACCCCATGCTTTAATAGCCTCACCGACAATTTTACCCGCATCACTGATGAGTCCATCGACTAAGTAAAGGTCAGCTCCAGCGACAGCACACTCATTTCGTGTAATAACAGGCGCATCTTTTGGCATGACAACCGTTGCTTTTATGTCAGCGCGCGACGAATACAGCGACCAAGCAGCTCCGGCGTTCCCATTTGTGGGCATGGCTAACTGTTCAACGCCAAGTTCTTTTGCTTTTGACACCCCTACAGCGGCGCCTCTAGCTTTAAACGATCCCGTTGGAATAATGCCTTCATCTTTCATATATAAGTTTGGAATGTTCATTTCTTTCCCTAGCTTAGGCATTTTTATAAGCGGCGTCATCCCTTCACCTAAGGACACGACGTTTTTAGGATCTTCTACTGGAAGGAGCTCATGATATCTCCATAAATTTGGTTCCCTGCTTTGAACAGCTTCTGGAGTCAAGTTAGCTTTCAATCTCTCTAAATCATACGCTACCAATAGCGGTGAGCCACATTCACATAATTGATGTTTTTCTTTTGGACTATATTCTTTTTTGCATTTAGGACAATATAAGTGAGAAACATAACTAAACGGCATCATACACACTCCTTTAAGGTTGGTAAACATAATATCTTATATAAAATATTATAGTATTTTTATCAGAATTGTAAGTTATGATTTACCCATCATTTTATTGAATATTAAAAAAGCATAAAAACTCCTGTTATATTAGGGTTTTTATGCTTCTTTCCACTTTGTTTATATTACTTTTTTTAGATTTTCCCCTAGTGATTTTAAATAAAAACGTGGAGAATAAACAAAAATCATACTTTAATTATAGGAATAATCACTTTATGGTTTTCAGCAAATTCACTTGTATTAGGAAGCAATAACTCCCCTTCGGATTTCAACACCGAAACCTTTACTATACTAGGAATACTTTCATACACAAAAGCAGCATTATCTTTCCTCATCATTAACTCATCTGCGGATATGAACTTTTGATAGTTCTCTCCCTGTTCCTAAACAGATTTATTCACATTTTCTTTCTTAAAAATCCCTATTAACAGCGTAACGAGTCCTACTAAAAAGAAAAACGGAAACAATAACATCATTAATGCAACTCCTGCAAAACCTTCTTCCTGGCTAATTGCAAACAAAATTGAAACGGCCCATGAAAAGAACGGAGCTATGATTAATATAGTTGTTGTTCCCCACACTATATATTTTCTTTTAGCTGATTTTCCTTGGCTTAGTCCGCTTGCAAACATCAGACCTAATACTAAAACCGTTAATGCCACTCCAATTGCCATTTTATCCCCGCCTTTAGCAGCCATTTATTTTTCACTTTACAGCGTTTTCTTTTTTGCCTCTTGTACGGAAATGAATACGCTTGTAACAACAAGTAAGAGTAAACCTTCTCCTATAATGATTAAACCTTTTATTTGAATGTCTAGAGCATCAAGCCCGCTTATTTTCGCAAAAGCGTAAAAAAGTAGAAATAAACCGAATAACACTGTAAAGAAGGAAATAACCAGCGCGGCTATTCTATTGTTAAATACAATACTTACAAAAAGGATTACCACAAATATGATACTAATGGCCATACAATTAGTAAGAATGAAAGACATACATACCTCCTTGAAACATCTTGTTATACCGTTTGAACATATTCGAGCTGTCAGCTATTCTAATTAGCAATGAACGGAGTTTTACCTATGTAAGATGGATTATGTATCTGCTCAATCATAAATCTCGCAATATCACGAGAAGATATCTTAAACCCTGGCATATCAAATTCATCCTCTTTTATGGCTTGAGACTTTTTGTTTTCTTTAACAAAAGGAAGGCGTATAAGCGTCCAATCTAGTTTACTTTTTCGAAGAAGCTACAATTCTTTTCTTTTATCTTCCATCATTTCAGCGTACAGAATACGAAATACACTAGCTCCTACCTTATTAAGAATTGATTTTTTATCTCCTTCTATATCTAAAGATCCCCCAGTTACTCCAACATATCTCCTTATTTCAAGCTCTTTCATAGTCTGAATAACTAATGCTGTAATTTCGCTATATAAAGGTACAGCTTTGTTAGGCTGACCGAATGTATTGATAACGGCATGGCATCCACTTAATAAGGAAAGAATGACATCTTGATCTCTAGCATACGAACGCGATAGCCTTCTTCTTTAGCTGTTTTCACTAAAAATCTACCTGCTCTTCCGGTCCCTCCAATAATCGCAATCGTATTTTTCATATCAATCATTCCTCCATATACATAGCAACAAAGTTTAGTTGATAACCACATTATACCATTTATGTATTTAAGCATGTGATAGACTCTAAGAATCTAGAATATGTTAAGATCCATTTTTAAAAAAAGAGCCCTAACTCCAGAGAGTAAAAGATTTGTGTTTGTTATCACTTACTCTTACTCTTACTCTTACTCAAACCTAAACCCAATCCCGCCGTCTACAATAATATTTTGACCCGTAACAAACGATGCGTCGTCCGAAAGAAGCCATTTTACTGCTTTTGCGGCTTCAAGCGGATCACCAATTCTGCCTAGCGCGTTTAATTTTTGATAGGACTCATTGAGCTTTGCTTTTTCCTCTGAAGATAGATCAGAAAATTTTTCTTCTAACATAGATGTCCGAAATGCACCTGGACACAGAGAGTTAATTCTTATGTTTTGATGGCCATATTCTTGAGCAACTGATTTTGTTAAAGCGATCACACCGCTTTTGCCGGCCGCATATACGCCTGTCCCTGCTGAACATAAAATAGCGTCCATTGACGACGTATTCACGATGACACCGCTGTTTTGTTTGGTCATTACCTGCAGCTGGTATTTCATACAAAGCCATACGCTTTTTAACGTAACGTTTATTAAATGGTCAAAGTCTTCTTCTTTGAATTCATGGGTAGCATTAGAAGCTGCCTCCGTGTTAGCCGCATTATTAAAGCCCACATCAATTTTTCCAAAAGTAGAGTATGTGTGGCTCACAAGGTTTTTGACATCTTGACTATTCGTTACATCCGTTTTAATAAAAAGAGAGTGAGGAGACCATTTTCTTAATACAGAAAGAGCTTCTTCTCCTTTTTCACTATTTCTAGAAGCAATCACAACATGCATGCCCTCTTTTGCGAGTAATTCCGCTGTTGCTAAGCCAATCCCCGACGTTCCACCCGTAATAATCCCTACTTTTTCTTCAAACATACGTTTCTCCCCTTTTGCGTTTAATAAAATCTCAACAAATTAAATTGAGTAACACTAGCCATAGAAGTTATTCAGCTTTGGGTAGATTAATCCCTGCTTTAAAACACTAAAAAGAGACTGGGACAAAAGGAGATTAGACGAAGTGAAAAATGAGTCATTGATCAATACTTTTGATTCGTGGTTCGTTTGTTTGTGGTAAACATAATTTTCATGTGTGTAGGTTTTTCTAGCAGTTGATTGGAGGGCAAGGCGAAGACTCCTGCGGGAAAAGCGGAACAGGTGAGACCCCGCAGGAGTGTAAGCGACGAGGAGGCTCATCGGCCCCCCGCGGAAAGCGAAGCCTTGCACGGAAATCAACTGCGATGTAACGAGCGGTTCAGCTCATGCATACTAGTTGTTGTTTTTAGATTGGATTCATATCTCGTTACGTCTCAACCTCTTTTGATTAGCTACTAACCTGATGATGAGAAACAGATAAAGTAGATTTTCGGTTCCATAAATAAAAGGCATATCCGCTTAAAAATAGAAGCAGCGCGTAATTAACAAATAAAGAATCATTTGCGTTGACAGGACTTGTAAACTGGAGAAAATTATTTAAGCCGTGAAATACGATCATAACTCCAATGGATTGACCGTTAACGATCAGTAAAGCCAAGACCAATCCAATAACAAATGCAAATAAAATTTGAAAAATTGTATTTCCTACCGATTGACCGCTTAGCATATTCAAACTGTGCGTAAAGGCAAATAGGAACGATGATAGAAGAACCGCCACTTTATAGCTTTTTGATAACAGCAAATTCAGCATAAATCCTCTAAATACCATCTCTTCTACAAATGCTATGATTAGAGTTTGGGTAAGCAAAATAAGAACAATATCTGCAGTAGAACTTCCGTGTACACCTTTGTTCCCGATGAGGATAATAAGCAAATACAAAAGAAGCGGAGAAAGAAAGAGGATTCTTGTTCTAAAGGACATGTTTTGTTGAAAGGAGAAAAAATGCTGCCACTTTTTTGTTTTTGTTAGATAAAAAGCTATTCCTATTGCTAAAGGGACAACTCCTAAAAACTGAAGATAATGTGCAGTAGGATGCGTCATGCTCACGTATGCACCGTTTACCACAAACCAAAAGATAACTAAGATTTCTAGGCCAATAACTTTCCATAAAAGCTTTGACTTGATCATCACTACACTACCTTTCTACTT
The DNA here is from genome assembly GCF_056836725.1 of Priestia sp. 3CA3. Taxonomy (NCBI): domain Bacteria; kingdom Bacillati; phylum Bacillota; class Bacilli; order Caryophanales; family Bacillaceae; genus Priestia; species Priestia sp. 3CA3. The sequence continues at coordinate 584,442 of NZ_JBXENJ010000002.1, forward strand.
TAGGCTTCATTGATAACCTATATTCGTTTTAAGGATTTTATATGTTTTCACCTTTTTATCATTCAAGCTCAAAGACCATGTGAGGCAACGCTTTTTCCTTTTAAAATAAGAAGATCGTTCCTCCTTTTTTACTGTGATTACACAAAGTACAAAAATGCACAAAACCCTGCCCATGTGACGTAATCACTGAACTCCATTTTTTTATCGCCTCTCACAAGTACATTTACAGCCCAATTCAAAGCACTTCCCTCGGACGTTTTAACTACATACTTTCTCGCTAAAGCGTATGCTCCCACTCGAAATAAGTAATAGCTGACTAAGCATAAAAAAGAGATGGTCATAAAATTTAAATTTAACTCTTTCACCTTGTACACCTCATCGTTTTTGTGTTATTACATAACATTGCTTTTTATTTCTGTTCATAAAAATCTTTTTTGACATCTTTCAAAAGCTTTAAGATTTCTTTATAAAAACAGATAATTAACATTCCAGCGATGTTTGTCACCATCATAATCATAAGATTGCCGATGATGAGACTCAGAAAATTCCCAAAAAACATGAGGCCAATTCCGATATAAAAGCCTGGGTGAAGCAGCTTATCTTCGTCTTCTTTTTCTTCTTCCTGAATGTTTATTCTGTTTTGTAACGCAGCATCATTTTTAATAAACTCATTAATAGTTGTTCCATAGATGTCGCTTAAGTTTAAAAGTTGTTGGATATCAGGGTAGCTCTGATTACCTTCCCATTTATGTATGTGCTGTACCGATACACTCAGCTGTTCAGCAACCTCTTCTTCTGACATTTTTTGTTCTTCTCTTAATTTTTTTAATTGATTTCCTAGCCTCAACTCATTCACCTCTATAACTGTGGCAGCTTGTAAACAAAATTTGTTTGCACTACGTTTTCTCGTTTTCTACAATTCTAACATATTGTGGTAAAAAAGAAAGAAACAGTAATGAGACGTATAATCCATAAAACGATACCCCTAAAAAATAGTGAGAATTCTCATGTGTAAAAAATGAAAGAATGCACTTTTATCTTCATCCTTTTATTGTTTATACTAAATAGTGGATTGTAAGAACGTAGAACTGAAAAAGGAGGCAAACTGACGATGGAAATGCTGCTTATTTATCTATTTGTTATCGCTCTTATTGGATTCATTATTTGGAGAAAAATGAAAAAGAAAAATAAGCCCATTAAAAAGAATGGACTTGGTATATTAGCACCTATTTTCTTTATAGTCATTGCATTTTCTCTTAGTCTAAGTCAGATGATGCACATACCGGGCCAATCATTTCACTTACCACCCTACTGGGAAATGCTGATTGCTGGTGTATTAGGTATTGTGTTTGGACTTATTATGCTTAGCCAAACAGACTATGAAGTAAGAGAAGACGGCTTCATTTACTCAAAGCCAAATAAAAATTTTAAATATGTGATTATTGCTATTATCTTCATAAGAATGGCTTTGAGTCAGTACTTTAAAGGGTTAGATTCGATAGACTTCGCGGTCTTAACGATGACGCTAGCCTTTATATATATTGTTATTTGGAGAGTTGGCAGCTATTTAAAATTCCGTAAATTAAATGGTGATAATTACAGTGTAAATGCTGGGTAATCATCAATATAACTAATCCTTCTTCCTGTTTGGAAAGAAGGATTTTTTGTCATAGTGAGTAAAAGTCTCGCGTGTTGTGTAAGACAACATATATATTGTATAATGCAATATGTGTTTTTTATAACAGAAGTCTATATATAAAAACAGATTATATGAAAACTGTACCTAATCATCCGCTGTTTGATTTACAGGTAGATTATGAAAGGAATCATACTATGACATTTATCAATTCTGTAACAGGCCCAGTCGATTCGTCAGAACTAGGGCTAACGTTAATCCACGAACATATGCGCGTTCGTTCTGAATCTGTTCACGCACAGTTTCCTCATTTATATGATGAGAAACAAGAAGTTGCAAAAGCAGTCGAACAAGTAAATCGTGCAAAGAAGCTCGGAGTCAACACGATCTGTGATCCAACGGTGATGGAACAAGGGCGCGATATTCGTTTTATTGAAAAAATTGCCCGCGAAACGGACACTCAAATCATTGCAGCCACAGGAATTTATACGTATAACTACATCCCTACTCACTTTCAAACTCGTAGCATTGACTATATGGCAGACCTGTTTGTTCGAGATATCGAAGTCGGCATTCAAAACACGTCGATTAAAGCAGGCTTTTTAAAATGCGCTACGGATGCACCTGGCGTAACGGCTGATGTAGAAAAAGTAATGCGCGCTGTCGCACGAGCTCATAAAAAAACGGGCGTGCCAATTATGACTCATTCACATCCTGCAAGCGGCACAGGCTTAAAGCAGCTGGACATCTTACTCGATGAAGGCGCTAATCCAAATCAAATTCTGATTGGACATACGGGAGATACGGATAACCTTGAGTATATTTCAAACATATTAAGTCAAGGTGCCTTTATCGGTATGGACCGCTACGGCCTGACAAGAGAATGTTCAACTGAAAATAGAAATAACACGGTCATTGAATTGGCTAAACAAGGCTATTCAAACCGCATGTTTCTCTCACAAGACTACTGCTGTACAATGGACTGGTTTCCAGAAGGCGTGATTGAAGAACGTTTTCCAAAATGGTCGATGAGCTTTGTATTAGAAGAAGTCGTGCCTGAGTTAAAAAGAAAAGGCGTAACGGAACAGCAGATTCAGCATATGCTTTTTGACAACGCCCGCTGCTGGTTTGAAGGAAAGTAATTAAAATATTATAAAAAACCCCCACTGTGCAAGCTTACAGTGAGGGTTTTCCGCGTATTATTCTACTTTACGTTAACCTGTTTTTCTTAATAATTTCTGCTTTTCTTGGCTCTTTTTTATCATAAAGTGGGCACCCGACAGGCATAATCCAACGGCGATTCCGATCGTCAAGTTTGTAAACACCGTTAACGAAAAGGTCGTGAGTAAAACTAGCGAATGAAATGATCTTTCTTTTACCACCTTTGCAAACTGCTCTTTTTTACTGATGTTCCATGCCACGACCATTAAAACCGGCGCGAGACTGGCAAGCGCTACGTATGAAGCATACGGAGCAAGCACTAGCAGCACAATCAACACAAAGATAGCGTGCGTGATTCCTGCGATGGGAGATGAAGCGCCGTTTTTAATATTGGTAACGGTTCTTGCAATCTCTCCTGCTGCAGGAATACCTGAAAACATCGGCGTTACCATGTTTACGATTCCCTGGCCAATCAGTTCTTTTTTGCTGCTGTGCTTTGACTTTGTCATTTCATCCGCAACGCGAGCTGTCAGCAAAGACTGTAACCCTACAAGTACAGCAATTACAAACGCAGAAGGTAAAAGAGTGACCACCCTCTCCACTGTTATATCTGGAAACGCTGGCGCCGGGAAATGACGAGGTATCTCTCCGTAAATGGAACCAATCGTTTCAAACTGATTTGCAAAGAAAAAAGATGCCAAGCCCGTTGATACAATAATTCCGAGTAAATAAGACATTCCCAGCGACTTAGGCGAAAAGTAAAGAACAATTAAAATCGTAGCTAAGCACAATCCTGCTGTAGCGATACTATAGATGTTGATGAAGTGTAAATTACCAAAGATCTCTTTTATATTCAAATGAAAAAACTGAAATTTGTCAATCGCGTGCAGCCCAAGGAAGTTTGGTATCTGCCCGCTAAAGATAATCAGCGCAATTCCTGACTGAAATCCTACAATAATAGAGGACGGAAAATACTTGATTAAAGCTCCTACTTTACATAGCGCAAAGATAATGAGGAGAATTCCGGACATAAAGCCGGCAATTAATAAGTTTTCATAGCCATATTGCAACACAATTCCTAATAAAACAGGAACAAACGCACCGGTAGGTCCCGCGATTTGAAACCTACATCCACCTAAAATAGCAATTAGCAAGCCCGCTACAATTGTTGTATAAAGTCCTGTAACAGGCGATATTCCAGAAGCTATCGCAAATCCTAACCCTAAAGGTATAGCTATAATGCCAACAACAATACCCGATAGTATATCTTTCTTCAAATGCTGCAAGGAGTAATTTCGAAAAACCTCTAGATTCATAAGTGTACATCAGCCTCCATTTTAAGTAGTGAGGTTACCCATTCGTATTTTGGTCATACAACCTTATTGAGCTTTCAACCATTCAAAATAAGGTGGGCTACTCGATTACTTCTATCTTAAAGGAGACAACTTACAAAAAAATAAAGAGGAAATTAGAAGTTTCTTAGCGAGTTATTAAAATTTTCTTAAAAATTCTTACTTTTTATTCTTTTAGTTATTTTTTAGATAAAATGCGGTTCTTTGTTGTAAATAAAGCAAGAGAACTAGACCCTATAGTAACGATAGAATGAATGGATGTGGACAGGCTGTGTTTAAAAATCTTTAAGTTTAAGTAGACGACACGCCTACCTCCATTCGTTTAACTATATTCGAATTCATAGGAAGCTCGGTTACTAATTACAAACGTGAACACTAAAAGACAGAGGCTTTGAATTATAATTCAAAGCCCCTGTTTTTACTAATAAGATATATAATACCAATTTCTTTGTATCTTTTTTATTTCATCAAACTTCAGACCAAAATCGCCTGATGAAGGTTTACGGTTTTTTGGGTCATACACAAAACCCGAGAAATGGCCGAATAGTCCACTGTTTGTAAAGAAAAGTACGGAGGTTGCCTTTCCTTTGGTTTCTACTGCAACATCATCTCGACCTCTGGACACACTCGCATACTCTTTCGGTAGATCAATCAGCGATGAGTTGTCGGGTTCATTGGAGAAAGGAATGAGCGATGGGTAGTCGATTCCATCGGCTTTCAAGACGCCACTTTGTATGTTAGCTGTCACTTCTTCTCTCTTCTGCTGATGGAGTTTAAAGTTTATGTCCAAATTAAGCTGCTCAAACGGCATGAAGAACCACAGCACAGCGGTTATCACTTGAATAACTAAAGGTAGCCACTTTCTACTGCTAAACAGATAAATTCCTGTCCACAGCGTTAGCAGTAAAAAGAAAGGAATGATAAAGAATAACCATATATATGGACTTACGTATTTCCCTATACGATCATCTAAATCCCATTGAAACAGTGACAGTAAAAAAATGAGCAAACTACTACATAACGATAAAATTAAGGTTAAATGACGTTTCACACACTTCCCTCTCCCTGGAATAATTCTTTTTTACCCTTCACTGTATATTAAAGTCCTTATGGGAACGTACATATACTTCACACATGTTTCATTACTATAATGTGACTTCTAGACATCAAACCAGCCTTTGGATTTATAAATCTAAAGGCTGGTAGTCTAACTGGATATTTTTTAATATTTTTATGCCAAAAGGTTAATTGATGAGGATCACATAGATATACAATACGCATTCCGAGCTTTTTTAACTACCATAATAATACTTTACAAAATTCATGATAGCTAACAGGATGACTAACACAATTAAAAACCCTTCTATTAATATCCTTCGCCCTTCTTTTGGGGATTTCTTTTGTTTTTTATGGGCGTAAAAAATCAGTTTTCGAAAGGCAAGGTGCAGCAAAATGATAAAAACCAACATACCAACCTTTACGAGAATTAACAGGTAATCACATCCTTTTTCACAAACAAAATAAAGAACGAACGTCCAATTGGTAAATAACTCAGCTATGAAACTTTTTATTTTCTTTGTTCTTTTGATGCTCTACAAAAAATGAGACTGGGACTGCTCCAATACATATACCTATGGAAATAAACAGCGCCTGGTTTAGCTGAAAACTCGTATTTCCTGCTGCTTTACTATAAATCATAAAACATACGAAGCTCAAAAAGCCTATAGCTAAAGGAATGAGCGCGTGCTTGTACCATTTCATTCTAGTAGCCTCCTCTCTTTTTCAACCCGCCTAGCTTGATAGTGGCAGCATTTTTTAGATTGAGAGATGCACTCAACATTATGTATCAATCATCTTTTATAAAAAGTGACTTCCTAAAATAAAGCTGGCTAAAAGAACGATTACAGCTACTCCTCTCAATATATAACTTTAACTTTCACTCAAAGGTTTACCCCTTCTTTCACTTATAACAAGGTGAATGTAAAAAAGATAAAAAGAGAAAAGAAAACCCATACCCGCTGTCACAGTTATGACTATTTCCAAATTATCACATCTCCTTTTTCTTCCTTTTCCTTCTTTTCTTCTTGTTAAACAAGTTTAGCCAAATAGTCAGCGGCGCCTCCCTAGAACATACGAGTCCTCTTGAAATCATACAAAAATAAAAAAGGCAGGATTTCTCCTGCCTTTTTGCATATGTAATTCCTCTTTACTATGTCAACTCAGCGCTTTTAGCGAGCATAAAAGCAGAGATACTAAACAAAACAATCAATAAAGAAGCGGCATGTAACAGTAAAAAAAGAAATTTTTGGCCGCCTTTAATGAAGCACGAATAAATCATTCCTAGGATTGTTACTAAGATTAAAAGTGCTGCTGCTACTTTAATTACTATAGCAAAGAAAGCTCCGGCAAATACAATTGACGGAATAAAACACGCTACAATAATTATGTACAAAATCAGTGTAGCAATAAAAGCGGTTTTTGATACGTTTGAAGCCCGTTTAAACAAATTCCCCATATAGTCTCCTTTCACATTTTAAAACTGCATCTTTTACTATAATACATGTGCTTAGAGGACACAATTAACTTTTGTGAAAACCTTAATAAGTTAAGCTTGATCACCAATAATATCAGCTATATTTTTGAGATCTTGTTTGCTTAGTTTATCAAATGTTCTAGCTGTTTTTTTGTTTGAATTATTTGTTGATAAATAGCCTTAAAGAACGCTTTGTAGTATTTACTTCAAAATCAATTCATACTAAAATTCTCTCTTTTGGTAGATAGACAGCGCAATAAAGTAAGAAGCAATATACATCACCACTCCAAAGAGAGTATATAAGATAGGAACATGCAAAGAAGAAGCGATCGGTAAGCTGGATGCTGCTAATATTTCAACTATATACCCAACAACTCCTTGTAAAGCAATCGCAACGAAAAGACCTCCCATTCCACCTCCAAGTACTATTCCGTCAGATTTCTCTGCTCCGAATACATAAAGAAGCGGATAAGCAAGTGCACCGGCAAAAAGGACGATAAATGTACCAAATGAAACGATATTTACTATATTCTCTACTGCACTCTTAGAAATAAGCGAATACATTGAGAAAACACCATAGGACAGGATGGTTCCGCTGACGACAATTAAAAAGTAAAAAACATAGTGGCTTTGCACCACATTTTTCCGGCTAATTGGAAGGGTAAGCACGTATTTGTCATAGCCGGTTTTGCTTTCTAGTTTGATCACTTCAAGCGCTGGCATTGCCATTAATAAAATAATTAACATCGCTATAATACGATAAAATGAAGGATCAGCAAAATAAAAGATGACTGCAGAAATAACTATGGCGAGCGCTGTGTAAGTCAAAAAGCTTCGGTGAATGAGGTAATAGTTCGTTAACAATAGACCTTTCATTTATCGTTCACTCCTTGTTAAAAGCACGCTTAGTTCTTCCATCGACATCGGTTCAGTTATAGTTTCATCTGGCAGCTGATGCTTATCTGATACGAGTACGCGGACAGACGTATCATACGTTCTTTTTGCTACTACTATCTCTTCGGGAAGTACGTTTAGCTGTTCTTCCTTCATAACGGCAATTGCGTACTCCTCAAACACTTTCTCTTTTTCTTCATTTAATAAAATTTCACCGTTTTTAATCACAACAAGATGGCTCGCGATTTTTTCGACGTCGCTCATAATGTGAGATGAAAGCAGTATTCCGCTGTTGCCATCGCTGACAAAAGCTTTTAATTCATCTAATATCTGCTCTCTAGACGAAGGATCCAATCCTCCTGTCGCTTCATCTAACAGCAATAGTTTAGCACCGTGAGACAGCGCTACCGCTAGAGATAATTTCATCGACATGCCGCGTGAAAACGTATGTATTTTTTTATCTTCTGGCAATGAAAAAGAATGAATCAACCGGTGAAAATCAGCTTCTTCCCAAGATTTAAATAGTTTCTTAAAAACGTTGTTTAACTGTTTTATCGTTAAAGAAACCGGCAGATTAATCGCATCAAACACGACTCCAATGTCTTCTTTAATCGTCGCATCTTTATTTAAATTGTCTTCACCAAATATTTCGACCGTACCGCTATCTCTCGAAATTAATCCTAGTACTGCTTTAAACGTCGTCGATTTCCCTGCTCCGTTATCACCAATAAATCCAACAATCGATCCAGGAGGTACATGAAATGAAACATCTTTTAAAACCTCATTTCGGCCAAACGATTTTGCCATGTTTCTAACTTCTAAAAGATTTGTCATGTGCTCACTTCACTTTCTCTATTAGTAGAGTTAGGTGTAATCATAGAAAGTAACTGATTTAGCTATTTTGACGGCACTTTAAATCACCTTTTATTTACAAAAATGACTATTTAATACCAATTATAGCTAGTAAACTAGAAAAAGTCGATGATAACATAAAGGTTTGCTGCCTTTCGTTTGTTTTTAATGACCGTAATATGTATGACAACATCTGCCTGTACTATTCTTGCCTGACCTATTTAGCGAAATCACAAATAAAAAAAGGATCTGCTATAAAAGATCCTTAATTTAGATTAAATGTTTTATGAAGCAGATTTAATCTAAGGTAGCCCACAAAATCGATTTCCTTATAGGAGTCAAAAAATAAGTTTCTTTTTGTACATGTCATCGTACGTTTTATGAAACGGCGCATAGAAAATATAAGGAGACACATATAATTCTAAAAATTTCTACTTTTATTAGTAAAAAGGATATTATTCCTTTTTATGGTATAATCAAAAAATATAATTTATAGGGAGTGAAACTATTGGAAACTAATACAAAACCTCAAGTAAACACCAACTCTATTGTTTCTCTAACTCTAGGTGTCCTGTCCATTTTTATTCCAATCATCGGGTTTATTACAGGTATTATCGGCATTATCCTCTACAAAAAAGCATCAAACGAAATAGCTGCTTCCAATCAAGGCGGTAAAGGACTCGCAATTGCAGGATTAATTTGCAGTATAGTCGGCGTGATTTCTCAGCTGTTCTTTGTATTAGGGATTATTACGTTTGTATTTGCGGGAACTACTATGGAGTAAAGATATTGCGTTTTTAATCTAAATAGAGAAAAGATATGTAAGAAGGTAATGTTTTCATCTACTTCAGATACATATTACCACCTTCAAGACGCCTAGAGACCTAGTGTTTCTAGGCGTCTTAACATTTATCTTTAGCGTCTAAATGACTTAATTTATAACTTAAAATAAGTCATTTACAATTAGCAATGAAGTAAAAAAAGTATTATGAGTAAACTCCCCTCTCGCTCTATCTACACAGCACATTTTCCTACAGTTATGATTACCTTATATTTATCTAGTTTTTTATTGATTTCTTCCATCATAATAATCCACCTAAAATAGCATCATGTGTGTGTAAGACCTTTTAACAAGGTTCTATAACTCTTTATTTTAGGTCCATTTAAAGACATTTACTTTTAAAACGAGTAAAGTTAATATAATTATCATCATTTAAATTTTCTTTATTTTTAGAATTTTTAATATATAGGAGGTGAATGAAGTATGAATATAAACGTTGTAGTGATAGGTCCTCAGGATTTAATTAATTTAGTATTGAAAGTTGGTGCTTCCTATCCTGAAATTAATTTAATACCGGCCCCTTATACCCACGAGCAAGAAACGCTAGAGGTCGTTAAGAAAAATACAACCAAAGCCGATGTTCTTTTATTTGCTGGCAACATTCCCTATCAAATTGTTAAAAGCCACCCTATTACGGATACACCTATGGCTTTTATACAACTAACCGGAACTGCACTATACCGTACGCTTTTTAAAGTTCTTACGGAAACGAAACTTAACCCTACTCAAACTCCTTTTCGGATTAGTATGGACACTTTAAAGAAAACAGAAGTTGATGAATGTTTAGAAGAACTAGAGCTTCATACCTGCAAACTATTTTTAAATAAGGATAAGAAAGTTGATGAACTAGTAGATTTCCATTATCAGATGTGGATAAACAAAGAAATAGATGTTGCAATTACGTGCGTAACCTCTGTTTATGAGGCGTTAAAGAGTTTAGGTGTTTTAGTTTATCGCGTTATTCCAACCAAGTCTACCGTTAGATCCACCTTACAAAACATGATCGCAGAAAGAAAATCCTTCCTGCAAAAGAGTACACAAATAGCTGTAGGTGTACTTCGATTTAATCATTTATTTACCACGAGTGACGTATCTGAATACGCATTAAAAAGAAAAAAAGCCGGAATCCAAAGTTTACTCATTGACTTTAGTGAAGAAGCTCAAGCAATTTTTGACTGGTCGAATCGAGATGAAGTTCGTTTTATAACTACTCGCGGAGCAATTGAAACGATTACTCAAACGTATAAAAAGTTGCCTCTTTTAAATAACCTATGTATGAAGGTAGGAATAGAACCAGCGCTTGGAATAGGCTTAGGGTATACGGCAAACGAAGCTGAAATAAATGCACGTGAAGCATTATTAAAAGCTCAATCATTAGCATCACCAAGCTGTTTTGTCCTTGACCTCGACGGTACCCTATACGGACCTGTAGGGCAAGAAAAGCAATTGCAATACTCCTTGCGAAGCGATGACCCTGTCCGAATACATTTAGCAAAGACCTCTAATCTAAGTGTTGCTACCATTAACAAGCTACTTTCTTTTTGTGAAAATTTTGGTTATAAAGGCATAACGGCGCTTGATTTAGCAGCTGGCCTTGGTTTGACTATTAGAAGCGCGCGTCGAATTTTAAATACGCTTGAACGTAACAAACTCGCTGCTATTACAGGAGAAGAACAGCCTATTCACAGAGGAAGACCTAGAAACTTATACGAACTTTATTTAATCGATGAAAAGACAACTACTACTCCTTAATACTTCAAAAGTCTTCTATTACCTCTTAATTGAAGTGTAGAAAAAAGGATCGTAACTATTAACGAAAATAAGGCGGGAGGTTTTGTGATGGGGACTACTTCATTAAAAGCAAACAACAAATATATTGTTTTACTATTATTATTTATAGGCTGGTGTGTATCGTACATTGACCGCGCTGCAATGAGTATTGCACTAGCCTCTATCGGAAAAGATTTCAACTTAGATGCTTCGGTTTTAGGAATTGTTCTCAGCAGCTTCTTTGTTGGTTATGCGTTAATGCAGCTTCCTGGAGGATGGTTAGCTGATCGATATGGTTCTAGAAACATCATTATTATCGCTATTATACTATGGTCTCTGTTTACAGCATTTACTGGATGGGCTTGGTCTTTAACGTCTCTCATTATTATTCGCTTTTTGTTTGGATTAGGGGAAGGCGCGTTTCCCTCCGCCAGTCTTAAAGGGGTAGCGGAGAACTTTCCTAGAAATGAAAGGCCGAAAGTATCAAGTGTATTGCTGTCTTCTAACTATATAGGAAGCGCTCTGGCTCCTTTAATCATTGCTCCCTTCCTGCTTCATTTTGGCTGGAGAAATTTATTTCATATCATCGGGGTTGTAGGAATCGCATTTGCCCTAGTTTATTGGTTGGCAGTAAAACCAGCTCAAAGAACAGCTAGTATTAACTCAGAGCAAAAACAAAAAGAGAAGTTAGCAAACAAAGAAAACCTAAAACAGTTGTTTAAAATGCCTATTATGTGGCAGCTGGCTCTGACTTGGTTTGGTCTTAGCTTAATAAACAAAGGCTTAGATTCATGGATGCCTTCTTACCTGTTAAATGTACGCGGGTTGGATTTAAAGGCTATCGGTATTTTAACTCCTCTTCCCTTTATTGCAGCTGGTGTTGCTACAGCTTTTGGCGGGTGGATTATGGTCCGCTTTTTTAACGGAAAGGAAAAGTACTTATTAGTAGGGAGCGCTTCTTTAACAGCTATCTTTTTGTACTTTATGTACACTGCTGATACCGTGGCGCTAGTCATTACATTTCAAGCAATCGTATACTTTTTTAAATCGTTTGTCTTTGCAACTACAATGGCCTTGCCAATGAAAATTCTCTCTGCAAAAATTGTGGGGTCAGCTGCTGGAACCATTAACTTATTTGGTCAATCTGCCGGTTTTATATCCCCTATTGTTATTGGTTTTATGGTTAGTGCTTTTAATGGATCTTACGATGCCGCTTTTTGGTTTTTAATAGGAGCAGCCTGCTTATCCGTCGTATCTAGCTTAACCATAAAAACAAGAAAAACGGTTCATTCGTTTCCTGATCAAGCTCCAAGCGTTGTACAAAAATAAATATCTGAATATTCAAAAAAAGAGGTGCTGTATGAAAATCGAAAAAATTGTCTTACGCAGGATGAAAATGGAACTAAAAAACCCCTTTGAAGTAAGCTTTGCCGTATTAAAAGAACGGGATTTTATTGTAGTGGAAGTTCACTCAAAAGATTTTATTGGATATGGTGATTGTTCAGCTCTTCCATTTCCATTTTACAATGAAGAAACGAACTCTACGGCGTGGCATATACTAGAGGATTTCCTTATACCATTACTTTTTGAAAAACAAGAAATTGCGCACCCAGAAGAAGTTAATGAGCTTTTTTCCCATATAAGGCGTAATCAAATGGCTAAATCGGCGTTAGATTGTGCTATTTGGGATTTATACGCCAAAGAAAACGGCATTTCACTATCGCAAGCGCTAGGAGGTAACAAAAATCAGATTGAAACAGGAGTCAGCATCGGCATTCAACATACGTCAGATGATTTACTCCGCGTTGTAGAAGGACATTTAGAAGAAGGCTACAGACGAGTGAAGATAAAAATCAAGCCCGGAAAAGACATTCGCTACCTAGAAGCTGTTCGTAAACATTTTGGAGATATTATGTTAATGGCGGATGCAAACTCTGCCTATACGCTAGATGATATTGATTTATTTAAGAAAATGGACAAGTTGAATCTAATTATGATTGAACAACCACTAGCACACGATGATATCGTCGATCACGCTAAATTGCAGGCCGCCGTTAAAACTAGAATTTGTCTAGATGAAAGTATCCACTCAGTAGAAGATGCAAGAAAAGCCATTGAATTAGGAAGTACACAAACGATTAATATTAAAGTAGCACGCGTAGGAGGATTGACAGAAACAAAGAAAATTCATGATTTATGTGCTGCTCATAATATCCCAGTATGGTGCGGAGGAATGCTTGATACCGGAATTAGCCGTGCTCACAACATCTCTATTGCTACGCTACCAAACTTTAAATTCCCTGGAGACATCCCTGCTTCTACTCGATATTGGAATGAAGACTTTGTGCAGCCAGAAGTGACCATTGATAAAAACAGCATGATACAAGTCCCTCAAGGGCATGGTATTGGTTTTGAACCTATCGATAAGTTATACGATCAATTCACCTATGCCAAGAAAGAATTTATAAAGTAGATCTCGGCAACTATTTTGAAGATGATTTATTTTAACTACTAGGCTATATCTAAAAAACAAGCACTTATAGGAGGTTCATTGTATGAGCATTGAACACGTAGAACAGGTCATTTCAGAGCGAAAAGAAGAGTATTTAAACCAACTATTTACTCTGCTGCGTCAGCAAAGTATTAGTTCACAAAATAAAGGAATAAAAGAATGTGCCACACTCTTAAAAGATATGATGGAGGACATCGGCATCAAAACGCAGATTATGCCAACTAATGGACACCCAGTTGTTTATGGAGAACGATGTAGAGATGAGAATGATTTCACATTATTAATATATGGACATTATGATGTGCAGCCACCCGACCCACTAGAAGATTGGATTTCACCTCCTTTTGAGCCTACAATTCGAGATGGAAGAATATTTGGGAGAGGAACAGGCGACAACAAAGGCCAATTAATGGCACAGCTGCTAGGAATAAAGACGTATTTGGATTTGTTTGAGGAACTGCCAATCAATATAAAATTTGTGTTTGAAGGAGAAGAAGAAAATGGAAGTGTAAACCTCCCCTCATTTGTAGAAGAACATAAAGAATTACTTCAAGCTGATCTTGTATTTACATCTGACGGCTCGTCTCATAACAGCGGCTCTCCCCTTATTTTATTAGGGGTAAGAGGAATGCTGCTGCTTGAAATGGTGACAAAAGGAGCTGATTGGGATAATCATTCTGGCAACACCGGAAATATTGTTCCTAATCCCGCTTGGAAATTAGTTGATTTACTACATACTATGCGCGATTCGGAAGGGAATGTGTTAATAGACGGCTTCTATGATAATATTTTAAAGCCATCTGCTACGGAACGAGAATTACTACAAAACTTGCCTTTTGATCCAATTGATATTGGAGAAAAAATCGGATATCGCGACTTGAACATGGACGGAGAATCTTATTACCATAAACTAACAATGGAACCTACTTTTAATATTTTAGGAATCGAAAGCGGCTATACAGGTGAAGGTGCCAAAACAATCGTTCCCTCTTCCGCTAGACTAAAAATGGATATTCGATTAGTTGTAGACCAAGACCCTATTGATATTTATCATAAAATTTGTCGTCATGTCGAAAAATATGATCCTACAATTACCGTCAACTATTTAGGAGAAATGAAGCCATCTCGCACATCCGCAGATTTAGAGATTGTGAAGCTCGTTACAGAAAGCATAAAAACAGCCTATCAGAAAGAACCGTTGATTCAGCCTAGCTTAGCCGGTTCTCTTCCGGATTATGTGTGGACTAAAATGTTAAAAACACCATCTATCATTTTTCCTTATGCCAACTTTGATCAACGAAATCATTCTCCCAACGAAAATATAAAGGTAGAAAACTTTTTGAACGGAATCAAATGTATCTGCCATGTTATTGATGGTTTAGGGGTTGCTTCTCATATAAAAAGTTGATACTAAGAACGCCATCAATTTTCCTGAATAGATGGCGTTCTTTAGTTGAAATAAAATAGTTTGCCGATGAAGATAATAAATCCTGTCACTAGAATTAACCCAGCACTAATTACCACTGTTAGAATACTTCTTAGAGCCGATGTCCAATTATTTATTCCAAAAAAGCCTGCAATGCCGAGAAAAAACAGAATAATTGCTAAACATAAATTTATATTCAATAATGATGAATGATAAAATGCGATGAAAAAGAAAGCAACGCATAGTAATACACAGATAAATGACCAAAAGTTGATAATTCGTGCCACTTTAACTAATCTCCCTTATCTATAAAATAAACATAATCCAATACTTTCATAGCTGTCTTTTAAAAAAAGCTATACTATACGCTATGAATTCTACCATAATAAGGTAGTTAATACTAAACCGTGAACTACCTTCTATAAAAACTCCCCCTAGATTTCATAGAAGTTTTACCATTTTGTAATTAATTGGATAACAAGGTATATTGTTATAAATAGGAAATTACTTTATAAACTAAAAGCGAGGGTACATATGGTCCTACTAATGATTGCTGCTATTATCACGTTATCCGTCATTTTGGATTACTTCATCTTTGACTATGATGATAAGCACTGGGGCTGGCTAAAAAAAGCTTCTAAACCAGTTAGAAGAAGTGTTATCGGCTGCTACTTGCTTATGTCATTTGTTATTTACGTTGGTTTAAGCCTTCCATATATCAAGCCTTTTTTATAAATATCAGTCTGCTTAAACTGGTTAGCCTATAACTCTTATCTAAAGGTTATAGGCTAATCCCCTCATTTCACCACCACTACAAATTGTTTATCTTCAAATGTAAACAGCTCCCCTAATTCATAGATATACTTCTTTTTGTCTAATTTATAATGCTTTCAAAAATACAAGGTCTTTAAGTTAATACTCGTGTCTAGACTTGAATCTTTTTCTTTTGCTTCATCACCGTCTAAGCATGAATATAATTCAATGTGACAGCCCTCTATCAGCTGTTCTTCAATATAAGTAAACAGCTCTCTTATTGATTTAGGATGTGGATCACAAGATAATTCGTATACATAAGGCAAGGTGAATACATGCTTGATGTCGCTATACCCGTCAGTTAAACGATTAACACTAATACCGTACGCATCTTCTTCTTTTTCATAGATTGTAATCAACTTTTCTTTTGTGCCAAAACTTCCTGTAGGCAATTCATAAGGAGATCCTATATAGTGATGTACAGTCATATTCGTCACTTCTCTTTCTCTTTGCTTATGTAAAATACTATTATTCTATCACTCTTATTAAGATTACATACAAATACAAGGAAAATATGTATAATAAAACCAGGAGGTGACAACATGAAAAAACTACTGCCTTTTCTATTTCTAGCCGCTCTTTACTTGTATGACTCTTCATACAATCATACTTCTTTTTTACATAAACCGGTTGTTTCTGCATTTTTATATGTAGGTGCTATTTTTGCCTGTTCGCTACTGCTTGTAAATATAAAAAAGAGCGTGCTGTTTAAGCAAGGAGATTACTATGAGCTATAAAATTATATTCTTTGACGTGGACGGAACTCTTACTCATCACGAAAACGGGACGATTTCCACCAAAACTTGAGAGGTTGTAAAAAGTTTAAAGCACAAAGGATTAAAAATCGTAGCCGCTACTGGAAGGCCTTTATCTCTGTGTGAAGAAGTTAAAGAATTAGGTATAGATACGCTTATTACCGCAAACGGAGCGTTTACTGTACATAATGAAAAAATCATTCATAAGCTGTCTATGGATAAGCACGCTGT
The DNA here is from genome assembly GCF_056836725.1 of Priestia sp. 3CA3. Taxonomy (NCBI): domain Bacteria; kingdom Bacillati; phylum Bacillota; class Bacilli; order Caryophanales; family Bacillaceae; genus Priestia; species Priestia sp. 3CA3. The sequence goes on from NZ_JBXENJ010000002.1 coordinate 601,218, forward strand.
GCGCGAAGTTTTTGAATACGCTGCATCAGAAAATCACGGTCTTTCATTTTACACAAAAGAGCTCAGCATGAACGGTGTCAAAGATAAAAATATTTTAAAAGCCCTGAACGAAACATTATCGCTTAGTGATTATCCTCAAATAAGTGAGCGTATTTACGATGAAGATATTTATTTAATGTGCTTATTCGCTGATGAAAAAACGGCTGAACAGTATGCACAGCGATTTCCTCATTTAATGTTCAAAAGGTGGCACCCTTTTGTCGTAAGTGTTCTTCAAGAAGAAATCACAAAGTCGGTAGCTATCCTAAACGTCTTAAACTATTTTAACATCGATCACTCCGAAGCTATCGCATTTGGAGACGGCGAAAACGATATTGATATGATCGAGTTAGCCGGCCTTGGAATTGCGATGGGAAATGGATCTGATAAGTTAAAAAGCGCTGCTGATTTTGTCACGAAGAAATCGGGTGAAGAGGGGATTGAGTTTGCCCTTAAAAAATTTAAAGTCCTATAGAAAAGTCACACGCCTAGATAACTTATCTAAGCGTGCTTTTTCCTTTCCATAAATGTTTCAGGATTTAGCTCCTCCGATTGAATGACAATGGCCGCCATACCGGTTTCACTTCCCGATGTATGCCACTCTCCTTTTTCCCACAGTGCTGCTTCTCCACGTTTAATCGAAATTCGTTTTTGATCCTCTCCTGTTACCCACCCTTCACCTTCGACTACGATAAATAACTGAGGTATAGGCGCTTCGTGATATCCTACCGTTCCTTCTCCGTCTATATACATATAACCGATCGTAGCTGCTTCGTTTGTTTGAATCATTTTTACGTAAGTAGCTAAATTAGACTGATATTTTTCTATTTTTTTGCCATGCTCTTTACTGAATTTGTAGATTTTCAATGTACACCTCTTCTTTGTTCATTACGATTTTTTATTTATTTTTATTGCGTTTAAGATACTCGGGCGGAGAAACAGACTCAACGAGTAAAGCACCGTCTAGCTGATCACGCGGTACAAATAAAGTCGGCATAGTACTGCTCTCTAAAAAGATCGTTTTAGTGAATATTCACTTGTTGTCTGAGTTTTTTTCAACCTGTGAGAAATCCGTAAATAACGCCGGTGATTGCACTTGATGCATATAGTCCTCTAGACTTTTTTTAGGTGGCTTCTCTATTTTATATGGCTGCCCTGTATCCGTATGTATTTCACCTTCATACATAAATAAGCCTAAGTAATAAGACTGTTTTTTATTTCATTAGAGACAATTGCTCCTAGAGGTTCAAATCCCGTAAACGTTTTGTATTGTTTAAAGATATGAAGGTTATGGGCCCAAATAATAATTTTCTCGTCAGGATACAGCTCCTGACAAACCCACTCTAGATTTTCTTTCATCCTTTTTTCTCTTACTTTTTTATACGTTCGGTGGTTATGGTGAATATGGTTAATAACATACAAGCGATTTTGCAGGCATCGAATAATCATTTTAACCTTACATACAAGCTCTTGATTTTCAAAATACAAAACGTATTCTTCATGTAGATAGGCTTCTAAATCTCCTATCACCGCGCTTACTTTTTCTTTAAACTCTTCAAACTCACGTAGCATTTCTGTTGGGACTTTTTTTCTTCTCGCTTTATATTGCCCTAGCTGGTAGTACCATTTATATACGTCTGCTTCAATGTATTCTATCTTTTCTATCACGTCTTCAGACACTACGGGACTCAGCTGCTGAACAAATTTTACGAAAAGATCAGGATTAGAAGAAGGGTTACTATCTATTTCTATTAAACTTAAATCTGATTTTTTCATTAGCTGAAACAAAGACAGATTTTCTTTTGTTGCCCATAAAGAATAAACGGCGTTTTTTAAAAAGTCTTCATCAGTAAACTCCTTCTTTAACTCATTAGCGCTATGGCATTCCGCTAATCCACTTTCAAATGCCAGTACGGTAAAATTCATTTCTTTATGTAGAAATTCTATTATTTTTGACTTCATCATATTGTGTTCTCTTATGTTGTGACCGTTTTCCCCTAACCACACAATTCTCTTATCTTTTATTATATGACGGAGAAATTCAAACTCTTCAGGCATACATTCAGCTGGTTCTCTTAAATGGATTGAGTTTTTAGATAGCCATTCTATAGAGTTTGAATACTTCTCTTGTCCTCTAAAAAAAATCCCCATATCCTATCCCCCTTTACCACTTTACCTATTACTTCCATTTTACTAAAATACAGCTAGCACTTCACTATTTATGTCCGGTAACTAATCAACAGCAAAAAGACCTTATAGATATCTCTATAAGGTCTTATCTTTCTAGAATTCTAGATCAGCTCATCCCGCTTAGCTTTCTCCAAACGTTCTTTGACTATTTTCTTAAACGCATGTGGATCATCTACGCGAATGGCGACCTGCTGATACTTCTTTTTAATTCCCATAAAAAGCGTCGCCTCTACTGGAGACTTTAGTGTTAGTAAAAGATCAGGATGAACGGTTTCAAAATCGCGTGCGATAAATTCAATCGTGGTGCTGGGTATTTTTTGTTTCAGGATGTGAGTGTCTTCTATTATTTCTTCAATATCTTTAAAAGAGATTTCCATACGCTTAGCTAAACCAAACGAAATGTATATGCGATCCTCTTCCACTCGTAAAGGGTTAAGCCTTAATGCTTGAATATCTCCTATAAAGAAAATAATGCTATAAATATTAAGGATCAGTAAAACGATTGAAAGAATTATAGACGTGTTGTGCAGCAGCCAGTGAAGTCCTAATGTTTCAATAACAATCGCGTGAATAATCATAATTTGAAACGTGACAAAACTTGAGCGTTTATACAGAGTAAACGTATTCTCTTCAGTACTCGGCTGCTTCTTCCACGTTCCAAACGCATAGTAAAACATCAGCATTTCTGAACAAAGGATTTGTATAAAAGCTTGTTTGGAGAACTTTTCGTTTACAGCCCGTGAAAAGGAAAACAACAGCGGTAAAGAGCTTGATTTGATCCTTCTTAAAATAGGCGGTACGTTTTTGACTAGCATAAATAGCAGTGAAAGTTCAAACAAAATAAGTAGTCCTTCTATGCCAACTCCTAGCCACATAATCGACTGAAAAGAAGCCAAGTATTCACTCGGAATGATAAAACGCGCAGCAATAAGGCCTGTAGCCATTAATACAATAAAGTATTTGAGACTGAACTTACGCTGCCAAGCTAGAAATAAGAGCGGAGCCACAAGGCTTAAGTCTAAAATAGAACCTACTACTACTCCGTTGAAATCAGCAGGCAACGACTGAAGTCCAAAAGAAGAATGATATAACACATAATTCGAGCTTATCACTAATAACAACAAGAAAAGAGCAACAAAAGACACTGTTTTTTTATGAAGAACCAAATAACCCACCTCACTTTTAGTTGGTGAAACACAAAAATTCCTATTACTTCCATTTTACCAATGGAGTTGATTTAAGTCACTTTGTAGCGTGACATTGTGTTATAAAATCATTTTTTATTTACCAATTCTTCTATACAAATAATTTACAATGTAAAAAGAGTTTTACATTTATTGTAAGGAGGAGCAAGAATGGATTGGGTTAAAATTGTGTATTCATTCATCCTGTTAGTTTGCGGAATTTTGATTTTTGTTTCATCATCTTCTCGAAAAGGTGATGAAAGAAAGAAGTTTATCAGTACGAAGGCTCAATCATACGCATTTGTGGTAGTTATAGGTATGCTGATTTTAGAAGTTATAGAGTCCATTTACCGGACTTTTCAAGGGAAAAGTTCTTATGATGGCATTGGCATTTCGCCGCTAATATTTCTAACGATGATTTCAGTTATATATTTGATAACGTTTCTTACCTACAGAAAAAAATACGGTGATTAAATGAAAGCTCACAAGTAAGAAATAAAGAAATTGAGCTCATATTTTCTGGTGAAACGATAAATATAACCTCACTTTATAATTAGCCTCTAGATGACATCCGACAGTAAATGAGCTTGTTATAAGTGCTTTTAAAAGTAATAACTAGACCTCCTACTGAGGTTTTTTTTATGCACTCTTAAAATAAAACATCTCCCTTAACTAAACTCAGGAGATGATATTATAAACGGTGAGTTCATTAGCGTTTTCTTACTCTCTATTCTGTTTCTCAAGTAAATCAATGATTCTATCATTTTGCTTAACGATTGTTTTTAGCTTTGCTTCTATCGAAGACAAAGTGATAAAAACGGCTATAAATCCTATAACGCCATAAAACATAACGGCTTCTCCCCTTTTTAAAGCAATTAAGCATATACGCCCTACATCTTAAAAAAGCTATGTCTTTCCACTTTGCACACTCTAAGTGAAAACGTTTGATACCATTCTGTTTTTCCTTTGTGCTGGGCTGCGCGGTGAGCTGAATGTTCTTTCCACATTTTGATTGATTCTAAGGAATCCCAGTATGAAACGGTAATGCCTAAATCTTGATCTCTGGCACTTTCTATTCCTAAAAAGCCTTTTTGTTTAGATGCAAGCTCCACCATTTTATCTGCCATTAGTCCATAACCCTTCTCACCTTCCGTTCTTTCAGAAGCAAAAATAACGGCATAATAAGGCGGTTCGGGGGTTTTAGCAATTCCACTCATATTGATTTCCTCCTTTAGACATCATATTAATAATAAAAAAGTATAAATGCATAATTAATTTTTCTATTACCTTTATCTTCTTTTAGTACTATTTTTATAAATTCCATTATAATACCTTTTTAAGTTTACCTATACAAAATGTAACATTTAATAGTATATAAAGATAAATATTCCATTTATATGATATAGTCTTTATAAGTAAGTAATAAACAAATAGAAATGGAGTTTCAACATGAGGAACATAAGCAAGATAACAACTGGGACCATTACGATCGCTTTGGCGCTTGGATTAATGGGGTGCAGTCACGCACGTTCAAACAATAAAAGCATAGATGAAACCGAAGCAAAAAAAGAGCTGACCATAGAGCTGAAATTTCTGCAAAACGAGTGTGAACGGTTAATCAATAAAGATGGAAAATCAGACGATAAAACGTTTCAAAGCTACAAAAATGATTTTAACCTGCTGTCTGCGTCTATTAATAGTACGTCAAAAGTAGAAACACAAAGTGATAGCGAGCTAAAAAAAAGCATAGCCCACTTAGCAAAAGACGTAGATACTTTAACAGAAAAAGAGTATGTAACATCCTATAAAAAATTCAATTCAAGCAAGACGATCTATGAAGTTACGCTCATGAACAATATGCATGACATCATAGATGCAACAAAAACTTCGGAAGAAAGCAGTAACGTGTTAGACTCATTTGATGATAAACACTTTCATTCTTCCGAAGCACAAATAAAAAAAGATATGGGGCCTGCGATTAGTCATATCAACACCGCATCTAAATATAAAATAGAGCTCATGCAAGACGAAATCCAAAAGCACCGCGATAGTTTCACCAAGCTCCAGCTCGAACAATTAAAAAAAGCCACTCATAATTTTGATTTGTCTCTTAACGATCAAATTAAATCGATTCAATCCTATAAACCTATAAGTGGAGATTATAATATAAGCAGAAACTTTCGCTATAATTCCTATGATAAATATACAAATGCCTGTGTATACATTACTGACTTTGAATCTAATTTAGGAATTGCCAAGGCCGGTGATTTTAAAAAAAAGGCTCTCTATAAAGTACTTTTAGAGAGCCTTTTTGCTGTATTCATTACAAACGCGATTGCTTTATTTCTAGCGTTCTATAAATATTTTCTTCTCATGAGCCAGATAAAGCGTCGCGTACATCCTAGGAATATCGAGGTTATATTTCACAAATAATAACCAAAATAAGGGTTTTAAGAGAGCTTTATAGCTCATTTATCGCGTAAGGAAACCTTATTGTTTGATACATCAACTAATAAAGAGTAAAGTTTTTCTATAATAAAGGTTAAAAGCGAAAGGATGAGTAACATGTTTAAAGACGGTTATGTAAAAGTAAATGATGTAAATCTTCATTACGTAACAAAAGGTGAAGGCGAACTTATGCTGTTTTTACACGGATTCCCTTACTTTTGGTACACGTGGCACCATCAGTTAGAAGAGTTTTCGAAAGATTATCGCGTGGTAGCTGTAGATATGCGAGGCTATAACTTATCAGATAAGCCAGAAGAAATTTCTTCTTACAGCATGCCCATTCTAATGGAAGATGTAAAGCAACTAATTGAAGCATTTGGTGAAAAAGAGTGCGTGCTAGTGGCGCATGATTGGGGCGGCGCTGTAGCATGGGCATTTGCTTATACATATCCGCAGTATGTCAAAAAATTAGTGATGTTTGATGCACCGCACCCTTACACATTTATAAGAGAGCTTGCTGAAAATCCTGCTCAACGAGAAGCAAGCAGCTATATGAGCTTTTTCCAAAAGCCAAACTCTCAGGATGAGCTACTCGCGAATCATAGTGAAAAGCTAAGAAACATGCTGACAGAACCAGGCATTAAAAAAGGCTATTTAACAAAAGAAGAAGAAGCTAAATACGTAGAGGCGTGGAACCAGCCGAATGCAATGAAATCCATGCTTAACTACTACCGTGCGTCTTCACTTTACCCGTTTGAAGAGCGCGTTCATAAACCTGTAGCACTGCCGCATAAAGTATTCGAATCTCCAACTTTAATTGTATGGGGAAATGCGGACGAAGCGTTTGAAAATAGTAATTTAGATGGAATTGAAGAGTACGTTCCAAACGTAACGATTCACCGCTTAGATGGTGTAGGACATGCTCCTCAGCATGAGCAGCCAGAAAAGGTGAATGAATTTATGAGAGAGTTTTTAAGCAAATAAACGAGAGAAAGACTGCAGAATACGGTATACCGCCGTTTTGCAGTCTTTTTTTAAATGCTAAAAGCTGATTTCATCTATTTTTTACATGATTGGTTTATTTTTCAACGTTTTAACAAGTGCATACCGGGTATAAATTTTACTGTACAGATGCAGTCCCCCCAAAGGAACATGTACATTTCTTTCTTACTTACCCTTTTTGGAACTCTCTTTTTGAGGGTTCTTTTTTATGCGTTTACTTCTTTCCCATCGGAAGAACAATCTTAAATAATGCCCCTCCCGTCTCTTTATTATCGACCGTGATGCTTCCTCCGTGGTTTTTCACAATGGAATGAGCAATATAAAGACCTAGCCCTAAGTTTCCGTGGCCGCTTGTTCTCGATGCATCTTCTCTGTAAAACTTTTTAAACACCTGCTCTTTGTTTGATAACGCAAAGCCGGGACCCGTATCATGTATTTCAAAGATTACTTCGTTCTGATGAATGACGGTATTCCACGCTATCTCCCCTCGTTCAGGCGTGTAGCGAATACAGTTTGTAATGATATTATCTAGCACTTGAGAAATACGCTGAGGATCTCCGTAAAATTGACTTGATGCTTCTGTTTCACTAACCGAAGGTAAAAAGGCAATCTCTTTTTTTTGACATAAAAGCTGAAACTCGTCTGTTTTCTCATGAACAAATGTATAGATATCAATAGGTTCCCGTTTTACAGTAAAGCCCGGACTTTCTATGACAGATACTTCTTGCAGCTGATTTAATAGCTGAATCGAACGCTGTGTATTTGTGTAGATCGTATGTAAATATCGATTAAGCCTCTCCGGGTCTCTTTTGCTTCCTTCTACTAAAATTTCCGTATGCCCATGAATAATCGTAAGAGGCGTTCGTAAATCATGCGCAATCGCAGCCGTCATATCTTTGCGGTCTTCTTCTAGCTGCCACTGTTTAGTTAGCGATTGCTTTAATTCTTTTCGCATTTCTTCAAAGGCGTGAAGCAGCTGACTTAATTCTTTGGCGTCTTGAGTGACGGACAGCGAAAAATCTAAATTATTATGCTGAATGTTTTTGGCTGCGGTCATCAGCTCGTTAAAAGGCCGTTCAATTTTTTTACTAAATCGTCTTCCAAACAAATAGGCAAACAAGTAAAAATAAAGAAACGGACTGGCTAGCGATACAAATGTGACAAGCGCAACGATCCATTTAATATTCGGATTAGTAGAAGCCATATTTAATTGATATCTTAGCGCAATCGCCCCGTTTACTTCGTCTTTTGAATTAAAAAGCGGATAAACTTTTATAATATATTTACCTGAGCGAATATTGGTATTGACCTGAGAGTAAAAATCCCGTTTATTTTTTATGTATGAAGTGGACATGGACCCATACACAATTTGCCCTTTTTTATTTATAATTTGATAATCCATTCCTTCTAGCGGAATCACCGCTTCTACTTGGTTTTTAGCATCTCTTGAAAGGAGCGCATCTTCTTTTTCTTTGACGAACTGAAGAATATCAGGAATTTGTTTTTCATAGTAATTTGCTGGATTCAGTGCTCCAGGCATAAGAAACCAGTTTACTGCAATCACAATGCCCCACGTTAAGAGCGTCGCAAGCAGGCTGTACAGTAAGATTAAATGAAACGATAACACAAACTGCGCTTTTAATGTTGCTCGGTTCATCCATTTTTTTATTTTACCCATTTGTAGCCAATGCCCCAAACGGTTGAGATGTAAGGCGTTTCGTCATATTTTAATAGTTTTGCTCTAATTTTCTTTACGTGTTCCGTAATCGTAGACGAATCTCCTTCCGCGTCGTAGCCCCACACCTTTTCATACAGCTGCTCGCGTGTAAAAACCTGACCTGGATGAAGAGCTAAAAAATGAATAATCTCAAATTCTCTTGAAGTAAACGGAATTACTTCATTGCTATGTAAAATTTGATAGCCATTTAAATCAATGGTTAACTCTCCAAAGTGAAGCCTGTTATAGGAGTTACTGTTAATTCTCTGCTCTCGGCGCAGATGGGCGTAAATGCGGGCTTTTAGTTCTTTCATGCTAAAAGGCTTAACTAAGTAATCATCTCCACCCACTAATAGTCCTTTTACTCGGTCCTGCTCCGTTTGTTTAGCGCTTAGAAAGATAATGGGGCATGATATGCTTTTTCGGATCATTTCACAAAGTGCAAAGCCGTCCATGCCTGGCATCATCACATCCAGCACAATTAAGTCTGGATTTATTTTTAACTTTGTTAACGCTTCTTGACCTTCGTAAGCAAACACCACCTCATATCCTTCATCTTGCAGCGCATCTTTCATAAAGGAAATAATGTCTTTTTCGTCGTCCACTAGTAAAATTGTTTGCTTCATCTCCATCTCACCCTACCCATTCCTTCTTTTTCCATACGAATAGGTTTATTATAAGGCTAATGAGTAAAATTGGAAATAATAGGTTCACTAAAAATTCAGAGTTTGGTCTGCTTAATTCATGAAAAACAGAATCGGTTACGGAGAAAAAGAAGCTTAGTTTATCTGACACATACACACTTCCAATTAAAGCACCCGTGGTTGCGACGTAAGATAAAATGGAATTAGGCATAAGAACACTCAGGATACTCCCGATACTAATAACTGCTATAAAGATACAAAAACAAATGCCGTAAAATTTGAGCGAATATAGTAACGCCCCTAAAGTCCCTAGCGTATGTCCGCCTAAAAATGTGGTTTCATTTACATGAGGCATAACCATTCTTCCAAGACATGTCCCCACTACCCACGTAATACAAAGAATAATAAAAACTAGTAAACATTGAACTGCCCACTTTACAAAAAACAGCTTCACGCGATGGTGCGGCCGAATTAGTACCATACGCAGAGCTCCCGACGTGTACTCACCGTTGAAGCTATCTGCCACAAACATAGGAATGACAATAAACGTAATCGCAAAGGATAGGTCTCGAAGAAGCAGCGGTGCTGCATTTAAAGAATCAATTTTTACGTCATGAGCCGCATCAAAAAACGAAATGCCTCCCCTTTGAAAGAAAAAGAACCAGCTAAAAGCAAGTAATCCTATGTACACACCTAGTACCACCGCTGTCTTTTTCCGTCTAAACGTTCGCTCTAATTCACTTATAAAAAGTCCTGTCATCATGTCTTCTCTCCTTTTATAGAAACGATTCTTTTTTTCGAATAGCTACATACGTTAAACCGCCAAAAAATAAAATATAAAAACCTAAAACCCCGAAATTCCACCCTACAAACTGCGGGTTTTCTGCCATCATGACTGTAATGCCCTGCCATTGAATCATCGGTACGGAAGTAAAAAACAGCTGTCCAAAGAGCTCTTCACTCATCCACTGTCTAAACCCTCTTAATAAAGTAGGATACGAAAATGATATTAGTATAAAAGCAACCCCAATTCCAACAGCCGTAGTAGTCGTTTTGCTGATAACAGAGATAAAAAACAGCACGCAGCATATTGCAATCGTCGTTAAATAGGCATATCCATAGAATGCAAGATTATATACTAGCGCTTCTTTTATGTTAAAAGCATGACTGTGATAAAACACAAAGTAGCTTTGCGGATGTTCAAACATCAGAAAGCCTATCGCATGGCTCATACAAAAATACGTAATAAAAAACAGTAAATTAAACAGCAGAAGCGCTATGGCTTTTGCTAGGATGATTTCTTTAAACGAATATGATCGTATCATAACCATTCGAAGCTGTCCTGACCGGTACTCGCCGGTAACAACGAGCGTAATAAAAACTAAGAACATGGCATTAAAAACGGTAAATAACATTTCGGCTAGGCTTAGTACAGGAAAGTTTCCTGCAAACGTATACTGTGGTAAATCGACTGTGAGTGCTCCGTTTTCTTTTTGGAGATAGGATGAAGCAGCTAACAGCACCACCGGCACTAACAAAAAGGTCAGCCACGCCACTTTTCGTTTCCAAAGTCTTTCCCACTCCGCTACTAACAGCTCCTTCATTGCGACACCAGCTCTACAAACGCATCTTCAAGATTTTTACCAGATGCTAACCGGTCTAAAGCGCCGTCCCACATTAGCTCTCCTTCTCTCATTACAACAATTTGATCACATACTCGCTGTAATTCATCCAGTAAATGACTAGAAATCAGAATCGTTTTGTTATAGTCACGTTTTAACGTAAAAAGCAGCTCGCGCAGTTCACGTACGCCCATTGGATCTAAGCCGTTGGCTGGCTCATCTAGTATCAACAGGTCCGGGTCGCCTAAAAGCGCTTGGGCAATTCCGAGCCTTTGCTTCATCCCCAGAGAATACGTTCGAACTTTATCATTTTCTCTGCCGGTTAATCCCACGATATCAAGCACTTCTTTTACTCTTTGCTGCCTTTTTTGCTTTGTCGAAAATGAATGCAGGCGAGCTAAATTTGTCAGGTTTTCTTTTCCTGTCATATAAGGAAAAAAGATGGGCGACTCTACAATCGCACCAACGCTTTGCAGCGCTTCTTTTCTTTGTGAAAGAATGGTTTTACTATTAATAAAAACTTCTCCCCCAGTTGGTTTAATCAACCCCGTCAACAAACGAATTAAAGTCGTTTTACCAGCACCGTTTGGCCCTAGCAGTCCACATATTTCCCCTTCATTAATTTGAAACGATACTTCTTTTACTAAGTGACGACGCCTTACTTTTTTTGAAACGCTTTTTACATCTAAAATAATATTTTTCATATTAAATCCCCCCTACACGTAGTATAGGAGGGATTTATAAAGAATTTATAAAGTTTATAAAAATTATCCTACAGGTTTTTTGGCAATGATAAATGCAACAGTCGCAAACACAAGTAAACATACGGATAAAAACAAATAGCCGGCGCCTTCAAACCCTCTTACTTCTACATAGCCAATATAAAAAAACACGGCGGCGGCAAGAACGGTTAGCATTGAAGGAAGCATTCTAATGACCTTGTTCCATTTCATTTTTCTGAACAGCCAAGTTAACATGAGTATAAGTACACCTGGCAGCAGGGCAATCAGTAAAGGACCGCCTATCATCATATCTATCAACCTCTCTAAATCCTAATCATTCACCTATAATAAAAATAATAAACTTACGGCTCAGAAATTCCATTTGCAATCGCTAATAAAAACATCAAAGCAGAAAGCAACACAATAAAGATGCTGTTTGTGATAATGCTAAACCACACGACGCTTGGCTTCTTTGTTCGAACTCCTAAAACTAACGCCACAATAAAGCCAACATCTATCCCAAAAAACAGCCACAGCGGAATAGTCAAATCACCGCTTCTACTTGGAAAAATTGAATTTGATGGGAATATCCGATTCGCAAAAAACACTACAAACGCAGCTGCCAGCAAAATAATTGTTAATACAATTGGCTTATTTTCTTTTGAAACACTCATTTCAAATACCTCCTAACTAAAGAAAATAATACCATATAGTACTAAATTGAAATATACAAATTACAAACTTCATTCATTGTTCCAATAATCTTGATTTCTCAGATTAAAAAACCATATATTCAATAATATGGTAAAATCATTTATATAAAATCGTTTAAGGAGTCTATATATGAAACTGGATTCGAAAAGAAGAAACATTCAATCGAAATATAGAGAAAAAATAAACGTAAAAAAAGCGGAACGACAACATTCTGCCGAAGCCTTATTTGTTTTTGCCTTCTTTATACTGCTTGGTTTTCTAGTCTTCCAAAACTATATAGACTGGTAAAGAAAACAAGGTGACATATTTAACCGCAAAAGAAAAGGTTCAAATTCTATAGAATTTGAACCTAGGAATTATCACTCTCTTAATGAGCTGATGCTCTTGCATTTGGCTTGTTGTAAGTCGCTAATCTTTGAAGTAATTCTTCACTTACATCATTTAAACCTGTCAGCTTCACCTCAGCAGACGTTTGTTCTTTTAGCTTCAGTACAATTTTATCGATAGCCGCTACGGCTGAGTCGTCCCAAATATGCGCTTCTGAAAAATCAATTAAAATTAAATCTTGTTTTTCTGTAAACGAAAACGAGTTAACAAAGTCTTCTACAGAGGCAAAGAACAGCTGACCTTTTACTTTGTAAACTGTTCGATGTTCAGATTCTTTTGCTGACACATCTAGCTTTGAAATTTTAGCCACAAAGAACACTGCACTTAAAATAACACCCGCAATAACTCCTTTTGATAAATCATGCGTTGCTACAACCGTAATCACCGTAACAAGCATCACAACGGTATCTGTTAAAGGAACTTTCGTTAATGTACGAAGTGAAGACCAGTCAAATGTTCCGATCGATACCATAATCATGACCCCGGCTAGTGCAGCCATTGGAATTTTAACAACCCAGTCCCCTAGTACCAAGATAAGAAACATGAGAAATATGCCTGCTACAAACGTTGATAAACGACCGCGTCCTCCTGATTTTACATTAATAACGGTTTGACCAATCATCGCACAGCCAGCCATGCCGCCAAAGAAACCAACGAGCATGTTCGCAATTCCTTGCCCTCTGCTTTCCTGGTTTTTATTACTAGACGTATCTGTCATATCATCCACAATCGATGCCGTTAGCAGCGATTCCGTTAATCCGACAATAGATAATCCTAGCGCTGTTGGAAAAATGATAGACAGTGTTTCCATATTCCAAGGAACGTTAGGAATAGAAAACACCGGCAGTGATTTTGTAATTTCTCCTAAGTCTCCTACTGTACGCAAATTAAATCCTCCAAAAACAGCTACAATTGTCATGACGACAATCGCTACTAATGGCGAAGGCACTGCTTTTGTAAAGCGCGGTAAAACGTAAATAATAACAAGAGTTAACGCAACAAACACATACGTCATCGTTGAGATTCCTACAAAATGCGGAACTTGTGCCATAAAAATTAAAATCGCTAATGCATTCACAAATCCTACCATCACGGACCTCGGAATGAATTTCATAAAGCGAGCAATTTTAAAGATGCCAAACAGAAGTTGAATCACACCCGTTAAAATAGTCGTTGCCCATAAATACTCCATTCCATGCTCTTTTACGAGTGTCACCATCAGCAGGGCCATCGCGCCGGTAGCTGCAGAAATCATCGCAGGACGCCCTCCTACAAAGGCCATCACAACGGCGATACAAAAAGATGCGTGTAAGCCCACCATCGGATCTACCCCGGCAATAATAGAAAATGCAATAGCTTCAGGAATGAGCGCAAGCGCTACGACAATACCTGAAAGAATATCTCCTTTCACGTTGCCAAACCACTCCAATTTTAATTTATTGAACATGATAACCAAAAACACCTTTCTCTCTATAGTCATAAGCGTCTACTGTACGCTCGTCTAGATTTTGAATAATAAAAGTAGTAAAATAGAAAACAAAAAGAACCTAAATGGTACGTTTATGGTACTTTTAATGTATAAAAAATGAGTGAAAACAGGCTAACAGCTCCCATACCCCTCAAGTATTACATTCGCGTACATAAAACATTTCCCTGCATTTTTTATCTACGCTCTTATTAAAATGATGAAGTTAGTTTCTTTATTTTTTCCTCATTTAACCCAAACGCTTCTTTCACTTTATTCTCTAAGTCCTGTGTAATTCTTCTCTTCCCAACTTCCACTAATGCAATGAGTGAAAAACTGCAGTTTACTCTTTCAGCGAAATTCCGCTGATTCAAATTGTAGCTTTTCCGAATCAATTTGATGGTGTCTTTATCCATATTGTCACCTCGCTTTTTTTATATAAGTGGCTTCCAACTCTCATAGAAGCCGAGACGTTGTTAACAACTAAAACTCTAGCAGACCTAAACCAAAATGTCTATCACTTTTTGTTCCAAAAACGATCTTTTTTGGAACTACACTTCTTTCTATACTGAAAAGAAATGTTATGAGCGGAAGGAATTTGGTACAATAGGTAAATATAAATAAACAATCCATGCAGGAGATGGTGTAGTGATTATTGGTTATACCCGTCCATATAGCGAAGATGAAAACTTGGACAAACAGTTACAGGCGTTGCAGCCTTTTAATTGCGATAAAATTTATCATGAAAAAACAAATTCCATAAAAAAAAGAGTAGAATTCGATGAGATGGTAGCTTCACTTCAGCCAGGCGATACAGTCGTTGTGTATAAATTTTACTGCATCGCAGACTCCACTCGGCACCTCATTGAATTAATTGAATATCTTTCAGATAATCATATTCACTTTGTATCGATTTTGGATGACGTTGATACATCCACCGAACAAGGAAAAGCCTTTTTCAGTACCATTAAACGTATTGGTGAATTTCAACATGACGTCATCAGTGAACGCACAAAAGCCGGTCTTCAAGAAGCAAAATCAAAAGGAAAAAGCGGCGGTCGGCCAAAAAAGCCTGACTATAACGTCCACCGAGCGCTTGATATGTACTGGAGTAAAAACTATACGATTGCTCAAATTACAGAAGCTACAGGTATAAGCAAGACGACTTTGTACCGTTACTTAGATAACTGAAATAGTAAAAACATATGCGAAAAAGACGCCTTTTTTCTAATAAAAAGGCGTCTTTTTTTAAGTTCTTCAGTGTACGTTTTATTAGTCCGTACTGATAACATAACAGCATTCATAAACGTGTCTACATCGCATATTTTACCCCTTTTTTAACAAGTACCCAGTTAGCAGGATAGCTCGTACAAAAGCCAATGATCATGGCGATTTGCATCATAAACCAAAAGACCGCGCTGTCTGGTTTGGGTGCCTGTGTAAAAAAGACATAATGTGATAAAGCCATCCAGCCAAACATGCCGATTTCAAAGGCAATAAGCGACCACGTATCCGCTTTTACCGCGTTTTTCAGCTCCTCTTTTGAGCTATTATCTTTCATACTCATGCCGTAGTATTGAAAAGCAATTCCCGCTATATAAGCAAGAATAAATTCCGCTACGTAATCTGCAAAAAGCACGCTTCCGGCAATCGTCCATCCCGTTAAAAATACGATTGGTGCGCCAATTAAATCTCCGACCGAGCACCCGCTGCTGCAGTGCGTAGTCGATACAAAAACACTTTGCCAAAAAGGCTTCTTACTATGGTGGTGCTCATGATGACCTTCATGGTTATCATGCATATGCTCAGAGGAATGATGAGCATGAGCGTGTTTTTTTCTGTCCTTACGCCCTAATTTAAAGTAAAACCATATCCCGGCGACAGGAAAATATAGTCCCGTGATAGGCCACACAATATTCATCACAAACATCATCTGTGGATGCCTGATCACGTCGATTGTAATAACTAAAAATTGAATAAGTCCGATTGCAATAGCTATATACGAAAGTATTTCTAGCCAGCTCATGTGCTACACTCCTTTAAGATTTATCTATCAACTACATACCCTCCACCCCTATATTTAAACATGAAAGACCACCTGCTCATTTTTATTATGTTTACTAAACTAAACGATAGTCTAATGTAATAGAGAGAAGAAAAAATAAGGAGGAATTTTACAATGTCTCACGAAAATTATCAAACCGTTATTCAAACGCTGCATGACTGTATGAGTGCCTGCAACCATTGTTTTGATGCTTGTCTAAAAGAAGAAAATGTGGGTATGATGGTGGACTGTATCCGTTTTGATCGAGAATGTGCAGATATGTGCGGATATTTGGAACAAGCTCTAGAAAGAGGAACGCCTTTCGTTGCTGAACTGGCTGGAGTTTGCGCCGAAATTTGCGAAAGATGCGGAAATGAGTGTAAGAAACACGATCATGACCACTGTCAAAAATGTGCGGAAGCCTGCTTGAAATGCGCGGATGAGTGTAGAAAATTAGCTGCATAATCTTTAGAACATAAGAAAGCTAGAACCCTTGAAGCGCATTTCAGGCATTAAGGGTTCTTTTTAATGTACTGGAAAAGAGAAGACATCACGTTTCCTAAAGACAGAATCTATAGGCTTTCTAAAAAACGACTAAACTTTTTAAGACTTTGTGAGCGCTGCTTCCCTTTCTTTATTACAAAATCAATATGAACGTCTTCTGGAAGCTCTTGATATTGAATGCTTTTTATATCACCACGAGAATTTACTACGCTAGCCGGGACTACACTTATACCTAGTCCATCGCGGACGCCTTGTAAAATAGCTTCTAATGAATCAAATTCCATGATGCTGGCTTTATGTATATGATGTTCTTTTGAAAACGCTAATAGTCTGTTTCTATAGATGCAGTTCGCATCACTATTGATGAGCAGCGTTGGTGGGGCTTTTTCTTCTATATCTTCATCCGTAGGTAAGATAAGCACCATTTTTTCTGCATAGCGATAAACTCTTTCAAACTGAGCTTCGTTATAAGTACCGCTAAGAAAAAGTCCATCAATTTCCCCGTACGAAAGCATTTCCTGTAAGGCGTGTTTCCTATCTGTTTTTATTTTAACTTCAATATTTCGATGTTCTTTCAAAAAAGACGAGAACAAAAAAGGAACTTTAGTAGCAGAAACTGTCTGCGACGCACCAATGATTAAAGATTTTCTAAACTTATTCGGATTAACTTCTGCTTTAGCTTCCTCCATTAACAGTAAAATACGCTGGGCATAGTCAAACAAAGCTTCCCCTTCATCCGTTAACGTAACTCCTCTATTTGTACGTGTCAGTAATTTAGTACCTAACTCTTCCTCTAATTTTTTTATGCGCTGGCTGATATGCGGTTGAACATATCCTAATACCTCGGCGGCTTTTGATAGTGATTTTGTTTCTGCCACACATTTAAAAATTCGTAAGTCTTGGCTTTCCAATTTCAATTCCTCCGCTGATATCATTTTAAATGATACCTCTCTTAGTATTACCTATTATATCCTTTTTTTCATCGAAGATATAATAAAAGATGTTGAGAGAAAGGAAGGTTAAGAGAAATGAACGATTTTAAAAATAAAGTATTTATTATTACCGGCGGCGGCACTGGTGTAGGTAAAGCAACGGCTTTAAAGCTAGCTGACATGGGCGCAAAACTTGTGATAAACTACAGCAACTCAGAAACAGAAGCGAAAAAAGTTGTGGAGGAGATTACTGAAAAAGGAGGCATGGCGTTTGCTTTTAAAGCGAACGTAGCCAACGAGCACGAAGTGAATGAAATGATTCATCAAACCATTACAGGATTCGGACGGTTAGATGGATTAGTGAATAATGCTAGTATTACAGCTCAAATCCCCATGAATGACTTAGAGTCTGCAACGGATGACGTATGGGACTCTTTATATGATGTAAACGTAAAAGGCATGTTTCACTGTGTAAAAGCAGCCGTTCCACATATGAAAAAGCAAAAGTCAGGAACGATTGTTAATGTAGGAAGTGTCGCCGGTACAACTGGAATCGGCTCATCTATTCCCTATGCAGCAACAAAAGCAGCAATTCATACGATGACGAAGTCGTTAGCGATTGCACTGGCACCCCATATTCGAGTCAACTGCATCTCTCCTGGTGCAGTCGACACAAGGTGGTGGTCTGGCAACGAAGATAAAATGTATCAGCTTGCAGGAAATCTGCCTCTTCAGCGCATTTCTTCTCCTGAAGATATCGCAGATGCTATTCTGTTTCAGTTAAACCAAGAGTCTGTGACGGGCCAAGTGTTTACGATTGATAACGGGCAAACTCTTTAAGCATACGTGAATTTCCCTAAAAATAAACCCCACTACTAGCAAAAACTAATAGTGGGGTTCTAACAAGGCTACTGATTCAATCTCTCTTTCCCCAGTGAAAACCCTTCAAACAGCCTGCCTCCGTATGGTTCTAATACTTTATCAACCAGCTGAATCACTTTATCTTTACTCCCTGTTTTATAAAAGGTATCGAATGCCTCCACAAACTCTTTACTAAAGCCCTTATTGTAGTTATTTAAAGACCGTACAATCCATTTAGAATCCCCGATCCAATGACCGTTTGTTCTTAACACAAATTCGTGCGTTATGTAAGCGAGCGTATTGGCAATAAAAAGAGCTTCACCTGTATTTGAAGAACCGATTAAATCATCCAAGGCATCGCTTATAAAATATCTTTTTAATCTGATCGTCTCTTCCGACCATTTTTCCGGGCCTTTTTCTAGTAATTGTGCAGCTTCTTTTTTTATAGACTGCACCACTCCTTTATCCACTAAAATAATTCCCTCGGAAATCATTCTCGGCAGTGACGGTCTAGCCCTTTTGCAGTCGCTTTTAAAAAAGGCTTGGTATGAAGTCAGATTATGAGCAAAAACTTCAATAGGCCATCCAAATTCAATGAGTGACTCCCTAAAAGAAGAAATAAGACTATCGTCAAAAATAACAAGATCAAGGTCGGACGTGCGCGTAGTTTCTCCTCTCACCACGCTTCCAGCGAGTAATGCGCCTTGACAGTTAGGGTAATGTTTAAGAATGAATTGTGTAGCTGCTTGCAGCGGTTCTAAACTTTTTAGCTCTTTCATCGTATTCCTCCAGAAAATGATATATATTGTTTTTCTTGTTAGAACGTGGAAATTCCTTTAACAATAAGTTCTTATTTAACCTTTCTGAACATGTCTACTGTATTTACTTTTAGTTACCGTCATTTAAATGACTCTTTTATCCAAATCCCCCCTTGCCTTAAAGTTAACTTTAACGTTTAAGCTAGTTTTATAGTTTTTAAAATACAAAAAAGGGGAAACACTATGCTAATTAAAAGAATAACGGTGCAACTTTCCGGTGGACTTCTAGCTAGACATACAGCTTTGTTTGTACGCGAAGCGTGTTCGTTTCAAAGTGATATTTTTCTTGCGAAAGATGGAAAATGTGTAAGTGGAAAAAGCATCATGAAGGTAATGGCTTTGGCTGTTAAGAAAGGAGATGAAATAACACTGCTGACAAATGGAGTTGATGAACAAGCTGCCGCTCGCACCCTTGAAGAATTTCTTTTAACTAAACATAGATAGAAAGCTGCCATGCTATTACTTCCTTTCCTTTTTTCATAAAGTCATAGAACGAAATTTTTTTCAAAAAACTCTTGCTTTAAAGTCGACTTTAACGTTTAAGCTAGTATTGTAGTTTTTAAATACATCAAGCGTAGTCAGTGAATGCAAATGTAGTAGCAACTGGTTATGTTTAATACGAAAGGATTGTGTTTTTACTTATGTGTAATCAACATACAACAACATCACGTGTTTTAAGTGCACCGCACGCAAAGGCAAAATTTGAAAATACGACAATTGAACGCAGAGAACTGCGAGCAGACGACGTTTTAATTGATATTAAGTTTAGCGGTATCTGTCACTCTGATATTCATAGTGCATTTGATGAGTGGGGCGGCGGGATGTTCCCGATGGTTCCTGGTCACGAAATCGCAGGAGTGGTTGAAGCGGTTGGCGAAAACGTAACAAAATACAAGGTTGGCGATCGCGTTGGCGTGGGATGTTTTGTTGACTCTTGCGGAGAGTGCGAGTACTGTGTGAACGGTGACGAGCAATACTGTACAAAAGGCGTTGTTCAAACGTACAATTCATTGGATTACGACGGAAACCGTACATACGGCGGCTACAGCCAAAAAATCGTCGTAAAAGAAGGATTCGTTGTTCGTATTCCTGATAACTTAAGTATGGATGCAGCAAGTCCGCTTCTATGCGCAGGGATTACAACATTTTCTCCGTTAAAGCACTGGAATGCTGGTCCTGGCAAAAAAGTGGCGATCGTGGGAATGGGCGGCCTTGGACATGTAGCGATTCAATTTGCACATGCAATGGGTGCTGAAGTGACGGTATTGAGCCGTTCTAACAATAAAAAAGAAGAAGCGCTAAGCTTTGGTGCAGATCATTATTTTGCAACGAGTGATGAAGCGACATTTACTGAATTAGCGGGTCGTTTTGACCTTATCTTAAACACGGTATCGGCTAACTTAAACGTAGATCAATACTTATCATTACTTCGCGTAGATGGAACGCTTGTTAACGTGGGCGCACCTGCTAACCCAGATCAATACAGCGTATTCTCCCTTATCATGGGACGTCGCAGCATTGCGGGTTCACTTGTAGGCGGCATTCGTGAAACACAAGAAATGCTTGATTTTGCGGCTGAACATGGCGTTGCTCCTATGATTGAAGTCATTGATGCAAATCAAGTAGACGAAGCGTACGAGCGTGTTCTTCGCAGCGACGTTCGCTATCGATTTGTTATTGACATTTCTACACTATAAGTTTTAAAAAAGCGGGCAGCTAATTGGATTAGCTGCCCGCTTTTTATTTCTTTATAAAATAAAAAACAAACGGTAAATTAGGCTTTAGATGAAAGCTCTTCCTGATACTTTTGCTCTAATTTATCATAGTAGTCAATTTTTGTTTCCACTTTTCTAAAAGCTGCGTCCAGCTCCCTTTGTTTTTCCATCATTTTCTCTCTATGCTTTTCAAATATCTGCTTGCGCAAACCGATTGTATCATCACCTTCTTGTGTTAATTCAACAATTTTACGTAATTCTAAAAGGGAAATATCTGTTTTTCGTAAGCAAATAATAAATTCTAGCCACTCGATATCAGACTCGCTAAAAATACGATTTCCGTTTTCGTCTCTTTTTATAAAAGGCAAAAGCCCTTGCTGCTCGTAGTATCGAAGCGTATGCGTAGGCAGCTCTACCTTTGCAGCGGCCTCTTTAATATGATATTCCATTCCACTATACCCTCCATCGCCATTCTTAGTACGGCGTTTGCTTTATGTATCTAAGCTTCCCTTTTCACGGGCGCTTTCAACTCATCTTCTAGGTTTCTACTATACGATATATATAATCAAATCCGCTATTTTCTTTGCTATGAGATAACTGTATGAATAGTATCATAAAAGCGTTAAGGCAACTTATAAAGAGCTGCCGTGAAGTCAGCAGCTCTTTTCATTTTTATATAAAATACGATTAATCTGCGGCCATCACTTTACTTAGTTCATTTAATAAATAATCAAGGGTTTGACTGATTCGAACTGTATTACGACTTGTAAGACCTTCTGTAAGTCCCAACATAACCATGTGCTCTCTTGCTGTTTCGATTTCTGTCATTAAGACTTGCATGACAACTCCTTTATACCACTTCACAGCTCATCACCCTTTTTTACTATACATATATTTCATATGCGGCAATCTTAAACCTATCATACAGGTTTTTGGGGGTGAATAGCGAGTTTTAGACCTTCAACAGCTGTATTTTTTATGAAGTAAATATACTAATATACTTATTGAAATAGAAAGTATCACTCCACTTACTACTAGAAGTGAAGAAAAGGCCCCCTAAATGGAGGTCTTTTCTTATTTCTTATAAAGCAGTCTAATACAAAGCCTTAGCCTTTAAAATATTCTCGGTAATACGAACCTTTCTCACACTCTATCTCATAGCGCAGCCTCGTTTGCTTTCTGTAAAGCTCTTCGGACAGCTCATTAAATTCACCTTCTGTGATAGATCCATGAATTAAATTGTTGAATAAATTATTAAGATGTCCAGTTAATTCTTGAAGTTTTTTTTCTTTCAATGAACGTCACCCTTTAAAATAATTTTCATCTTCTAAAATTATATCAAATAAAACGTTTTCATACGATATATTTTTTACTGAATTATCGTATTAAAGTGATGAAAGTATTTTTTAACCACCGAAAAACAATCAAAGAGCTCAGAGAAATCATTAATTACATGATTTGGGCAAAAAATAAGTGGATAAAGACCGCGGACAAAAAGGCAAATGGTATCAACCGTTTTGACAAAAGCATAGGATGAAAAGAAAAATGAAACGAGAAAAGGAGAATGAGTATGCACTATGCACCTTATTATCATCAGTGGCAGACCCCAGTGTACTACGGCTGGCAGCCATATAGTTATTATGTGCCGAATCACTATCACACCAGCGAACAGTTTCAACAAAGAAACGGTAAATTAAAGGACTACGGACCAAGGCCATTTGTTATTAACATTAATGAAGCGTCAAAGCAAAACAATACGTACCGCACTGCTTTGTGGACGGGAACACATTTACAAGTGACGCTAATGAGTCTAAAGCCAGGTGAAGATATCGGCTTAGAAATCCATCCTAACGTTGACCAATTCCTGCGCATTGAACAAGGGCAAGGCGTTGTTCAAATGGGCAAAAGTAAAAACAATCTAACCTTTAAACGAAAAGTCTACGATGATGATGCGATATTTATCCCTGCCGGAACATGGCATGATGTCACCAATATCGGTACCACTCCGCTAAAACTTTACTCCATCTACGCTCCTCCAAACCACCCATTCGGTACAGTTCATGTGACAAAAGCAAACGCTCTGGCTGAAGAACATTAAAAATAAGCAGAGCGTTATGCAGGATTGGAACGCTTTTTCAGGATCAATACTAAGTGAATAGACAGATTTTGACTAAAGAAGCCCACTAGAAAATCGGTGTACGACCTTTTCTAGCGGGCTTTTTTTAACTTGCTATACATAAAGGATTTTATAGCCAAAGAAAGAATTATAGAATAAACGAACCTTTTTAAACAGCTTAAAATAACTGAAAGGCAAACGGGCGATGAAATTATTTTATAAAATTCCTAAATCAAACGTAAATCCTTCCCTTAAACTAGCAAGAAAAGTTCTATATATATCGGTAGAAGCAGTCATTATGACCATGCTTGTGATTAAATCTTTTACTGTGGCCTATGAAAACGACATAAATTTAATTCTCAGGCAGCTAAATGAACTAAAAGCTTCGATTGGCGGATTTGGCATAAACGAAGCTCTATTTTGGTTTATGATAAAATGCAGTATTTGTACCATCGTTACATTTGATATTTGCTTATATTTTCAAAAAAAGCTAAAAAGAAACCAAAAAGATTTATGATGTATACGCTAAAGCTTTTACATCGGACCGCTGTTAATTTCCGTACAAGTTGGATTCACAATCAAGAATCAAACTCGTTCGGATCTTCCTTTAGCAAAAATACTTTTGCCCCAGCTCCATTTTTAATAGAAAAATAATAAAAGTAGAGGCATATCACGCCTCTACTTTCTGTTTAAAAATCTACATCGATATCTTCTTGAATGGTTCCAGTCACTTTTTCACTTTTAATTAATTGACCTTCTTTAAACGTTTCTTCCTCATCTGTAACGGGCTTCAGCTGCTTATAAGAAGGAACTGACGCAGAGCCAAGCTCTTTTTTAAGCAAGTGAATTTCTCCTAACAGCTCGCTTCTCAATGAATGAACTAACGATTGAAAATCTTCTTCGCGGCTGTCTTTCTGCCCGTTTTGTTCCACAAGCTTCGCTACATAATCCTGAAGTTCATTTGCCTGCGAGGACTCATATTCCTCACGATTTGCAGCAAAACGTGAATTCATTTCTTGTTTTAGCAAGTCAATTTCGCCCAACAGCTCTTTTCGAAGTGAATGAACGAGCGACTCGACTTCATCTTTTTTATTCATTTTTTGCAAGTCTTGCTGTATGAGCCTCACTATATAGTCCTGCAGCTCGTTTGCCTGCTGTTTTTCTTTTAGAAATGAAGACACTTCTGACGGAATGTCAGCAGTTTCAATTGTAAAACTTGCATGTTCATCTCTATTACTTACGGTCTTTCCCCTTGCTCCCATCATATCTGCTGATAGATTCCCAGCTGTTAGAAACGCATTTGATAATAAGTAAAATGGTGCAGCCACCTGGGAGCTTAGCTGACCGTACCAATCGTCTAGTGCTTCCTTAAGGCGAGTGTGTTGATGACTCATGTATGGCTCCCCCTTTTTAAGCGTGAACCGCTGCGTTTGTTTCATGTCTGCTTAAAATTTCAAGACCGTATAAATTTAACTTTCGTGTCTCCGGCAAGAAAAGATGGTTTTCTTCTCTGATTTCTTCCCCATACATGTTATCAATCTGCTCTGCAATAAACTGTTGAAGGATAGGAGCCAGTCCTCCAATATAAATATATTTATAGACTTTATCTTTTGGCGATGGAAATAGATTTTCAACTTTTGTTAATAAAATTTGCGTGTATTCTCTAAGCGAAGCGTGAATAGGCTCCGTGAGATCGACTTTTTTCCCGCTGTTGCCGTCTCTTTGCTCCATTTTTGCTTTATGGATATTGGCAATAATAAATTCTTCTAATGAACGAACATCATCAAAATACTCAAGCAGCTTTTCATTTCTTAGCTTTTCAATATGCTTCAAATATGAAATATCCGTAAGACACTTCAACGAATTTCTGCTTTTAGGAGCTTGAAGCCCTGCAGGAAGCAGTGCCAGGTCAACCGTACCTCCGCCCAAATCTACAATTAGTGTTTCAAAATGTTTGAATGCATTTGCTTCTTCTCTATCTTGTAATTCAAAATCTTTTTTGATCGCCCAGCGAGCCACTTCGCTTTCAATACGGCATTTGCTCGTTTCAATGTTCACAGTGACCGTTTTTTCTAACCCAGGAGTCAATACCGTTACCGTATGCTCTCCTTGAAAACGTTCGGCCATCTTCTGCTGCATTTCACTGAATTTATTTGTTTTCTTAAGCAGCCAAATCGGAAGCATAGTCGAGAAAAAATTAATCGCCACATGATTATCCTCTTTGTCTTTTCCTTTAAGTATGTTGTAATAAGCAACTGAAGCTAAAAACATTACATAAGGAATATCAGATTCAGTTTTATTATGTAACTTATTAATATGGATATTGCCTAGCACGTGTTTCTCTGCGGCGTCTCCTACTAAATAATACTTTTCAACCCCTTCAATTGTGGTAGAAATCAGTAAATTTTGAAGAAGTAATTCCGGTTCATTTACACTTGAAGGAAAATGCCCCTCTGCCTGATCTTTTGTGATTTCTACTACGTTTGTAGGAATTTCATAGTAATAACCATCCACTAGCGTTTGAAAAATTGAGTTACCAAAATCAACGTTTTGACGTTTGATATCCATCCTTGTTTCTCCCCTTTATCTTTTCGTGACAACACTAATAAGTATATATTTTCCTCATTTGTTTGTCTAAGTATTTAAATAATTTATGTTATTCAAAATTGACAATTAATTAATTTTAGACGGCTAATGTAATTGAAAAGCGCTTGAAATGCTTCTTTTTACCAGTACCCCTTTTTACAAAGAATGTAACATGTGACGCTGTGACTTCCCCCTTAAATTTTTCGTAATATAAGCCTTTCTTTTATTTTTTAGAGACACGAGAAAACAAAGAGGTGGAAACATAATTAAATCAACCCAATCGAAAGACGAACAAATGAGATAAATGAGTTGGACTGCTTTTTATACCGCTGATGATTTCCGTGCAGGACTTCGCTTTCCGCGGGCGGCCGGTGAGCCTCCTCGTCGCTTATGCTCCTGCGGGGTCTCACCTGTTCCGCTTTTCCCGCAGGAGTCTTCGTCTTGCCCTCCAATCACCAGCTAGAAGCAGTTACATACATGAAACCTACGTTCACCATAACAACAACCATAACAACAAAAAAACCCGAACCATCAATCAAATTAATGGTTCGGGTTTGACTTCAACTAACATACTTTGTCTAAGCCTCTTACTTTTTTTATTTATTGAAAAGGCCATTTATTTGGTTTTCTTTGCGGATTTTCTGGCAGTTTACTGAAGCCTATTTCTTCAAGACCTTTTTCTAACGTCGCTCTTGTTTTGATTGTTCCAAAATCGACGCCTAAATCAACAACGGTTTGCGCGATTTCCGGACGTATTCCGGTAATCATCGTTTTAGTGCCGATAAGCTGTAAAGCTTTTACAATTTGAAAAATATTGTCCGCTACCATCGTATCGACGATCAAAACACCTGAAATATCAAATATTAAATAACTCAGCTGTAGCTGAGCACTTTTTTCTAAAGCCGTTTCCATAATAAGCTGCGAACGATGCGTATCAATTTGTCCAACGATTGGCATCACAGCGATTCCTTCAGAAAGAGGAACGATGGGAACTGATAATTCTTCTAGCGCTGCATAAGCGCGTTTTATGGTTTCGGTATTATATTCTTCGTAAATTTCGACAAATATATGATTAAGCTGATCAAGCATTGGATCAATTTTTTTACTTACATCAAGCATCGTAATAGGAGCAAACTGCTTCTGCTGCAGCTCTTCTGTAAAAACGCCCCATATCACTGTTCGAAACAGCGCGAGTGATTTTAACGTTTGACTCAACGAAAGTCCGTTTTCCACAGCCACTTTTCCTATATCTGTACCCCACTGAATGATTTTCTTTAAAACGACCGAGTGCTCTTCGAATAACGACTCGCCTAAATACTCAATGAGTTCTGCTCTCCATTTTAAAACTTCACTTTCTTCATGGTAAACAAGCTTCCGCTTATATTCAGAGTCCATCAGATCAGAAAATTGTATCGCTAATTCCTGTTTATTATCGATAATTTTCTTCCCTATATATAACAACTCATCCCTCATTTTTTTCTTTATCTCCTTTAGTTAGCAGAATTAACGATTACATTTTATAACAATAGTTATATCACAGACAATATAAAAATATAACTGAAATGAAAAAATTGTTAAGCCCTCCCTATTTGCTTTTCCTGACTCTTCTAATCGGTATAACGATCATAAAAATGATTGAGATTTCAGCGTTTGGGTAAAAACCTATTAAGAAATTATTTCTATACTTATAAGGGGGATTTATCAATGAGCAAACATAAAGGAACCGTTAAATCTTTCAACGAATCGAAAGGATCTGGATTTATCACACCCGAGGACGGATCAAAAGAAGTGTTCGTTCACTCTAATGCAATCGACCGTGAGGAATATAAAAATCTGTCAGAAGGACAAAAAGTAGAGTTTGAAGTTCAAGAAGGAGCTAAAGGACCGAGCGCTATAAAAGTACACCCAGTTGACTGATAGAGTGACATTTACATACAGATTATGGGTAGACTGTCGAATCAAATACTTTTCGAACCAAAAAACACCTCTTCGACTTTTGTTCGAAAAAGGTGTTTTTTTGTATGATGCACCTAATTCTACATTCAAAATTAGTTACTATTAGCTATTTAAAAAAACAGTTCTAAAGTTGTTGGACAAGTATCCAAACATTTCCTCTACGAGTGAATACAGTATAGAGTACTGCAAAGAAAGGGTAATTATTATAAAAAAGTATTATTTCAATTACAATGATAAAGATGACAAATATTATGTGGAAAAATCTTATCCTTACAAGAAGAAGGCTTCCCTTAACAATAAGAAGGAGCAACATCAAGAAGATGCCCCTGAGGAAGCACGCGGCTGGGCTTATGGACGTGAAGAAGATAGCCCTGAGGAAGCACATGTTTGGATGTATGAACGCGATGAAGATATCTATGAGGAAGCACATGACTGGGCTTCTAAATGTAAAGAAGATAAAGGCAAAAAAGGAAACACGCGTGAATCTGCATTTAGAGCGCTCAATTTAACGATGCCTCAAAATGTTCCTGCCAATACGTTTGTAAAAGCAGTTTTCCCAACTGAACAATTTGATTTAGCAAATGAATATAACCCGATTACTTCTACTTTCCGCCCCAAAAAAGATGGCGTATATTCCATCATTGCTACAATTGGATTCTCTCCTAACGACCAGACGCTAGATTATAGAACTCGTATAGAAATACGTGTAAATGGGACAACCGCTATCGCTATCGATAACGATTTCTTTGGCGGGAACACACCGTTTGTTAATGCGGTATCCGTGTCTACTATTTACAATTTAGAAGCTGGAGATCGCGTTGAAGTTTTTGTTCAAAGCAGCATAGCTGGTACAATCGTCACATCTGAAGATGGCTCACATTTTGAAGCAGCGAGATTTCCTTCTCCAACAAATAACTAACGCTAGCTTTTAGACAAAAGCATCAATCCCCTCTTTTTAGAGCGCTTCATTTTTCTAAAGGAGGGGATTGATATAAACATTAGTGGTCTAAAGGTCTGTAGAAACTTTTTAAACGTTTGTATATACATAATTTTTTAGTAGATTTATAGGATTAATTCAGTGTATCAAATCATGTACTTCTATGTAGCCTGCTGCCTCACTCACGCTTGCTTCGCTAACTTTTCCGTTACGCTGCCAAGCTCTTCAACTAACCCACTTAAAAATCCCGCCGTCTGTTCAATGATTTGCAGCGACTGCAGCTGACGCACGGAAGCGGAAGAAATACTGCTGCTGCTTGCGGCTGATTGGTTCGCAAAAGAGGTCATCTCGCTGACGGCATGGAGCACCTGCGTATATCCCGCTGCTATTTGCTGTGCGGAAGCAGCCGTTTGCTGAATTTGTTCATGAACGTACGTAGATGCGTCGGCGATTCGATTAAAAACATTTTCCGCTTCGTTGGCTAGTAAAATACCGTTTTTTACATCAGCAGTTCCTGATTGAATAAATGCTACGGCTTGAGACGTTTCTTGCTGAATATGCTGAATGAGTCTTGCTACTTGTTCGGCTGACTGATTGGATTGTTCTGCAAGTTTGCGAACTTCCGCTGCTACGACCGCAAACCCTTTACCATGTTCGCCTGCGCGCGCTGCTTCAATTGCAGCATTTAGCGCCAGTAGATTTGTTTGTGCAGCAATGCCTGAAATCACACTCATAATATCGTTGATTTCTGCAGAACGTTCTTTTAACTGATGAATAACGCTAGCTGCATGCTGAACAGAAGAATCGATTGTATGAATTTGTTGAATGGCTTCTTGAATTTTTTCTTTTCCCTGCACGGCTTCATTTGCTGTTTGATCAGAAGCTTCGCTGACTGCCGCTGAAGCCTCGGCTATTTTGGTTACGCCTTGCGTCATCTCTTCTAGAAACTCACTGCTTTTTTGAGCCATTATTACCTGCTGGTCCGCTCCTGCCGCTAGCTCTTGCATTGAAGCCGTCGTATGATGACTCGCTGCTTGCGACTCTTCTAAGCTTTCCTTTAAGTCAACAACCGTTTGTCTTACCTGACCATTCGTTTCATGCAGCTTTTTCATCATGTCATAAATGATGTGCTGCTTTTGTTTATTTTGCTGCTGAAGCTGTTTTGTATATTTTTTCTTTGAAGTAATTTGCCAAGCGGTCGCCCCTGATGTAAAAAGCAAATACGCCGCGTGAAGGCAAAGCATCGAAAAGGAATAAGAAGACGTTCCGAAAATAATCGGCGTGAAAAATGAAACAAAAAATCCCACTAGATGCTCGATAACAAAAATACCCGTCATTAACAATAACAGCTTTACATTTTCATAGTAGGAAAGAATAGCTATCACCATAAAAATTGAAAAGTGATACTCAACCATTCCTCCTCCGCCTACAATCGTGCTGATGCTTGAAAACGTCAGCGTTAGCGTCACAAACGCAGGTACTAGCTCATGCTTTTTAACATACAGCACAAGCAGCACGCCAAGAAAAACAATAGGAAGCATCAAAAAGATCAGTGACACTTCGCCTGGCGTTGAATTATGTTCCATCGACATGCCGGACATCTCCATCGGCCAAATACGATGAATGATATGTATGAGCAGAGAAAGTATCACTGCTCCGCTTGATAAAACAACCATTAATTTATGTTTATTCATATTTATTCCTTTCTATATTAGACAATACTTTCTTTATCTATAGAATCGGCTACAGAGTGGTTTTTTTTATAGAAATTCACGTTATTTTTCCCCTGTCGTTTTCCTTCGTACAGCGCTTGATCCGCCTGTTTTAACAGCTCTTGAAACGATCCTCCGTTTTCTGGATAATAAGCGGCTCCAATGGTCGATGTAGCCGTAAAGATGCAGGATTCAATACTCCATTCTTTTTGAAGCTCTCGGTGAATTCGTTCCATGATCTGCTGGATTTCCTCGCGCCTTTCAATGTGCCGAAGCAAGATAACAAATTCATCCCCTCCAAGGCGATAAGCTTCGTCACATGTGCGAATGCAAGACGTTAACCGATGCGCGTACTGAATTAAAAATGCATCGCCAATATCATGACCAAATTGATCGTTCACTTCTTTAAAATTATCACAGTCTAAAAACAGCAGGCCAAATCTTTCCTTTTGCTCGATCGCAGCCTGCACTTGTTTTTGCAGCATCATTCGATTCGGCACCCCCGTCAAACTGTCATGAAACGCCTTAAACTTCAGCTGATTTTCTAGGTTTTTTTGCGCAGTAATATCAGTTTGAATCAGCACGTAGCTTGAGATTCGGTGATGAATATCGGTCAGCGGAACGATGGTCTTATGGCTCCACACGATGACGCCTTCTTTTGTTATGCTTTTGACTTGCCCTCTCCAAACCTTTCCTTGGCCAATACTTTCAAGAACCCGAAGGTCATAGCTTACATCAAATAACTTGTATGATTGTCCGATTAGCTCTTCTTTTTCATAGCCAAATATTGTACAGAACATATCATTGACATACCTAATCGTTCCATATGGATCCAGGACGCTTACGATTGCGGACTCATCAAGGGCATACTTCATGTTTGCTAAATCTTTCACCGTGTTTTCCAGCTTTATTTCAGCTACCTTTTCTTTCGTAACGTCCTGAGCAATCAAGTAAATACCCATCCATTCATTTTCCACGATGATGGGCACGTTTGTAACATATAAATAAATCATTCCTTTTTCTTTGTGCCACGCTTGGATTTCTTTGCTGTAGCTTTGGTCGTATATGATGTGATGCAAAGGCAAAGCACGGACATCAATCTTCAGCTCTTTTAGAAGCTGCATGTAAGAACTATTGATGATCTCTTGCGTATCGTAGCCGAACATTTGCTCACAGGCAGGATTTGCTTGAACAATTTTACCGCTTAAATCCATCATACATATGGCGTTTTCATGGTTCATAAAAAGCGACTTATACCGCTCCATGCTTTGGGCTAAATCTTTTTTTAACTTTTTGATATTTTTACTCATCACTAATAAGTGCGTACTATTGTCGGTATCATCAAAAATGGGGGTAAGCGTTGTTTCAAACGCTTCAGCTGCATCTGAGAAGGTATTTATGTCATGGTAGGTAACTGGCTTTTTTGTTTCCATCGCTTTTATATAGTAAGGGTAAAGGGAGTGATACGCCCGCTCAGGGAGTACGCTTTCTAGCCGCATGCCCGCTTCTCCTTGGTACCGTACAAGCTTAGCAGCCGCTTTATTCATTTTTTTATAATAAAGATGCTGGTTCTTTACTTCCGCCAAAAAAACCAGCTCATTCATTTGATCGAAATAAAATTCAAACATATGATCTTTCAACATGATAGGATGCATCTCCTTCGTTTTTTCACAGATGAACGCCCCCTGTACTTTACACTTCTGTATGAAATATACAATAGATCTTTTCACACACAAACTCAACTTTAAATGTACAAACAGTAGTTCTTTTGTATCATTACCTACCCTCCTTCACAAGAAAGGTAAACATGATGAACAAAAATAAAAGAGATTGAGGCATAACAAACCACTAGAAGCACCTACATACATGAAAGCTATCTTTACCGCAACAATAAAAAGATCCGAACGCGTTTGATTCTAAATCAAACGCGTTCGGATCTTCCGTCAACTAAGCTACTTTTATTCCAGCCTCTTTTTTAAACCTACTTAATTCCGTAATATTCTTCAAGCGTAATGCCTTTACTCTTAATCGCCTGCGCCACTGGTTTGCCTACATAGCGCAAATGCCACGGCTCATATTTATAGCCGGTTACCGCGTCTTTCCCTTTTGGATAGCGAATAATAAATCCATATTCGGCTGCATGGGCATCGAGCCAAGCTGCTTCTTTTGTTCCGCCAAAGCAGTCTTGAGCAGCACATGTGCCGTCTCCTTTTGTTACATCAATTCCAAGACCTGTTTCATGTTCACTCGTGCCTGGCAGTGCGCTATAAGTTGCCGCTTTATCATAACCGTCTCGTTGAACATACGAACTAAAAAGCGCGCTTTGCGTTGCATGTGAACGGTAAGCTGATACGCCAAGAAGCGTAACGCCTTGTTTTTTCGCACCCGCAAACAACTGTGCAATAGCAGCGGCTGCTTCACTGCGCATTTTTTTCTTTTCCGTTTGTTCTTTGAATGTAAACGGAATCGTTGTATATACTAAATCTTTCGGAACGTAGTTTTCCGGAAGCTTGTTTTGTTTATTCACAACAACTTGTATACTTTCAGGGTTCGAAACCACTTTCATCCCAGCTAATGCTCGTACGTATTGACCGCTTACATAGCCAACCTTCCCTTGATACGTAATTTTCAGCCAGCCGTTTGCTGCTTTAGCCGTTACGTCGAGCTGTGTGCCGGCTTTCAGTGTTGCGATAACCGCACCAGAAGTTGAAGCAGTTGTTCGAACATTTAAATTCGCCGTTGCCACATAGACAGAAGCCTCCGGAGCTGGAGCTGGTTCAGAAGAACCCGTTGATTCTTTTACGTACTGCGTGCTCACGTAACCCGTTTTGCCTTGATAGCTTACTTTTAGCCAGCCGTTCGCTGCTTGTGCTGTCGACGTTAGCTGCGTGCCTTGTTTGACCGTTACAACAATCGCGCTTGACGTAGATGGACCGCTTCGAATATTTAAATTTGCCGTTGTTACATAGGTTTTGGTCGTTGAACTCGCTGACTTTTTAACATACTCACTGCTTACGTAGCCCGTTTTGCCTTGATAGCTTACTTTCAGCCAGCCGCTTGCTGCTTGTCCAATTACCGTTAGCTGCGTGCCTTGTTTAACCGTTGCAATAATTGCGTTGGACGTCGATGGGCCGCTTCGAATATTTAAATTCGCCGTGGTTGTATAGGTTTCCGCCGCTGCGCTTGCGACAGTTGGCTCACCCGTAAAATGTAAAGAATGAAGACCTAGAGTTCCTGCCCCTACAAGTGTAAAAGCAAGACCTGTTACCGCTAATTTTTTGTAAAATCTTTGTTTGTTCACTTCTGTCATTTTTTATACCTCATTTGCAAAATATAATAGAAATACATGTTGCCAGTTTAATAGATTAAGTGAAAACAGGATCCGATGTTTAAGCTCAATCTTAAACTAGCCACACTAAATAAAATCATTTGACGTCTAGAGGCTCTGTACATTTGTTCGTTCCAGCTAGCACGTACTTTTAGAATACCGGATAATCGTGTCAAAAGTATATCAAAATATTTCAAACTTGTTTCCAAACTGATACATTTTCAACAAAAATAGAATAATAGAGCAAAAAAAGCAAAAAAACCCTTACATTTACTCCCAATGGCTTAGGGTAAAAAACAATTAAAAACAAAGATTGAGATGGTGATAAAATGAACACGGCAACGGATTTTTCCTCAACTGCGTTTCGAAAACCTCACACATTAAAACAGCATATTTTTGATACGCTTCATTTCTACTACCCAGCTTGTATTGACCAAAAAAACGGCGGGTATATCCATGAATACTACGACGACGGCACCGTCAACAACACGCATTCAAAGCACTTAGTAAGTACGGCGCGCTTTATTTATATCTTCAGTGTAGGGGCTCTTTTAGACGGACCGGATTGGTGCAAAGAAGCAGCTCAGCACGGCATTCGTTTTCTACAAAACAACCATTATGATAGAGAGAACGGCGGGTATTTTTTTGAAATAACCGATGACGGAAAAGTAAAAGATGATTCTAAACAAGCATATGGCCACGCTTTTGCTCTTTTAGCTTCTTCCATCGCGTATCAAGCCGGTATTCAAGAAGCAAAAGAAACAATTGAACAGGTATATGACGTGATGGAAAAGTACTTTTGGGAAGATGCGCACGGCTTTTACCGAGACGAATGGGACGCATCGTGGTCAGCTTCTTCTTTCTATCGGGGCCAAAATGCAAACATGCATATGTGTGAAGCGATGCTTTCTGCCTTTGAAGCAACAAGAGATAAAAAATACGTAGACCGGTCATACACGCTTGCAAAAGGCGTTACTCAGCAGCTTGCTGAACGATCTGGCGGTATGATTTGGGAGCATTATGATACAGACTGGCAGCCAGATTGGGACTACAATAAAAACGATACAAAAGATGAATTTCGTCCGTACGGCTTTATACCAGGACATCAGTTTGAATGGAGCAAGCTGCTTTTATGGCTTGATCGGCACCGTTCGGAAAACTGGATGACAGAACGTGCAAAGTATTTGTTTGATAAGGGCTGGAACCGAGGCTGGGATGCTAAGTACGGAGGTCTTTACTTTGCGCTGTCTCCTCAAGAAGAGGTCATTGACCCCGATAAAAACTACTGGGTGATGGCCGAAGCCATTTCTGCGGCTTCACTGCTCGGGGTAAAAACCGGAGACAGCGAATATTGGAAAGCATACGACGCCCTGTTCTCCTACTCTCAGAAACACTTTATCGATCACACATATGGAGGCTGGTATCAGCTGTTAAATCAGCAAAACGAACGCTACAGCTCGAAAAAAAGCCCGGCTCCTAAAGCCGATTATCACCCTGTGGCAGCTTGCTATCAAACGCTGATAGCGCTGAATTCTCTCTAAGATCACAACCATAAAGAAACCGTTTTCTTCCAGATGCGTTTATTTTGTTTATTTAAGGGAATTTACTTACTAACAATCAATGTTTCTACATTTCAGCAAAAGCACGACTATATATATGTAAGGAGTGAGGGCGATGTATTTTTACGCGTTAGCACAAGGAACAGATTCTGGAGATCCAGTAACACTGCATCATGAGAAAAAATTTTCAAAAAAAGAATTTTTAGAGATGTTTAATGAAGCGTTAGATGAGCTTGATACCCATCCAGCTCCAAGCGAGGTCGGCGAATACCTTTGCCGTGCATACGGATTTCAAGAAATTGAAATCGAGACGGGTGTTGTCTGCTACTGCGCTCCTTTTAGAAAGCTAGATGACTCGGATATTATAGAAGACCGCACGTACATGGACGCCACGACAGGAACATTAAAATACAACTAATCAAAAAGAAAGGTTGGATGCGTGTGAAGACTGTACAGAACATTTATCGAACGAGTGAAGCTGTACCAGAATCGGGCGCTTACATTTGTGCGGAAGGTGAAATTAAACTTTTTCAAAAAGATGATCTTTTTACACCTTGCCCCCACACACGTGAATCAACGACGTGGAAGCCCGTAGATGACGCCTTTTCAACCGGAGAATTGGTTCCACAAACCGGTCGCTATACCGACGAAAACGGCAATCAAGTAAAGCTAAAAGAAAACGATTTATTCCCAAGATGCCTTCGTTCAGGTGAGCCTACGACGTGGAGGCGAGGATAACAGACAACAAAGAGGCTGAGATTTAGCCCAAGTGAAAAACGAACCACTCATTAATATATTTGATGAGTGGTTCGTTTTTTTGTGATGGTGAATATAGTTTGATCTGTTTTGTTCCTTCTAGCAGTTGATTGGATTCATTTCGTTATGTCTCAACCTCTTTTATTAAAGCTTATTTAAAAAATGAGTTCTTTTTTCTTCCTTTTAACAGATCGCCCGTCCAACCTTTCATTCGTAAATAGAGATAAATGGCAATGGTCGAAAGAACGATTAAAATGAGTGCATAGATATAGCCAAACTTCCAATCAAGCTCCGGCATCCCTTTAAAGTTCATTCCCCAAAGGGCTCCAAAAGCCGTTAAAGGCGTACTGATGGCTGTCAGCAGCGTTAAAGCTTTCATAATCTCATTTCCTCGATGAGTCGACACAACTTCTTCTAATTTAATTAACGCGTCAAATTCTTTTTGATATTGTTTAATTAGCGTTAAGCCGATTTCGATTTTTTTGCACATTCGCTGATATTGAATCGTTTGGTTAATTTTTTTATGAAACGCTTCTTCTATTCCCATGGTAACTTCTCGAACAGAACTGATTAAATTTGTCCATATAAGCAGGTCATACCGCGCTTTATGAATGTCATCTAACACGTCGATGTTATTATTATGGCGCACTTCCCACAGAAGCTCTCTGAAATGACTTTCAAACTGATCAAACCCATTTAAGTGTTTTTTCATAATTTCGCCTAAAAGAATAAAAAAACTTTCCGCCGTGTTAGCAGCCTGCTTCATGCGTTCAATCATTCGTTCGTGATTGGTGTTCTCAAGGATTTTCAAATCGATTCCTGCCGTTATAATAAATTCCTCAGTAATATAAAAATGAAACGAATCGTAATTTTTTTGATCAAACGACTTCTTATGATAAATCAGTGAACCATAAATGAGCTCACTTTCTCCTATTACATCTACTTGAATATGATTAGAATTTTTCTTTTGAAGTTGCTGGCAAAACCATTCATCTCTTGGATACTGATAGTCTTTGATTATATCAGCTATTCCATCGGCTTCTTCTAAATCAAACTGATACCATTTCCACTGATCGCTCGTCACGGTATTCATACTTTCCCTCTTTCCCCTTTTATTAAAATTTTTCCCTATATACAATCACTTAAAACCTCACACGCAAAATAAACATACATTTCATATCCATCTTTATAAAAAAAGATGCTATAATAAATACGTTGCGCACCTGCGCATGTTTTATCAGTTTGAGAGGAGAATAACAGTGAAGAAAGATATCGCTTTACGTTCTTATCTGCTAGAAAGCGCACCAACTATGACGGAAGAATGGTATGAATCTTTGGATAAAACATCTTCTGAAGGCGTATATACCTCTAATGATCCTGACGTCATTCAACGCTTAAAAGCGCAAAACTATGAATTTCATTTATATATTAGCAACGTCTTTATAGAAGATGAAAAAAGCTTTTTTGACTCTTTTAACACGTGGCTAAATAAAGTTGCCAAAGACCAACAGCATCTCAGAACCCCCATTCAAAGTATTATTAAAGAATTTATGAACGTCCCCAAACAATACTGTGAGTATATTCGCCGATTTGCAGAACTTCATGATGACATCACTCAGCAGCATATCGATATGTGGAATGAAAAAGTAGTACGGGTATTTGATATTATTATTTTGAAATTCATCACAGAAGCGCAGGAATATGCCTCAAACCGCCTCCGCTCTCAGCAGGAAATGATTCATGAATTAAGTTCACCTGTTATTGTGATTAAAAAAGACGTGGCTCTTTTACCATTAGTCGGCGATATTGATACGGCAAGAGCCAAAATGATCCTAGAAAGCACGTTAAAACAGTGTGCGGAGAAGCAAATCTCTCATTTGTATATTGACTTGTCAGGCGTGGTGATGATCGATACAATGGTCGCGCACGAGCTGTTTCAGCTGATAAATGCGCTTGATTTAATTGGCGTTAAATCGATTTTATCGGGCATTCGTCCTGAATTAGCTACTACTGCGATGCAGCTTGGTTTAAGTTTTGACCATATACGAATTAAATCGAATCTTGCTCAGGCATTAGAAGATGATTCAAAAATTGTCATTGCTTCTAATGCTCATTAATATAGAAACACAGATAAAAAAACAGCCCGAGAAGGCTGTTTTTTATTTTCGATGATGAATGTTTTCAGAACCCGATTCATCTTTTGTTTTCGTTTTATTTTTCTCTTCTTTTTGTTCAAGTCTTATATCTTCCATTGGCATAGGATCCACTGTTTCTTCTTCCTTGAAACGTTCAAACAACGTTTCGTCTTGATCTGTTACACGCTGCTCCGTTTCATCTCGTTTTTTTGGTGTATTTGAAATAGATCTTTTCTGGCGCTCTCCCATCGTTTTCTCCTCCTTTATAATAGGTGAAGCAATTATGTGTTCATGAAATCTCCGCCGTTGACATGAAGCGTTTGACCCGTCATATAAGATGAATCATTTGAAGCTAGCAGCACATAACAGCCCACGTGCTCCACAGGGTGTCCAGGTCTTCCCATAGGCGTATCTGTACCGAATTCTCCTACTTTATCACTTGAGAAAGTAGACGGGATAAGCGGTGTCCAGATTGGTCCCGGCGCTACGCCGTTCACGCGAATACCGTCTTTGACAAGCGCTTGCGCCATACTGCGCGTAAAGCCGTTGATTGCACCTTTTGTCGCCGTATAATCGATCAGCTGAGGATTCCCGCGGTAAGGATTAATGGACGTTGTATTAATGATGGCACTGCCTTTCCCTAAATAATCAAGCGCTTTTTTCGTAAAATAAAAGTATGAATAAAAGTTCGTTTTGAACGTTCGTTCAAGCTGTTCACTCGTAATTTCTTTAATGCTTTCTTTTGGATGCTGCTCTCCTGCATTGTTCACAAGGATATCAAGCTTTCCAAGCTCACTCACCGTTTTTTCTACCGCTTCGTTACAGAATGATTCGTCTCCTACGTCTCCTGCAATCAGCAGGCATCTTACACCTTCTTCTTCAATGCGGGCTTTTGTTTCCTCGGCGTCGCTATGTTCGTTTAAGTAAACGATGGCTACGTCCGCTCCTTCTTTCGCATAAGCAATGGATACAGCTCGTCCAATTCCGCTGTCTCCCCCGGTAACCAGCGCTACTTTTCCTTTTAATTTTCCTGTACCAATGTAATTGTCATCCTCATAAATAGGGAGAGGATTCATCTCACTTTCGATACCCGGCTGGCGGTCTTGCGTTTGCTCGGGCTGGCCTTGTGTTTGTTGATCTTGTAAATTCATTTTAATCTCCTCCTATTTTTGATGGAACTTTTTAGTATAGTCTAGGTTTAGCCTTCTGTTTTGAAGTTCAAACATCTTTTTTTGAAAATTTATGATGTTTCTATTCTCTTTTACTATCTGAGAAAATTGATAGAAAACAAGTTTAAAGTTGGAAACAAAGGCTACATGATGAGTAGAAGATGTATTTCGGAAATATCTTTTATCAGGAGGTTTGGTTCGTGTATGAAACACATTCAAGTAGCAGAAAACCAAGAGGAGGCAGTCTGCGTCATCCGTTCTTTTTTAAAGAGAGGATTTACAAGCAAAGAGATTTATCTGCTGGCCTACGATAAAGAATGGGCTCAGCATTTAACGGAGGCAACACATACAAAAAAGTACAGAATGGCAGAGCAAGGTATTTTTGAAACGGC
This sequence comes from Priestia sp. 3CA3, assembly GCF_056836725.1. Taxonomy (NCBI): domain Bacteria; kingdom Bacillati; phylum Bacillota; class Bacilli; order Caryophanales; family Bacillaceae; genus Priestia; species Priestia sp. 3CA3. The sequence goes on from NZ_JBXENJ010000002.1 coordinate 640,872, forward strand.
GGTCAATATGCTTCTTTCAAGAGAAGATGAGCTTCTTTCAAAGATGGCTTCACTCGGCTTATCTAACAGGGAGGCAAACCGGTATATAGAAGAGATGAGACAAGGTCATGTCGTGGTTGTGGGCGCACAGAGTCAATCCATTCCCTACTAAAACAGCTGAAACGTTTTCTATTAGCGTATAAGGGTATTTAGTAAAATAAACCATTTTTTATCAAGAAAGGAAGTTATGATAATGTTAAACTACTTGGGCATTCAGATAGGCTCTCTTTACTTTCCTACTAGTATTCTTCTTATTACACTTCTTGTATTAGCAGGATTTTTTATTTATTTCTTTTCTAGAAAAAGAAAAAATCGACAGCAGTCACGTGATCATAATGAAAAAGCGTGAAGCCATGCTCCACGCTTTTTTATTATTTACGGGATTCTTTTTGCAAAGGCGATTTTTCAATGGAACGCGTAAATCGGTAAACATCGAGTTCTTGTCCTACCTCTGAAGGCAAATACCCAAACGTGGTGAAGCTGTCCACCGATTCCGGCTCAAGTGATAAAGACAATAAATTGTTTTGCGGCTGAGACGTTAAAAAGACGTAGCTTCCTTTTGGGAACGTCACCGTTTTTGACTTGACGATTGTTTGCACGTCCACATTCGGTTTATTTTCGTAGACTTCATTTTCAATGCGGCTGCTGACATTATACGCTTCTACTGAAAGAGCCGTTTCTTTCGTTAACTTGAAGCTTTTTACGCCTTGTCCCTGCAGTTTTTCTGCTAACTCTTCATGTCCCGGTTTTAAAAGGTAAGCAGTCGGACGTTCGCGGACAAGCGTCGGCGTTGCTTTCTTTGCACTGTAGTACGTCACAGGAATTTCTTTAACAGACGCGCTTTCTACATCGACCATTTCTAACGTAGAGTTTGGTATTTTTTTATTTTCACTGTTCACCACAATTGGATCACGATCATTTGCATTTTTTCCTTTTTTGACAAGCGCCGCTTTTTCTTTGGCAATCAGCGCTTTAATTTGTTTGGCGTGATTGGCTGTTTGTGTAATCAGCTTTTCTTGTGTAGCAATTTGCGCACTCACTCGCCGCGGAAAATCTTCTCGACCAATGCCGATTCCTCTGCTTTCGACTAAAAATGAAAACGATGGATACAAGCCTAGTGAGTTTCGCCCGATTCGCGGTTCAACTGAGCCTTCTTCTACTTCCAGCTGCCCTTGTTTATTCACTTGAGACGTATAGTATACTTCTCCTGAATATCCTTGGTTTTCAATGGCTGTAAGCGTACTGTTCACAAACAGCTCATCCGACACGTCGCGAATGTTCTGCGGAATATTTAAGTTTCGACCGGACTGCAGTAAAATATCGTGATACTTCCACACGCCTTCTTTACCGATATTTTTAAATCCGCTGCTGTAAGGCGTATATTCATGAGCGTCGATGACGACTTCTGGTGAAAAACGGTTAAATTCAGCTCGTACGCTCTGTACTTCCGGGCTTTCAAGCTTTATGTAGTCGCGGTTTCCGTCTAAATTATTTGCTAGCTGACGTTTAAATGCATAAGATCCGTCAGGATTAATGCGTGGCACAATGACAATGTTGACTTTATTTAACACATCTTTTCCAAAGTCTTGTGTCAAACGCGTTGCAACGGCGAGTACGGATTCACCGCTTGCCGGTTCATTACCATGAATTTGACTTTGAAGCCAAATCGTTGGCTTTTTAGATGTCTTTCCATCAGCAAACTTCTTTTCCTTCGAAAAATATAGAGCTGGAATGTCTCGCCCTTGCTGTGATTTACCGATAATCTTCAGCTTTACGTACGGACTTTTATGAGCAAGCGTTTGAACATAGCTCATCATTTCTTCTTGAGTCGTAAATGCGTCTTGCCCTTTCAGAAATGCCGGCGTTGCTTCATTCACCTTTATTTCCGGATAAAGCGCTTTAATTTTTTCCGGCTGACTGTAGTCTTTTCCGTAATAAGGCATCTCAGCTTGTACCGCAAGCGGCGACAGCAATAATCCAATTGACAAAATCGCCGGCACGGCCGTTCGTTTTACAGTTTTTTTCATTCATTTACTCCTCCCCATCCCCTTGATTAGACATTTTAAATTTTTAAAATATTTAAAATGTTACATAAATAATTATACCGTTTAAGGAAATAACTTCAAGATAAGGGAGCTGAACCTTTTTGACTATTTTTAATGTATCAAATGAGTGCATTTATATAAAAAAGGATTGAGACATAGCAGAATCAATTCAATCTGAAGACAAATAATCTGGATTAACAATTCGGACTTCTTGTTCAACCTAACAAAACAACGAACCCCTAATCAAACATGTTGATCAATGGTTCATTTTTCCCTTCGGCTAAAATACATTTGGCCCAGCCTCTCTTTTATGTATGAACTGCTATAAACTTTAGCCCTTCATTGAGCCCGCACTGTCCGTAATTTAGCTGCCCATACTCCATGCAACTATCGATCATTTCTTTACAGATTCTAACGTCTCTAAATCATATCGACCAATTTCTTTGTTATTTCTTGTAATGACGAGCTTTCCATGCCTCGCGACCTTTTGGAGGTTTTTTAATTTCTGATCGGAAGGAGCGAGAGGCATTTCTTTGTTTTTAACAGTCGCGCCCAGATCGTAGTGCACGTCGACTTTTCCTTTTTTCATATAGTTAAACTCTTCAATTCCCATACCTGTACCGAACTGCTCATGCCCTTCATCAAATACATTAACGCCTACTGTATTGATAGATGCTTTCTTTAAATCTTCATTCGGTATAATTTTAGCTTCTATTTCTTCTTTATCATTTTGATAGAATTTACGCTTGCCTTGCTGCTTCATTTTAAACTCGTAATACAGCGCTTTTGGTTTTACATCGACCATTTTTCCTTTATCATCTTCTATACCAACTTTTCCAATTAAATTGGCATCATCAGTTATCTTGACTTTCACTTTTTGAATGCTATAGCCGCTCTCTTCTTTGCTAGCAGAGTTTGAGCACGCTACCAATGACATTGCCAAAAAAGCACTCAATGTGCCCACCATAAATTTCTTCACTTCACCACTCCTTAAGGATTAATATACCATAAAAGGAATTTAAATGGATGTTTCTCAGTCGATTTTGTAAATAAGTAAAGAGGCAACAACCTATTGATTTAAGTTTCCTTATCAACTCTATAGAAACATAAAGAAACTCTCTCCATCAGGAAAGAGCTACTCGATCACAAAATCCGCTTCTGCTTTTACTACTCCGTTTACAATAACAGAAAGCGTATGCGTACCGCTGTAATGTTTTCTTGTACTTAAATCTTTAAACCCATGCTTTTTTGTGACGGTAAGCGTTTGGCCTGCTTTTGCTTGAACATTTTTTAGCATAAACACCTTTTGAGTGCGGTTTCCTTTTGCTTTTACGTAATGAATTCCATACTCTATGCGAAGCGGCATGGGTTTTTCCACGGATAGCTCAAATGAAAAGTCAATGCTATCACCGATTGTAATCGTATGTGGATGTAAGCCAAGACCTGTGACAATTACGCCTGGGTCATCTCCATAGCCAAAAAGAGACAGAGCTTCAGAATCTCCTTTTTTCAGCAGTGAACGGCACGCGTGTTTAACAATCCAGTCGGTTTTAGCATCTTTTCCGTACCAGCTTTTCATCACATCAAGCATCCAATCTTTTTCTATGTACGAAATATCGTTTAAATGATTGGCTACGCTTTTGCGGACATAGAGCGATTCATCGCGTTTTAACTGCTCTAAAATCGGCAGCGTTTGTTTTGGATCCTGCTTTAACGCAGGTACTGATTGTCCCCACGGAAGTCTAGGTCGGCTCCCTTCGCTTGCTAATCTGCGAATATGATGGTTTTCATCTCCTGCCCACTCAATCATTTGCTGGAGCATTCGTTTTTGATCTTGAATTAAAAATGGACGCACCGCAAATTCTGATGTGGAAAACGGCGTAAAAAACGCGAGTGCTTTTATGGAAGCTTCCCAATCGTTTAATCCGTATAGTTCCACGTAATCTGGAAAAACCGTGCCTTGAAGCCCTCCTACCGTTGGAGCCGCTTTATATAAAATATGAAGCGCTTCTTCGTAATCATCTGGCAGCACTTCATGCATGGAAAACGTAATTCTTCTCATGCGCTCTTTCAGCGCTAAGTCTTCCCAGTCCTGTTGAAAAACCAGCTCATGAAACGCTTTTTGATCAAATGAGCTCATTTCACGTGAAAAAGTGTCGCTTAAGTGCGTAATCAACTCTTCATTAAATACGCTTTTACGTAACTCTTCAGCCATACCTATCCCTCTTTTCCAGGCAGTATTTTATTTTCTTTTGAATAAAGCGCCCGCTCGTACATGCCCTTTTTAAAAATTTGCATAAACAGCTGTTTGTTTTTGACTTCTTTGAATCCGTACTGACTGTACAAACCGTGAGCATCTTTTGTCGCTAGTAAAATTTTTCGTACGTGTTGAATCGGCTGATAGCGAATCATTTCTTGTATCAATGCTTTTCCAAGGCCATTGCCTCGCGCGTGCGGAAGAATAAACACATCCGCCAAGTAAGCAAACGTCGCAAAATCTGAAATAATCCGTCCAAACCCTACTTGTTTATCGCACTCATCATAGACGCCAAAACAAACGGAATGTTCAATAGATGTTTGAACAAGATGAAACGGAATTCCTTTTGCCCAGTATGATTCATGATGAAGGTACGAGTAGATAACATCTATATCAAGCTTTTCTTTATCTGTATGTATGGTAAACTGATGATTTTCTTTCATGCTGTATCCTCCTTGCTTCTCTATCATAGCACAAATGTTCGCCATAGAAAAAAGCCTTTTATAGAGAAAAGGCTTTTTTCGTTAGTATGATATTTTTTTAGAAGCGGAAGGATTTTTTCGATAGCGTCTTCCGACTAAGTAAATAAGCGGACTGCCAATAATCGTCGGCAAAAACCAATAAAAAAGAGGCGGAAGCATATTTAACAGCGGAATACTGTCTCCAATATTCACAAGCAGCGCGGTAACCGCTCCGATATAAGACCCCAGCATCCCGCGAATATGATGCTGAAGCCAGCTCTTCCATTTTTGCTTGCGTGCTAAGTACCCGTATACCGCTAATCCGTATGAAAACACCGCAATATAAAATAAATAGGCAATTTCATTCCATTTCCAAATCGCTAACATGATAGCTGTAGCGGCTAGGGCTGCGTAAACACCGTGGTACACTTCTCCCCATTTGGTATGCCCTCCTTTTTTCTTAGCCGCTAACATGGACACCGCTCCTGAAAGCAAACAAATCATTCCGAGTCCAATATGGATACTCAATATAACTTCAAATAAATCCAATACGCTCTCTCCTTTTACGTACTTCTCTCTTATATCTTCGGCTAGCGCACTTAGTTTTTAACAAAATATCCCTATTTCCTTTCCAACTCTTTACTTACATGATGCATATGCTTCACGTTAAAAAGCGCATACTAGCTGTAGAAAAGGAGGCGGATAGGCAGTGGAAAAAGCTCGAATTAGCGGATGGCAGCTGTTTGTGTTAATTACGCTCTTTGAGATTGGCAGCGCCTTTTTGGTCGGCTTAGCAATGGACGCTAAGCAAGATGCTTGGATTGCTATTTTAGTTGGTATGATCAGCAGCTATGCACTTATTTTTATGTATTATCGCTTGCACCGCTATTATCCGGATTTAGCCCTGACGGAGTATATCGAAAAAATTATTGGAAAAGTGCCGGGACGCATACTTGCTTTTCTTTACATATTATATTTTGCGAATGGAGCCGCGCGGGTGCTGCGCGATTTTGGCGCGATGCTTCTTACGTTCGTCTATCCCGATACGCCGCTTTTTATAGTGAACGCTTTACTAATGCTCGGAATTATCTATACCGTTCGCCAAGGAATTGAAGTAATGGCACGTTCGGCGGAACTGCTGTTTTTCTTCATTTACGTACTCGCCGTTGCTGGCTTTATTCTTATCTTTGTTTCCGGCCTCATTGATTTTACAAGCCTGCGGCCGATTCTTGAAAAAGGCATCGCTCCGGTGCTTCGCGTTGCCTACAGCCAAACACTTTATTTTCCTTTTGGTGAAGTGATTGTATTTGCAATGATTTTCCCGTATACAAAAAATGTGAAAAAGACCGCTCTGATTGTATTCAGCGCAATCACATTAAACGGTATTAATCTTATGATCACAATGATTGTGAATATAGGTGTGCTGGGCGTTACCTTAACATCGAGGTCTGCTTTTCCGCTTTTAAGCACCGTTCAAAGCATTCAATTTGCAGGGTTTTTAGAGCGGCTTGATGTGTTTTTTATGGTGGCTTTAATCACTGGCGGCTTCTTTAAAATCGGTCTGTTTTTCTACGCCACTGTGCTGGGCCTTTCCCACGTGTTTGAGCTTAAAAACCCGTCACCGCTTGTATTTCCAATCGGCTTGGTCATTTTGTTTTATTCATTGTCTCTTGCTCAAAACTATTTCGAACATGTCTATGAAGGTTTAAAAATTATTCCGTTCACTTTACATCTTCCGTTTCAAATTGTCATTCCTGCTTTTTTACTCGTGATCGCCTTTTTAAGAAATCGAAAAAAAGTACAGTCCGTCACTGTGAAAAAGACCGCAGAAAATTCGTAGTATGTCCATTTCTCTATTGGATTTAACCTCCTAAAATTATACAATATAGTCAAGAAGCCAAAAGGAGAACCAATATGATTGGATTAATTCTTTCTATTTTAGTATTTAACGTTCTTGCTTTTAAAACAAACAAGCGCTTCACAGCAAATCAAATTGTACACATTTGGATGTTCACCATTGCTGCTCAGCACATCTTTGACGTCTTTATTAATTTCAAATTTCACGGCTACTGGTATTTTACACAAGAGACGGACTGGCAAGGTATTTTTGCTTATACTGTTCTCATTCCGCCTGTAAACATGCTTTTTCTTACCTACTATCCCCTTGCCGGGAAACTCACAAAAAAAGCCGCCTATATTTTATTTTGGTCGGTTGCTGTTTTACTTTATGAAGTAGTGGCTCTTCTCCCTGCTCCTTGGGGTTATTTTCACTACGGATGGTGGACGTGGTGGTATTCGCTCCTCTTAAATCCACTGTTGTTTTGGATGGTGGTGCAGTATTACCGGTGGGTGTGTAAGTTGGAGAGGAATTCTAGACCAATTTAAGTAATCAATGAAAGAACAGCTTTTCTGCAAAAGAAAAGCTGTTCTTTGATGAAATCTATTATTTTAAAGCACTATCCTTCTTCTCCCTCACGAACTCCACCACAGGCCCGACAATAATACAAATCCCTGCGATAATCAGCCAGCCAAACGCCAGATACGTCCAACCTTTAAAAAAGGAAAGCGTATATTGATAGCCCGTTAAAAACATCACGCCTGGAAACAAGAGGACAAATAAGAATGTAAGTCCCAGCGCCCAGCGCGTACATAGCTTTGCGTCTTTATTTAACTGTTGTTGTGGATCCATACGCCACTTCCTCTCTTAATGGTTCATCTCCATGTTCATCAAAGCTTTTGAATTTATCTTTTAGTTCATCAAAGTCAAATTCTTTTTTAGCAAGCAAGCCGTGTCCAATTGATATGACCCCACTGATGATAAAAACGGTAGAATTTCCAATAAGCATTGGATACAGTCCGCCAAGGGCATCCACATTAATGTAACCATTAATCACGTAAGCAGATGTGTTCCATGCGATAACGCCTCCGATCATTCCTAACAGCGCGCCGTAAAATGCACCTGTATTCGTCGCTTTTTTCCACATCAATCCAAGCGTAACGGGAATAACGGCTCCGCTGACGAAAATACCCATGGCCATATACACAAACCCAAGGCTAATTCCTAAGTAAAACAGTAAAATGGAAAACACGCCCATCGCCAGCCCAAAGCCAAGCGTCACTTTCCGCGACGTGCTTAAGATTTTTTTACTGCTTGCTTTTGGGTTGATAGAACGCAGGTAAATGTCCGTTACGATAATATTCGTGATCGCCGTTAATTCAGCCGCTCCTGTCGACATTACTGCCATAAACAGCATCGTTAAAAACAAAATAGAACCTAGATTTCCAAGCACGTGTGACGCCATAACGGGTGCAATGGAATCTGGTGAATCAACCGCAATTCCAAGACCAGCGGCACTTACGCCAAGGAAAGTGGCAACGGCAAAGGGAATCGAAAACCAGGCAATTCCGCCGTAAATATACGCTTTTGAAGCAGCGCTGTTTTTACTTGCGATGGCACGCTGCCAGTAAGCTTGATCCACAAAGACCGTACCGAAGTTCCCGATAATATTAATCATCCCAAAAAAAAGGCCCGGCACCGATGCCATCGTAAGCATGTGCTGTGACGAAGGCAGATTTTTCAGCCCTTCGTACACGCTTGTTACGCCGAACTTATAATAAACGGCAGCAGCAAAAATAAATAAAATAATGAAAATAAAAACGGTGTTAAAATAATCAGCAACAAATGAGGCTTTTAAACCGCCAATCATGGTGTAGATGGTAAACGTAAGAGGAATTAAAAAAGCGGCAACAAAAATATTCATCCCAGTAAGAGAGTTTAAAGCAATGGCTCCTCCTAAAATAACCATGGCGGTCACAATAATATTTGTCATAAGAGCAAATCCAAGCATTAAACGATGATTTTTCACGTCGAAACGCTGTGCAATAAATTCTAAAAACGTATGAGCGTTCGGTGCTTTTTTCTTCAGGTTAATCGCTACAATGGCAAACAGCAAAATTTGAATGCTTGCTCCCGCTGCGTACCAATACGGTCCGCTAATTCCGTACTGATAGCCTGTGGATGAAGACATCATTAACGTAGCGGCCCATGTCCACGCGGCGATAATGGATGCACTCGCCAGCCCAACGCCTACATTTCTTCCGGCTGTACTGAACTGCTCAGCCGTCATTTCCTTTCCTTGACGGCGCTGCATCATAATTGTAACGGCCGTAAATCCTCCTCCAAAAATCAGTAAAATCAAATATCCGACGCTTGATGAAAGCATCTTATCCCTCCTCTTTCTATAAATGTTAGATTTACTAACATAAATATGTAAATAAAAGTAACATTTGTTAATAAAATACCACGTCGTAAAATTATTAACAATACTGTATTTTCTGATTATTAAAGAGTATAATTAGATATTTTCTCCTTTCACACAAAAAAAGCCGGCACATTTGCACCGGCTTAAGCATAAATTTTCGTTTTCATCGTGTGCTATTTCCTCACATGAATGGTCTGATTAATAAAAAAACGACAGCCACTCGGGCTGTCGTTTTTTTATTATTGAGATACCATTACTTTTTGGCGAACGTGCTCTAAGTGATCACGAACCGCTTCTGCTGCTTCTTCTGGCTCTCCATTTTTAATCGCTTCAAAAATGCGTTCATGGTCAGCATCCGTTTGCTTGCGATTTTCTTTTTGGCTTTTATTTAACGAATAAGCAAGCGCTTTTCGATATAAATGCCCTAAATCTTCTACGGCATGAAGAAGGAATGAATTATGAGCTGCTTTCACGATATCATGGTGAAAACGATAGTCTGCTTCATGTCCAATTTCTTCACTGTTATGAACCGTCTTTTTAAATGCTTCTAACGATTCTTTAATTTCAATCAGTTCTTCATCTGTGCGGCGCAGCGCGGCTAGGCTTGCTGCCTGCGACTCAATGATAATACGCATTTCAATTAGTTCAAGAACCTGATCTGCTTCAACCATTTCAAACGTCATTGGATCAAGCATGCCCACTAAGTTTACACGCTTTACGTAGCTTCCTCCGCCTTGTCTTGATTCAATCAATCCACTGGCAGAAAGAACGCTTAGCGCTTCACGAATTGGTGCGCGGCTCACTCCAAACATTTTGGATAACTCATGTTCCGACGGCAAACGAGACTCTGGCGGGAACGTTTTCTCTTTAATCATCTTTTTTAATTGATCAAGCACTTGACTAGATACTTTTTTACGCTCAATAGGTACAAACATACTTCTATTCCTCCTCCAAGTAATTATCTCTCTCTTTTTTTTGTTTTCATCGGACCCAGATTAACTATGTGTATTCCGATTTATGTAAACGCTTCAATCTTTGTATTACAAGTATACATTATTTCAATTCAAATGTGTTGATAAAATTTTACTATTATTGTTATTATACCATGAAAACAAGTTATAAATGAATAACGATTCATGGTTTTTTGATATAATACCACTATCTTACATATAATCCGTATACAATCATAATCGCCGCGTCCGCTAACGCATGACTAATAATTGCCGCTTTGGCACCATATCGCTCCCTTATACACGCCCACATTATACCTGCTAAAAAAACGCCTGCAGCCGAGATCCAATTAAAAGGAAACGCAAAAACGGGCAGAATAATAAACAGGTGATAAAGCGTATAAAAGCTTGATGTAACAATACTTGAAGCAGGTAAGGACAGATGCTTCTTCACTTTATTCTCTATATAGACTCGCCAATACATTTCTTCTAAAACAGGATTAATAAAAATCAAAATGACGGCTAAAACGGTAACTTTCCATCCGCTAAATCCCCATATTTGCAAAACCGCTTGCATATCTTCTACATGAAAGATTTTACCAGAAAAAAGCAGGCTGCTTCCAATTATAGCAGCGGCACATAAAACTCCGCTGAGAGTTCCCACATACAGAGATTTCTTTGTAAGCGCTACCTTAAAGTTAATTTTATTATTCGCATATAAAATCATAAACATCCAGCCGTAAAAGCAAACAAATGTTACCAACACATTTTGGATAAGCCACAAACCGAACAAAACAAAGATTGTAGGCATGAACAGCAAAAACAAAAATTTTATCACGTTTATGGCGCACCTTCTTTAAAAGCCGCTTTTCTTTTACCAAGTAAACCTTTCGCATTCAAAAGGTTTACTATCTTTTATCTTATAAAAGTCCAGTGGTATTTTCAATTATTTTTTAATTCTTGCTCCAACTCGCGAAGACTTTCAGCAAGCTTTTTCTTTTCTTCTTCAAAGTGAGCATCGTCTTTAAAAGCAGGAGCTGAAGGCGCTGTCTCTTCATTTTCTCTTAGCCAATCCGGCGTCATTTCCTTGCGAACGACACGCTTTTTATTGACGTAGGAAATCGGCTTTTCAGCCTGTTGACTCGCTAGCGTACGCTGTGATGTTACATAATGCTTATGAAAAAGATGCTGTTTAATATAAGCAAACGTTCGAATGGTATCACCGCTGTATTTAGGCACGTAGTGATCGAATGCTTCCTGCAGTCCTGATAGCGCCGTTTCTAGTGGTATTTCGCTTTTTGCGACTTCGTACATATGCTTTAAATCACTGGCTGAAGGATACATCCCTCGGTTTCTTCTAGCAATAAAAGCGGCTTCCAACGTTTGGGCGTAAGCGTCATGCGCGTCTTCTTCTCTTTTTATTTGATTTGTATTTTCTGCTGTAGTCTCTGTTAATGACGCAGTCACTGTGACCGGCTCCGCTGCTTCAATTTGACTAGCCCTTTCTGTCAAATTGACATCTTCGAGCTCTTCAAATTCATCGCTTGGCATAAGCTTTTCTAATTGCTCATAATCAATTCGGTACCAAACCGTGTTGTTAAATTTAGAGCGGTTGTATTTTCCTTTTATAATCAACCCTTCTTTTTCAAGCTTTGAAATGATGCGTTGAATCGTTGAAAGCGACCAAAACGGAAACTGCTGCAGCCACTGCTGATTGGTATTGTATACCCACGTATATCCGTCCTGCACGTTTACGCTTTTTTCAAGCCAGTAGTGAAGCTGCTGAAGAAACAGCGCTCCGTTCACTCCTACTTTGACTGCAAGCGCCGGCAGTACAAGTAACGGCTGATCTTTTAATAATAATTTACTCATTACGTCATCTCCTTTGTTATGTAAAATAGCTACTATATATATACAAAGAAAACGGAAAAACGGGGATACCACCTTTAAATTTATGTTAAAATATAGAAAAAAACGAGGTGAGCAGATGATACGTCAAGGGAGAATTGGTGATGAAGCGGGCATTGCCCACGTACACGTAGAAAGCTGGAAATCGACTTATAAAGGACTTGTTCCGGATTCTTTTTTACATTCGTTGAACGCTGAAAAGCGAAAAGCCGTCTGGAAAAAGCAGCTGGAATCAAATTCTGTTTTCGTTGCAGAAGAAAACGGTCAAATCGTAGGCTTTGCTTCTTATGGTAAAGAAAGAACCAACAAGCATCCTTCCTATACCGGAGAACTGTATGCCATGTATTTACTCACAGAGCATCAGCGAAAAGGAATTGGCAAAGCGCTTATGCATAAAATAGCGCAAGAGCTTGTAGACCGTGATATACATACGATGCTCACATGGGCTTTTGAACAAAACGGCGCCTGTCAATTTTATGAAGCGCTTGGCGGAAAAAGAATCGATCGCGCTGACGTTATCATTGATGGTACATCTCTATCTGAAGTGGCTTTTGGGTGGGACACACTTGAAAATTTGTAGGACAACTCTCTGGACAGATTTTTTTCTTCACGGTAAACTGTTTAGTTGGTATAAAAAGAAAGGATGACTTACCGTGACGAATTCTACTTATCGAAACATTATTTTGCTCGTTCTTTGCGTAACAGCAGGTATTGTGGATGTGATTGGCTACTTAAGCCTTGGCCATATCTTTACTGCAAATATGACGGGAAACATCGTGCTGCTTGGGTTAGCAATCGGAAACTCGCTTGGAACAACTGTTTTTCATTCCCTCACAGCTTTAGGAGGTTTTATTGTAGGAGTTGTAGGAGCTGCAATCCTAGTTGGAAACAAAGAAAAAACGTTTTGGCCTAAAGCTGTAACGATTGCCCTTGGAATAGAAGGATTGATTTTACTTGTTTTTGCACTTTTATCTTCGTTTTCTCCTTCTTTACACGTAACTTACTTATTTATTTTCTTATTAAGCTCAGCAATGGGTCTTCAAACAACGGCTGCTCGAAAGCTTGGCGTAGCCGGAATTTCTACAACTGTATTAACAGGGACGCTTGCTAACTTCTTTGAAGACGTAACGGCACGTTTTCGCAGCTCTCGCTACCGCAAAACGTTTAACACCGATGCGATTCTTCGCGCGCTGTCTCTTGTGCTTTACTGCTTTGGCGCTGTTATCGCCGCACTTGCAGAGCCAGCTTATAAATTTGAAATTATTTGGCTGCCAATTGTGATTCTATTAGCCATTATCATTTTTGTCAGCACAAAGTTTCGCTCTGATTCAGAAAAATAATAATAAAAGACCCGTTTCGATAAAAAAACGGGTCTTTTATTTTCCGGATAGTGCCCCTAACACACCAAAAATAATGGCGACCACAGGTCCTACAATAAATAGTCCAATTAAAATTGATCGTATAGCTTCCCATAGAAACCATAAAGGGCCTTGCCTGGACTCTGCTTCTTTCACTCTTTTCTCTAGGTGTTCGACTCTTTGCTGAAGCTTCGCTAATTCCTGCGTAACATCTATTTGTTCGCTCATCGCTCAAGCTCCTTTTTACTCTACATTACCATATACTTCCTTACTAACACTACTATTTATTTGTGATCACTTCAATGCCGATTTCGCGATAAGCATTTAACACGGTTTCGTTCACATGTTCTTCTGTAATGAGCCAATCTAGTGAGTTGGCTGAGCTGAACGTGTACGTTGAAGACGTATTGAGTTTTTTAGCTGTTACAATAGCCGCTACTTCACTCGCGCTTTTAATCATTTGACTTTTAATGTGCATTTCTTCAAGCAAAGGAATGCTCATGCCAATTTTCGGATCGATCGCGTACACGCCTAAAAAACAAAGATCCGCTCGAATTTGTTTAAGCGTATCAACCACGCTTTGTCCTACCGTGACCATCGATTCTTTTCGAAACGTTCCTCCAAGAGAAACAACTTCTACAAAGTCATGTTCCGCTAATGCAACGGTAATTAACGGACTGTTTGTAATAACCGTAACGTTTAAATTCTTTGGAAAAGCTTTGACGAGCTGAATATTTGTTGTACTTCCGTCCATCAAGAGCACGTGCCCGTCTTTAATTAACGGAAGCGCCGCAACGGCAAGTGAATGCTTAACATCCATCAATTCACGTTTACGCTCTTTGTAATCAACCGCAGACGTGGAACGCGGAAGTGCTCCTCCGTGCACACGCTGCAGCAAACCGAGCGCGTCCATTTCCCGCAGGTCTCTGCGGATTGTATCTTCTGAAACGTTCAGCGTTTGACTAAGCGTCGTAGCTACAATGCGCCCTTCTTTTTCAAGCAAATTCATAATTTGTTTGCGTCTTTCTTGTTTTAGCATTGCTTGTTCACCTGTTTTCTTTCTGCTTTTTACTTTATTATACTTGTTTCTTTTGTAAAAACAATGTAAAAACGCTTGATTATCAGTGTTTTTTCGTTTATTGTAGGATAAACAAGATAAAACACGCAAAAACAAGTAATAATAGTCAAAGGGAGAGATAGTTTATGAAGATGATTTTTACAGACTTAGATGGAACTCTTTTAAATAGCAGCAGTGAAATTAGCACAATTAATGCAGAAGCAATTAAAAAAGCGCAAACACATGGAGTTGAAGTCGTGGTTGCTACAGGGCGCGCTTATTTCGACGTGCAGGAAATTTTAAAAAAAGCTGAGCTTTCAAATCTTTGGGTGATTGCCGCAAACGGAGCGACTATTCATGACCCGAACGGAAAGCTTAGACATTCTGTTCCAATTGATGCCCATCACGTAAAAGAAGCGCTTCAGTGGCTGGATGCAAACGAATTTTATTATGAAGTGTTTGCAGAGCATGCGATTTATACACCAAACTCGGGCCGAGAGCTGCTGGCCATTGAAATTGACCGGGTAAAAAGCGCCAATAAAAACGTGGACGTAGAAAGACTTCATCACGCTGCGGCTAAGCAGTACAGCCAAACGGGATTTGCCTTTGTTGCATCGTATGAAGACATTTTAAATACAAACGCTGAGCTTTATAACGTATTAGCTTTTTCATTTGATGATAAAAAACGAAAAAAAGGCTGGGATCACTTTAGCAAGCAGCATGACATGACCCTTGTCTCTTCCGCTGATCACAACTTTGAACTCGAACACAAAGACGCCTCAAAAGGAAATGCATTAACCTACGTTGTCAAAGAGCTTGGCGCTTCTCTTCAGGATACCATTGCCATTGGAGACAGCTTTAATGACGTATCGATGCTTCAAACGGCTGGAAAAGGAATTGCTATGGCAAATGCGCACGCGGAAATTAAAGCACTAGCAGATGACGTTACATTAACAAACGATGAAAACGGAGTAGCTTCCGTTATTGAAAACGTGTTAGAAACACAGCTAAAAGCACATTAAAAAAACGCTTGGCAAATGCCAAGCGTTTTTAACTGATCATGCGGTAAATACCAACAAACCAGCTAAACAGCGCAACTAACAGCAACAGCCACGCGCTGGTTTTTTTTCTTTTTTGCCACTCAATTGCTCCTAAAACTAGCATCGTTAAGCCTAGAAGTATATTTAAAAACGAAAGGAACTGGTAATTGTGAGTGAGCATCATATAAAGAGCCAGTCCAACGGTAATAATTGAAAAAATAAGCTGTAATGCTTTTAACAAAAAATCTCTCCTTACTTGTAGTTCACTTCTTCATTCACGCACGTCACTAAAGGCTTTTTCTCAAGGCCTAAAAGCAGGTTCTGGACGGCTAGATCTGCCATGCGATTGCGCGTTTCGTACGTAGCGCTTCCAATATGCGGCGTTACTAGCACATTTGAAAGCTGCAGCAGCTTGTGATCTGCCGGAAGCGGCTCTGGATCTGTTACGTCCAGTGCGGCATACGCAATTTCTTCATGTTTCAGCGCTTCGTACAGTGCTTCCGTATCCACTAATCCCCCGCGCGCTGCGTTCACAAAATACGCGCTGCTTTTCATTGCTTTAAATTCCGCTTCTCCAAACATGCCTTTGCTTTTATCTGAAAGCGGTACTAAGCATACGATACAGTCAGCTGTGTGAAGCAGTTCTTCAAACGAAAGATATACGGCATCAAGCTCTTTTTCTGCTTCATGCTTGCGGCTTCGGTTGTGGTAAACGATGTTCATCCCCGATGCCTTTGCTCGTCTGGCAACGGCGCTTCCGATATCGCCCATTCCAACAATACCAAGCGTTTTTCCAAATAAATCAACGCCAAATACCGTTTCCCAGTTTCCTTGTTTCACTTTTTCATAGCCTTCGTGAATGCGGCGAGCTGCTGACAATAAGAGACCAAACGTTAAATCAGCCGTCGCTTCTACTAACACGCCCGGCGTATTGCTAAACGGCACGCCTTTTTTGGTACACGCTTCGACATCTACACTGTCATACCCGACGCCTGATTGAGAAATAACGCGCAGATTCGGTGCTGCTTCTAATAGCTCTTCGTCCACTGTAATGTGGCCGATATTAAAAAAGCCGTCAGCATTACGAAGCCAGTCGCGCAGCGTTTCTTGTGGAATCTTCCCTTCTCCTTCCCACATTTGAATATCGCAGTGTTCCGCTAGCTTTTCGTAAGCGTTTGGCCACGTCTTTCCAGACATAACAACTTTGTATTTCCACATGTTGATCTCTCCTTTTCCTTGTTCACTCATATGTATGAATAGTAACTAGCTATCCTATCATAAGACTACTATAAAGATGAAACTTTTTCCATTCAGGAACCGTATTTATAGTAAGGGGGAATACGAATGTTTGAAGATGAAATGATATTTGAAGATGATCCGTCCGGAGATGACATTGTTTTTGAAGGTGATGCTGACCTAAGCGGAGGCGCTTTTTTTCCAGACGATGCGTTACTTAACGGAATGCCTACGTTTGTTATGCTATTTTTTGTTATTGTTATTGGTATTTTCTTATTTTCTATTTTTAAAGGAATCAGCACGTGGAGCAAAAATGAGCAGTCTCCCCGTCTATCCGTAAAAGCAAAAATTACGGGCAAACGGACAAACGTCCAGCACCATAACAGCCATGCTCACGAACATCACCACTCTCATACGTCTACAACTTACTACGTAACCTTTCAATTTGAAAGCACCGACCGCTCTGAATTTGCTGTTTCAGGCAGCCAGTACGGCAAGCTTGCAGAAGGAGACGAAGGAATACTGACGTTTCAAGGAACTCGTTTTTTGGATTTTCAAAGGAATTTCAGTGAAGAACATACAGATGCTTAGCTTATGACCTCGTGCTTTTAGAGGTCTTTCTTACTGTAAGAGAGCATTCATATAGCCAATGACCTAATTGTGCCCTTTTTGCACTGTAGAAGAACGTTAACCAACGTAAAAACATACCGTGTAACACATTCATTTAAGCAGGCAGGTGATTTTATGTATTCTCCTTATTCAGGAAG
Organism: Priestia sp. 3CA3; assembly: GCF_056836725.1. NCBI lineage: Bacteria > Bacillati > Bacillota > Bacilli > Caryophanales > Bacillaceae > Priestia > Priestia sp. 3CA3. The sequence goes on from NZ_JBXENJ010000002.1 coordinate 658,252, forward strand.
CGGCATCTACTACGGACATTACGGAGAAGCCCCTCATTCGCACCCTATTCAAACAATACTGACGCAATACTGGCACGAAACCCACTATCCAGGCCCACACAAAAAATATGTTCACGTGTATTATCTCAACCCATCTTATCTTCATTATTATCCAGCCTATCGAATATTTTTGTAAAAAATTGGTGATTTCCGGACTTTTATATTGTAAAATTAATCCATATACTTTTTTTATTGAGAAAGGAGGTTAACAAACAGTGCGTAATTCGACAACAAAAAATAGTGTAGCGATCACCACTTTGCTTTCCGGCCTATTTTTCTGCTCTATCATAGTTCTTGCTTCGCTTTCTCCTCTAGCAGATTCTGGTCCCAATGTTAACACGTTCGGTTCAGTTGGGATGTGGTTATCTCTTGGCATGATTCTATTTTTATATCTATTGCCTTTAGCATTTTATCTGCTAGGAATGCATTTCTTAAAATTTGTGATGGCTGCTTTTTGCAGCATTGGACTTTTAATCGCTGCTAGCACTCTATTACTAATGCCGGCTCTGTTTTTATTTGGACTGGAAGATTTCTCAGGAAACTTAGCTTCCATCATAGGTGTAATGATTTCTTGCTTAGGCTTACTGATTACGAATATTGTGTGGTTTGTTGCTGCGTTTAAAAGACCGTCAGCCACTATGCAGGAAAGCGTTTAAAATGGTGAAGAGATGGCATACTAATTTTTCAGTTAAAGACGAATAAAATGGAGAGATGAGCTGAACCGCTTGTTACACCGCTGTTGATTTCCTTGCAAGACTTCGCTTTCCGCGGGCGGCCGGTGAGCCTCCTCGTCGCGTACGCTCCTGCGGGGTCTCACCTGTTCCGCTTTTCCCGCAGGAGTCTTCGCCTTGCCCTCCAATCACCAGCTAGAAGCAGCCACATACATGAAACTATCAATAAAAAATCCGAACGAATTTCATTCTCTATTAAGGTTCTCCATTCATCGTTCGGATCTTCCTTTAACTAAAATATGTTTGTCCCAGCCTCTTTTTATAGCTCGGTAGGCAAGTAGTGCAAATACATATCCAAGCAGTCTTCGTGCTGAGACAACACGTCCATTGTTTCTTTACGAGGTTTTGTATAAATAGTCGCATAGTCTACTTCACCCTGTGTAGGATTTACTGAAAAAGCCAGTTTTTCTTTTTTTAGCGAAAAGTCGGCTTGCACTCCTTCTTTATTTCCTCTCGCGTCTAATCGAATCCATTTCTCTTCACTTTTGATGTAGACAGCATTTAACGCATGAATACAGTAGCCTGTGTCTATCGTATCCCCAAGGATTAATCTTTGATAACAAAAGCCTGTCGGAATCCCTTCTGCACGCAGCAAAGCGGCTAGTAGATTAGATTTGCTGTAACAAATTCCTTCCTTTTCTTTTAAAGCCTCTGAAGCCGTTTTCGTGATGATTCTGCTTTGAATATCCCATGAATGAGAAACTTCATCTCTCACAAACTCGTACGCTTTTTTTATGTACGCTATTGGAGAATAAGGCGAGCCGCTTTTGAGTTCACGTACCTTTTGTTGAATTAAAGGATGTGTAAAATTCACTTCAGAAAGTTCTTGTATATAGTCTTCTTTTTGTAACGATTCACAAATTAACTTCATTTACTTTTTTCCTCCTCTTATCTTCACTGTATGTTTTTTTATTCATAATATTGAATTTTATTACATATTTTTATATAATGAAAGACCACTTAAACGGAAAACGATAGTAGATACGAGATTGAAAGAGGTTTTGTTTTTGGTGACGTTATTTTTAACAAATGTGCTGCTCGGTCTTTCGATTGCCCTTCCCGTTGGTACGGTAACGATTGAAATGACGAAGCAGGGTTTAAAAAATGGTTTTCTTCACGGCTGGGTTGTGGGACTTGGAGGCATGACGGTTGATTTGTTGCTAATTGTGCTTCTTTACTCTGGACTGGCTTCTTTTTTGTCTGCTCCTTTTATCCAGCTTGTTATGTGGCTTGTAGGGGCACTTTTTTTACTTTATATTGGCTATGACAGCATTAGACACGCGGATCATGATATAACGGCTCCTGGAGAACACGTAAAAAAGTCGTTTGCCTCTTCTTATGTGAACGGAATCTTTGTTGCGATTTCTCCGAGCAATCTCATTTTTTGGCTGAGCGTATTTGGAACGGTGCTGACAAATTCGCTTCAAGCCTCTCACTCTTTTCATTTCCTAGTGATTGCTTCCGGAATATTAACGGGAATTTTAATTCATGATCTGGGCTTAATGACAATTGTCTCTGGAACTAGAAAAGTGCTGAATCAGCTTTATATCAAATGGGTTTCTATTGCAGCTGGATGTATCTTAATTGGCTTTTCATGCTATTTTCTCTACCGATTTATCGGGAATCTGCGCATGTACTTTTAATGTTTCTACATATTTTATGATTTACTATATCCCCTCTTTATCTAGTATAGAGAGGGAATTTTTATAATCTATCAGGGACTACCAGACAAAAAGTTCACATTTTCGTCACATTTCTATTGATTTTTTTCTCTTTTTATACGAAAATATAAAAAAGGGAGGAAATATCATGAAAATCAAAAAAGCACTTCGCATCTTTATTGGATCAAACGTCCTTGTATTATTAACATTTGGCCTTCTTCCAGCACTGTTAGTTAACCCCGATATTGACCTAATTCAATCATTTATTAATTATATAGGCAAGGATTAATTCCACTTAAAATAGTCAAAATTTTCAATCTATTATTTTTATAAAAAAAGACAGCGCAGGCTGTCTTTTTTAGTAGGTTTTTTATTTAGTTGAAAACAGCTTTTTAACATCTACTTTTTGATCTTTAACAATCGTATACGTCGCCTGTTTTTTATCTTCAAAGTTAAACGCTTTTATGTAATCGTCATCGTAAATCGTTAATCCGTACGCATCTTTTCCGTTTTCAACGATTTTTACCCAGTAAGACTGGTCAAACTTTGGATCGAGTTCCTTGCTTTTTTTCACTTCTACTTTTGCTAAAGAATGTACGATTTGCTTTATCTCTTTTTTGTCATCTACTACACGTTTTCCTTCGTCCGTATCTATTTCAATACGCGTAACGTTTGCTTCCTCTACTTTTATGACGTCTTTTAACTGATAGGCTTTCCCGGTATATGTAAAATAAAATACGATGATAAATAAAAGTGCAGCTATAATAATCGTTCTTTTTTTCAAAAGGAACCTCCTTTTCTACATCACGCTGCATTCAGGTGATACACCTTTTTATTCCTCCTGTTCCGCATCCTTTTAGTAGAATGCTGCTTCCTACAAGTAAACTGTAGATTAATCCCGGAACAGGAAGTATTAACGTTATCATCAACAGTAACATGCCCATGCTTGTAAGAGCTACTCCTGCAGCTCGATTTTTCATTCATTTCACCGCCGTTGCTCTGTAAATCTCTTTTATGTGAAGTGATCAAAGTATTTTCGATTTCCGTTCACTTATTAGCTATGTACTTTTCGTTTATAATAAACGAGTGTCCAAAAATATACGCATATTCCTACTAGTAAGATTGTGGCTTCCCAGCCTCTTTCACCGGTTTTAATAAAATCATAGGAAGACCAAATTAACAGCGCTACTGTATAAAATAAAAAGCCGTTTCGCGCCGCTTGCTTGATTTCAAACTTTTCCATTTCGTCCGCTTTTTTTACTTTCACATTACCTTCTCCTTTTTAACTAACTCATGATTTATGAAATAAAAACAGCTCATCTACTGTTGCTCCCAGTTCTTGGGCCAGCTGGAAAGCCAGCGCTAAGCTTGGATCATACTTATTGTTTTCAATTGCATTAATCGTTTGTCTAGATACGCCGCATACTTTCGCCAGTTCATCTTGAGACATCCGCTTAACTTTACGCAGTTCTTTAATTCGGTTTTCCACCATTCATCACTCATCTCTAAAATGTAAAAAACTTTTTACATCCATATCTTATATTATCTTCCTTGTTACTGTCAAATATGTTTGACAAAGTAGAGTCTTTTACATAACTGAAATAGAGGTTAGAACAAAAGTAGGTTAGTTGAAGGACAAGGCGAACGAGTTTGATTAAGAATTCATCTCGTGCTAATTTTTTTATGGGTATGGTGAACGTAGGTTTCGTGTATGTAGGTGCTTCTAGCTGATGATTGGAGGGCAAGGCGAAGACTCCTGCGGGAAAAAACGGAACAGGTGAGACCCCGCAGGAGCGCAAGCGACGAGGAGGCTCAGCGGCCGCCCGCGGAAAGCGAAGCCTTGCACGGAAATCATTAGCGGTGTAACAAGCAATTCATAGTAGTAACATTAAAGCTCCTTACTCATATTAAACCACTGCACGCCTGCATGCTGGGACTGCGCAACTCCTTGATTCACATATCCATTTTTTTCGTAAAACGGAATCAATTCTTCTTTACACGTTAAAGTCACCGTTACGCGCTGTTTGTTCCGTGCTTGTTTTTCAAACTCTTTTAGCAGCATACTGGCGATTCCTTTGTGATGATGCTTGGGATTTACAACGATACCCAAAATACTTTGATAACCGCCTGTCTCAGGGTTCGAAATCGTTTTTTCAAACAAATCATCCGTAATAAACGGAGCTGAAATGACGGGACCGTTCACATATCCGATTATTTCTTCATTTTCTTGGGCGATGATAAACGTATCAGGAATGGTGTTAATCCGCGTGATAAATGCATCTTTTGAGGCAGCTTCTTCAGGTGTAAAGCCTTTGTTTTCTAACGTAATTAATTGGTTTAAATCTTTTTCATCCACTTGTCTTATAATCATTGAAACGATTCCTTTCATTATGTATTTCTCTTTTTTCTCTAAAAGCTTCTATTACATATAACTATCTCTTTCTACTATATATAAAAACGCACAAACAAAAAAGGATTGACCTCTGCATCATACAGAATTCAACCCTACTTCGCTGTTTAATGAACGTCTTGATTATTTAATAAATGCACCAAATGGCTTGCCCACTGGAAGCACAACTCGACCGTAGTGAGTATTTAATACAGCCGCGGCAGATCCATAGAATGAAAACAGAGCAATTAATAGCTCTGAGACTGCTGCTAGTAAATGTGTGTATTCATAGGCCACATCAAATGTACTTAGCGATAATCCAATAAATAAGAAATCAATTAATACAAAAATAATAAATAATACTTTATGAGTGCCCATTGCTCCAACCGTCATAAAAACGCTGAAAATTAAGTAGCCGACAAAAGCAAATGCGAGCTGCTTCGGATCCGCTTCTTTTGCGAGCGCTTCCCCAAATGCGCCAAGCTGAATAAGCCATGTCATAGCTACACCTAGCCAAAATAAACCGAAGGCACCAAAAGCCGTTGCGCCGAAGGTATTATTATGTTTGAAATCTTGCATAGACGCAATTAGCTGTCCTATCCCGCCTAAAAAAATTGCCCATGGCAATACCAATGAAACACCATCGGTTACCCCAAGCTTTTGAAACGATGCAACAAGTGTCACCATGGCAAGTCCGAATAGGCCTAGCGCTGATGGATCCGCTGTTACAATTTTAACGTGCTGCGTGCTGTTGTTACTCATGTTGTACCTCCCTGATTTTAAAAACACCTTTAAAAAGATACAAAAATCTACGGGAAGTGTCAATGGATATTTTTGGCCTTTAAAAAACCCATAAGACCAAGCAGTGTAGCGTTTACACTGCTTGGTCTTGACTTTCTTGTTATTAAGCGTTTTGTAATAAATTTTTTCTTGTTTGTTTTGCAGACTCAACCATCACTTTTAAAGCTTCCACCGTCTCGCTGATTCCTCTTGTTTTAAGACCGCAGTCGGGATTAATCCAAAACAATGCAGGATCAAGCACTTTTAGAGCGCGGTCAATGTTTCGTGTCAGCTCTTCAAGCTTCGGTACGCGCGGGCTGTGGATATCATATACGCCAAGTCCAATTCCCTGGTTATACGTATGTTTTTCAAACGCATAAATTAATTCACCGTGGCTTTTGGACGTTTCAATGGAAATCACGTCGGCATCAAGCGCTTTGATCGCATCAATAATCTCTTCGAATTCCGAATAGCACATATGCGTGTGAATTTGCGTCTCGTTTTGCACCGATACCGTGGCTAATTTGAACGCGTACACCGCGGCGTTCAAGTAGCTTTCCCAGTTTTCTCGTTTTAACGGCAGTCCTTCACGCAGCGCCGGTTCATCTACTTGAATCATTGAGATGCCCTGACTTTCAAGTGCTTCCACTTCTTTTCTAAGAGCAAGCGCAATTTGATTTGCCACGTCGTAGCGCGGGATATCATCACGCACAAATGACCAGTTTAAAATCGTAATCGGCCCCGTCAGCATTCCTTTAACAGGCTTATTGGTTAGAGACTGTGCGTAGACCGTTTCTTTGATCGTCATCGCCTGCTCGTACGAGACATCTCCGTAAATAAGCGGCGGCTTGACGCAGCGAGAACCGTATGATTGCACCCAGCCAAACTTCGTAAACTGAAAGCCTCCTAATTTTTCACCGAAGTATTCAACCATGTCGGTACGCTCAAACTCTCCGTGCACAAGAACATCTAAGCCGATGTCTTCTTGAATTTCAATCCATTTTTTGATTTCAGCGTTAATGTACGCTTCATATGCTTCATCGCTTAACTCTCCTTTACGCCACTTCAGACGCTCTTTTCGCACTTCTTTTGTTTGCGGAAAGCTTCCAATTGTTGTCGTTGGAAGAAGCGGCAGTTGAAACGCTTCTTGCTGAACACGTTGACGTACGTCAAACGGCGCTTGGCGCTCTGCTTTATAGCTGTGCAGCTGCTTCAGCTCTTTTTGCACGTCTTGGTGATTTCGAAAAGATGATCCATTTAATGCTTGAATCGCCTGTTTGCTTACACTTATTTCTTTTTCAATTGCTTCTTTTCCTTGCTGCACCGCTTTTGTTAAAAGCATGATTTCCTTTAGCTTTTCATCTGCAAAAGACAGCGCGTTTTTTAGAATTGGCTCAATGGTTTTTTCGCTTTTCACCGTGACAGGAACATGTAATAAACTTGATGAAGGCTGCAGAATCAAACGGTCTTTTGATACGGCTTCTTCAATTTCCCTGATTGTTAAAAGCTGTTCGTCCAAGTTTTCACGCCAAATGTTTCGTCCGTCAATCACTCCTGCTGCCAGCACTTTATCAGTTGGAAAACCATATTTATTAAGTGCCGTGAGATTTTCGCCTCGGTCATGTACAAAATCCAATCCAATTCCGTGAACAGGAAGAGCAACTACTTCTTTATAGTAATCTACGCTGTCAAAATACGTCTGCAAAATGACTTTTACATTCGGTGCCGCGTCATGCAGGACTTGATAGACTTCTTTATACAGTGCCAGGTCTTCTTTTGATAGCGTTGTAGCTAAAACCGGCTCATCCATTTGTACCCACTCCACGCCTTCTGCCTGCAGCTCCGCTAAGATTGTTGCATAAAGAGGAACAAACTGTTCAACTACTTTCTTAAACTCACTTTTTTTATATCCTTTTGACAGCTTCACAAATGTTACTGGACCTAAAATAACGGGCTTGCCTTTGATATTCAGCTTTTGTTTTGCTTCTTTGTAAAATTGAAGCGGGCGATTTTCTACAAGTGCCGGCGTACATTCCTCAAGCTCGGGTACGATGTAGTGATAATTTGTGTTAAACCATTTTGTCATCGTAGAGGCTACGGCACCTTTTGTTCCTCGCGCGATGTCAAAATACGTTTCAAGCGATACCGGGCCTCCGTTATATTCAAAGCGCTTTGGCACCAAACCAAACATAGCGGCTGTATCTAACACGTGATCGTATAAGCTAAAATCGCCGACTGGAATCAGTTCAATTCCTGCGTCACGCTGTTTTTTCAGATGCCCAAGACGAAGAGCTTCAATTTCCTGTAGAAAGATATCTTTCTCTAGCTTTCCTGCCCAAAACTGCTCAAGCGCTTTTTTCCATTCTCGTTTTTCACCAATTCTTGGATAACCTACATTTGAACTTTTTACACTGCTCATTTTTTCCACTCCCTGTATATTTTTTTATCGCTAAACTAAAAAATCTCCCTTTTCGAAATGAAAAGAGAGATGATACGCATACTTAACTAAAGTTGAGATAGCCTGTTTTTCTCAACACGTATTCCTCACTCCTCTCTATATCCCGTAGAGCTTAAGTGCATACAACAGGCAGGTCTCCTGACTTAGGTTCATCGCTTCCTATCCCTTCCCATTTCAACATGAAACAGTGGTTAATAAGTTGCTCCCCATTACAGTGGCGGGACCGCGCCGGCTTTTCACCGGTCTTCCCTTTTAAGCTGCGTACATTCGTTACACAGCACCTGATGCATTTCTATGAAATTGTTCATTCAAAACACCTTCACATAAAATAAAAAGCCTCTCTATTATGAATAGAGAGGCATAGTATCTATGAAATCCTCTCTTATTTTTCAAAGCTGTACGCTTTGCAGGATGTAGCACCTTTTTAACAAGATTGTTAAATGGTTGCCGGGCTTCACAGGGCCAGTCCCTCCGCCTCTCTCAATAAGAGTTTTAATTGTTTATAATATTTTGAATGTAGAGTCATCTTAACACCTTACATTTATGTTGTCAAAAGAAATTTCAAAAAAATTAGTTTTCAGGAGGCGTTGACGCTAATTTTTGCCTTAACAATTTGTAATCATCTTTTCGATGTGTTTCGATCAAGTCTTTTGCTCCTTGATGATACCCTGAAGAATAAATGTACTCTACCGCCGTTTCGATAAGCATTCTCTTTTCTTCCGCACATTCTCGGTCCATTAGGGGGAACAGTCTACCTAAAAGGTCATTTAAATCTTCCTTAATAAAACGATTGAGTCCTTCTTGCATCTTTTCGTTTGCCATGATAGCTCCTCCATTTGCTGTGTATGTTCTAAGTTTCTATGAACAGGCATTTCACTGTGAATGTTAAGATAAAGTTAAGTCATTAAACAGTATATCAAGTGAATGTTTTTCTTCAATTACATATGTAATACAAATATATGACAAATATAGAGAATATATCATCATTCACTATCTATTATAACGCTTGACTGAGCCTTCTGCTACAAGGTTTCGTACGGTTTTCTAAAAGAGGGTGGACACAACGAAGTGAATCCAATCTAAAGGCAAATGGGATACATGAGCTGAATCGCTTGTGACACCGCAGTTGATTTCCGTACAAGACTTCGCTTTGCGCGGGCGGTCGCTGAGCCTCCTCGTCGCATACACTCCTGTGGGGTCTCACCTGTTCCGCTTTTCCCGCAGGAGTCTTCGTCTTGTTCTCCAATCACCTGCTAGAAAGACTTATACACATGAAATCTACGTTTACCCTAATAAAAAAAATGAACCACTAATCAAGCATCTTGATCAATGGTTCATTTTTCATTTCGTCTAAAACCCTTTTTTCCCAGCCTCTTTTTTTGAACCTAGCTTTCTACTTTCTTGTTTTTACAAACAATTTCTTCGAGGTCGTCCAAAATCCTTCCAAAGAAGAGGTCCTAAAATGTCGTACCGGCTAACAAAAAACTCCGTAAAATTATAATTATTTAAAATTAAAGGCGGTTCAAAATCAAGGGGTGCACCCGCGCCTCCTGATAATACAAAATCAGTACCTCTTCCAAGCGTAAACGACCCGTTTCTGTTTTTTCTAATAAACTGCTCGTCATACGCATGCACGTGGCTGACTAACACTTTTTTCACGCGATGTTCTTGAATTAAATCAAAAAATTCTTGACTTTGAGGAGTCGTTACAGGAAAACCTCCCAGGTCTGACCACCGGCCAATATTTGGCTGCGCATGCATAGCTACAACGGTATTACGAGGAGCATCCTCTAGCTGCTGCTCTAAATAATTCAGCTCTCTATCTGTAAATCCATATATTTTATTCTTGGGACTGATGATATTATTTAATGCGATGCACCGGAAGTTAAAGACAGGAATATCAATGACCCAGTGCACTTTTCCGATAGTGGCTCTGAAGTTTTCGAGGTTGCTTTCTTCAAGGTTTAATTCATCATGATTCCCTACGCATACAAACACGGGAATGTTTGGTGCTATTTTTTCGACAACTTTAACAAAGTGCTCCAAATACCTCTTTTCTCCTGTATACACGGTGTCTCCCCCATGAATAATAAACAGCGGATTCAATTCCACCGCCTTTTTTAACACAAGCTCAAATTCACCGCTCATCGTGTAACAATTATCGTTTGGTCCGTCACCTCTGCTGTCGCCCATAAAAACAAAGTTGAATGGATCTCTCGGGTTTAATTGAAAAAATTCAAAGGAAACCTCAACCAAAATGTTAGTGATTTAGTTCAAGTTATCAGCGAATTCCAAACTTGGATAACTGAAAAGAGTAAAAATAACGGTTACATTTCGATATTAGGCATTTAAGCGAAAAGGACCATCATTTGATAGTCCTTTTGGTTATTTTAATACCGAAAAGCCTACGAAAAAATATGTTTTTTTGATATGCTATTTGTTACTTTGCACTTCAAAATCGAACCCGCTATTCTTATCAAAGGTCGCTTTTATTATTCCTTGGATTCTTTAATACGGTCAAGATACTGCTTCGCATGAAGCAAACCGAGATTTTTTTCTTTTCGTATGTATTTAATAGCCTGAACGTCGCTTCGGCCATTCATCATCATCAAATTGACTCTGTTTTCAAAAGCCTCGTCTTTCTCTATTTCTAGCTGCTTCCACTCTTTCTCTAAATCACGTTTAGGTGTTTTGAGCAGGAATACCACTAGTATAACAAGAACGCTACTTGTGATGATATAAAGCCACAGCCACTCGAGAAACCAGCTGTTAATCACATTGATTATGATGAGAACAGTGAAGCAAGAATACAGCCTTGTTTGATACTTACTTCTCTTGTTTGAATCTATTTTATTAAAAAATATCCCCAATGTCAGCCTCCTTTTAGCATTTTATTGGCGCTTTTTTCTATTAATCTCTTTTGCGCATTAAGCAAATCTATATCATATAAATTACCATTTAACCTAACAAATAGCAATCAAGTTCACCCTATCATACTCTTTATCTCATTGACTACTCATAAAAAATACAGGACTTTTCGCAAAGCCCTGCACGTTTATTTCATATTTAAATAAGGTTCAACGCTTTTACGACTTGAGCAACCGCAAACGTAACGCCAATCGCAATCACTGTTGGAATCGCAAAAGCAAGAAACGTCCACTTAACATTTTTGGTTTCTTTATAAATGTTCACAAGCGTGGTTCCGCACGGAAAATGCAGAAGCGAAAACAGCATCATATTAAGAGCCGTTAGCCACGTCCAGTGGTGATCAAGGAAAATTTGTTTCAGTCGAGTTGCATCTTCAATTTCAATTAATGAGCCTGTTGATAAATACGCCATTAGTAAAACTGGTACAACAATTTCATTAGCCGGCAAGCCAATAATAAAAGCAGCTAGTATATACCCGTCTAGTCCTAGCGTCTTGGCAAACGGATCAAGAAACTGAACGAAGTGCATTAAAATACTCGTATCGCCAATATAGATATTAGCCAATACCCACGTTAATACCGCTGCGGGTGCTGCAACAATAATCGCGCGTTTTAACACAAACAGCGATTTATCCAGCGTCGCACGCACAATTGTATCTACAAATTTTGGCTTACGGTAAGGCGGGAGCTCTAGCGTATAGTGGGTTGGTACTCCACGCAGCGCCGTTTTAGACAGTGCCCATGATACAAACAGCGTCACAACAATCCCAAATAACACCGTTCCGACTACAACAAGCGCCGTTACGAAAGTTTTAGCACTCCCTGTAAAGCCTGTTGCCATAAATAAAGAAGCTAACAAAATCAGTGTAGGCCATCTGCCGTTACACGGAACAAAGTTATTCGTTAAAATCGCCATCATACGTTCACGCGGCGATTCAATAATACGAGTCGACATAATCGCTGCGGCGTTACATCCAAATCCCATTGCCATCGTCAGCGACTGCTTGCCGTGTGCGCCTGCTCTTTTGAACAAACGATCCATATTAAACGCGACGCGAGGCAAATAGCCGTAGTTTTCTAAAAGGGCAAACACCGGAAAAAAGATAGCCATCGGAGGCAGCATGACGCTAATGACCCAACCCGTACCGCGAAACAGTCCTAATACAAGAATTCCGTGCAGCCATTCTGGTGCATGCATCGCTTGAAAGAAAGCTGTTAAATATCCTTCTGCCCAGCTAAACCCTTCTGCAATTAATCCAGAAGGAACGTTTGCGCCTGCTATGGTGATGTAAAAAATCACCGATAAAATGCCAAGCATAATGGGAAATCCCCAAATTGGCGAAGTGAAGACTTTATCCAATTTCTCCGTTCGCTGAAGCTTTGAACGATCTTCGTATACAACGGCTTTTTTACATATTTGCTGTGAAGACTGATAAATGCTTGCCACCATATTTGAACGATGATCTTTTTCTTTTGCCTGCTGCGCATAGCGCGTTAGCTGTTCCATCGCTAATGAGTTTTCAGGAGTTAACGGATTTCCCATATGTGCTGTTCCTCCTTTCTGTGTGGCTGATATCTTGCTGCTGATGCTGCTGAATCGTTTCTAAAAACGACGTGTCTCCATCAAGAACCCGTAAAGCAATCCAGCGGAGAGGAAATTGATTTCCCACAATAGAAGCAACTTGAGGTTCTAGCTCCTTTAGTGACGCTTCAATTTCTTTTGTATACTGCACCTGGTAAGGAGTAAGCTTTACTTCCCCGCGCACGACTCCTTCAATCGCATCCAGCAAATTCGTAATGCCTTTTTTATTACGTGCTGATATAGGCACAACCGGTACCCCTAACGATTCAGCAAGCTTTTTTTCGTTAATCACAATTCCTTTTTTCTTTGCTTCATCCATTAAGTTCACACAAATCACGACGTTTTCCGTCATTTCCATTACCTGCAGGGCTAGATTAAGATTTCGTTCCATCGCCGTTGCATCCACCACAACAACCGTCACGTCAGGTCTTTCAAATAAAATATAATCGCGCGCTACTTCTTCGTCCGCCGAGTTTGAATAAAGTGAATACGTTCCAGGCAGATCGACGATTGTGTAGAGCTGCTCGTGATGTTCAAACGTCCCTTCTGCTTTGGCTACGGTTTTTCCCGTCCAGTTTCCCGTGTGCTGCTTAAGACCGGTTAATCCGTTAAATAACGTACTCTTTCCCGTGTTCGGATTTCCTGCTAATGCAATGCGATACTCACTCAACGTCGTCACCTACTTTTTTCACATAAATTTTTGAGCTTTCTTCTTTTCTGAGACCAATCGTTGTATGACTGACTTGATAAGCAACAGGATCTCCTAACGGGCTTTTTTGAAGCACTTTGATGATGGCTCCTGGAATAAACCCTAAATCTAACAAGCGGCGCTTTAAGGCACCTTCAATTTCAATTCGCTCTAGCTGCACCGTTTCACCTGTCGTAAATGTAGACAGCGGAGAATTTTTTACACTAGCCATCTATTTTTCACCCCTTCTTATTTTTTATACAAGGTTATATTTTTTTCATCAGACCAACTTTTAAGGTAAAAAAATATACTCGTTGATTTGTAATAGGCTATTCTGCTTAAGCAGAAAAGTGAACCTGTCTGCATCAATTATTTAAAAATTTTAGTTTTCACTTATAATAATACCGAAAGTTTACCACAGGAAACTTTTTTAGTCCAGGGTAAATAACTGACTTTTTTCTTCTTTTTACTGAAGGCATAAAGTGGTAAGTGCTGGTCTATTTTTTCTAATAAAAGTAAGTCAAAAGATAATTACGTAAAAAGGAATTAATAAAAGTAAAAAAATGTAAAGTTGTGCTATACTAGTGAATGAGCTTTTTTGGAAAATAAAGTATGTATTAGTTTTAAAACCTACAAAAATCACTTTAGGGGGCTTTTATGAAAAGGTTCAAAAGGGTTAGCGCAGTTGTTTTAGGTTTTGCTTTGTTATTTTCACCGCTTGCTCCGCAAACAGTTGCAGAAGCAAAAGTCGTGTGGGGGAATCAGGAACTGGTTAAAGGGCAAATAGGACGCGTTACCGTTTTAAAGAACACGAATCTTTACAACATTAAAAACAACAAGTTAGCAGCGGCTAGAAAAGTGACAAAAGGGCAAGTATTCCGCGTGTATTCTGAATCTGGCAAATTTGGTGGTCTTTATGGGGTATCAAAGGGTACGTATGCTCAAAAGTCATCAAGTATTAAGTATGAAAAAGCCCCTATTGACAAAATTCAAGCCTTAGGGGTAACAGTTACGAAGAAATCTTTAGCAAGCAACATTAGTTACCCTCAGGTATCTGGTCTTATCAATAAACCATTTGAGGCTAGCTATAATCGAAAGTTCTTAAACATTGCGAAAGAAGCACAAAAAGAACATAACGAGCTAAAAGAACAAGAGAAGGAAGACCGCAAAAACGGCTGGGCGCCAGGTCCTTATTCTCGTAATATGACATACTCTGTACCTTACAACCAAGATAATATTTTAAGTGTTGCTGTTACGAATGATGCGTACGCTGGCGGCGTTCACGGCAACGCTTGGATTGATACTTACAATTACGATTTGATAAAAGCTCGACAAATTAGCTTAAAAGATATTATTAACAATAATACGAAGTTGAATAAAGTTAATAACTATATCCGGAATGAAATGATTGCGCGTAATAAAAAAGGTGCTCAGTTCTGGGTTAATGAATTTAAGTCTGTAAATTTAAAAGACGATCAGTTTTACTATACAAGTAGCGGCATTGCCATTATATTTGGTGAGTATGAGTACGGCCCGTATTCTAACGGCATTCATACGTTTAAAGTTCCGTCCACCATTTATAAATAAGATAGTCGTACAAAAAAACATAAAAAAAAGAAGCATGCGAACCATCAGTTCACATGCTTCTTTTTCTTTTTTTCTGCAGAATAAGCGGAGCAAAAAAGAAAGGTGAGCCCTATTCCGCCTCCAACCATCATTGAATAGGAAAACGTATCTCTTAACGCTAGACCGCCTATCATTGACAATACAAACAGAAAATAAAACAGTAATGTGTAGTTCCTCTTCACAATCTCTACTCTCCCCTTCCCCATCATTTTCCGAAAACCAAATCATACAACCACGGAAGAACTCAGGGCCGCATGTATTACGCTTCTTGTAGCAGACGAAAAACCGCTTTTTAAGGTATTTTTATAGCGTTTGAAAAAGTGAAATGGTCAAAACTAACGTCAGCAAGGAGCCTGCGGATGTTAACATCATTATTTTTCGGTTACTCTGATTCTTTTCAGGTTTTAAAAACTCTTGAATGACTACAAACCAGATAACAAAAGTGATGAAAGAAAGTATCCCCATAGACATACGAGCATCTCCATTCATATATGTATTTAAATTTTCAACACATCTAATCAACAAATCTTCCCGAATAAGTTATTAAAATAAATGCTACTCTTCATCCAATATTAACATAAAATTCCACAAACCTTTAATTGTGTAAAACCATAATATTTTAAAACAGGCTATTTATAAAACGCTCTTTTGAACTAAAAATGAATATAAAGCTGTCTCTGGCTATGCTCCACTTTACAAATGATATACTTATTTATAGAAAAACCTCTCAGATCTCACCCAGTACTTACCCTACCCTCAGAGGAAGAAAGTGTACATTGTTAGGAGGAAACGAAATGATTAAAAAATTAGACCATTTTGTGTTAACAGTAAAAGACATTGAAAAAACCATTCACTTTTATACGGTTATCTTAGGCATGCAAAAAGAAACGTTCGGAGAAGGAAGAGTAGCGCTTCGTTTTGGTGAACAAAAAATAAACTTACATCAAGCAGGGCATGAATTTGAGCCTAAAGCAAATCACCCTCTTCCGGGTTCCGCTGATTTATGTTTTATTACAGAAGAAAAGATCGAAAGCATAATCCATCATTTACAAAAACATAATGTAGAAATTGAAGAAGGGCCGGTCAGACGTACAGGTGCTGTAGGGCCTATTGTTTCTGTTTATATTAGAGATCCTGATTACAATTTGATTGAGCTGTCGAACTACGTAGATTAAGGCGACCTTCTTAAAAAACGCTGTTTTCATAAATATTATTGCTATGTTATAGAGGCTCAAAAGAAAACTCGCAGTAGAAATTTGCGAGTTTTCTTTATTATATAAGGGACCCCGCTTCTTATAAACTGCGTCCTTACAATCTAATTAACAACCAAATTGATCGTATCTTTTTGTATTTCATACTGACCCTTTATTTCTCCAATACCAGTGATAAAAAGTGAATCACCCGTTTCCAATGGTTTATCCTGTAATACGATAAGTAATTTATTTATATTTTTCAATCCAACCGCACAATAGGAAAGAGATGGTTGTTGAATAAGGTATTCTTGGTTAATTATCCTTACTTTTATATAATTTTTATGTAATAACCTGCCTTCCAAAGGAACAATATTCATCGGATCAAAGGATAAAGCAATGATTTCTCCTTCAATGAAAAGATGGGTTCCTATCTGTGCTTCGAATTCATCAAGTTCTTTCTTCCTTGATTCAACCGCAAAATTTACTGCTGCTTCTGTTTCCGGGCTTATTTGAACCTCTTCAATTGCCTGTTTTCGAGGGGGAATATCAAGAATTTTAATTAACTCAAATAGTGTTGTTTTAGCCTCAAAAAAACTTTCTTTCCAATCAGGTAACAATTCATCCAGCAACAAACACATAAATAAGCCTGAACTATAACAGCTGCGCCTTATATTAGAAGTGGATTCAACCACGTCTATTAGATTTTTTCCATATTTTTTTAAAACCAAATCATTAGGAAGCGAAGATTTTTCTGAAAAAGCCTTTAGTTCAACGTACCAGGCTGGTCCTTCAACAGATTCAATTAAGTTTTCATATGTTAAATGCTCTTTTATTCCTTCTGTCCTTTTTTCCCTTAGGCTGATAAATTCGTTCAAATACTGCTTCTTGTTACTGATACTAGTTTCTATCAATGCATTATAAAGACTTTTTCTTTCCCGATTTCGAATTTCTACATTCTCTTTTGTTAAGGGATAGGTTATTCCCATCGTTTCATCAGGAAAGCGTTTTTCCCCTTTTACATATTGATTTCCGTGGAATAATTCGTGAACCAATATCGAAAAAAGTCCTTCATAGTCATCGTACAGTTCCATATCAGCAATAGCCGTAGGATAGCCATCAAATAGAATAAGCGTATTTCCCACAAACTGCTCGTCCCGTTTTAAAATTTCATATGATTTAGGAGGAATGTCATTATACCTAGGATGATTGAACAGGAATACACTGTTTTGGTCGTACAATGCATAGGCAACAAGTTCAAAATTTGGCCAATACCTTTCTAAGTTCGTATTAGTTAAGTCCTTGGCAATTTGATTCAGAAAATGGTTCATTCTTTTCATCCCCAATTGTTAATTCCCTAAGGAAAGAGAATATTCTTTTTTAGAAAAAAGGGTTTGTTCAACTTGACTGTCCCGTTAGTTGAATAAGATTACTGTTATTATCCTAATTTTAACATAAGTTTCCTAACGTTTGGTTTACTGTCTAGGAAGAAACGAAATGATTAAAAAATTAAACCATTTTGTGCTGGCGGTAAAAGACATTGAAGAAGCGACCTTATGAAAAAAAGAGAATGCACAAGGCATTCTCTTTTTAAATGGCTATATAAGGTACTACTCTTTAGACTTACCTATCTCTACTTTTTTCGTAAACATTTTCATGTCACCATCTACCGTAACATGAGCGGTAATCATATATTCGCCGTCTTCTTTAAACGTATAGTCCGTGCTGTAGACGCCTTTTCCTTCGTGCGGTGCTTTTGTCATTTCTTGATTGATGTAGCCTTCTTTTTCAACTTGGAACTGTACGTCGTCCGCGTTTTCTACTTTTTTATCTCCTTGTGTCACAAGGACTTTAAGCTTGACTTGTTCATTTGCTTGAATGGATTCCGGTACTTCAATCGTTCCTTTTACTTCTTTTGAACGTGAATCATTTCCTTTTGAACAGCCTACTATAGCTATCATTAAAACAAATAATACGATGGTGAGTTTTTTCATTATGTTGTTCTCCTTTGTTATGTAAATGTGAAGTCTTCCTGCAATTTCATATTATACTCATTTATCCGGTAAAAAGAGAAAAATTGCTTATTGTCCACATAAAGTTCTTATTTCTACAGTAGCTTTTACATCTTTTCATTTCTCTAATCGTCATTTCCTTCACAAAAAAGCTGAAGAAGCGTATTGCCTTCTCCAGCTTTACCTTTATCTCTGCGGTTCTTCTAGGGTATAAGCAGACAGTGCGTTTTCGACCCATCGTACAAAATCTTTGCTTGCTCCCCAATCAATATTTAATATCCCTTCTGCGCTTCCAGAAGGAATACACTTTACTTTGTTTGGACCCGACACATTTTCTAGAATAATGGTTAATGATCCTCTGCCGCCGGTGCGAAAAAAATAGCGTTCAAACACAAGCGTACACATCTGCTTACCGTCTCCGAGATCATAATATTCCTTGTATAATAAGTCACTTTCGGAATTATTTGCGTTCACAAGCTTTTTTGCTCCATCAAAAGGAAGCAGCGTCGTTTTAAATTCAATTACCTTTCCCATCACTCAAGCCCCTTTCTATCGCAACAGATACCTACTACTTCTCTTTTTCCCTCTAAAAAACCTGCCGCTTCTCTTTATGTACAATATGGTACAATAGAAAAGAAAAAGAATTGTTTGAACGGAAAAAGGAGCATACAACCTCTATGAATACACGAGATCAACTTATCCAAAATGTGGTTTCCACGATGCGAAACCAAACGAAAAAAATGCAGCTGTCGGTTATCCCCACTTTAAAATCATATATTCCTTTAAATGAATTTTTAGCGCTTCGCCTGCTGTATAAAGAAGGCAATCATATCGTTTCTGAGATTGCCGAGCATATGCACATCTCAAACAGCAGCATGACGTGCGTCAGCGACCGTCTCATGGAAAGAGAATTTGTCACGCGCGTACGAAGTCAAAAAGACCGCCGCGTTGTCTACTTATCGATTACGGATAAAGGAAAAGCGTTTGCAGAAGAAATGGAAAAAGTGCTCACTAAAGAATACGGTGAAAAGCTTAGCCATTTTACGGATGAAGAATTACAGACGTTTCTTCGCTTGTTAAATAAAATGGATATTTAATAAAAAACCAGATGCCCGCTAAGCAGGCCTCTGGTTTTTATTTGTGTTAGTTGTCATTTACCTTCAAATTAAAGGCGTCTGAAGTTAAGTCTTTTGACCAGTCTTTTTCGTGATCACTTACATACGGAATAAATCGAAGCATAGTGACGTCCTTATCATTTCGGTACTCTCCGTCCATCTCTATCACTGTGTCTGTTCCTCCTCCACTGCCGCTTTCAGAAAGATTTCTTCCATTTTGATCTTTTATGTCTACACCAACATCCGTTCCGCCTCGGATGCTTCCGTTTGATGATGTAAACGTATAGTGCATTTTAATCGAAACAGGCGATACGCGAACTTCTTTAATAGACAATACGCCTTCTATTCCCTTTTCGCTAATCGGAATTTCCTTGTTTAACGGATACACTTTAGTATCAGCAATGATTTTTGAGCCGTTTACGCTTGTATGAACCGTCCAATTCCCTTTAATTTCTCCGTACGAATCCCGGTAGTTCCCGCTTTTCGTCTGACCAGGATTCTTTTCAAATTCGAGGCTCGTGAACTGCGCGCTGATTTGATAGTTTTTATTCGGATCAATGTGATCTAGCACGCTGTAGCCTTCAACATCAATTTCCCCGTCTCCGTCCGTGTCCGCTTGCGTTAATTTTAAAGCGTACAGATAGTCCCAGCTTCCGTCTTTGTTTTTGATTGGTTCCTCTCTAATACTTGAAGCGGAATCAAAAAACGACATATTGCCAATTTTTACGCGCAGCTCTCCCGGTCGAATTGGCGCGTTTTGGTTAAGTCCTAGTGCGGTTCTTCTAATTTCATCTGCGCTGATCGTCAGCCCAAGCAGCACCTGTCCGTCATCAAGCATTAGTTCATTTACTTTTACTTCAATACCTTGGTCCGTTGCCGTTTCATTTACCGCTTTTTTATAGCTGTTCAAACTGCCTTCAGGCTTGTTCATAAGCAGCTCAATTTGCTGACCGAGTTGCTGACTGATTCGCACAGCCGATGCCCATACCGTTTCATTTTGTATCATCACAGGCGTTACAGCAAGCAGCAGCACCGCAGCGGCAATTAGCGGACGCGCTTTTTTCCGCGCTGGCTTTATTTCACGTTTTAAGCGCTTTTTCATTCGTTTTTTCTCGCTTGCCGTTAGCTCAATTTCTTCATATTCATCAAAGTCTACAGAAGATCCATTTAAAAAGTCGTACTGATTTTTCATCTTTGTCCCTCCTTATTTCTTATTTAAAAATGGCTTTTAACTTTTTTCGTCCGCGCGACAGCCGGTTGTATAAATTGCTGATGGTGGTCTCTTGTTTTTTCGCAATTTGCTTCAGCTCGATTTCCTGTAAGTAATACGCTTTAAACAGCTCGCGGTCTCCTTCACTTAAGTGACCTAAAAGTTCTTCCACGTCATTTGTTTGAACGTTATGAACTCCTGATGTTTCACCGAACTCCGCTTCGCCAAGCGCTTCGTGCTGCGTTTTTATGTATTTGCGCTGATAGTCAATGGCTTTGTACTTCGCAACAGCCGCAACCCAGTTTTTAAACGTATTTTTCTCCGAATCAAAGCGGTGAATATGATGCCACACCGCTAACAATACGTCATTTACACATTCTTCTTCATAGCTTTTGAGCGTGCCTAAATGCTTGCGTACAATGGCCGTAATTAACCCTCCGTACTGATCAATTAACAGCTCTAATCCTTTTTCTTTTTTACGCGTTATACACCCAACAATCCAGTCATCTTCCATGACATTGCTCCTTTCTCCTTGCTTTTACATCTATTAATACGCATTCTTTTTACAAAACCTATCAATCTTCCTAAATTAAATTAAAAATAAGCTTGTTCCGTATTTCCCTCGCTGGTAAAATAAGCTAAAACCTTTGAAGGAGGCCGCTATGATTACCTATCCTTTTCTTACATCTAACCCAACCATCGGCGTAACCGCACCGTCTTCCGGTGTACCGAAGCCTCTTCACTCCATGTTTTCTTTATCGTGTGAACGAATGAAGGAAAAAGGTTTTTCTGTTATACCCGGAGAAACCGTGTGGACGCAGCACAAAGCAAAATCTGCTTCTCCTAAAAAACGTGCAAGTGAGCTTCAAGCCATGATTACTGATGAAAACATTGATATCGTTATCCCGCCTTGGGGAGGCGAGCTGCTGATTGAAATTCTTGAACATCTCGACTTTACAAAATGGAAAGCAAAATGGGTTCTTGGTTATTCTGACACCAGCGTTCTTTTGCTGGCTATTACACTTAATACCGGGATTGCAACGGCTCATGGAACCAACTTTGTGGATTTACGCGGAGAATACTGGGATCCAACGACTGCGATGTGGCAGCAGGTGCTGACGACCAAAAAAGGAGAAAGCGTAGCTCAAGTTTCTTCTGATTGCTATCAAACAGAATGGCAGCACGATAACCCGTCACCATGCGTGTTTCATTTAACCGAGCAAACGGCTTGGAAGCACACATCGTCAAGCGACGTTCATATCCAAGGACGCCTGCTCGGAGGATGTATTGACGTAATCAGGCACTTGGTAGGAACTCCTTTTGGAGATGTAAAAGCTTTTCGAGAAAAACATATTCCTTCAGAACCGGTCATTTGGTACTTTGACAACTGTGAACTGACGACGGCTGACCTTCGCCGCTCACTTCTTCAGCTTAAGCTAGCGGGCTGGTTTGATAACTGCTCAGGTATTTTATTCGGCAGAAGCATTGCTAATCAACCCGTTGATTCCTACACGGCTGAAGATGTGTATCATGACCTTGCCTCTGACTTACATATTCCTGTTGTCTATGAAATCGACTGCGGCCACCTCCCTCCTCAGCTCACGCTTATTAACGGCGCGTACGCGAGTGTTAACGTAGAGAAGAATAAAGGCACGGTCGTTCAACACTTTGCGTAAAAAAAGAAGCTTATATATAGGTAGCTTGATTAAAAGAAGATTCGAACGAACTTGATTCTTGATGGAGAATCCAATTCTTTCGGATTTTTTTATGGGTATGGTGCACGTAGGTTTGTTTCATATATGTAGGTGCTTCTAATGGTTGATTGGAGGGCAAGACGAAGACTCCTGCGGGAAAAGCGGAACAAGTGAGACCCCGCAGGAGCGTTCGCGACGAGGAGGCTCATCGGCCGGCCGCGGAAAGGGAAGTCTTGCACGGAAATCAACCTCGATTCATTTCGTTGTTTCACAACCTTGTTTTACATATCTGTCATCAGTAATACAAACGTCCCAAACAAGAAAAAAGTTGCACCAAACCACGAGTGATAGTGCTCTTTTTGTTTTCTTTCAAACTTCCATTCTTCAAATCCTCGAATTACATACAGGAAAAAAAAGAAAAGAAACATAAAAACGGAGGTATAGGCTGGAGGTATAACAAAGATCAGCACTAAAAACGCAGCAAGCATCACCATTTCAAGTGTGATAAACAGCGGACGCCTTCCCTTAAAGCTTCTCCAATAGCTTTTTTTCATCTTTGTATTCAGCTTCTTTCGCATGGCAAGATCCAGAAAGATATAAACGACTGCCAGAATCAGCAAATACACAAGCGTCATTTCCGTCCCTCCTTCCGACTTAAAATATCCTTATACTTCCATTTTAAAGGACTTTCCATAAATTTCAAGTCTCTAAAAAACTTTATCCAACTTATTAGTGCAAGCATTCATATATTTAAAAATCGCTAATATATTGACTAATGTACAGGTTAAATTCTCTGTATAAACTCACCTAGAGGGGGACATCAAGTTATGAGAATAAAAGAAGTGAAGCAAGGTGCACTCACAGCGCTGAAAAACCGCTGGGGATTCGCCGTACTGCTTACGTTCGTTACGTATCTAATTGCTGCCGGTATTCCAGGACTTATTGACTTTCTTGTTAACGGATTTCCAAGCGGGTCTGAAACCGAATACTCACAGTCTACCTTAGCTAATATTGTATCTCTGCTGCTCGTACCGCTCTTTTTTTCTTACTACTGGGTACTATTGCGTCTGGTGCGAGGAGAAAGTGTACGTGTAGGAAACGTGTTTGATTCGTTTTCATCTGCGGGATTATACTTTAGAACACTCGGACTTTACTTGCTAACGATTATTTATACCGTGCTGTGGAGTATTTTACTAATCATTCCCGGCATCATCAAAAGCCTTGCCTATTCACAGGCTTACTACGTATTCCGCGATAACCCAGATTATTCGGTGAACCAGTCTATTACTGAAAGCAGACGGTTAATGAACGGCTACAAGTGGACCTACTTTTTACTCGTTTTAAGCTTTATCGGCTGGGGAATTTTAAGCTTGATTACGCTTGGCATCGGGTTATTATGGCTTGTTCCGTATGTAACGACTTCGCTTGGCGTATTCTATGAAAAGCTAAAAGCAAATGAAACAGAAGTTGCTGAATAGAAGAAAAACCGTATTCGAGTTGCGAATACGGTTTTTTTATGGGTGATTTCAAGCTGCCTGGTCTCCTCCAGCAGAAGGTCTTGCCTTTTTATTCTTCGCTTTTTTATTCACTAAATAAATACTGATAATAATAAGCGCTAACCCTACAAGAAGTGACGATGTAAACGGTTCGTCTAAAAAGAGTGTTCCAATGACAATTGAAATAATCGGAACAAGAAAATTAAACGACGCCACTTTGCTGGCATCTCCTTGGCTGATTAAATGAAAATAAATAAGCCACGCAACGGCAACGGAAAACAGTGCTAAAAATAAAAGCAGCAGCACATATGATGAATTCCACACCATATGAGACCACCCTTCTACTCCACTGCCTGTCGCTGTCATAACCACTCCGCCGACAAGACTTTGAATGGTAATAAGCCAAATGCCGTCTACGCTGTCGCTAATACGTTTGATATAGACCGTTCCAATCGCCCAGCTCAGCGCTGTAAGGACAGCAAGAATAATTCCAACGGCTGAAGCATTAGCAGATAATTCCCCCATGCTGATAGTAGCTACGCCTACAAACCCAAGAATCAAGCCCCCTACTTTCACAGCGTTCATGCTTTCTCCAATCCATAGCCATGCAATGATGCCGATGAGTACCGGCTGCAAGTAGACAATCACGCTGAAGACACCCGCTGGCATAAACATAAGTCCGAGCGTTTGCAGTCCGTAGAATAAGATGGCATTAAATAAACCTGATACCATGTATTTATGCCAGTTCTGCTTCCAGTGAAGCCGTTTATATCGTGGCAGTGCAACTGCTAATAATACAATTCCTGCAAGTAATGACCTCACGCCAGATAACAAAATCGGCGATGAATACCCAAGCGCCAGCTTCGATACCGGCCACGTTAATCCCCAAATCAGTACAAGAGCAGCTAAAAGAATCCCGTTAATAAAAGATGATGACTGTTTCATACAACAACCACTCCTACATATATGAATGTAAATGACTCACGCGTTCATTCCTCCTTGTATACTACGCCTCTTTTTCACTCGCTTCAATTGCATGTTTTTTATGTAATCGATGCATAGTAGTTATAAATAATGATTTTGTTCTTTTCTTTTATGAAAGCTTATCTTTCTTATTTATAAGCTAATCCAGAAAAAGATAAAGTGGATTCCCAGTGACGATATCGTTTTTTATCTATAACCTTCATGCATAGTTTTAATAACTAAGTGGTAATAGATTTAATATAAAAAAGTAGATAAGCTAAATAGGCAGACGACAAAGAAAAGCTTAAAGGAGTCGTTTTATGGAGTGGCATCAGCTAAAGTATTTTCAGACGCTAGCGCGCATTCAGCACTATTCTAAAGCAGCCGAGCAAGCAGCGATTTCGCAGCCGGCTCTTAGCAGGTCGATTGCCAAACTCGAAGCAGAGCTCGAAGTTCCTTTGTTTGAACGTATCGGACGAAATATCAAGCTCACGAAATACGGAGAAATTTTTCTTCATCGTGTGGAAAATGCGTTAAAAGAAATTGAAATAGGAAAACAAGAATTACAGGACTTTACAGATCCTGAATACGGACATTTATCGATTGCATTTGTTCAATCTGATTTTGTGGTCGGGCTTATTCACTCTTTTCAGACTGAATACCCTCACATTGATTACCGTTTAACTCAAACGGGCTCAAACGGTATTATCCGTATGCTGCAGTCCGGCGAAGCAGATATTGGCTTTGTATCGTTAATTCCGATCGAGGACAAACTGATAAACGTTGAACCCGTTTATAAAGAAGAACTTTTTATCGTGGTTTCACGGAATCACGCTTTAGCTAAGTATGATCAGCTTGATTTAAAGTCGTTAAAAGATGAGCACTTTGTCACTTATAAAGCAGGCTACGGGCTTCGTACGCTGATGGATACGTTTTGCGAACAAGCCGGTTTTAGCCCGCGCGTTATTTTTGAAGGTGAAGAGCTTTCTTCTATTTTAGCGTGCGTCTCTACAGGTTTTGGCATCACGCTGACGCCAGACCTCCATTCGCTCGACAAAACGACGTTCAAACTGATTAAAGTCATTCAGCCCTACTGCATGAGGACAATTGGCATCGCATGGAAAGAAAACAGCTATTTGTCCCCCGCGGCTAAAAAGTTTATTTCTTTTATTCCATCTTAACTAATTAAAACATCTAAGGAGGACACATCATGTACCCAAATAAATTGTATATTAACGGAGAATGGAAAACGACTGAAGACACAATTGACGTAGTAAATCCCGCAACAAAAGAAGTGATTGGCCATATTCCAAAAGGCGGAGAAAAAGAAGCCGCAGCGGCTGCTGATGCCGCGGCGACAGCTTTTAAAACGTGGTCGAAAAAAACGGCGCAAGAACGCAGTACCATTTTAATGAAGTGGCATCAGCTCATTGAACAGCATCAAGATGAATTAGCTGAAATCATGACAACGGAACAAGGAAAGCCGGTTGAAGAAGCAAAAGGCGAAATTCAATACGGAAATGACTATATCGCTTGGTTTGCTGAAGAAGGAAAACGCATCTACGGAGAAACGATTCCAGCACCTTACGAAAACAAGCGCATCACTGTAAAAAAACAGCCGGTTGGCGTCGTTGCAGCGATTACACCGTGGAACTTCCCGGCAGCCATGATTACACGTAAAGTAGCTCCGGCTCTTGCTGCAGGCTGTACAATCGTGTTAAAACCATCTGAAGAAACGCCGTTTACGGCTTTTCGCTTGACTGAACTGGCAGAAGAAGCCGGCGTACCAAAAGGTGTACTAAATGTTGTAACAGGAGACGCAGCGGCAATCGGTGATACGTGGCAAAAAGACGGACGCATCCGCAAGCTAACATTCACAGGTTCAACAGCTGTCGGAAAACATTTAATGCGCGGCGCAGCGGATACGGTCAAAAAATTATCGCTTGAACTTGGCGGACATGCCCCGTTCATCGTCACAAAACACGCTGATCTTGACGCAGCCGTTGAAGGCGCAGTCGCATCTAAATTTATTAATGCCGGCCAGACGTGTATTTGTACAAACCGCATTTACGTGCACGAATCGATTGAAGCAGCGTTTGTTGAAAAATTCAAAGAAAAAACAGCTGAGCTAAAAGTAGGAAACGGCTTGGAAAAAGACACGGACGTAGGCCCTCTTATCAACGAAAAAGCCGTTGAAAAAGTTCAAAAACAAATTGAAGATGCCAAAGCAAAAGGCGCTGAAATTGTTCTCGGCGGACAAGCCGTGACAACGGAAAACGGATTTTTTATGGAACCGACTATTTTAACGAATGTAACTGATGACATGAACTGTATGTTTGATGAAACGTTTGGCCCTCTGGCTCCTGTCGCTACATTTAAAACAATTGATGAAGCGATCGATCGAGCAAACAACAGCCCTTACGGCTTGGCGGCATATGTTTTCACAGAAAACATCAAAGAAGCAACGTATATCTCTGAAGAATTAGAATACGGAATTGTTGGGGTAAACGACGGCTCTCCATCAGCCGCACAGGCTCCATTCGGCGGCTTCAAAGAAAGCGGTCTTGGCCGTGAAGGAAGTCATTACGGCATCGAAGACTATTTAGAAGTGAAATATATTTCAATGGGACTATAACCCTAAAAACCAGCAGCTATTTAGCTGCTGGTTTTTATTTTGCACCCTCTTTTTTAACGGAAAAACGGAAAAATTCCATCCTTCTTACATATTTTCTAATAAATCTATGAATCTCCTAAACATTTCTACCTAGATAAATTGTCAGAATTATTACAGAGATGGTGACAATTCTACTTATATCGCCCTTTAATATTAAAACTATGTTACAAAATGTCGTAATTTGGAATTAGATGTTTACTTTTCCTGTCAGGATTGATAGACTCACAGTTGTGAATAAAACAAGTTATGGAAAGGGAGAAAGAACATGCTAAAGAAAGCAAATCGTACAGTTATGAATATGGGGTTAGCAGCATTACTTGTTCCCGCTGCCCTAACATTTAGCACAACTTCAGCAAGTGCAAATGACGGAGGCGCTGCACCAGCACCCGTACAAGAAAAGGTAACGCCAAGCGTACCTCAACAACAAGCAACTACTACTAATCAAAAAGTCATCGTAAACGTGAGTGCGTTAAATATTCGTCAAGGAGCTAGCTTTTCATCTCCAGTTGTTGGAACGGCAACACAAGGTCAAGAGTTTGCTATTTTAAAAGAAGCAAACGGCTTAGTTGAAATTGCACCAAACAAATGGATTTCAAAAAGCTCAAGCTATGTAACAATTGCATCAGGTAAACCAAGCGCAAGCCAAGTAAAAGGTGTAAGCACATCAACTCCTTCTACTTCTACAGCATCTGCATCTACATCAGCAGCAAAAGAAACTAGCACACCAGCACCTGCTCCAACAACAAGCACGGCTTCTGGAAGCACAGTAAATGTTGCACGTAGTTTAGTAGGATCACCTTACCAATGGGCAGGAAACACACCAAGCGGATTTGACTGCTCAGGCTTTATCGCATACGTGTTCAACCATAGCGGTCACAGCATTTCACGTACAAGCGTAGCTAACTACTGGAACATGGCGACAAAAATTTCGTCTCCACAACCAGGCGATCTAGTATTCTTCCAAAACACATACACAAGCGGCCCATCTCACATGGGAATCTACATCGGAAACGGCCAAATGATTCATGCTGGTTCACACGGTGTAGCAGTAGCTGACCTAGATGTTTCTTACTATCAAGATCATTTCTTAGGATACGGACGCTTCTAAGAAAAAAATGCCCTCCAATCGTTAGATACGTTCTAACGATTGGAGGGCATTTACTTTTTATCGCTGCGCGACAGAAAGCGCCTTTTCAATCCGCGTTTGAAATTTATTTTTCCAGTCTTCAGCTAGCTCAGCCACTTCTAAAGCCCGCTGCATCCCTTCTACATCTTTTGAATGATGGAAATATAAATCAAGCGTGAACCACACGGATACTTGGTCCGGATGAGCTTGAATTAATTTCACTTTCGCGTCTTTCGTAATCGTACCTTCTTTCAGCACCCGGCAAAGATAGCCGGTATAGCTTGTCTCAATCATTCGTTTTAAAATCCCTTTAACGCCCGTTCTCTTTGTAATCGTGTCACATGGGTTTCGCCCTTGCGTCACTTGAATAACGGCGTCTCCCACTTGATAAACGTCTCCAATGCATACGTCTTTTTCAACCATGCCCGCTAAGACAAGATTTTCTCCAAACGCAGACATGGGAAGCTCCGTATCAAACTCTTCATTCCATTTTTTATAGTGCTCATACGGATACACGCACACCGCACGATCGGGTCCGCCGTGATACCTTAAGTCCGCTACGCCGTCCCCTTGAAACCCTTCTTTTGCTAAAAATGTTTCGTCTACTTGCTTTTTGCAGATACCTGTCCGCATTTCTTTGTCAGAGCCGTATGCCATTTGTTCAGGCATGGCGGTTGCTAAATGAATCAGCCTTCTCTCGGGTGTTGTCATTATGTTTACACCTCTTTTATCATTTTTACTAGTTTACCACACTTATAGAGCATTTTATTTACTTGTTAGCTCTCTCAGCGGCTTCCACTTAAGTCCTAATGCATAAGTAATAGCGGTAGCTGCGACAAATCCAAGCAGCACTCCTGAAACGGTCGGCATAAATAAAGATGGGAACACCGCTACGCACACCAGTGTTACCACAAAATTTCCGGTATACGACCATTTGGGATGCTTTGAAAAAAAGGTTTGAATACTATTCATTGTTAACTCCTTTGTACTTTTACTTTGTCATTATTCATGAATATTCTACCATTAAAAAGGAAAAATTTCTCTTAAACAGCATATGATAAGTGATTTTGTCTCTTTTTTACTTCTCATGCTGTAATTCCAAGAACCGGAAGTATCATAAATTTTTAAAAATATTTCACAATTATATTAAAAATATCTTCATTTCCCCTTTTTCTTTTGTTCAAAATGATTTAAGATAGTAGAGGCTGTCGAAATATAAGTTATTATGTCATTTCTGCATGTTTTTTTACATATTAGCACATAGTAAATATTATTTTACAATTACGTCATTTTTTATAATGGCCTAAAAAATTTTGCCCATTTTTAACAAAATTGGCGTAGAAGTTCCGTTTTTGTATAAAATAGAGGCCGATTTACATAGTCATTTCTATGCACGTCCCTCTTTTATAAATATAGGATACATGTAAGGAGAAAAGTAAATGTCAATTTTAATGGGAATTATCGGGATTGTAATTATCTTAGCAGTTGCATTCCTCATGTCAAACGACAAGAAACTTATCAACTATAAAGGCATCGCAGTTATGCTTGTCATCCAGCTTGCTATCTCTGCTTTTATGATGAATACATCGATTGGTCGCAAGGTGCTTGACTTTATCACAAGTGTATTTACAAAGATCTTATCATTTGGTAACGACGGAATTTCGTTCGTGTTTGGAGATCTTGCAGGAAAAGGCATTTTCTTTATCCAAACGTTAGTTATGATTGTATTCGTTTCAGCATTATTAAGTATTTTAAACTACTCTCGTATTTTACCCTTTGGGATCAAATATATCGGAGGACTTGTTTCAAAAATTACCGGACTTCCCCAAATTGAAAGCTTCACAGCCGTGAACGCGATGATTTTTGGTGATACAACGGCGCTAATTGCGGTGAAAAACCACATCGGAGGTTTAACACCAAACCGTTTATTTATCGTTACAACAACGTCTTTAGTATCCGTTTCTTGTTCGATTCTAGGCGCATACATGCAGATGATTCCGGCGGAATACGTATTAATTGCCCTTCCGCTAAACGTATTCTCTGGTTTAATCGTTTCTTCTATCGTTGCACCAGTAAAAGTAGAAGATGAAAACGAAGTCGATATCAAAGCGCCTGCTAAACAAGGCACGCTGTTTGAAGCAATCGGTGACGGAGCCCTAGACGGCGGACGCGTTGCGTTAATCGTAGCAGCTATGCTTGTAACGTACGTTGGTCTTTTAGCATTAGTGAACTACGTATTAAACGGTGTCATCGGATTAACGGTTCAAGACATTTTAGGCTATATCTTCTACCCAATTGCCTTTATCATGGGTATCCCGGCAGACGAACTGATGAGAGCCGGTGGCGTAATGGGAACAAAAGTAGTAGCAAACGAATTCGTTGCCATGCTTGACTTCCAAAAAATGATGCCTCACCTTTCTGAAAAAACAGTCGGTATCGTATCAGCTTACTTAATCTCATTTGCAAACTTCAGCTCAATTGGGATCGTTCTTGGTACGATCCAAGCAATCAATGGCGAACAAGCTTCACGCGTTGCAAAGTTCGGATTGAAGATGCTGTTAGTAGCGACAATGGGATCGATTTTAACAGGTATTATGGTTGGATTGTTTATTTAATGAGAAAGCACTCACTTGTGGTGAGTGCTTTTTTAGCATTTTCTATCTGTTTTTAATCCATATCTACAATAGAAGTAACGCGGTAGTTATCATTGTAGCTGACGTTTACTACGTATTGCTTAGAGTTATCTTCTTTCACCTTCCCCGTTACCTCTATATAATCAAAACCATGGTCCGCAAAATCTGCTTTTTCCACCACTAGGTCTTTATGTCTTTTTTCTTTAAAATATGTAATGGCTGCCTGCTCCGCCTTATGGAACATTTGATCATTTTGTTTTTGCTCCATTTTTTTTTCTTTAGAATGATTGATGTAAATTCCTCCTACTAAGACTAGGAGTATAAGGACTGAACAAAAAATGAGAGCTTTTTTCATTGCTTTTCTCCTTCTTCAGCAATACTGCAAGCTTTCTGTTGGATTTATCCTGTAATCTGCCTCAACCTTTTAATTCTGCTTTACTTACTTTCATTAATAATAGAGATATTAAGAGAAAACTCCTCAAAACTTAATTGTCCCAAGGCAAACTTCATACTTTCAACAAATATACGTTCATTTTTAGTTAGTTCACGCTTTGCTTCCTTTTCAATCCATTCATGCTCAATGTCCAAAACATCTAACACATGCTTTTGTTTCGAAAAAGCCTCATAGTATCTTAATCCAAACTTTCTTTGAGAGACGGCATCAATATGAATGCCATCTGGATTTGCTGTTAAGCCTTTTGATGTTACAAAATAACAATTTTTTTCAGAATGGGCAACTTTAGATAATATCTGATTTATTTGTTTATATTCTACGGCGCTTTTTCCAAATCCGACTTCTCCAAGGTAATGTCCCAACTCACCAATAATAATCGGGATATCTGGTGCATTCAATTCTTCTCTCAAGTGTTTAAATAATGAAAGCAGTTTATCTTCATACGTCTTATAACGTTCTCCGTAACTGTCGCTTTCTCCTTGATGCCACAGAATTCCCACTAACTCACTTGTTTCCATTGCGAATTTCGCTTCAGAAATCGCGTGTCTGGTTAATAGTCCGTCAATTGTCCACTCATCAATTGAGCTTCCTCCCTCGGCACATGGTATTAACCCAATGGACTCGCCCGGAT
The DNA here is from genome assembly GCF_056836725.1 of Priestia sp. 3CA3. Classification (NCBI taxonomy): domain Bacteria; kingdom Bacillati; phylum Bacillota; class Bacilli; order Caryophanales; family Bacillaceae; genus Priestia; species Priestia sp. 3CA3. Next base: position 690,331 of record NZ_JBXENJ010000002.1, read on the forward strand.
GATCCTCTGTCCAAGCTTGAGCAAAAGAGGCTGCCGGCCCAACACCAGATATGTGACGATCAAAATTAAGTGGTTCTGCCATCGTTTGCCACCTGCCGTTTCGTAACATATGTATATGCTCATTATAAATCGGCGGTACGTCCCCAATAAATCCTCTGCCTGCCATATTTGATTGTCCAATTAATAATATAGATTTCATCGAAATACCTTCTTTCTCTTCCATGTTGATCACTTTTTTTAAATTTGCTCGTGCTTATACTTATAGAATTAGTTACACTTTGATATATAGCTTAATTAATGGCTTCAAGAGCTTGTTTCAAATAATCCATTTCCGAGGTTATATCATCTATCTGTTGGTTTAACTGACTTACTTTATTAAGAGTATTCTGTGCGTCTAATAAATTAATTTCTAACATCAAACGGCTTGCTTCACTCTCAAGCTCCAATCTCTTTGCAAATAATACCTCATGCTTTTTTATAATTTCCGATTTTAAATTCTTACTATTGGTTTCTTTCATACTTCTACCTCACTAACTTGTAATAACAGTATTTTATTGAGCTGTAAATTTCCCTATATAATTTAATAATTACCTACAGGGAAGTTTATGACATAGTTAAAGTTGCCTTTTTCACTTACAGGAAAGCCACATTTACATAAGATAAATAATAAGAACCAATTAAAATAAAGTCCATCATTCACTTTCCTCGGATGGCGTTTATAAGTTCTTGGTGTTGACATTCAGATACATACTGAGCGCTCAAAAGCTTCTCTAACTGTTAAAAACAAATACAACATTCCATAATAAGGGAAAATTGAAATCATTTTGTTTTTTTTGCAGGAAAAAAAAGCAAAGTATATAAAGATAACAATATGCATCAAAAAGTGTTGAGAATATTTTATGATCATTTTTTATCAGCACGAGATCCATAATTTGAGAAAAGAGCTTATATGAGTCCGTGTCTTAAGTATGCCTATTATATAGAATGGGTTACTTAGTAAATAAGGGAAGGTGATTTATATGTTAGGGGAAGAAGATTTAAAAGTAAATTGTATATCAGCTGCTATAGGTTTACTCATCCAACATAATATCATCACTCACCAGGAACTGGACAAACTAACTAAAACGAATTATCACGTTTTTTATCATTTTCTCATGGATAAGCTAATTGAAGAAGAGTTTAGTAAGGATAGAGTGGTACAAACATAAGTGCTTCAACAAAAAAAGAAGCGCAAGATCCAAAGCAGGAATCTCCTATTTCAAATGTAATTCTTATAGGGCTCCTTACATATTAGACATATATAATATGTAAGGGCTTTCTTACCCAACAAAGCCTCCTATAGTTTAAATGTATTTCTTCACAGTCTATCATTTTAAAAGTCATTTTATCAAAGGAGACCTGCCAATATTGTTACAAAAAAGTCCTCTCCTCGTTTCAGGAAAGGAACGTGTATTTCAGTGAATTTTATAAGCTACTTCCAAGTCTGATCTAGTTTATCTGAATAGAAATGTAAGGCTTTTTTATAACTTAGTATTTCATTGTCATTTGTCGTACTTATTAAGCATTTCAGTAACAGTTCCATCGCTTTGCTATGTTCTTTTAAATTGTATAAAGTCATGGAATAAAACACTTTAATTACATGATTATCTGGGAATAATTCCATCCCTTTTAAAAATGTCTCTTTTGACTTTTTATATTCCCCCAAGGCTCTATATGTGCTGCCCAATCCTAATACTGCACCTTCCATATCCTTAGAGGGTAATCCTATCTTTATGGCATTTTCGTAAAAGGGCACTGCCTTTTCTTCTTCTCCTAATACGTCAAAGCTCCAAGCACATTGATAGTTATATAAAGCATTGTCTGGGAATTCCTTAACTAATTCACTTAGCAACTCGTTAGATTCTTTGTGATTTCCATTCTTTCGTAACGCTAATGCTTTATCTAGTTTGTTATTCATCACTTAAATCTCCAACCCTTCTTTTTCCCCCTATTTATCTCTTAACATCCTTGCATATCCAGAAATTCAGCGTATTTGTACACTTTATCCAGATCTATTTCTTGTTTTAACTATCCTTAATATTTAATTTTTAAAGGCTAACCCATTGGCCTGCAAAGCTGCTTTAAGTTTAGGTAAAGAAGCAGGACCCATACCATGAAATTGTAATATCTCTTTTTCACTAAATGTTGATAGCTGCTGCAAAGAAGTTATCCCGTTGCTTTCCAATGCTCGTCTTGCTGGTGCTGATAGCATGGAAAGAAATCCATCTTCAGGTTTGCGTTCTTGCTCGCAGGTTGGGCAGGTCGGACAGCTACTGCTTTTATAGTATTTGTGTCCTTTATGACAGATTCTTAGATTTCCCTTTTGGATTTTCATTTTTAATCTCTCCTTTTCTCAAGAGTTTTTTAGCTTTTATCCCCTGCCACTTCTGCAATGGATGATTTATGGAGAAACAGAACATCATGCGTATAGTAAGCTAATTATTATTAAATGCTTGTTAGTCTCGTTTCAGATAGTACAGCTCCATTACAAATTACGCTAACACCTTACATGTTTGCGTTTGAAACCAATCCGTCCTCTATCTATATCCTTTTGAATGTTTTCGGAAGCAAGAAGAATACTACTTTTTTTCTTATCCTTCTTAACTTCGACTGGACCTACTGCCTTTGCAGTTTCAAGGGCCTTTTCATGAAGTGGCAAATATGAAACACCGACTGTATAGATAAAATTATTCATAGCCGATTTCGTTCGATCTGGAGAATCGTGAATCGTATTTTTCACTTGATTAAGCATATCGGCAATCTTGCTTGTGCTAAATTCATCGTCAGGACGATTCCCCAAAAGCCAGCAGTAGCAACTCCAACCTGCCGACATTTTCAATTCTTCACCGCTTGCCACCCATTTATCAGCAACAACTTGCGCAAAATCGGTTTCTGACAAAGTGACTGCAACTACATAATCAGATATCATGTAAAAATACGCTTTATCAATCCAACGCTCAAAATCCTCCGCAGTCATCTCTGTTGGGTCTGCAATGATACCAGCAAAATACATAGCATCGTAATTTCCAGACGCATAAAGCTGCTCGGCCAAAGCCTGATTTTTCTTGATTTTCTTTGCAATCGGCTTCATTTTTCCTGTTGCCACTCCAAAAAGTGGATCGTGTGCACCATTGTTTATGTAAGTCTTTTTAATTCGTTCTGTGCCAAGCGCTTCAAGTTCTTTCATAACCATTTCAAAGTCCACCGTTCTGTACCCTCCTTCTTCTCCGTTCATAATCTGCTTTTTATTTACGCCAAAAAGTTGAACAGTCTTTCTTATCTAAGATATTAAACTCGATTATTTTCTTAAGTAATTCATAGTTTACCCTCTCAGTCCATAGAATTCGAAACAGACCTTTGGTAGCGCTATATCCAGCCTGAGCAATGTCATGATTAAAGTGCGCAATGCCTTTTTCTTCAGGTGAAACGCTCAAATGATGTTTCGCTGAGGCAAAGCCGATGATGAATGTTCCATGATCAGTAAACATTGGCGTATTCCATTTGATTTGTGGCTCCAAATTCGGAAAAGTATTAGCAATCCAAGCCAAAACCTCCTCTGTTCGGTCACGGTGGTCAGGACTATCTATACGCGCTAAATATTCTGCAAAAACTTCCATAGCATCTTCTCCTAAAGTAAAATTTTTTTTAATCTACTCTACTTTTACACAAAGCGAACATCAGTCAGTTCACTTAGCCTTATTTCATTTTTAACTCAAATACATTAACAATTTATATTAGCCATGTTTTAAATAAAATGTACTAATCATTTAATCCTTTTCCATTAAGAATGTCTGGAATGCATTTTTCAACTCTTGATGCTCGAGTCTTAGATTGTTTGGCCGCAGAAAAATGAAGAATATATGCTCTTTGTCGTCCTGGAGTCAATGTAGTAAAAGCATCTTTTAAAGCAGGTATTTCATCAAATTTATGCTGTAGCTCTTCAGGAATAATGAGTTCTTCAGGCTTTTTAACTTTGACTTTCAATCCCGCTTTTTCCACCTCAATAGCCTCATAGATATAAGCCTTTAAGATAGCTTCCTTTTCAACTATTTCTTGCACATTGGTAAACCGAATTTGTCGCGCCCCTTGTACATTCTCCGTTTGTTGAATTAGAATACCATGAGAATCTTGTAACAGAGAACCTTTAGGAAACAGCAACGCACAGTATTCTTTAAAACCATGTATTAAAACAATGTTTTTTTTCTCAAACGTATAACAAGGATTCATCCACTTAAAATCTTCGGTCAACTCACAGTCAAGAACAATCTTTCTCAACGTCTCATATTCTTCTTTCCACTTTTTAGCTTTAGTTAAAAATTCATCAACCTTAGGATTCATTTTGCTATTTGTCATCAAGGAACACTCCTCTTCAATTTTTTAACCTGTCGCTCTCGCAATGATATAGTCAGCCGTCAATTCATTTAATGGTGTTACTATTCTTCAAATGTAGGAAATGCCCTTCTTCAATTGACTTGATAGTTGTTAAAATTATAAACATTTCAAGCAGGAAGTTAGGATTTATTTTATCTTGAATATGGTCTTTCTATGATCCTGCTTTATACGTTTCAAGCGCAGCTCTATTTTTCTATCTAACATTTTATGTGCGGTTTGGAAAGTTACACATATGAACAATAAGATAACAGTAATAATTATAGCGTCTGGCACTTGGAAGCAAAAACATAATACTGCTAAAAGAAAAGATATAGCACAAGTAAAGTTGATTATCCATTTTTTATTTCTATGAGCTTGAAGACTTTTTTCAAGCAGCTGCTTTTGTCCTTCTTCCCTTTTTATATCTTCTGAATTATTGAGTGTAGAGTTCAATGTTATTTCTCCTTCGAAAACTAATTTTATATAATTTATATATTGGTTATTTTTTCCTTTTAAGGTGATGGTATAGTGGGGTGTTCTTAAAGGGAAAGCCAAATTTAAACAATCGTTTTGGCAAGCGCATGGGCTTCTTTTACGCTGATTACAATATCCTCCAACAATCTCATTTTCTCCTCTTCTTCAACGTTTGCATTTAATATAGAGAAACAAAACAAAGCAAGGAATGCCTTCATGTCGGTACATATAATGACTCTGTTTGATAGCTACTCATACTAGATTCAAAGAACCTACAAAAAAAGAACATTCGTTCTCTATATTATATAGGAACAAATGTTCTTTTTTCAATGAAAACTCTAAAGTTTTCCAAATTATTTCTATGAATAACGTCGAATCTATAATAAAGAATATTTCAATTGTTGGACATTGTTCTACAGGCACTATTAATAAACATTATATAATTGTAGAAAAAATTAGTTTAACAACAACTCATGTTTTATAAAACATGAGTTGTTTGATTCTAGCACAATAATTGTATCTATTAGAAAAAATATATAGCTTCCTTTCAGAATATTGATTTTCTTTAATCATAGTTAAACCAAGGTCACTACATGAATGCATAGGTGTATATAGATTGTATCTTTAATGCAAAATATTATTTTTTGGTAAATTTGGATTTTTTATTACATTTATATGATAATATAGACAAAAAAGGAGGGTAATATGAAAAAAATACTTAGTTTAGTTACATTATTTGTTTTTTCTATGGGAATAGCTTTACCAACGTTTGCAGAGGCGGCTTCGCAAAAGTTAATTCAACCAATTAATAATGCACGAATTACAGCCGGATACCTCAATACTAAATACCAACAAAAGTTTGGCTTCAAACATTACGGTTGGGATTTAGTCTCAGCAACAAGTAATCGTACAGTTTGGGCAAGTGGTAAAGGGAAAGTTTTAGCCACTGGATATGATGGGGTTCTAGGTAATACGATTATAGTAAAATATCCTCAAGCATACATTCATAGTACAAAAGCGACCAAAGACATTGTAATTCGTTATAATCACCTTGCATCAATAAAAGTAGCAAAAGGTCAAAGCGTCACAAAAGATACGTCTTTAGGTATTTACGGAAACACAGGAAAGTATTCTACAGGAGCACACTTACATTTTGAAATTGATACAGATACTGTAAACTATCAATACTCTCCAACTTTAGGTTCAAGTTCTAACATTATCAAAGCAGGTACAGCTAGCACTGTGCTTTCACCAAAAAGTGTCTTATACACTAAGAACTCCGCACCAGATAATCAGCAAATTTGGATTTTAGGTGATGGCTATCAATCATCGACTGAAGATAATTTACCTATTTTCTAATAGAGGTTCGTTTTTAGACTGTCTTATTTGAGACAGTTTTTTTGTGTCCAAGTTATTGACTCAAGTCTAGTATGTATGCTCTCTTTATAAGGCATACTTCTAAAGAGAGGAGCAGTGATTAATATGCATTATAGTAAAAGAAATCAAGAACCTCCGATTCAAGAGGAAACAGAAATTTGGGAATGTACAGTAGAAGAGTGTAAAGGCTGGATGAGGAAAGACTTCTCTTACGATAGTCATCAGAAATGTCCTTTGTGTAAAAGTCAGATGGAAGCTAAAAAACGGCTTATTGATAAAATCCCCCGTAATCCGCATAAAAAATAATATAAACCTATGCTTTCTAAAAGATTAAACACTATTTATCCATAAAGAAGTCTTGGTTCCTATTTGCTTTCTATTTCTGTTGTATGTTATAACTAGTTAACCTTGTACCAATCGTCTTGTCTAAAACCCAGGCTTTTTTAAAGCCTGGGTTTTTCTATTGAACCAATAGTATACTAATTATGACACCATAAAAAAAAGACCCCTTCACAGGAGTCTTTTTTTATCACTTTTAATTATGCTTTGTGAACGTTAGCAGCTTGTGCTCCGCGTTGACCTTGCTCGATATCAAAAGTAACTTTTTGACCTTCTTCTAATGATTTGAAACCTTCACCTTGAATAGCACTGAAATGAACGAATACATCTTCTCCGCCTTCAACTTCGATGAAACCGAAACCTTTGTCTGCATTAAACCATTTTACTGTACCTTGTGTCATAATGTTGCCTCCTGCTGTGGAATACTCCACAAATGTATTACTAATCTTGCCCAAACATACTATTTCAAGATAAAAACTTCTACTTAGGGTTTTTTCTTTTCTCAATATACCGAACAAAAATAAGTTATCTGTAGTGTAACACATAGTAGGATTGATAGCAAACAAGAAAAATATCCCCTTCAACAAGTTCTACCTATTCATCTTTCCCCTACCAAGACTTATGGTAGGCATATGTAGCATAGCTTATAAATGCCTGAGCATATTGAATATGTATATATCTCCATTTATTATAGCTATTCATGATAATTTACTATTTAACCTTTCTTATAAATAAAGGATATATGTAATCCAAAAAACACCTGTTAACTTTACTGAATTATAAAGAGGCTATTGGGATATTCTAATTAGGGAAGAAGGAAAACAAGTTATTGATTACAACTAATCATTACAAAGCTTCTTACATTTGGATGAGGTGTCTACAGCAGGCCTATTTCAGAAAACCTTATTGTAAATCGATGTATGTTTGATTCATAAGGGGATGGTAGTCATGAACGTAGTAAGAATATATATAATGGGTAGACAATAATATTCATTTATCACTATACAAATGAGGTGTTTGTCCCAGACCAAGAACGATTTCGTTCACATTGTATATTTTTTTAGTTCAATGCTTAAATGAGGTGTTTGTTAAAGAGAATATACTTTTTCAAGTGACTGTTTCATTAGGCAATGGAATTACGTAAATGAGGTGTTCCTTAAAGATCATATGCTGCATTAAAAGCTGATTTTTCCTTCTTCACATGACGGGATGCATAATCGTTTGCATCTCGTTTTTGTTATACATACTATCTAAGGTATACTTGTTTATTTGTATGTAAGGCTTCCATTAAGGTGTACAGAGTTTTCTACATAGGTTTTCTTTAATTGTATCCGTACCCTGTTACTCAGTAATCATCACCATAATCTACTGTGACAGACACCTCTTTTTTCTTCTCTTTACCATTAGCATATCCGTGGACTAATACTGCACTTAAATCTTCTCCACCTAAAAATTCAACTTCTTTGGGAACAAAACCAATGTCTTCTTCGTCTTTCATATACGTAGCCGAGAAAAAAGCGATGAGAAGTTTAAAAAAGCTGTCTCTACTTTCAAGTAGAGACAGCTGAAGAAACAATCAGCTATTTAGAAGGTGTTTGTCGTGTCTTGTAGCCAGATACTTTTATCACTTACCAAATAACCTAATAAAGGAATGCCCCTATTAATGCTTCCCATTATCCGACTTTATCTCTAGTTTCTTCGACATTATAAACTCACTCATATGTTGAAAACCATATAACAGGAGTTGTCTAACAGTCAAAATGGTTACATACTGAAAAGGATTAATTTTCTTAAGCTTAAAGATGCTAACCTTTTTTAATTTGGGTACAACTACAAATGTAAATGTAGTATGAATCATAAAGTTTACAGCTATATACAGAGGCAATTTACGGTATGTGGATTTAAGCACCCACATAGATACAGTAAAAAAGGGCCCCCATGTCCACACATCTTCGCCAGGAATTTTCGGATGTATACTTTGTTTAAAAGACCAAAAATTCTTTCTCTTAGCATAAGAATTAAGGTATTTAGTTACCATACAAATAGCAATGGACGCTGGAAGAAAACGTTTAAAATCTTTGCCTTTCATAAATGAAAAGCTGGACCAACAAGTGATAACTAACAGTATTAAAAATAGTCTATTCTTTTTCATGGTTTTATACACCTCTCTATTTTAAGGTGTACATCTATTCTAAAATTACACAACGAATTATCTTAAGAGTATGCTGCCTAAGAATTATAATATATAATCGGTAAAAATTCGAACAAACTATTGACGATGTTTTCTTGTACATGTTACCTGATAGAACAACTCGCTTAGAGTGGCAGCAGGTTGTTCTATTTTTCAACTCCAAAGCTTAATTGCCTCAAGGCAATTTAAATCAACGCAATGTTGATTACTATAGCTTTTAAATACGTTCTGTTGCCTCATAGTGATATGCACAATACTTCCTGAAATTTTCAATTTTTTCTTACCAGGTACTTCTAAGGATACTGTCTCTCCACTTGGATATATTAATTCTTGTGGAGGTGATAGTAATGGAAAACAAATACTCTAACAAGACAGCTTCAGGAACAGATGTACAACACGTGAAGCAAAAGAATGCTCAAGCATCTTCTGGCAAATACGGTACGGAATTTGCTAGCGAGACTGACGTACAACACGTTAAACGTCAAAACGCTCAAGCAAACAAAAACCAAAAATAATGTTAAAAGGGTTCTTTCATGCTCGTTGAAAGAACCCTTTGTGATACAAAGTTATTCTTCGGGAAGTAATAAAATCTTCCCTAACTTCCCTTTATTTTTAAAATAAACTTGGGCTTCTTTTGCTTTGTCTAAAGGGAAAATTTTATCGATAACCGGTTTAATTTTCCCCTCAGAAATTGCCTTAAGCATATCTTTAAACTCTGCTCTCGTTCCCAACACAGATCCATACATTGTAATATGTTTTAGATACAATGTTCTAAAATCAAAGTTTGTATGCTGACCACCAGCAGAACCTGAAATGCAAAATTTCCCTCCGTTTTTTAAAACTTGAAGAGATATGGAAAACAAAGCATCTCCTACAACATCTAGAACGGAATCGACCGGACCTCCGTTCAGTTCTAAAATGTCTTCTGAAAGAGTATCAGATTTATATGATACTACGTGTGTGGCTCCCAATTCCTTAATTCTTTCTTGATTCTCTAAGTCCCCCGTGATTGCAATAACTTTAGCACCAAAGACTTTAGAGGCAATCTGTACATTTAATGATCCCACACCACCATTTGCTCCAGTTACTATAACTGTCTCACCTGGTTGAGCTTGAATTTGGTTGACCATGTGCCAAGCAGTTAACCCACTTACCGAAAAAACAGCACTTTCTGAATAGCTTGATAGGGGCATGTCAAAGCAAAGTTCAGCAGGCCAAACCACATATTCAGCATAACCGCCATCGTATTCTGAACCTATAAAAGACATATCATCAGCAATATGTTCGTACCCTTCTTCGCCACTAGATATAAAAGGGAATAAAACAACATCTTTTCCCACTATAGACGCCTCTACTAATTTTCCTGCTTTTACTACTTTTCCCGTTATATCAGATCCTGGTGTACGTGGAAACTGGACTCCTTCCGGTCGCCATCCAGATTTTGAGTCAGTACCGTAAGCACCCTCTCTCATCCAAATTTCTGTATTGTTAATAGCACAGGCCTTTACTTTTATAAGAACTTCATTTTCTTTCGGTTCAGGTATAGGAATTTCCACTAGGCTCAATTTACTTACGTCTCCATACCCTGTTACTTGTACAGCTTTCATAGAACAGTCCCCTTCTTTTTTTACGAATATAGTTTTTAATATATTTCATAAGGCTGCTTATAGTTTAGAAAAAAACATGCATATTTCATTATGCACTCTTCTTTCTATTATCATCAAGTTTGGAGTCAGTATACTTTTACGGCCTTTTCTTTTTACTTCTGTTTCGCAATGTCAAAAACCATTGGATCATTAAATTTAGAAATATTAATAAACTCTCTTTTTTATTGTTTTGTAACATGGCGCTACCATATAATAAAAAACACCAGCAAAAGATTTTGCTGGTGGAAAGAGATTATTTATTAGTAAGCGCCTTGTGAATAAGTTAACTCATAACTATGCGTATAAATTTCAAAAATATTTCCAAATGGATCTTCTACATAAACCATTTTATATGGTTTTTCTCCTGGGTAATATTCTCTGATAGGCATACGTTGTTTACCACCATGTTGCTTAATTTTCTCTACAAGACCTTCAATATCTGGATCCTGAATGCAGAAATGAAAAATGCCTGTTTTCCAATACTCAAAGTTATTTTCAGGTTTTTCATTTTCAGGGAACTCAAACATTTCTACGCCAATTTTATCTCCCGTAGCTAAATGTGCAATTCTGAATTTATCCCAGTCATTTCCAAATACATCTCGACACATTTGACCGATAGGTGTATCATCATTTTCTACATCTGAAGGTTCCATAATAACGTACCAACCGAACACATCAGTATAGAATTTAATTGCCTCATCTAGGTTAGGTACTGAAAGACCAATATGAGAAAATGTTTTAGGATATGTGAACATAATTTATATTCCTCCAATATTTTTAATGATTTTAGTGTTTGCTGTCGAACACATAAATAGTGTATTTCACAATTTTAAATTATGGAAGAACGCACTTTTTTGTAAGAAACTAACCTAAAGGTAAGAAAGGACTGAAGAATGAAATGAGCACTCCGATAGACGATACAGGAAAATTAAAATGTTCTATTGAATATACATTAGGAAAAATAGGTAACAAATGGAAAACGGTGATCCTATGGCATTTAGGCGCAGACGGGACATTAAGGTATAGTGAATTACGTCATTTGTTACCTGGTGTGAGCCATAAAGTAATGACGAAACAATTAAAAGAACTTGAGCAAGATGACTTAATTAATAGGACTCAATACAATACTGTACCACCTAAAGTGGACTATTCCTTAACCAGCAAGGGAAAAACGTTAATGCCCATCTTAGACCTGATGCATACATGGGGGAAAGAACATGGAGAAGGTTTTTGATTGGAGAGCTTTGACAAAAATATTTGCCTATCGTAAAATACTCTAAATCTTGGTAATCAATTAAGAACTGGTATATAGGAAGCAATACCGTTAAAATGTAATCTTGTACATATTAAATTAAGTTGTACTAAGGGTTATACAGTATTAGGAAATCTAACTCACCCTTAAAAATGGTTAAGAGCATCAGAAAATGAGATGGTCGAAAGCTTTGAGTGAAGATTAGAACTTGAATAACGTTATAAAAAAGCAACCTCGGCATGGAGTGGCCAATGAACGAGGTTGCTTTTTTATAAGGGTTTGTTCATACGTATCCGAAGTATTGAAATATAAGAATATTACCATTTTATGTAATTAAAGGATATTTTCAACGTGTTGCTGCATATGAATAAAAGGTGCGCTTTTTATGCATCATCTCTTCAACTACTTGTAAGGAAAAATTCGTCATATCAAGGATGTATAAAAAGCTGAATATTCTATAAAAGTGACCCTTGTAGAACCCTTACTCCCATAAGGGTTCTCTTTTTTCGTGTTTTCTGGAAAGAGTGTTTATGTAAACTAGCAATGAATATTGTATTCATTCACTTTTCTATCTTTTTAATGTGTTAAAATGTAATTATAAGGAATAAGAGGTGAATATAGTTATGTTTACAGCTTCAGTAGTAACAGCTTCTATTTTAGTTTTAGCTTGGATTGTTGGACAAAGAGAGCAACGACAATAATTTTATATGTTATCCGTACGCAGAATTGAGATGATTATAAATGAATAAGAGAAATATGTTAGTCAAATTAATGTTTTTGTTAAGCTTACTTTCTGTAATGGTCTTTAGCTTTATTTTAAAGCAGGGAGTAACTGCATTACTTGTATCTGCTATTTTCATTGGATTAGCAGGGATTTTTATGAAAACTAAACCTACAAATAAAGACAGCAGCTAATTCTATATTGGCTGCTGTCTTTATTTGTTTTCCAGAATATGGATTATGTAAGTTTAATTCGAGGTTTATGTAACATATATATTGAATAATGTAATATATATGTTACACTTAAATTAGGAAGGAATTGGTTTATATTGAAAAACAATGTAAAAATATTTCGTGTACAGGCTGATTTAACTCAGCATCAATTAGCTGAAAAAGTTGGTGTTACTCGTCAAACCATTAGTCTAATTGAAAAAGGAAAATATAATCCTACATTAAAACTTTGCTTAGAAATATGTTATGCAGTCAATAAAACCTTAGATGAGATTTTTTGGGTTGATCAGGAGGAGATTTAAATGAAAGTAATAACAGACGAAAGACTTGTTATTAAGAACTTAAAGAATATTCGTTTTGCGTTTGCTTTTCAAACTTTGGCACTTGTGGGAATTGTAATATACGACGGCATTACGAAAGGATTCAATAATATTACCAACAATCCTATATGGCTAGTCTTGATACTTACTAGCGTTATATTAGGGTATTTGAACTTGAGTATTTCTGTTGACTCCTATGAAAATGAGAAACAAATTAGAAAAATTCCTTATTACTTATTAGTACTATGTTGTTTAGCTGTCGGAGTTATTTTTGGCTTACTAACAAAGATAACATCTGATAATAGCTTGGCTGATAGTATAATAATTGGTTCAGTTATATTTTTATGTTTTTTAGGAACTTTTTCATTTGGTTATTTTTTAATAAAAAAACGGTCTAAAGATGATGAAGAATAAATCATAAATACTTCCTATAAGAGGTTTTATGGTAACTAGAAAAGACTACTTAAACATATACTTTAACACCGGTATATATAGAGGTGTTAAGTATGGGCGTATCTTTTTATAATGGTCAAATATGTGTTGAAGGGATAATCTGCGGATTGTTTATAGAAATAGGCATTACTTTTATAGCCCTATTCGTCATATATGTTACTTACGAAGCAATCTATAAAAAAGACCGTCCATAATTTCTAAAATTATGGACGGTCTTTGATTTGCTTATTCGTTAATCTTGACTAAACGTAAATCGCTCTTGATAGCCTCTATCGCTGCCTTTTTCTTTCCATGTGATCACTACTTCTAGCTTCTTAGCTTTTTCAGACAGTGGGAAATTCGCAAAGTAAAAAGGGTCTTTATCGTCTCTATCCAATGTTTCTCTTTCTGAATGAACAATTCCATATTTACTAGTAGAATTTTTTTTATCTCTAAAAAGTTCAATTCTTACATCAGATGCATCATTCAAAATTTATGCTCTTTCTTTAATGGAATTTTTACAAATTCTCTTTTAATCCCACCACAAATAATTCCAGATGTATGATTCCTAAAAAACTATAAACAGCCTTACACAATATCTCGATTCAATTTTTCATCTTTAACCACTTTAATTCTTTCCACTTTCCCTACAAGGAAGATGTACGAAAGTGCTCCTAAAAGGGCCAATGCCGCTATGAATACTAGCGCTGGAGCAAAGTTGCCTCCTTTTGCTAAGAAACCAATAACAATCGGAACGATAATAGAAGCTAGACCGCCGATAAAGTTAAAAACTCCGCCTGTTAAACCGACTAAGTGTTTAGGCGCTAGCGTTGAGACAAAGACCCATGTAATAGAAGCCAGACCATTTCCAAAGAACGCAATAGCCATAAACATGATAATGAGAGATGTGCTATTTACATAATTGGCTCCAATGATTGAAGTTGATAAAAGCAGTCCTACGATAATAGGTGTTTTTCTTGCAATACCTAGTGATACTCCTTTTTTCACTAAGGCGTCAGATACAAAGCCAGATAATAATACTCCTACAAACGCTGCTAAAAACGGAGCTGATGCTAAGAATCCTGATTTTAAGAAATCTAACCCTCTGTATTCCACAAGGTACGTTGGAAACCAGGTAAGGAAGAACCATAAAGTAGAGTTTACGGCAAACTGTCCTAAGTAGATGCCCCATAGCTTTCTGTGAGAAAAGGCTTCTTTAAGATTTCCCCATTCGAACTTTGCTCTTTCTCCTTTCGTATCAGCAGCTTTAACTAAGCCTCCACCTTCTTCGATATGCTGCAATTCTGCTTTATTTACTTTGCTATGTTGAGAAGGATCACGATAAAAGATGTACCATATAATACCCCATGCTATACCAATAACCCCTGTAGTAACAAACAGACCTCTCCACCCTAAAAAGTGCTGAATGGTCACCAATGTAGGTGTTAAAAATGCTAGCCCTGCAAACTGTCCTGAAGTATAAAAAGCAATTGCTGATGCTCTTTCCTGATTTGGAAACCAGCTGGTAACTACTTTATTATTGGTCGGAAAAGCCGGTGCTTCGAACGCTCCTGTCGCTAGACGCAGACCAAAAAGACTCACAAATCCCTTAGTAAATCCTTGTAATAATGTAACAATAGACCAGGTGATTAAGCTAACGGCATACGTAACACGAGCACCAAAACGGTCAGCCATTACCCCCCCTGGTATTTGTAAAGCGGCATAAGCCCATCCAAAGGCTGAAAATATAAGACCTAGTTCTACGGATGATAGCTTTAAATCCTTGGACATGGCTGTGGCGGCTACAGAAATATTACTTCGATCCATATAGTTGATGACAACACTTACGAAAATAAATGCTAAAACACGAAATCTAATGCGAGTCGGCTTTTCGCTATACCCCTTCATTCCCTTATCCCCCTGTATATGACTAGTTTAAAAAGAAGATCTGACTGACGGTCATTTGTCAATCAGATCTCCCGTACTAAAATGGTTTCCCCTTTACCATTCCGCTACAGAACCGTCTTTATGACGCCATACTGGATTACGCCAGTTATGACCGATATCAGCCATTTTTCTAACATGGTCTTCATTAATTTCAATACCTAAGCCAGGTCCATCAGGAATTTTCACGAATCCTTCTTCATATTTAAATACGTGGTTATCAACAATATAATCTAGTAAATCACTGCCTTGGTTATAGTGAATGCCTAAGCTTTGCTCTTGAATAAATGCGTTGTGGCACGTTGCATCTACTTGAAGACACGCCGCTAATGCAATTGGTCCTAACGGGCAATGAGGCGCAGCCGCTACATCAAAGGCTTCAGCCATCGAAATAATTTTCTTACATTCTGTAATTCCTCCCGCATGTGATAAATCCGGCTGAATAATATCAACGTATCCGTCCGTTAAGAGCTTTTTAAACTCCCATTTTGAAAACATTCTTTCTCCTGTCGCAATAGGAATGGATACGTGATTGGCAATTTCTCTTAGCGCCTCATTGTTTTCGGGCAAAACCGGTTCCTCGATAAACATTGGACGATAGACCTCTAGTTCTTTAGCTAAAATTTTTGCCATTGGCTTATGTACTCGTCCGTGAAAATCAATACCTATTCCTACATAAGGCCCCACTGCTTCTCTGACAGCAGCGATACGTTCCACTACTTGATCAATTTTTTCATATGAATCTACGTATTGAAGCTCTTCTGTCCCATTCATTTTTACTGCTGTAAACCCTTTTGAAACAACTTCTCTTGCTGCTTCGCCTACATCTGAAGGGCGGTCTCCTCCAATCCACGAATATACTTTAATAGATTCTCTTGCTTTTCCGCCTAACAGTTGATGTACAGGAGCATCGTAATATTTTCCTTTTATGTCCCACAATGCTTGATCAATTCCTGATATCGCGCTCATTAAAATAGGTCCGCCTCGATAGAAGCCGCCTCGGTACATAACGTTCCAATGATCTTCAATATTTAGTGGATCTTTGCCAATAAGATACTCCATCAGCTCATCTACTGCAGCTTTAACGGTAGAGGCTCTTCCTTCGATAACAGGTTCTCCCCACCCAACAATTCCTTCGTCTGTTTCTATTTTTAAAAATAACCAGCGTGGCGGCACTTGGAACAATTCATAATTAGTAATTTTCATGTACTTTTTCCCCTTTCGTTATACCATTCACTGCGGCTACGTATGCTTTAGCCTTTTGTGTTAGCTCCTGCAGGTATGCATGAGTAATTTCACGATTTGTATCTACTAAAGAACTTCCAATCCCAAACCCTACAGCACCTGCTTCTTCAAATTCTTGAATATTGTCTAAGCTTACTCCTCCTGTTGGAAGAAGTGGAATATGGGGAAGCGGCCCTCGAATATCTTTAATATAGCTAGCACCCAGCCTAGCAGGAAATACTTTGATAATATCCCCCCCATTTTCAAATGCCGTTAGAATTTCAGTAGGTGAAAAAGCACCAGGGATACTAACCGCCCCGTATCTTTTTGTTAGTTTAATAGTTTCAATATTAACCGTTGGAGAAAGGATAAACTTTGCACCTGCTAAAATAGCTGAACGTGCTGTTTCAGGATCAAGCACTGTACCTGCTCCTACTAGCACTTGAGCACCCAGCTCTGTAGAAACCTCTTTAATGGCTGAAAGTGCGTCAGGCGAATTTAGAGTAATTTCTATATTTTTTACACCGCCGTCATTAAGCGCAGAGGCAATTTTCACTACGTCCTTCGGTTTGGCTCCTCTAATAATCGCAACGATTTTATGCTCTAATAAATGTGATAAACTATCCGTCATGGGTAAGCCCCTTTCTTTTATCGTATAACGTCTTCTTTTGTAATCGCATTCATAAATTCGTAAAGCTCTTTCTTATCAGGCAAGCCTTCAATATCACCCTCTACGGTTACAACCATAGCTCCTATAGCACACCCTCTTCTAACCGTTTCTTTTAAAGAAGATTTATCTATTAATCCTGATAGTATCCCAGCGGCGAACCCATCGCCAGCTCCTACTGGATCTATTACTCTAGCAACTTTAAAGCCTTCTACGTAAGCGGATTCATTTTCAGTCGAATAATAAGCTCCTTCCTCACCTAGCTTAATAACGACTAACTCTGCACCTAATTGATGAAACGCTGCTGCAATGTCTTCAGGGTTATCCTTTTCAAATAAAAACTGACCTTCGTTCATTCCTGGTAAAATAATATCCGCATATGTAGCCATTTTAATGAGTGTTTGACGCGCAGTTTCTTCATCCCAAAGTGTCTTGCGTAAATTTGGATCAAACACTATTTTTACACCATTTTTTTTAGCAGCTTTTATCGCTTGAAAAACAGCTTCGTGGCAGGAGTCGCTCAGCGCAGGTGTTATTCCTGTCACGTATAAATATTTGGCAGAAGAGATATACTCTTCATTCATATCATGCGGATTCATAAAGCTTGCTGCTGAACCTTGTCTGTAATAAAAGACTTTACTGTTTATTTCATTTGTTTTTTGCTTTAAAAAAAGACCTGTAGGAGCATGATCATCAAATATCACATGCCTTACATCTATTCCTTCTCCTTTTATACTTGAAAGAACCCGCTCTCCTAGCTCGTCTTTTCCTAATCGGCTAACCCATCCCGTTTGATAACCGAGTTTTGACAGGGCAATTAACGTATTACTTTCTGCCCCGGCAATTTTAGAAGAAAAATCTTTAGCATATCTCATCTTTCCATTCGAGTGTGGGGTAAACAGAATCATTGTTTCCCCCATGCTTATCACATCCATTTTACCCCTCTTTTCATTTATCTCTTTGCCTCTTCATATCCAGCAATAAAAGATATATTAGTCGCTGTTTGAAGCAGCCTTTCTACAATAAAGTCTTTATGCTTCAGCATTCTTTCCTTAGGACCCGCTACACTAATAGCAGCTTGAATGCTTCCCTTCGCTCCAAATACAGGTGCAGCAAGGCAAAATAATCCTTCTTCATTTTCTTCATCATCAATCGCATAGCCCATTTGAACAAAAGAATCTAGATTGTCATTAAGAACTTTTTTATCTGTAATTGTATAATCCGTAATAGGCAGCAGCTCCGTGTGTTCAAGCAGCTGTTCTCGCTGATCTTTAGGAAGAAAAGCTAAAAAAGTTTTTCCTAGTCCTGTACAATAGAGCGGCTTTCGGTTACCAGGCTGAGCTGTTGTTCTAATAGAGCGATTATTATCAATCTTAACAACATAGACCAATTCTCCATCTGACAGCAAGGCCATAAACACAGTTTCTTGAACATCCTCCATCAGCTTCTTTAAATACGGTTTTCCCTCTGAAGAAATATCCAATGATTCCATAGCCGCTGTTCCAATTTGAATTAGCTTTGGCCCTAGCTTGTACTTCTTTAATGAGTCCTGATTCAAATACCCTTCATTATGAAGTGTTCCCACAAGATTAAACGTACTGCTTTGCGGAAGCGAAAGTAAATCGCTAACTTCTTTTACTGTTAACCCCTCGGGATGTTGAGCAATTAATTCAAATACCCTTAATACACGTTCTGCTGATTTTACTGACATGAAGAAATCCCCTCTAAATCACATATGTGATTTTAAATTTTATATATGATTTACTGATTTAAATACTATCATAGACAGATCATTAATTCAAAATATTTTTACAAATTAAACAAAAATACTTATGACAGAAACTGAAAAATGATTAATAAATACCAATATAAAGAAGCTTCTATGATGAAATCATAGAAACTAGAAAAAATTGTAATAGAAGTTAGTTATGAAAAATAGAGATTTTTTATTATTGATTTTTTTTAATGTATTTTTAGCTTACCTATGGGTCTTTCTCCTTTATTTAATTTTTAATTTTGTTCAGTTAGCTGTATAAACGATAAACTCAAGAGGCATTGCGACAACTAGAAGTAATCCCTGTTTTATGCTATCAATACTTTACATTAAAATTCCGATGATTCCATATACCTTGGGTAGCTTGCTCAGTCTATAAAATTCACCCTAATTTGCGTTTGAATTTTTTACTAGCGAAGAAGTAAGCAATGACCATGATACCTAGGCACCAGGCAAGGGCACTCCAAATATCATTGCCAACAGATCCTTCATACAAGAGTGCACGAATCGTATTCACGATTGAAGTCACGGGCTGGTTTTCGGCGAATGCACGAACAGCTTTAGGCATCGTTTCAGTGGGAACAAAGGCGGAACTAATAAAAGGTAGGAAAATCAGTGGGTACGAGTAGCCTGTGGCTCCTTCCATAGATTTCGCTGTCAGTCCTGGAATAATGGCCAACCATGTCAGCGCTAGCGTAAACAGCCCGAGTATCCCGGCTACCGCGAACCAATCTAGGATATCAGCACTGGAACGGAAACCCATCAAGAGCGCGACGAAGATAACTATCAAGATAGTAAGCGCATTGGAAACAAAAGATGTCAACACGTGAGCCCATAATACCGAAGAACGTTTAATGGGCATGGTGATGAAACGGGCCATCAGTCCACTTTTCACATCATTAAATAGCCGCACGGACGTGTAAGCGACGCCGGATGCGATAGCCATCAGCAGGATTCCCGGTAATAAATAATTGACGTAATTGGCTGTTCCTGTGTTTATAGCGCCACCAAATACGTAGACAAACAGTAGCATCATCATAATCGGCGTAATCGCCACCGTAATAATCGTATCCGGGCTGCGCATAATAGTGCGCATCAAACGTCCTAGTAATACACCTGTATTGTTTTTCATTTACATTTCCTCCTTTTTGCCGATGATTGCGAGGAAGATTTCCTCCAATGTTGGCTGTTTCTCAATGTATTCCACTTTTGCTGGGGGGAACATCTCTTTGAGTTCGGTAAGGGTACCGGTTTTGATGATTTTTCCGCCATGTAGGATGGCTATACGATCTGCCAGTTGTTCAGCTTCTTCCAGATACTGAGTCGTGAGCAAGATGGTCGTACCACCGCCAGCAAGCTCTTTGATGGTGTTCCAGACTTCAATCCGGGCTTCCGGATCAAGTCCGGTCGTCGGTTCGTCGAGAAAAATAACGGCTGGCGCCCCAATCAGACTCATAGCTATATCAAGTCGGCGCTTCATTCCACCGGAATATTGATCCGCCCGACGATTGGCTGCATCGGTCAAGCTGAATCTTCCAAGAAGATTGTCAGCTACTTCATTAGGATTAGATACCCCTCGCAATTTGGCGATCATTATCAGGTTTTCCTTCCCAGTAAGCATGCCGTCTAACGCTGCGAACTGCCCCGTTAGGCTGATGTTTTGGCGGACGTCAGCCGGTTGACGTTGGACGTCAAATCCGCAAATACTTACTTCGCCGCTATCAGCCTTCATCAGCGTTGAAAGAATGTTAACTATCGTCGTCTTCCCTGATCCATTTGAGCCCAGCAGTGCAAAAATTTCACCGCGCTGCACCTCAACATTCACCCCTTTTAAAACTTCTTTGTCTTTAAAGGACTTTTTTAACTCTTTTACAAAAATCGCTGTATTTCTCATACGTTTTTCCTCCTTTTAAAAAGCTCCACAAGCTTGCTTGCTAGAACTGTCATGCTGTAACTAAGCTGAGCATCTCGTAGAGCTAGGTTTTTGATATCTCACTATTTAGTCTGACTGATATTCTGTATCACTTAGTACTGAGTTTAAAAAATGACTGAATAGCAAAAGCAACTAGCTATTCAGTCGATGTTATTGATTAAATTTATTTTTTCCTAATCGTTCCTTAATACTCTGGTTCAAATCTTCACGATACTTAACCATATAAGTTTTAGCGTTTGCCACTAATTCGTCAGCAAAGGAAGCCACATCGTCTCCAGTAATTTCGAGCACCTGTCTACCTTCTGCAGCACCTGCTTCGAATAAATCAATTAATTCATACTGCATGTGTAGCATATCCATTCCGTTGCCCGATGAGAAATTCCACATGTAGTTTTGAATTTTTTTAAATACAAACTCATAGTCCTCTGGCAAGGCTTCAACCCGTGCCATCATCATTTTATACTCTTTTTTATCACCAATCATTTTTTTGAATATTTCCAACATGTCATTTTTCCTCCTTTTTATAAAGCTTCATAAGATGCTTTAAAACTATCCTATGAAGCTAGTTTGACTTCAAGACGTTGATTTTTGATGATACAAAATCCCACCTTTTCCAAAACAACTCAAGCTCCTTGTAGCCCGCCTCATTAAGCGAATAAAATTTGCGGGGTGGGCCCATATCTGATGGTTTTTTTTCTATATTCACAAGTTTTTTCTTTTCTAATCGTACGAGAATAGTGTAGACCGTTCCTTCCACGACCTCGATAAATCCAAGCTCGTTCAGACGGCGTGTGATCTCATAGCCATAGGTTTCATGGCGGCTGATAATTTCTAACACACAGCCTTCCAGCGAACCCTTCAGCATTTCAGTTAAATTTTCGATCTTCAGAACCTCCTCTATATTGTCTGACTTATATTCTGTATTACTTAGTACCAAGCCAATTTTTACTTAATAACTTTTAAAATTAAGCTATTAAGTAATACTTAGTATATGTAGATTGTAATACTTAGTACCGGGCATTTCAACTATTTTTTAAAATATTTTCAAAATTATTTATGCTGTTTATTATAGAAAAACCATTTTTTATCAAAATGAGTTATTTCTGTTAGTACATTGCCTTCCTTCTCCTTAATCCTCATTCTCAATTCCAGCTTGTTTAAATGGTTCTAATACTTCTGGATTGCACATGGAAATATAGTCCACTGCTTTTAGATTCTTTAAGTTCTGAAATCCTTCAACAGATAATACATCAAACAAACTGTCTTCGCCATCCCAATCTGGCTTTAGGATGTGATAAATTTCATTACCTCCATCAAAGCAAAGGCATTCAACCTTTTCCAAATCACTCTTTTCCAGAGTTAACTCTTCTAAATAATCTTTGATTTCAACAATGGGGCCAGCTCCAGAATACCATTCAAAATTATTCGTATACTTATCTTTTAAGTCGGTTAATTCTTTTAGAAATAATGGCTCTTGATCTAATAAAGCTTCAATAACCACTAATTTAAAATTAAAATCTGTAAACATTCCACTTTTCCCCATTTTGCTACCTCCGATTTTATCTCTGTATTAGGCTTGCAATCGCCCCTGCACTATTTGTATTATAACAATCATCTATAAACAAAACCTGGGTTTTCACATATGTTTTTCGTTTTTATTATTTTCACATTGAGGGCACAACTGAACCAAATATTCAACCACAACTTAGTTGACTTTACTTTTATTACGTGTTAATTTGTATATGCAAATGAAGAAAAGGAATGATTACATGAATAATGAAGAAGAACAAATATTAATACACTGTCTTTACTTTACAGCTAGCCGATTTGCTCGCAACATTACAAAATTAGCTGAAAAAACATTTGATTTTGGTGACGTCGCTCCTTCCTATCTTTACATGATTATGATTGTAAAGTTTCATCCGGATATCACTCAGAAAGAACTGTGCCACAAGCTATCAATTGCTCCTTCTACAAGTACGAGGTTTATTGATAAACTTGAAAAATTAAAGCTTGTCGTCAAAAAAATGGATGGAAAGCAGACGCGGATCTCGTTAACGGATGAAGGAGAAAAAGTGTATCATCAGTTTCGCGTTTCTTTAAAAGAATTGTTTACTAATTACTCAGAAATATTAGGAGATGAATTTAGTAAAGACTTAAGTAAAATGCTGCATGAAGCGAGCAATAAGTTAGAGAAAGAATCGTAATTTTTTTACCCCTTCATTTGCATATACAAATATAATAGGAGGATTCAATGTGTCTGAAAAACTATTACTAATTGTTGGTTCTGGTCCAGGGATTAGCTTAAATACAGCAAGAAAATTTGGAAAAGAAGGATTTAAAGTCGCTATGATCTCCCGTAATATGGACTCCTTACAGAGATATGAAGATGAGCTTGAAAAAGACGGAATTATAGCAAAAGGATTTCCAGGTGATGTCTCTTCTCAAGAATCTTTAAGAAAAGCCATTGATAAAGTAATTAATACTTATGGAACCATTGACGTTCTTTTATACAATGCTGCTTCAGGAAGACCTGGCAAACCAACAACATTGAGCGCTGATCAATTAGTAGAAGATTTTAAAATCAGTGTATCTGGAGCTCTTACTGCTGTTAAAGAAACCGTTCCCCATATGCAAAACGGAGCCATTTTGTTAACAGGCGGCGGATTAGCTCTTCATCCATATGCTGACTATTCTTCATTAGCGATTGGAAAAGCAGGCATTCGTAATTTAGCATATAGCTTGAATCAAGAACTTGCTTCAAAAGGAATTTACGTTGGAACGTTGACTATTAAGGGTTTTGTTGAAGAAGGAACGTACGTCTCACCTGCGAATATTGCTGAGACCTTCTATCACATGTTTGAAAACCGAAAAGACGTAGAAGTCACTTTTGAAGAAAAGTAAAAATTTTTAACACATCATTTGTATATACAAATATAAAAGGAGTTTATTTATGAAAAAAACATTAGTTATTGTTGCACATCCCAATTTAACCACTTCAACTATTAACAAAACATGGAAAGATCGCTTGAGTCAAGAGAGCGACATTACTGTTCATGATTTATATGCCACATATCCAAACGGTACTATTGATGTTGCTTACGAACAACAATTGCTGCTTGAACACGAACGGATTGTGTTTCAATTCCCGCTCTACTGGTACAGCAGTCCTTCTTTATTAAAGGAGTGGCAGGATGTTGTTCTTAGTTATGGTTGGGCATACGGATCTGAAGGCACAAAATTGCATGGAAAAGAGTTTATGTTAGGCATTTCAACAGGCGGACCTGAAGCAGCCTATCAAGCTGGTGGATCTAACCTTTTCAGCATGAGTGAACTAACCAAACCGTTTCAAGCAACAGCTAACTTGACCGGTATGCGATTTTTGCCCTCTTTCATAAAACAAGGAGCACGTATCTTAACGAACGAACAAGTCCATGAAAGTGCTGAAGAGTTGTTGCATCACCTCAAACTTACCTTTTAAGCGCGGACAATCTTTGTACAAAACATCTGATATATTCTCACAAAAATTGTAGCGCAAATAAAAAAAGACTAACGCGAAGGCGCTTAGTCTTTTTTGTTACCTCTTTTCACTATTCTACATGCAGACACCATTATCTTCTATGTTTGCCGAACAATCAAATCGTACCAATAACATCTTGACTACTAACTCTCTCCCTTTTAGTCAGCGTTAATTCTCTTGAATCATCAAGTTCTGGAAAAACCACATATACTTCTGTTCCCTTACCCTTGTCTTTTATATAATCAAAGTCAGCAGTACCGAGTAAGTCACCTGGTTTCACATAGTCTCCCTCTTTAGCACTGAGTTCAAAAGGGATGCCCTCTAGCTGTACTGTGTCGGTACCAATATGAACCAAAATGCTGATTCCACTGTCAGTTTTCATTGTAAAGGCATGTTTAGTTGGAAAAATAGAATCGATTACTCCTTCGATAGGTGCATATATTTCTTTGGCATGAGGTAACGCATAGAACCCGTCTCCCATTATTTTTTGTTTAAAAACGGGGTCTGAAGCAGTTTCTAAATGATGAATAATCCCTTCTACAGGTGAATATATCTCGGTAACTTTCTCTTTCTTTTTGAAAATATTAAACATTATTCTCCCATCCTTTTACATAATTATCGAAGTAATTCTTCGTCAAATCCAATAATGATCGTTATGATACAAGCTGAGACAATTGAGACGATAATAGCGGTTACAATTGCCATGATAGTTTGTTGGAAAATTGGAATTGCTAGTATAGTAGAATAGCCGTATACATATGCTGTTGCACCCATTAGTCCTGCTACAATCCCCCCTAAAGCACTGCCAGCCATTACGCCATACATGGGCTTTTTTAATCTTAAATTCACTCCATAAAGCGCTGGTTCAGTAACGCCAGCTAAAATACACCCCACCGCCAAACTATAGCATTCTGCTTTTAAAGCCTTGTCTTTCGTACGTAAAGCTACCCCTAAACAAGCTCCGCCTTCAGCCATGTTATGCAGCAGATATGCTGGTTTGAATAATCCGTCATATCCAGGGTTTGTAATAGCTTGTACCATAAATGGTGTGACGGCATGATGCATACCTGTCATTACTAGCCAAGGCATACATGCTGCTAAAATACCCACAGCAAAAGGTCCAATATTTACTGATGACCATAAGAAAATATGAACAACATAGCTACCAACTATATCACCTAGTGGCCCTAGTACTGTAATTCCAAGGATATATGCAGCTGTAATAGTCAGCATTCCAACAAATACTGGACGAATGATACCAGGAATTACTTTCACTAAAAATTTCTCGCAATAATAAGCAAATATACTAATTAATAATGCTGGAAGCAGCGTGCTATTATACTTTACGAGTGTCACTGGGATATTTAAAAGTGATAAACTTGTCCCTTCCGTAACAGCAGTCATAAAAGTAGGATAAACAAGTGCTGCTGCAACAGTCATACTATATAAAGGCGTGCCTCCTAGCTTTTTACTAGCACCATAAGCGACAAAAATAGGCATAAAGTAAAATGGTACATCCGCTAACATATTTAGCATCGAATACGTAGAAGAGCTCTCGAATGCTGGAAATACAAGTGTAGCTAATAAAAGAAATACTTTTAGCATACCTCCAGCAACAAGACCAGGAATCATTGGTGTAACTGCAGCCGATACAAATGCAAGAACTTTATATAAAAATTTACCGATCGTCTTCTTACCAGTTTCCGTACTCTTCGTCGTATGACTACTTTGACTAGCTTCTTGCGTTTCATTTGTGCTAGCACTGCTATTTGCTGATTGAGATTCAAATGTTTTAGAAACGCTTTCATAAATAGGTATCATATTTTGACCAAGCACAATTTGCAGTTCGTCTTCTGGGAAAACCACTCCTAAAACTGGCTTTATAGCTTGTATTTGTTCTTGATTTACTTTAGACTTATCCTTAATAAAGATTCGTAATCGAGTAGAACAATGAGTGACGCTGGAAATGTTCTCTATACCGCCACTTTCTTCTATTATTTTTTTGGCAATCTCTCTATGGTTCATTGTTGTTCCTACTTTCTATTAGGTGATAAATATGATTTTTGATAATTTAAAACAAACAAATAATCTTACGAGTACAGAGAATGTTATTGCATCATTTATTTTAGAATATCCAAGAATAGTAGTTAACATTTCATTAGAAGAACTTAGTGAAGAATGTCACGTCTCTCAGGCCTCAATCATTCGTCTTTGTAAGAAATTAGGTGTAAAAGGTTTTTCTGATTTTAAGATTAAACTTGCTTCTGAATTGACATCATTTGCACTTGATGGACAAATGCCGTCTGTTGATTTACCAATCCCAGAGGAAGCTACAACAGAAGAAATTGCTAATACGTTCTATCGCCTGTCACTTCAAGCCTTAGAATATGAGTACAAAGCACTGAACATTTCGGATATTAAAATGGCTGCGCAATTGATTAATAAAGCAGACATCACTTATATTTATGGACGCGGAGAATCATTAATCATTGCGGAAGACTTACACTATAAAATGATTCGGTTAGGACTTCTATCCGTTCTTGAGCCATTAAATGGATTTCAGGAAGCTCAAAGTTTTCGAGATGATAATCCTACAAATATTAAAAAAGCAGCAGTGGTAATCTCCCAGTATTCTAATAGTCATCAAATGCATTACATTATCGATGAACTAGTAACAAACAACATTCCATTTATTTTATTGACTGCTTCTAAAAACGCTTGGCCATATGAAAAATTAGCTCATGTGACGTTGCGTATTCATTCGACAGAAAGCAGATATAAAATGGGATCGTTTACATCGAGAAATGCGATGCTCTACGTCCTTGACTGCGTCTTCGGTGAATTATTTAGCCTTAACTATAAGAAAAATAGTAACAATTTATCTACTTTTGCCAAAAGAAAAACAGAAAGAGATTACTTTTACAAAAACAATAATCTTGAATAGAAAGCAGAAGGCACTGAGCGTGCTTTCTGCTTTGTGCTTTCTAGATATTGTTTCCATTATTTTTTATTAAGTTTGCATACCAATCAAATGAAGCTTTCTTTCTTCGCTCCATGGTGCCGTTCCCTTCGTTGTCACGATCAACGTAAATGAAACCATACCTTTTTTTCATTTCAGCCGTCCCGGCACTGATAATGTCAATGGGTCCCCAATAAGTATAGCCCATAATTTCTACCCCATCTTGTAAAGCTTCTTTCATGGCTTTCACATGATCCCTCACGTATTCAATACGATAAAAATCGTTAATTTCACCATTCTCATCTATTTCATCGATTTGACCTAGTCCATTCTCCACAAGAAAAAGTGGAAGCTGATATCGATCATAAAGCTCGTTAAGTGTATATCTTAACCCTAGAGGATCAATTTGCCATCCCCAAGGGGTAGTCCCAATATACGGATTTGGCGTTCCTTGATCTCCTCCTGTATCACCATAGAATGGCTGGCCATACTCATGAGTTGAAGTTCTGTAGTAGCTTAAAGCAAGGAAATCACTCGTATAACATTTAATAATTTCTTCATCTCCCGGCTGCATGTTTACTTCTACGCCTTCTTCTTCCCAAATTCTTGAAGTATAACTTGGATACTCTCCTCTGATCATTACATCTCCAAACATCAGTGACCTTCTGCGTAACTCCATTGTTTCAAATACATCTTCTGGCTTACATGTATGCGGGTAAACATTGCTCAGTGAAAGCATGCAGCCAATTTTACCATCAGGAATAATCGTTCTAAATTTTTTAATAGCCAAGCTGTTCGCTACAAACATGTTATGGCTAGCCTGATAGACTACTTGCTGTCTGTTTTCACCTTCTTCAAAAAAGATACCGCCAGCTCCCCCAGGCATTCTTCTCATATTATTGATCTCATTAAAAGTAAGCCAATATTTCACTTTGTCCTTGTATCTTTCAAACACTGTCTCACAATAATTTAAAAAGAAAGTAATTAACTTTCTGTTTCTCCAGCTCCCATATTTTTCAACAAGGTGTAAAGGCGTTTCATAATGACTTAACGTAATTAAGGGTTTCATGCCCCTTTTAATCATTTCATCAAATAAATCATCGTAAAACTTTAGTCCAGCCTCATTTGGCTCTACATCATCTCCATTTGGAAAAATTCTTGACCAATTAATAGACGTGCGAAACACATTAAAATTCATTTCTTCCATCAAGGCTAAGTCTTCTTTGTATCGATGATAAAAATCTATCGCTTCATGGTTTGGATAGAATTTATTCTCGTCAATTACTTTATCATGAGCATGCTTAATCCCATTTGCAAATCCAGATGATATATCTAAACCTTTTCCGTCCTCCAGATAAGCTCCTTCAGCTTGATTGGCTGCGATTGCACCGCCCCACATAAAATCTTTAGGAAATTCTTTTAATGACTGTTTCATAGTATTCTCCTTTTTTATTGATTTTGTATGTATACCATATTATGAAAACGCATACTCCACAATATATCTGAAAGATTCAGAAAGAAAGTAGCAGAGATTTTTATAAAAACAGAAAAATCCTGATAGTCATCTTGCAAAATTTCTAATCGAACGACCTCGTCGGTTTCTGGTGCAAAGTATTTGTATGTGTTTTAAGTAGCTTGTTTACCATAAAACAAACGCCTTTGGAATCTAATTATGAACATAGGCAATATTCGTTTATCAAGTGAAGGTATTCACACAAAATAAAAAGCTACCTCAACATTAGAAGCGAGGTAACTCATTAAAGAAAATAGAAATATACTCTAGTTGTTTCATCTTCAAAGCCTATAATATGGATGATTTCATGTATAACAACTGGAGTTAGTATGGATTCATGGACACCATTTAATTAAGGTCTTACAATGACTTTGAGACGATTTGTCCAAAATGGAGCTGCATAATTTTTTTACTTCTTACTTAATTTGTTGTTCTTGTTTCATTTTTAATAATTCATCAAATGCTTGCCAGGGCATTAACGCACAATTATGTCTTGAAGGCAGCTTATAAATATCTCTTAAACTAATCGCATCTTGTATTTGAGGATCTTCTACTTCACTTCCACGTACAATCATATTTTTTATAAGGGTAGAAATATCCTTTATTTCTTCTATTTTTTTGTCTTTTGCTATCGTTGTAAACATCGATGAAGAAGCCATACTAATAAAACAACCTTCTCCTATAAAAGATATATCCTGCACTCGATCGCCTTTAATGACTGCATACATTGTCATGATATCCCCACAAGTAGGGTTTTTATAATGCACTTTATGAGTGTAGGATTCCATCGTTCTGTGGTTTCTTCTATTTTTCGCATGATCCATTATTACATGCTTGTATAAATGATCTAGGTTCATTTATTTCCCCCCTTATGCTTTTAAGGAAAACGATCTACTGATAGAAAATCGAGGCTTTTCTTACACCTTTTCTTCTACTTTAATCAGAACCAAACAACCTATCCCCCTTATTGGATAGGTAAATTGTGAAGATGTCGTCTTTTTTATAAAAAGCTTTTTTGCTTCGCGCTTTCTTCTAAGCTTTTTAACTCTTTGTTTAACTTTTCTTTATCAAATTTTTCGCCAATAAAGACGAGATTGTTTGGAAAGGATTTTTTTTGTGGAAAAGAGTAAGGAATTCCATATGAATATTGAAATAAATAAGTATCTTCCTCACTTCCTACAAACTGTAAAAAGCCTTTTATTCGATAAATAGTACCAGGCAGTTCTTTTATCCATTTTTCAAATTCTTCTTTTATAACTTTACCTTCAAATTGATAAGTCATCGTTTGAATATGCAGATGGTGATGAATGTGTAGTTCAGTATGATTATCCACAGAGGAATGAAAGGAATGATTAATTTCTTCTAGGGATGAAATATTCCCATATGTTGTTTTGCTCATTTGAGCCTTAGTATTCACCTCTCTTATTTCCTCTTGTAGAGATAATTGATCTTCTTTGGTCACTAAATCACTTTTATTTAAGATTAAATGATCACTATATTTTATTTGTTCTACAAGCAGCTTCTGAATTGATTTATTCAATTTCTTACGATCTTTCCATCTGCTTAAATCAATGACGCTAATAATAGACTTAACATCAATATATGGCGCAATAATAGGGGATAAACAGGCGTCTAAAACTTCTAAAGGATGTGCAACTCCCGTTGTTTCTATGTAAATAACATCTGGTTGATGCTGTTGATAGAGAGATAATAGCTGCAGTTCTAATTGATCCTTCATCGTGCAGCAAATACAGCCATTTAAAAGCTCTCTTAACGGCGTTTCTCTTCCAATAATATCTGTATCAACAGAGTGCTCTCCTATTTCATTTAATAAAACAGCCACTTTTTTCTTTCGTTTCTTCTCTTGCTCTAAAATAGTTTGTAATAAGGTCGTTTTTCCACTCCCTAAAAAACCACCAAGTATATATATTTCAATTTTTTTCACCTATCTTCACTCATTTCTTCTTTTATATTCAATGTTTCGTTTCTTTCATATGACCTGAGCGCTTACTTTTAGTTTCAATATATCTTTTGTTATACTCCGTTGTTTCACATCATACCGGAATTCTTCTATTAATTTTAATTCCTCTATCTACCCTCATCTAAGAAAATTTTACTGCCGGTAGCATTCTTTTGTCCCTGATATTTTCCTCTGTAAGGACTAATGGTCGATTGATCCATTTGGGCAAATACTAGTTGGCAAATTCTCCACCCTTTAATTAGCCTTATGGGCAGGCGGTTAGCATTATATAGTTCAAGAGTAATTTGTCCTTCAAACCCTGGATCTACCCAGCCGGCATTTTGGATAAACAATCCCATTCTGCCTATAGAGCTTCTGCCTTCTACAAAAGCAGTTAAATCATTGGGAAGTTTAATGTACTCCAATGTAGTTGCCAGCAAGAACGAATGCGGCGGAATAATTATTTCATCACTTTTTAGGCGTTCATATTTAATTTCTTGGTCTAAAGACATAACACCTACTTGATGCTCTTTAACCTTTAAATAGCTAGATCCTATTCTTAAATCCACTGAAGCAGGTTGAATTTGATTATCCGTTAACGGTTCAATATGTAATTGTTTGTCTTTTATTTTCTGCTCGATAGTTTTATCAGATAAAATCATCCTATTCTCGCTTTCTTTACGTTTTAGTATAAAAAACCAATGATTACACCTTATGAAAAATAAGCAGGTTAAAAAGTATTAACCTGCTTCCTTCGATTGCAGTATAAATCAAACCTTTTGACATTTTAGAAGCCACAAATGAGATAAAATATTTTCTACTACGCCTGTTGTAACTTCCAAGTGAAGGAATCTGTAAACTCACTCCAATCCTCTTCCAGCTCTTCCTCCGTTAGAAGACATTGGTCTAATTCCTTTTCAATTTTATCTTGTTCTAAATCCACACCGATAAATACTAATTTGGTATGACGGTCACCAAACTGATCATCCCATTCATCCAATAAATGCGGATTTTGTTTAATAATTTGCTCTTGTTGGTTTCTTGGCAAGGAGGCAACCCAATAAGAAATAGGCTCAATACTTACAGATGGTCCAGCTTGAGACATTAAAAGTGCTACATTATTTCGGCTAGCGCACCATGCAATTCCTTTAGCTCTAACTATTTGCTTTGGCATTGAATAAACCCATTCAGTAAAACGTTCTGAATGAAAAGGCCTTTTTATGTCATAGACAAAAGAACTGATTCCATATTCCTCTGTTTCAGGTGTATGCGCATGATGACCTTCATTGAGTTCCTTTATCCAGCCAGCCGAAGCGCTCGCTTTATCGAAATCAAATAAGTTCGTATTTAAAATTTCTCCTAAATCAACTTGTGAATGAATAGCACGAATAATTTTAGCACTAGGTTGTAATGTTCTTAGTACGTTCTCTAATTTCAGCAGCTCACCTTCTGTTACGAGGTCACATTTGTTTAGAATCAGCACATCACAAAATTCAATTTGGTCAATTAGTAGATCTGCTATTTCCCTTGTATCCTCTTCTCCTAACGATTCTTTACGATCAAGTAAAGAATCTCCTGACTCGAAATCTTTCCAGAAGCGATTTGCATCTACAACCGTCACCATCGTATCAAGTTTACAGAATTGAGTTAGATCAATTCCTACTTCTTCATCGATATATGAAAACGTTTGTGCTACAGGAACGGGTTCACTTATGCCTGTAGACTCAATTACTATATAATCAATATTTCCTCTTTTAGCTAATTTCTCTACTTCAATTAGAAGATCTTCTCTTAAAGTACAGCAAATACACCCATTTGACATTTCAACAAGCTTTTCTTCAGTTCGGGATAAATCTCCACCCTGCTTTACTAATTCAGCATCGATATTGACTTCACTCATGTCATTTACAATGACTGCTACTCTTAATCCCTGTCGATTCTTTAAAATATGATTTAATAATGTAGTTTTTCCAGACCCTAAATAGCCACTTAAAACGGTAACAGGTATTTTCTTCATTGGAACACTCCTATACCTAAATCGTAATTATTACGATTTAAGCATACTATGTAGATTAGATGAAGGCAAGAAATTTAGTAAAATTGTTATTTATTTCTCTTGCATTTTTATATGAGCTGTAAGGCACTCTTTTTATTCACTAGTGATTGGAGCCCCTCTGCTGTATAGATATACTCAAGGATCATACTAAAACCCAAAAAAACTTATTAAAAGAATCCATAGGTCCTTTTAATAAGTTTTTTCCGTTACCAGTGCCTTTACAGTTTTTCCGTATAACCTCTTAAATTTCGAATTAAGAAAGATGTCCCCGTCAGTAAACAATTAAGAAATAAATATTTCGTCAGATAGTGTTGAAAACTGTATGTGAAGTAGAAGTATAAGAAGAACACAAAACTAAAATAGAAAATAAACTTTAAATATCTTTTTAAAACTGCGTTATGAGGAGAATTCACGTTGACTACTCCTTTTAAAGTCATATAATAAAATTATTTTTTCAACCTATATTGAAACGTTTTTCTGTGTTATTTTACAAAACAATTAGAAAAATGATAGGCAATGTAGCAAGGCTTAGAGAGGTACTAATTAACGTTGCGCTTGATACAAACTCCGGCTCTGTATTAAATTGCAGCGCGTACATAGTTGTATTAGCAGCTGTGGGCATAGCAGCCATAATAATCATGATTTGTTTCACCATCTCATCCACAGGTAGCAGAAGCGTTAGTATATAAGCAATAAACGGCGAGATTACAAGCTTGATCGCTAATGACCATGAAACTTTGGCTTTGGCTAAATTTCTAATTGATATTTTAGCAAGCTGCATGCCAAGTACAATCATGATGGTAGGAATAGCTGCACCGGCTACTAAATCAACCGCTTCTTTTACAGAGTTGCTTAACGGAATATGAAGAAACTGAAATATAGCTCCTAAAAGTCCCCCATACACAATTGGTATCCGTCGGACTGCGTCAATAGCTGATTTTATACCATTTCCATTTGGACTTCCTTTCGCAGCATAGTAAACTCCAACTGTACACATGACCAGTTGCTGTATGACCATGAGAATAATGGCAGAGTCTAAGCCGGTAACGCCAAAAAGTAATAAAACAACAGGTGTACCGTAGTTTCCATT
Organism: Priestia sp. 3CA3; assembly: GCF_056836725.1. Lineage (NCBI taxonomy): Bacteria > Bacillati > Bacillota > Bacilli > Caryophanales > Bacillaceae > Priestia > Priestia sp. 3CA3. The sequence goes on from NZ_JBXENJ010000002.1 coordinate 724,363, forward strand.
ATTCATAAATGAAGACGCTAATATCATTCCACAGGTTTCTGAAGTAGAATATCGCTGAAAATAAGCAATAATATAGACGACAGCAATTAATGCAAAGCAAAGGGCAAATGTGTATAACGTAAGATATAAGTAATCAATCGTAAATTTGGTTGTGTAAAATGTTTTGAACACTAGAACTGGAGACATCAAATAAAGTGCCATTGTTGAAATCGTTTTGGTATCAAATCCTATTTTCTTTTGTCCAATAAATCCAAGTGCAAAAATCCCGAAAATAGGAAGAAGGATTGTTAGGAACTCCATGTTTGTTCACCTTCGTCATTTTTTCTTTGTTATTTTCCAAATGAAAGACCTAGAAAATTAAGAATCTAGGTCTTTCATTTAAACTAATACATTATAAATTTAGAACAATGATACGTTCTTCCGTCATTTCTTCAATTGCATATTTTGGACCTTCTTTTCCGTTACCGCTCTTTTTCACACCGCCATACGGCATATGATCGACACGATACGCTGAAGCATCATTTACAATTAATCCGCCTACTTCGATTTCACGAGCTGCCTTCATAGCAAACTGTAAGTCGTTCGTAAAAAGGCCTGCCTGTAACCCATAGTCAGAATCATTTACTTTTGAAATCACTTCATCAATCTCATCATATTGAGCAATGGCTACTACTGGCCCGAATACTTCTTGACGACAAACTTTCATCTCATCATTTACATTAGTCAAAATTGTAGGAAGATAAAAAGCACCGTCACGCTTTCCTCCTAGTTCAATTTTTGCCCCTTCTTCCACCGCTTCTTTTACCCATTCTTCCACTCGCTCTGCTTCTTTAAGACGAATCATAGGTCCAATATCGGTTTGCTCATCCATTGGATTACCGACTACTAACTTTTCTGTTTTTTCTTTTAGCTTATTAACAAAAGCAGTATAAATATTCGTATGAACATAAATTCGTTGAACCGAAATGCAAACTTGTCCTGCGTTATTAAAGCTTTTTTGAGAAATTAAAGATGCAGCTTTTTCTAAATCAGCGTCTTTATGTACGACAGTAGCCGAATTATTTCCTAGTTCAAGTGAAACTTTACGTAAACCCGCCTTAGATCGGATAAGTTCTCCTACTCTTGGGCTTCCTGTGAACGTAAACATATTAACATCTTGGTTTTCTAATAACCATTCACCAATTTCTGCCCCATCTCCAGTCAATACTTGAAGGCGCCCTTTTGGCAGCCCTGCTTCTTCCATTAACTCAGCTAGCTTGAGCGCACAAATTGGAGTGACTTCAGCAGGCTTTAATACTACGCTATTCCCAGCTGCGATTGCCGGTCCAAGTTTATGACAAACTAGATTGATAGGTACATTAAACGGTGTGATAGCTGCAACAACGCCAACCGGGACTTTTACTGTAAAAGCCATACGATTCTCCGAGCCTTGAGCCGATTCAACAGGTACACCTTCTCCATGAATACGCTTTGCCTCTTCCGCTGAAATTTGTAAAGTTGTAGCCGCACGCTCAACTTCTCCGCGAGATTCACGAATAGACTTTCCAACTTCAGTAGCCAAAATTTCAGCAAATTCTTCTTGGCGGCTTAGCAGTAGCTCAGCTGCTTTCATTAATACCTCGTAGCGTTCATATGGTGAAAAAGTGTTTTTTAACGCCTCTTTCGCGCTGGCCACAGCTTTATTTACATCGTCTTTTGTAGCTACTGAGATTTCAGCTGCAGGCTGCTGCGTATATTTATTTAAGACTTCCATTTTTTCTGCTGTTGTTTCCCATTCCCCATTTACATATAAACCATATTGTTTGACTTGAGTTAAACTTGTCATTATCTCCACATCCCCAATTGTATTAGCGTTTTATCTTGTAAGCTCAATATTGTAATGATATTTATCACTGCGATATTTTGTTACCGTAAATTCGAGTGGCTTATCATCAAAACCGTAACTTACTCGTGTCATTTCAAGTAAAGCTTCTCCGCCTCGTATGCCTAACAGATCGGCTTCATAAATTGTTGCATTAATCGCAGATATCTTCTCTTTAGCTCGTTTCAAGAAGATTTCATTCTCTTCTAGCACTTCGTAAAATTTTGCACGATTTAAATCTTGTTCAACTAGTATTTTCCCAATATGCGTAGGCCAGCAAGAACGTTCAATAGCAATAGGCACTTCATCGGCAAAACGAATTCGTTCAATAACTAAAACCTCTTCTCCAGCGTCCAATTCCAGCATGGAAGTTTCATAATATAAATCTTTTTTAAAATCAGTGCGAATGAGTTTTGAATTTGGTGTTAATCCTTTTTCTGCTACTTCTTCTGCTAGTCCTTTAAGCTTGCCTAAGCTGCCGCCGATAAGAGGCTGAGGTTTTACAATTGTTCCTCTGCCTTGTTTTTTTTCCAGCAGCCCGTCCTGTACTAACATAGAAATAGCTTGTCTTAAGGTAGTACGGCTTACATCAAATTCTTGCATTAATTCTTGTTCTGTTGGAATTAACGTATTCGGCTTCCAAACTTTTTCTTGTATACGTTTAATTAAGACATCTTTTACTTGAAGATAAAGCGCGATATTTTTATTAGAACCGATTGTATCTTTCATGTTCTCCAACTCCTTTTAAGTTAGCGTTTGGTATTATTATATAGTATTGGCTAACTTTTACTGTAGCAGAGAAGTACGTTTTTCTTAGATATAGACCTTTGTTTCTAGATTAAGCATACGTCCTAGTTCAATTAGGTGTTCTGTCACATCACCATACACTAGTGCAAAATGAGGTTCGTACCCCGCGTGCATAAGTTCATAAAGTGTGTCTGATGCATTTGTCGCCAGTTCCACTTCTACAGACGTACCTGTAAAAGGCTGCTCTACATCTAAGGCATCTCCTTTCATCACTAGAAGGCGATACCCGTCAGGCGTATGACTTACCCTGAAGATCGTTACTTCTCCTGCTTTTAATCCAAAATCCATCGCAAAACCAATTTTTCTGTTAGGATGTACCCCTGCTGTTGCTCCAGTAGAAGGATTCGCGAGCGAATATGCTCCTGCACCGCAATGCCAAAAAACAACTGAGTTTTTTTCTTCGTCTATGTGAACTAAATCTCCCAGGTAAGGCGCATTTCCACCTGCTAACTCACGCAGGATAAACATGGAGATTGATCCGTGAATATCTGACTCACAGGATGTCACCATTCCGTCTTCCGTAAACTGAGATAAAGTTGAGCACGGAGCAGCTCCTAAATCATTAAAGAAATCGGGCCAACATCGCATAGCTAGTGCATCTAGCTCTTCACGTTGAATGTGCTTTTTAATATATGTGGAAAATTGAGCAAATTTAGCAACGGTTTCATCGTTTCGATTCAGACCAATCACCTGCTTTTCTGCCCGCTCAACTTCACCTATCCATTCGTGTTCTGGAAGCTTTACGCACTCTTTAAACGCTTCTTGTAAATCCATCTTATGAAGCGTTACGCCAAGTGCGCTTTTTAATTCTTCTTCGTTGGCTTGTGAAAAGAAGAATCCCGGCGGATAATCTCCCACTACCCCAATTTTTAATTCATTTAATGCTTTTAGCACGCGCATAACGTTAATTTGTCTTAATAGACGATCCTGCAAGGCTTTCTCATCTGGATTTCCAAATACAAACGCAAACGGATGCTGATGATTACGCAGTACATTACTGGTGCTATTTCCGCCTGTTAACGAGTTTAAACGTAAACGTCCCCCTACACTTGGCTCACGTACGGACCAAACAATTACAGGCTGTTTAAAATACTCCAATATCTTAACCATAAATTCACCGTCGGCAAACGTAACGCTTTGATATAGAACGGTATCAATCTTATCCCCTTTAATTGAATCAAGAAATCCCTGTAATTCTTCAACTGAAGTTATAATTTGCTCCGGCGCGATAAGAGTACTGCAGTTGCCGTTCAGCCACTCCATACTTTTTTGACGATACATTTCAGCCGCTTCAATATCAAATGTTTTTCTACCTATAGGCACATATAAAACTGTTGTATTTTGCATATAGAGTTCCCCTTGTCGTAAAACTATTTGTTATAACCATTTTAAAATACATCATTACCTTTATCAACACTATTTTCCGTTTGACTACATTTCTTATATAAATAGCTCTTAAATTAAATGTGAAGTAGTTTAGAAAACAACTCACTCCATATAGATTTTTTACGGTAAAATACAGGTGGATAACCTAATGGCGCTTGAACAGTAACCGATCCTCCTGTGTGCTCTTCACCGCTCCATACATGGACCCACTGATCTTCTGGTAAATATACTTCCCACTCTGTTTGGTTTTCTTGATGAACCGGCGCAACAAGTACATCTTCACCAAATAAATATTGATATTGAATATCATATGTTTTTTCGTCTTCTTCATAGTGCATAAACAAAGGTCGCTGAACAGGAATTCCACGTCGCGCATTTTCTTCTACAAGTGATCTAATATAAGGTGCCATCGTTACATAAACATTAGACATTCTTGCTAAATGCTCTAGTGTCTCCTCATCACCGTCAAACTGGAAACAATCATCCGGACGATTTCCTTCATGTGTTCTCATCATAGGCGTGAAGGCTCCCATTTCTGCCCATCTCATCAGCAGCTCTTTTGAACGTTTATTACCATGTAGACTTGTGTACCCGCCAATATCACTATGGTGTAAGCCACAGCCACTCATTCCTGATGATAAAGCTGCAGGAATAACGGAAGCTAAACCATCATCCAGCGACCAATCTACGCTTTGATCTCCGCCCCAAAGAAGCGTACAGTATTTTTGTATGCCCGTATATCCGGCGCGCATAAAGTATACAATTTCACCAAGTTTCCCTGCTTCTGATACCGCTTCATAGTTCGCTTTTGCCCACATTGTCGGCCAAGCATTATGCATAATCTTAGCGTCGACTCCATTTTTGAGCACAACGTCAGTTGGTAAGTATTCGCCAAAGTCGGCCATCCATCCGTCTAATCCAAAATCAATCATGTTCTCTTTAATAACTTGTTTATACCATTCGGTAGCCTCTTCGTTAGTAAAATCAACAACTCCGCAATAAAATTCACCGAAATCCACTAAATACGTATTTCCTTCCGTATTTAATGCTAAGTACCCTTTATCTTCAGCTTCCTTATATAAATCACCTTCAATGGCTACATATGGATTAATGTAACCTAGAAAACGAATATCATTTTCTTTCCACTCTGCAATTTTTTTATCTAACTCCGGATATTCACTCTCGTTCCATTTCCAATTCCACATTAAACGTTTGCCGAAAGAAGTAATACGTTTGCCCTGCCAATCTTGGCACCATACTCCAGATACCTTCATACCTTTCGCTAAAACTTTTTCTAATTTTTGTTCAACAACATCTGTACCGCCTTGAATACCTAAAACCACGCCGTTATATACCCAGTCTGGTAGCTCGGGCTGTCTTCCGAATAAACCCGTAATTTTTTCAACTAATTCAAGGTACGTATCCGCCGTTTCAAACAGCATATATTCAGGTACTTCCCAAACCTGCAGTTCATGGAACGTCTCATTACGAAAATCAAAGTCCGCGTATGCCGTTGTTTCTACGTGACAATAGTACTTTTTACTAGATACATATGTAGGCTGAGGAAAGTTGGTATTATAGTAATCTCCTCCAGCTCTATCAACTACATCAGCTTGCCATGTTACATATGTTTGTTTGTTTCTTCCTACGCCCGGCTCAGATGTCCATAAAGGAAAGTTTTTTCCTCTCATATTAAAATGAGAAAGTTGTTCTCCGCATCCATATACTTTCTCTTGTTTATCTGCAGCTACTCGTAACCAAAAGCGGTTAATGTTCGCATCGTGTTTTTGGTATTCTACTTTTAGACGATTCTCTTCTTCCTTAACTATAAGAGACAGCATAGTATCTCCATTGTTAAAGCTGGAGAAATCAATTTTATAAGCCCCTTCTACTTCTTCAACATTCGCGTAGCGAAGAGCTGTACGTTCAGTCACATAATCTTTAATATCAAAGTTCCCTCGATACATTTCAATCGTTTCTTCTCCATAACCAACAAACAGCATTGGCTTTTGTATTGTATGCTGAAGTAGAACTACACCGTTAAGAGCAACTTCAAATCCATCTTGTAAGATCTCCACATTGACTCCTTTAGTTACGTTTAAGGTACCTGACATTTTTATCTCTCCCATCAATTAATAGAGCTTAGTCTTTTATCTAACATTCATGCGCTCTATTGATAAACTTTAATATTTTCTCCTTTTATACCTGGGTGTGCGCCTTTATTGATTAATTGCTCTCTTTCAGGATGAGCAATTAACCATTTATTTTTCATAAACAATAACTCATCTTCTTTTGTTCTTTTTTGAATATTAGTTGATAACGGATCATTTGTTCCTTTAGGTAAAATGACGACTGTTTTAAACCCTTCGTTATTGACCTTACAAGGAGCAAAATGTAATGTCGTACCATACAATTCAATTGCTGCTCCCTTAGGTACGAAGAAAGCGATTACATCACTTGAATTAAAAAAGTTATTTTCAACTCCCTGTACCTTACCTAATAAAAGAACCATATCCGTTATAGCGATGTTAATTTCACTGCTTTTATGATACTCAAGACCATTCAAAGTTGAATTAGGACCATTACAATATCCAATTTGAATAGGCATCTCACCATAAAAAGCTTCTTGAAGCTGATCTTTAATAATGGTATTTTCCATCTCCGTGACGGATGCTACGTATACATTCTGATCTTGAGGAATAGTTAAACTATCCATATATGTTTCTAGTTCACTGAAATCGTATTCATTAATTACCTTTCCATAAGGCTTAAATTTGCTGTCCTCTATATGATAAAAAGGTACATGTTTATTTAAGTCTTTCATGTATTGAAAGCTGCTCAACGTTTTCTTCTCTCCTTTTGCTATATAAAAAGCCCCTCCAAGAAGATAATAAGATTCTAAGAGGCGCCTTTTATAAAATACATATGTTTATTTTAAGACAGGAGCTTCTGTGACTGTATTATCCCAAGCGTTGCGGAATTTGTTTAAACCATAGTCTGTGAACGCATGCTGGAAGCTTTCTTTATATACATCAAATCCGCAAGTCACAATATGCGCACCAGCTTTTGCCGCATCTACAATTTGTTTACCATTACGTAAAGCAGCAACAATGATTTCTGTGTTGTAATCGTAGTTTTTATAGATATTCACAATATCCTGAATGTATTGAGTTGTATCGTCCCCGCTATTTTCTTTCCAGCCGACAAATGGAGATACAAATTTAGCTCCAATTCTTGCAGGCTGAAGTGCTTGTGATGGCGAGAAGACAAGAGTGACGTTAGTAGAAATACCTTCTTTTTCAAATTCCTTTGCTGCAATTAAGCCAGGCTCTGTGCATGGAATTTTAATAACAAAGTTTGACGATAATTTAGCAATCTTTGTCCCTTCTTCTACCATATCTCTAGCATTATCTAAATGAGGATTGATTTCCACTGAAATTGGGAAGTTTTCGACTCCTTTAAATTCACTTGCAAATTCATCTAGAACCGTTAAAAATGGTTTACCGCTGTTCATAATGTGGCGAGGGTTTGTTGTAACTCCATCAATTGCCCAGTTTTCATACGCGTAACGAATTTCCTCTAAAATTGCACTATCTAAAAAATACTTCATCTTTATACCTCCAGTTAAGTGACTATTACCCCTAAAAGATAATGACCTTTGTATAATTTGTAATAACCTTTGTATTTATAATATGAAAACGCCATCAATATTTCAAGTACTTTTTGCTAGATTATTAAATTAATTTTGTATTTCGTCCATTTTACCTATCATCTTACATTGGTATTCTATTTTTACTTTTAGCAAGATCGGCTACGATTTTATTGTATTTTTCATCTGAAAGTTTATAAAAGAAAAACATGACAATAATCGTTGCAATGGCTAATGCACTTGGATAAATAAACATTAACCCTCTGATTCCCTCCAGTACATTTGCACTTTGCACCGCGTTTGGAACGTAACCCACAACTCCTAACACAACGCCAGGAATAAAGCCTGCAAGCGCTTGAGAAAGTTTACGGAAGAACGTAAAGAAAGAATACACAACACCTTCAGATCGATTTCCAGTCTTCCATTCGCCATACTCTACAGCATCAGAAACTAATGCCCAGTTCAAACTGTTTACAAATGAGCTTCCGAAGAAAGCAAAGCAAGCTAATGTAATAAAAATCACTGCGTTATCTGCAAAAACATAAGCTAAAATATCTCCTACAGCCCAAATCGCGCACCCTAATATGTACGTAGATTTCTTTCCAATTTTTTTAACCATGAAAGGAACCATTGCTACGCCGATAAATACACAGCCGATACTAAAAAAGCCCATATAAGGAACGATTGCTACATTTTTTAAAACGTACTGACAAAAATAGACTTGTACAGCAAGCTTGACGTTAAAAGCTGAAAAGGTAAACAAATTAACTAAACAAAGAATGAGTAAAGGCGTATTCTTAAAAAGACCTTTATAGCTGTCAGTCAGCTTTACATTTGTGTTTTGGGGTTTTTCATACACATATCTTTCTTTTACATTGGCATAACAATAGACTTGTAATAAAACGCCCAAAAATGCAAAAATAGATACAGCCACTAAATAACCAGTAGATTGATTGTTAAACATTAAGACAATCGGCATAAACCCTACAGTTGTAATAAGAAGACCTAAATTTGAGCCTGCTTGTCTAAATGATGCCATTTCTGCTCGTTCAACAGGATCTTTTGTCATCGCAGGTACCATTGATCCATAAGGAATATTTGAAATGCTATAAATCGTTCCAAATGCCATATACGTTACATATGCCCATATAATCTTTCCGGTTATTGAAAAATCAGGATTAGTAAAGCTGACTATCGTTATCAAAGCAAGCGGTATTGCAGCATAGAGAAAGAATGGTCTAAATTTGCCTTTAGGGCCTATCTTCTTACGGTTATCAATCCAAGTACCTACTGTAATATCAGCGAACGCATCCCATATTTTCGTAATTAAAAATACTAAACCTGCTGTTGCAGAAGGCAAGCCTAACGCGTCGGTATAAAACTTCAGCAAATAAATTTGACCCAAGTCTAACATAAAGTTATTTCCTACATCTCCCAATCCATAAGCAACCTTCTCTTTAAGTCTTAGTTTCTTAGGCGTATTAATTGAATGTTCTACATTTTGAACCAATGGCTGTTCCATAAGTTCTCCCCCTTTGATTAACACTTTTTAAGACTTCACATTAAAGATGCATCACATAGGAGATTACAATTTTGATACACTTCCAAACTTATAACCTCCTCTAAATTGATACTAAAATCACCCCTCTTTCATAACATCACAATGTTTTTAAAAAAAGTTACTACCTTTTTATTTATAATATGAAAACGCATACAAATTATCAAGTGTTTTTTTTATTTTATTTACAAAAGGATGAATAATAATAATAAATCTATAGCTATCCCTTTGGGTTGTGTGCCGGAAAGAATGGTTATGTGCACTAGTTTTATATAGGATATAAAGATCTTTCCAGAGAATAATTATGATAAAATGGGATGAAAAGGAATTTAAAAATTAAAAGAGGTAAAATCAATTTGGGAAGAAATTTTGTTATAACGTTATTCATTTGTGTATTAAGTATTCTACTGAAAATTATAATGCTTGTTCTAAATTTGAATGGCATTTACGTGCAAGGCACCAACTTTTCTCAAGACACTATTGACCTTATTATAAATACCGTAATCTTATTATCCGTTACCACGATTATTATGTATAAACTAAAAGATAAAACTTTAAAAACCTTTACTGTTATATGTTCGACCTTTCTCATAGTAAGTAATTTTTGCTGGTGGCTGCTTATAGATAGTGATACTGCATACACTACTTTTTATTCTCCTAGCAGGAATGAAGCTTTTGTGGTTAAAGAAACGCGTCATAGTGAGGTCTATCAACTGTTGAAATTTAAATTATTATCAAAAAAACTTGTGGATATTCGTGGTGATGATGGTTACAGAATGTTTTACGAGGATAACTACAAATTAGAATGGATGAATCATAACAAATTAAAAATCCACTATCTATTCGACCCAATAAGCCCTAATGATTATAAGAATGTAACTGTTACATACAAGGAATATTAAATATCTAGATATACTAATAGCCTTTAGATTTGCCAATCTAAAGGCTGTTTTGATTATTGAAACAGGTATTATGTAAACTGATTTTGTATATGATACTCATGATTTTTTAACTCAATTCTGATATATAATCAGATAGGAACAAAATTATAATTGAGTCCATCTGAATAGAGGTTAGAAATTGAAAAAACGATATATAGTGTGTTTGACTGCATTAAGCTCTCTTCTAGTTATAGGATTTGTTTGGTGGTTTCTTTTTGCGCCTAGTTATCTACGATTTGCTCCAAAGGGAGAATATATTTCTCAAAGTACATCTCCTAACGGTGATTACATAGTAAAGATTTATCGTTCGAGTGGTGGAGCGACTACACCTTTTGCTATTAGAGGAGAAGTGACTTATACAAATAAAGTTTTTAATAAAAAGAAAAACATCTATTGGAATTACCCTCAGGAAACAGCCAAAGTTAAATGGGTAAATAACAAAACAGTTAACATTAGTGGTCATATATTGAACGTTACAAAAGATACGTTTGATGCTAATGATGTAGATAATTAAATTCTACTCTTAAACAACAAAAAGCTCTTATGAAAGAGCTTTTTGTTGTTTAACTACTTATAGGGTGATTATGGTAACTACAAATTTATGAAGTATAAGTCTTACTAAGCAAATTTTTTATTTATTGTTATATTGTTTTATAACTGTGACTATAACTGCCATTAACAGAACAATTGCGCTATTTATAAGTAAATAGTATCCAACTTGTAAACCATAAAATATGGCAAAAGCGTCTCTAATGATCAACAGTGCTAATATACCGCCTATTGCCCCAAATAAAGCCGCCAGTATCAATATTGTGAAAGCAGCAGCGTATAGACTTTTCTTTTTTTGGTAGGAGATAAATCCAACGATATTTGCAATGATAATAAAGAAGCCGATAAGTATTAAGAAGAAGTTAGCCATTTTCTTTAATTCTCCTCTACGGACTATTAATTGGTTAAAATACCCAATATCTAATATCACTTTAACATAACATTCTATGTGAAAATTTTGCTTCTTATAACATGTTTGATATTCATCCAAAAGAAGCTGACTTACATTTTAAGATCTTTCTTTATATTTTTCCTTATAGTTAAATTGGCTAAGCGTTTACGCGCTGATTCCATAGGACCCATTTTAAAATAACGAAGCCACAAAGTAGCAAATAACATTTGAAACAAACAGATTAATACCCAAACAAAAATGACGAAGAATGAACGAGGGTGTCCACCCAATCCAAGGCCCCATCCATAAAATAAAATTGAGCTTAAAACATTCTGTAACACGTAGCAACTTAAAGACATCTTACCTACTTTTTCTAAAACTCTCCATAATGAAAAGGCCTGAAATTTTTCAATTAGGAAACTAATAGCTCCCATGTATCCAATCGATAAAATAGGGGCAAACACATACCTTACTGGAAAATCAAAGTATCCTCCAGGAACAAATAATAATAGGTTTAGAGGTAGCCCAACTAAAAGTCCTGTCTTCATCATCCTCTTTCTGATATTAATACCATTGGAGTTATTGTCAAAAGCCCCTATTCTCACTAGTAAAACACCAATTAAAAACATACATATATTAAATGGAATGACGAAAATTGCTTCTGTGCGCAGCTCCCAAAAATGAAAAAGTCGATACTGAATTTGATTCATCCATGATCCATGTTGATAAAGGTGCACCACTTCTTTTGGAACAGCAACTAGCTCATCTCCTATTGAGTTAGTTAGCACACCTAAGAACACAAGTACTATAAAGAAAAGATGAATCGCTGCTGCACTAATCATTGCTATTCGTATCATTCTCTTTCGCATTTTTACGATAAACGATACGACAATGGCAGTTACTGCATAAGACATTAAAATGTCGTACTCTAAGACAAAAATAAAGTGCAAAAGCCCTTCCATTAATAAAAGTAAAGACAGCCATATGTACCTTCCCGGCCAAGTCTGATTTAATCGTTTTGATTGCTGATATTTCAGTTCTAAACCAACACCAAACATAATAGCTAAGAGGCCAAGTAATTTTCCGTTAATTAAGGACAGAAAAAGGATTCTTAAAAAGTCATCTCCTGATAACCACCATTGATTATGGTTAAAAGTAAATATATAATTTATATCTCCCAGATAGGCAAACAGCCAAATATTTGTTCCTAATGTTCCCAGAATCGCTAGTCCTCTTAATATATCTAAAGAGCGAATTCGTTTTTTATTCTCCACTTCCCATGCCCCCATCCTTTACTTTCATTCTAATAACGTTCCGAATACATTTCTAAAAAGGATTGTTTATTTTCGTTACTCTCCTTCTTGATATGTCATAGTTCAACTATATTAGATTACGTCGCGTCACCTTCAACCCTTATTTTTAAATGAATGAATGAATTATTTTTAGTGCAATAAAGAGAGCGTAGATACGTTTTGAGAAGTGCGAAGGCTGCCTGCTTTGGAAACAGGTTTAGCCAAAATCCAAAAGATATACTGGCTTACGCAGAGTACTAATTACAAAAAAAGAAACCCTAGTATTTTTAAGGTTTCTTTCTTTCTGATATTCCACTCTAAGCGACAATTGAAGATAAATTAAAATGCTTTTACTGCGATATAGCGTTTTCCAACGTTTTGTAATTCATATTCTAAAAGCTGGCATCTAGCTTTTAGAAAGTTCGTTTATCTCCCTTTCAATAAGAGCTACTGAAAGTTCGAATGCTTGTATCCTTCTTTTAGCTAAGGTTATTTGAGATTTATATCTATCGGCATTTTCTTTAGCTTCAAACGTTTTTACTGTCTGTCTGAGTTTATGTAAAGTTGAATCAATTTGACGTTTTGCTTCAACTAATTCAGGTACGTCAAATTTCATTGGAGTCCCTCCTTTTTATCATTTTTATCGATAAGATGGCTTTCTTTAAAAAGGTTGTTTATCGGCAGAGCTACTGTTATCTATATTTCCTGTACATGAGTAGCCATCCAAAAATGCTTATTATACCAAATATAGTGAACACAAACTTACCACTTAAAACTTCTCTTAACAATATACCTGATAAACTAGTGTTTGTTTATCTGTAGAAGTTGAAAGGTTCCTTTAAAAGAAGCAGGTTTTTTTGAGGTATTGAGAGGTGACGTCAATTTTTATTAAGATGCTCAGCTGTTCTAAAATAGCCTCTGCGTAAGGGCCACGCTAAATAACCCATTCAAAATCTCTCAACGCAATAAAATTTGTCATACAAATTTCGTTTTTCATCTTCACAACAAAAATAGTTTGTGATATACTTCACATGTAAGGATGTTCACATGAACTAACAAACTCTTGAATGTAAAGTAGAAAAAGCTATTTCACTCCGATGCCAATACGATTGAAATAGCTTTTTTTATGCTCTTATTTTGAGAACCCCCACCATTTCTACTGCTATGGCCTTCTGTACAGTTCTCTAGGAGAAGTAGTTACATCTATCTTACTCCCTTGCTTTTAGAGTTTGATGTTCCTAACCTATCACTCAAAAAATAGAGAGGGTTCTATTTTCCGCTTATTGCAGATCAACCCTTATTAATTGCCGCAATCGCTTTTGTAATACGAGCATCGTCACCTACTGCATCTAAGAGAGCTATTCCTTCAATTGTAACAAGAGCTAGTGCTGCTACTTGTTCTTTATCCTCTCCTTCGTCTACCTTAATGATATCTAGGTAGAACTGATAAAAGCTGTCGCAGATTTCCTTTGCTACAGAATGAAATGGGTCCCCTTCTTTTGATGCAACCGCAACTAATTCAAGCCACAGCTTAATGTATGGACGAACTTCAGGATCTCTCATCATGTTATACAAATGGGGAACTAGCGTCTGAAATGAATGCTTCTCCATTTCTGTATTGTGAAGCATGTAAATAAGCTTTTGAGAAATAAAGGATAGCACAACCGTAAATAATTCCTCTTTGTCATTAAAATAATGAAGTAGCATTCTATCGCTGGTTTCCGCTGCTTTCGCAAGATTTCGCAAACTGGAGGCCTGCAGACCATTTAATAAAATATAGTCAGCCGTTTTTTCTATAATTTCTTGTTTTTTCTTTTCACCTTTTTTCATATAAAGCTCCTTACTGTCTTTTTCTGTCGTATAGATACAATTATGAAGGAAACTTAGTTGCTTTGCATTATTCCCATTCATTTTTTTGTTGATAAAAAATGTAATGAGTGCTACATTTTAAGAAAGGGGGATGATTGAATTGATAAGTAAAAACCACAAAGCAATGGACAGCAACACACTTTCTAGAAATGATCGAATACCAAAAGCATTACTTATTTTAGTATTAGTATCTTTTTCTGTTTTAACAGGTTTGGCCGTATATCATTATGGCTTTCTTGGTATTTTTTCTCAGGCATTTAACAACTATGCTTCTATGCAAATATTCTTTGATTTATTGATAGCACTAATTCTAGTGCTTGTATGGATGTGGCATGATGCCAAAAAGACAAACCGTTCTTTTTGGCCATGGGCACTAGTCACGCTAATAATTGGCTCGTTCGGTCCCCTTTTGTATCTGTTGCTGCGCAAACGCATTTAGCAGATTAAAAGACTTTGTATTGCAAAAAGAAAGCCTTTTGCAAAATAAAACAAGGCTTTCTTTTTATCTAATTAAGTATTAATCAGCTGTTTCCTCTAGTACAACTTTAATAGCCTTTGCGAGCATCTTTGCTGTACGTGTTTCTTCCTTCGAGGAGTGGTTTAGAGATTTATATAAGGTTCCATCTTATAACACTATCATTTGGAAAGATAATAAAATAAAAAAGATTCTTTTAGATCCCCAAAAAGTAAAGATAATAAAGCAGGATCAAAATCATGCAATGAAGTTTATTGAACTTGTTAAAAAATCATCTAAGTAAACCTTTAATTGTTAAATTAAAGGTTTATTTCTATATATTGTGTTATACTCTTAAACATGTATTACGGTTGTAGAGGAGTTTTAAATTGAAACAGAAAGAGATTTTTTCGTGGATCAAATCCATCATTATTGCTTGTATCCTGGCTTTTGTGGTGAGAGAGTACATATTTACGCCTATAGTAGTAGACGGCGAATCGATGATGCCTACTTTAAAAGATAGTGAACATATTATTCTTAATGAAATGGGTAAAAATAACCCAGATAATATAAAAAGATTTGATATTATCGTTTTTCACGCTACAAAGGAAAAAGACTATATTAAAAGAGTAATTGGTTTACCGGGTGATCATATAGAATATCGCAATGACACGCTATATATAAACGGAAAAAAATATGAAGAGCCTTATTTGGATCAATACAAAAAAGAAATAGTAACAGGCCCGTTAACTGAGGATTTTAAACTTGAGGATTTTACAGGCAGCAAAACAGTTCCAGAAGGTCAATTGTTTGTCATGGGAGATAATAGAATGTATAGCTTAGATAGCAGATCACCTCAAGTAGGAACAATCTCCGTAGACAAAATCGTAGGAAAAGCAAAATTAGCTTATTGGCCTTTAAAAGAATTTCAATGGATTAAATAAAGTCTTTAAAAGCTCCCTTATTAAAGGGAGCTTTTTCTATTAAATACAAACTAAAAAATAACGATATTTATGTGCTTTACCTTTATTATTTCTCCGCTACTATATTCAGTACTGCAGCTGCTTTTGGCCACCCCACGTAAAAAGCCATATGAGTTATTAGTGCAATAATTTCTTTTTCAGTCATTCCATTCTTTTTTGCCAGCTGCAGATGAAAAGACATTTGTTCAGTGTTGCCAATACTGATTAAAGCAGAAAGTCACAAAGTTAGGAGCAAGATCTCTCATGTCGTTCAGCAGCTTAGAATTAATACCGTTATTCATATTTATTGTGCCTCCTTTTGATTAACCATTTGTGCGATTCCTTGCCCAAATGACCAGTTTTCAAGGGTTGTTTCGTTTACTGTAATAAAGATATTGTTTGTAGAAAGGTCTAAGTCAGTGTGAAGTCCCTCTGCAATGGACTGATGTAGCTTCTTTTTCTGCTCGATAGTTCTCCCCTGCCCACATGTAATAGAAGGAAACTTATTGAACGTAATGAATTTATCTATAAAAAAATCCTTTGCTTCCAGGGCAAAGAATTTTTTTGCAGTTATAGAGAGCTTTGTCCCTTTTACAGATTAATATAATACTCATCCACTATCTCTATCATGAGCATAGTTTTTTGATAAGCTGTCTTTAAAGTCTTGAGGAAGCTTCATATTTCTAAAATTTAAGCCAATTAAATCTTCAACATCTTCATTTAAATACGACCATTTAGATGGTGATGTCATTAAATGGTCTAACAAAACAGATTCATTAAAACCTATGACACATATATCTAAGCTCCTTTCTCCCCATATCGCCCACTGCTTAGAAGAAGAAAACCATACCACCTTCTCTGAATTATAGTAAGGGGCATCCGCAGGGTAATCCTCCGGTCCAATTTCTAAGGCATTCCTATACTCTTCACTTGATAAAGAAGTAGGAAGCTTCAAGTAATTAAAATAGCCAAACTCTTTATAAAAATAGTTTGTGGGGTGTGGATCTAAAACCGCAACTGTAACTTCCTTTTCACTAAAGATTTTTGTTAAATATTGTACGGTAGGCCAAAAATCATCACACATCACCCAATAGAACTCTTCAAATAAATAATAATCACACCTTTGGTTAAATACTTGGTCAGGCAATTCCTTATTTGTGTTAAAGATACTTTTTAAATTTTTATTAGTGGATTGAAATTCTTGGATATCTTTAATGAAGAAATTTGTGGGCTTCACAGTTTAGCCTCCTTTTTTATTAACTGGGCGTATGTTTGAACGGCGGGATGTTATCAACCTCGCACCTTAGTTCATAAAATTGCATGATTAAGGGGGGGACATGAGAATCATATTTTAAATCTTCTAGCCTCCTTTTCCCTAACCTTCTATCTACTAAAGCAAGAGCTTGAGAAATAACGTTCTCAGAATTTAGTGCTCGAGCAATAGATAGCTGAGGATACTGGATGAAGGCGTCATAAACATGATCAACGTTAAAAATACCTCTATATTCTAGAATCCTTGCAGTGTAGTCCATATCATCTACCTGGCCAATGAATTCTGGGAAACATTCATATAAACACTCGGGAAAAGGTTTGCTTGTTTTTCTCTTCACTTCCTCCCAGAGGTTATCATGTTCCATTAAATATTCTGCTGAAGAAGCATTAAAAACTTCCTTTTTATCTAAAGTAATCCAAATACGCGTCTGCTCTCCACGAGAAACGTTATATTTAGTTAGATGAATACTCAATCTATGCTTCAATTTACCACAGATTAAATTCCCCATATCTTTCTTTACTTTTGTCCATTTCATACTATCCTTGTACCCCTATTCTTTCCTAAAACTATACGCTTCAGCTTATAGAAACATTATATTATATAAGATATTTGTTTTTCCTAATGTATTCAGCATATCCATATACCTTATCAAGATCTATTTCTTGCTGCTCTTTCTCTTCTAAGTCAAGCACTCTTTTCTATCTGCGTACGAGTTATGCTAAACCGAATATTCAAACCCCATCAACGCAATAAAGAAGCAGCCTCTCGCAAATAATGAGATTGCTTCTTGTACCTTAAAATTTGTCATACAAATTTCGTTTGCTACCTTCACAACAAAAATAGTTTGTGATATACTTCACATATAAGGATCTTCATATGAACTAACAAACTCTTGAATGTAAAATAGAAAAAGCTATTTCACTCCGATGCCAATACGATTGAAATAGCTTTTTTTATGCTCTTATTTCCATCACCCCATCCTTTCTTAGCTGTACGTTGTTTGGGTCTGCTTCCACTTGCTTCTGCATGTGAAGCGCGATCTTTTCAAAATCTATTTCATCATACTTGTTCATAGTCATACTCCTTTTAAATAAAAAACGTAAAAGCCGCCTCGGTTTGTCAGATAAGGCAGCTTTCACGAGAAATTTAATATAGAATCTGTTTTACTATGAATTATAGTATACTTTTCCGGTAAACACTATATTTTCCTGTAGAGACACACTCGTCTAGGTAGAGAATATAGTTAACTATAAATTTAATGATAAATATGATTTAGTTATTGATCATCATCTATTTCATTTTATAAAGCGTAACCGATGGTCTACTATAATTGAATGTCTGAAATGTTGAGCACTAAAGAAAGAGAATGAATGATGGTTGGTCTATAGAAATGTATCAATCTTATTCGTTTAAAGACGACCATAAAAATAAGAGTAGGATTGTCATGAAGTTAATAAGGTTGTTGTAAGAAAATTATAGTTAAAACACTAAAGCCAAAGAAATGTATAGCCTTCTATGGCTTTTTTACTGCTGGTAAATCTGCGTCATTCTCTAGTTTAAAAAATCCCTTTTATATCGAACAGCAAGATATATACCTGAAGCAATGAATGCAATGGAATATTTAAATAAGAAGAAAATTTGCCACATATATTCTTTTGGGAAAATCAAGTCGCACAAAATGACTCCACACAGTACAACGAGGGCACTTTTTAAACCGATTTGACTTGTTCTTTCGTCAGACACACTCATGCCCATTTTCTTTTGAAAAACATATATTAAAACCGCTCCTACTATAAGAGATATAAATCCAATACAAATCAACATATTCCAGTTACTATTCGATTGTTCTGTCCAGGTTCTCAAAGGAGTAAAAATGGCATTTTCTATTTTGTCAGTTATCATTTTAATCCCTTCCTTTCACATAACTAAAAATATCGTTCACATCTACGTTAAAGAAATCAGCTATTCGAAAAGCTAAAACAAGAGAAGGCGAATAATTATTCTTCTCCATCACATATATAGTTTGTTTAGATACTCCAACTGCATCAGCCAATTCTTTTTGAGACATCCTGTTTAAAACTCGGTGCTCATACACTTTATTTTCAACGTAGTCACCATTTTTTTCTTTCAATGTAATCACCTTCCTTTTTTGACCACAACTATATAATACAACAAACTTTGATAAAGGTAAAGTAAACTTATACAAAAGATAAATATTATTATACAATTTAGGGAAATAAAAAGAGTTAGACTCTTAGCGAGGAGTCTAACTCTTTTTCTATTTCAACATCAAAAAATAAAGTACTCATTTCCTTTTACTGTTTAAAAACGGTTCATTTTCGTTTCTTCGCTAAAAACAATATTTGTTGATTAGTTAAATCCCATTAAGTTTTTCACCTGTTGAACATTCTCTAAAGAAGTTAATTTTTCTAATAGTAAAAAGGCCACATCAAACCCGGTGCTGGGGTTTGAGGAAGTAATTATATTGTGGTCTACGACAATATAATCATCTTGAACAAGTACACCAAATTCTTTTAACTGTGCCCTTCTTATACTTTTAGGGTGATTATAGGTAGTAGCTTTTTTACCTTCAAGAATTCCACTTTTTCCAAGTGAAAGAGCGGCAACACAGACACTGGCTATAGGTTTCCCTGCTGAGTGAAATTCTCGAATAACCTGCAAGAATCTCTCATCGTAAGCATCTTCGTAAAAATTTGCTTCTTCAAAGCCACCTGGTATAGCAAGCGCATCAAATTCTTTTACATTAATATCTGATACTAGCATTTCTGGAATTACAGTAAAATTCCATGTACATGTTAGTTTTGGATGTAAGCCCGCTGTTATTAGTTCAGTCGTGCCGTCTCCCTCAAATTTATTCCATCCAAACACATCTGTAAAAACGCTTGCTTCTACAGCTTCAAATCCATTTGCTAAAAGTAATAATATTTTCTTCATAAAATCATCTCCTTTCAGTAAATTTTATGAAATATTTATGCAATGTTATATACAAATAATTAGGTTATTTCTAAAGATAGCTTTACTAAATTAGGTAATTACTTGATAATAATTAATAAAAAAAGGTTGACGATAAAATGGACGTAATAGATAGAAAAATACTTCATGAACTGCAGGCAAATGCTAAGATTTCAATGAAAGAATTAGCTCAAAAAGTTTACTTATCTTCTCCTTCTACCATTGAACGAGTGAGAAGGTTAGAGGAAAACGGGATTATAAAAGGCTATAAAACAATTGTTGATGCAGAAAAATTGAATAGAAACATAACTGCGTTTGTTTTATTTGAAACGACAAAATGTAAGGATCTTGCCGCGTTTTGTAGCGTTCATCCTGATGTAATGGAATGTTATCGTGTGGCAGGAAAAATAAGTTACATAGCAAAAATATGTGCAGAGTCCGTACATACTTTAGAAGAATTTATTGATAAAGCTATGGAGTTTGGTACACCTTCAACAAACATCGTTTTATCATCACATACGAATATGTAATTCAAATTATCTCAAGATACTAGCAGTGAATAACTTTAAAAAATCAATTTATATATTTGTTAGTTAAAAGTATCCAAATTGATTTTTCAAGAGAGCTAAATGAATCAAATTTCATATATGAGCCTGTTCTAATAGGGATTTTTAAAAACAAGGAGGAGGATATACGTGCAAATAAAAAAAGATGAAAGACAGTTATTTTATGCCGGATGTCAATTCGTAGATATAGAAAATCAAGAACATAAAAACGTCTTGCCTCTGCTTATTATGTATCCTACATACAAAGAAGAACAAGTTGAAAAGATGGGACCTTACACGATAAGCGCTGCGCAAGATGCTCCACTTTCAGACGGATTATTTCCTTTAGTCATTATTTCTCATGGCGATGGAAGCACGCCTCTTGCTTATCGAACCATTGCCCAGTTTTTAGCACGTAATGGTTTTATTGTAGGAATACCTCAACATCCATTTAATAATCGAGAGAATAATACGCTATCTGGAACAATAGATAACCTAAAAAATCGCCCTACTCATATACGTACTGTAATCGATTGGTTTTTAAAAGAAAATTCCTTTTCTCCATCCATTCATTCAAATAATATTTCTCTTATTGGCCATTCAATGGGAGGATATACGGCTCTTGCCGTAGCAGGTGGAGTTCCCACTTCTTTTCCTTCTGAATCTCCTGATCAAAAGCCTTATTGTTTATCTGTTGATCGTGATAAGCGGGTTCAATCACTTATTCTTTTAGCGCCAGCCGCCGGATGGTTCAGAGAAAGAGGAGCGCTTCAAGACGTGAATATACCTATTTTAATGATTACAGGAGAAAAGGATACGATTACTCCTTCTTTTCACGGGGAATTTGTGTTAAATGGGGTTCCTGATGCGGAAAAAGTTCAGTATATCGTTGTAGAAAATGGAGGACATTTTTCATTTCTCAGTCCATTTCCGGACTTTATGAAATCTCCTACCTTCCTCCCTTCTCAGGATCCGGAAGGCTTTAATCGCAAAGAGTTTCATGAGGACCTGCAAAACACTATATTGAACTTTTTATTACATTCTTTTTAACAGATTAGTCAGTTGTACCACCTTTTCTTTTGAAGCAATTATATCTAAAGAAGAGCAGTTAAAATCCCTTAGAAACTGATGAGCTTCTAAGGGATTTTATTTGTAACCTTATGCTTACGAATCAGATGCGTCACCCTAAAGAATCCTTGAAGCGGTCAGAATGCCTTTGTTAATTGCATGAACTGATAATGAATGGATTGACGATACTACTTCAAGCTCTTGTCTATCATTTTTTATTTCTCAACTTTTTTGTAAGGCACTGCATGACTTTCTTGCTTGCGTATACTGGCCAAGATCATTATCAGTAACACTAAACCAATACCAACCATAATGGTAGTTTTTCCACTGAAATGAGCTAGCCCACTCAAGAATAGTCCCACTATACCGAAGTCTGAATCTGAAAATGTAGCATTTGATAGACCCAAATCTCCCAACACGGGTATTAATAGAATTGGCATGAAACTGATTAAAAGGCCGTTCACAAATGATCCTAAAATCGCACCGCGTACACCACCCATTGCATTTCCAAACACCCCTGCAGCTGCACCGGTAAAGAAGTGAGGTACTACACCTGGCAAAATAATGATTCCTCCTGATAAAACTAGTATTAACATACTAACAATGCCGCCTAAAAAACTTGAAAAGAAACCAATTAATACAGCGTTTGGTGCATAAGTATATATAATTGGAACATCTAATGCTGGCTTTGAATTTGGCACAATTTTAGAAGATATCCCTTTAAATGCTGGTACAATTTCAGCTAATACCAATCGTACACCAGCTAAAATGACGAAAACGCCGGCAGAAAACATTCCTGCTTGAAGTACCGCAAATAAAATATAGTTTTTTCCGTCACTTAATTTTCCTTCGACATAACCAGGCCCCGCAAAAAGAGCGACAATAACGTAGAAAATCGCCATAGTTAATGCAATACTAACCGTACTGTCTCGTAAGAAGCCCAGCCCTTTTGGAAAGTTAATTTTTTCTGTTGATACAATCTCTTTCTTTCCCTTTACAGCCATCCCCACGAGACCACCAACTGCAAAACCAACTGCTCCAGAATGTCCTAGTGCCACATTATCATTACCTGTTAGTTTACGGATAAAAGGCTGAACGAGGGCTGGAGAAAGAGTCATAAAAATTCCCACTGTTAAAGCACCAAAAAGAATTAATGAAAACGATGTAAAACCACTTACGGATAAAATGATGGCAATCATACAGGACATGTACAAAGTGATATGTCCTGTCAGAAAAATATATTTAAATCGTGTAAAACGAGCAATCAGCAGGTTTACAATCATACCAAAAAACATAATTAATGCGGTTGAAGAGCCATATTTACTCAGTGCAATCGCAACGATGGCTTCATTATTTGGAACGACACCGTTTACGTTAAATGCTGCTTTGAACATTTCTCCAAATGGTGCGAGTGCTTGCTGAAGTATCCCTGCACCTGCTGTAATAACCAGGAATCCAACAAACGTTTTTGTTGTTCCTTTTAGTGTATCTGAAAGATTTTTCTTTTGTGCCAGTAGACCTACTAAAGCAATTATGGCTACTAAAACTGAGGGTTCACTCAGAACGTTAATTAATACATTTAACACCTGATTCATCTCTATCACCTCTCAATTTCTTTACAGTAGATTTTTTTCTTGCAGAACCCCGGTTAATTTGGTACGTAATTCTTCTAAATCAATAATATTATCCAAAATTACGACGTTTCCTAAGCTTGCCCCGCCCTCTGCAATATCTTTTGCAAGAAAGAACACGTCTGCATCCTCTGGTGTTGCAGAACCTAAATCAGAATGATTTACTTCCACCCCGCTTACTCCCATCTCATTCAACAACTGTTGAATATTCATTTCTACCATAAAACTTGTTCCTAATCCTGATCCGCATACTGTTAAAATTTTCATTATTCATCTTCTCCTTTTTTTCGCATCATAGCTATAATTTCAGCTGAAGTTTCAGCTTCTTTTAAACGTTTTAATGAGTCTTCATTTACTAGAAATGAGGTCAATTCTGACAGTGCTTTTAAATGTAATTTGTTATCAATGGCTGCTAGACAGATAAACAAGTCAATTGCATGTTCTTCTTGGTTCAGTAACAAAACTGGTTTCTTCATTCGTAAAAGGGACATACCAAGCTCTTGTACACCTTGTTCTGGCCGGGCATGAGGAATAGCAATTCCTTTCCCTATATGAATAAAAGCTCCCATTTCTAAAACTCTATCAATCATTGCTTGAGTATAGGCTGAGGTAATATAATGCTGTTCCTCCAAAGGTTTTGCTGCCAATTGGATTGCTTCTTCCCACTCTAGAGAATCGTCAGAGAATTGAATCTTATCCTCTGTTAAAAGTTCAGAAAGCATAGGGGCGTAACTCCTTTCACGTGTATGGCTTTGTCTTAAATGTTTCGTTAAATCTTCATAAAGCGCTTTTTCATTTTTAATAGTTGCATATTTTCGTATGGTCGCCATTAACTTATCCATTGGGATAGTTGATTGAACCGGCAAATTGAAATCGGCTGCCACGGCCTGCTGCAAATAGTTTTCCTCTAGCGCTGTTAATAATGGACGTGTTAAATAAACAGGCTTGGATGATTCCAAATAAATAGTTGAAAAAATCATATCGTAACTGTCTGGTGACAGTTTTTCGATTTCTGCAGCCGAATATGATTCTGTAAAATGCAATTTTGGAAACAGTTGTCGTAATTGCGTTCGTAGCATCATAGAGGAACTAATCCCGTTTGGGCAAACGATTGTGGCTTTATACACTTTAGGTTTAGCCTCCAGTTTTCGAACATGCCCACCGAATAAAATCGTAAAATACCCTATCTCTTCATCTGAAATACATTTTCCCGTATATTCAGAAAGTGGCTTCAACGCCTGTTTAACAAATTCAAAGAGTACACCGTGCTCTGTTTTAATTGTGTCAATCAACGGATTTGATAATGGCACTTCACAGATGATTCTAAAATAGGCTGGTACCAAATGTTTATATAAGAGCGATTTTAAAATATGCCTTTCCTTAAATGGTACTAATATTAAGCGCTCTACTTCTGAAATAATAGTACTCGATACAAGGTCAAGCTTTTCATCAATATGGAGCTCGTCTATATTCTGCATAGCAGACAACAATTGAACCGTTAGATAGATAACCTCTGCTTCAGCCACTTCATCAAATAAATAAGCTGATAGCTCTTCCCCCATTTTTAGTAAGGGCTGTTCTTTCATTAATTTAATTTGCTTGATTGGTAGAATCAGTTTATGATGCCCAGACCTGCACTGTAGAAATAAGAGTTCATAAACTAGCTGATCTAGCCGGTTACTAACAAAATCAATCCGATATTTTTCAGCTAAATCATTTACGTTCTCTCTAATTGCTGAACCTGTATTTTCATAATTCCAACTATTAAGAACCTGCTTCATCCCTGAAATGCCCATTGGCAATTGCAAAAGTGTTCCAATACAAATAGTTGCAAATCGACGCTTAAGTCTCTCTTCTCCCTCTAGATGAAAGCCATCTGTCCGGTTATAAGATAACTGAATGCCTTCTTTCTCACAATACGAACGAAGCTTTTTAATATCCGCTAGTGCTGTATTCCTGCTTACCTGCAGAAAAGACTGATAATGTATATTTGCTATCGGCTCTTTTCTTATATACGTGTATAAATAAATTAAGTATATCCGCTCAGTCTCTTGAAAAACTGACTGCTGACGGTTAAGCGATGTGCCTTCTAGTTTCCAATAATTTTTAATTCTTTCATCAACCTTAAATTCTATATCAATCACTTGAATTTCCGGTAAATCTAAATTGCTTAATGCATTGTTCAACTTATCAAGCGTATAAGCAAATTGTCGAGGTGATAAATTTATTTGAAGTCTCAACTCCGGAATTGATAACTTCGGGTAATTAATCATCTGCTCAAGCAGCTGCAATGATTTATGATCAAACATCTTATTATCCTCCTCATGTTTATTATAAAATAGAAGTGTTAGCGATTACATAACTGTTCAATCCAATCTTTGTTGTCGTTTTAGAATAGCCATTGGGCTGAAGGTTATATTTTCCATTTAAAAGTTTAATATAACGCACCACAGAATGACAAACGTTTATTTTTTGATTTTTATCTTTTAAATCTATAGTAAAGCAATGTAAATGACCTCCCTTACTATAGTAAGCTTTTCTATCGGCGTAAAAACAAAAAAAGAAGCGACCCTTCGGCAGCTTCTTTTACTATTTACCATCATGATTGGAACTATTGTCACCTACAAAACCATCACTTACATTCAGTCTCTTAAAAACGAAAGCAGCGCTTCGTTAAATTCATGTGCATGCGTTGCATTTAAGCCGTGAGGACCGCCTTTTATTAAAGCTAATTTCGAATCAGAAATGGCTTCATGCGTTCGCTTTCCGCTATATTCAAATGGAACGATCTCGTCTGCATCACCGTGAATAATAAGAGTCGGTATTGTAAACTTAGCTAAATCGTCTCTGAAATCCGTTTTGCTGAAAGCAGCTATACAGTCTAATGTTCCTTTGGGCGATGCAGCTGCTGCAATATCCCGGTTGTACAGTCGAAATGGTTCGCTGACTAAGCCCTTTCCGTCTTTAGCTCCAAAAAATGTTTTTGTAAAATCATCAAGAAAAGCTAAACGATCATTTTTTACGCCGTTTTCAAATTCTTGAATGCCTGCGTCACCTAATGCTCCTTCAGGATGATCCTCTGACTTGTAAAGAAATGGTGGTACGGCTCCTGCAAATACGGCTTTTTCTACTCTATCTGTGCCGTACGTTCCTACATAACGGGCTACTTCTCCGCCACCCATCGAAAACCCAACTAGTGTCACATTTTTTAAATCCAACTGTTCTAGCAGCTGATGTAAATCAGCAGCGAATGTATCATAATCGTAGCCGTTCCATGGCTGAGAAGACTTGCCGAATCCTCGGCGGTCATACGTGATGACTCTGTGTCCAGCCTCAATAAGAGCCGGAACTTGATATTCCCAAGACCGTCCGCTTAGTGGCCAGCCGTGAATTAAGACAACCGGCTTTCCTGTCCCGTGATCCTCATAGTATAGTTCAATAGGTGCTTCATTTTCTGTTCCTACCGTAATTTTTGCCATTTCGCTACCTCCATTATATAGTCATTCTTTATTTGGTTAAGTGGTCGTAAACCTAGCGTAGATCATAAAAAAGATCGCTAATTCTCCTATGATGAGAGTGCTGGGAACAATCAGTATTAAGTTAATAATAAAAAACAGTGCTAAAATTCCTAAAAACATTCCCAAGTGATACACTTTCAAACGATGTTGTTCAAATCTATATTGGTGAAAAACAAGAGTGGTTGCCATGAAATAAAGCAGCACGGATCCGAATACAAAATATAAGCTGAATGTGTACTGAACTTCATGTAAAAACATGAGCTTAATCGATGCTGCAATCATGCTTAGAGACATGAGGATAAGTAAGTGTCCGTAAATAATCGTTTGTCCGGCTCTTTGAATAGACTTGTTTACTTTCTTTTCTACATTCTCAAAGTACTGCCACCACATAGCAATAATCAGGACAAATGAAATAACCGAAAATAAAATGGTATTCCAGTCCCCTTTTTGTGGCTGTATCACAGCAAGAATGCTGACAACGGATTCTCCAAACAGGATTAATGTTAACAAAGCAAAACGCTCTAATAAATGAGCGGTATTGGTCGGTAATTTTGCCAGTCTATTATGCCCTAAAATAGGTAAAATCATATCCACTGCAATTCCTGTATACAACACGGCGTAGCGAATCCATGAATCAAAAAAAAGCGAAAGAAGCGAGATAAAGATCCCAATCCCAAAGCACGTGCCTAAAAACACAGCAACTTTTTTTCTTTCATCTCGTTCAAATTTTTGAACAATAAGATACTGAAGAGCGGTTAACGCTCTTAGTCCAATATAGCCAATCAGAAAAGAGACGTAATATTGATCAAAATCTACAGACAGGCTTGAGATCATGATAAGAACAAACAGCATTTGAAGAATCATAAAGATGCGCTGATGCAAAAAATCCTGTCCAAACCGGTTGATAAACATCGTTTGTCCGGTCCACGCCCACCATATAGGAATAAAAATTAGTACAAACTTTAACAAGTACTCCCCATGAATATACCCTTGTTCAACGTGAAGCAAAACATGCGTAGCAGTAGCAACCGCTGCCACAAACAACAAATCATAAAAAAGCTCCAGCCACGTAACTTTTTTTTCTTCCACTACTCCGCATCCCTTCCTATCATTTATAAGCTGTAGCGAATGTATTTTATTTTATATACAAGAGATGCATACTTCATGACAGGTAGCGTAGTAAAAGCTAGATGAGCCGACTGTTCATCAGTCGGCTCGCCTAGCTAACAATTGCTCTTATGTCGTTACATTTTCTCCGTCACATAAATGCTCCATAGATGCCATTCTACTTTCATGTCTTATATGTAAAGAGAACGACCGATGCCAAAATGAAGCTCCGCTACGTTAAACGCCCTGCTTGCTGAAATCGCGCTGAGCTCCTCTATAGCTGCCCATTAAGTTTTGATAACCAGGAAGATGACTAGAAATTAAATTGCCAAAACCTTCAACGTCGTTGCGCCAGTCACGCTGAAGCTCGCACGCTACGCTAAACCAGTTCATAAGCTGTGCACCCCCGTGAGCCACACGCGTTAATGCTGCATCGGCTACTTGCTTATTAAACGTACCTGAAGCATCTGTCACAACAAACACTTCATAGCCTGCTTTAATGGCAGAAAGCGCAGGAAAAGCGACGCAGACGTCTGTCACTACACCCGCGATAATCAGCTGTTTTTTCCCAGTCGCTTTAATGGCTTTAACAAAGTCTTCATTGTCCCACGCGTTAATTTGTCCAGGACGAGCTATTTTTGGCGCGTCAGGAAACAAATCCACGAGTTCCCCCATTAGCGGGCCGTTGGGTCCATTTTCAAAGCTAGTTGTTAAAATAACCGGTAAATCAAAGAATTTAGCCGTATCACCAAGAGCCAATACGTTGTTTTTAAATTCATCAACACCATAATCACGTACAAGGCCGGAAATAAGGCCCGTTTGGTGGTCAACTAAAAGCACGGCAGCATCATCTTTTGAAAGGCGAGAGTAAAGATCAGACATTTTATCATCCTCCTTAAATTAAGGCAAGTAAGGACACGTACCTTTTCCGTTCCTTACAAGCGGTCTATCATTTGAACGGTTTTTTGGATTTCATTTATGATCTGTTGAGTAAAACATCTATAGAAAGAAAAGCTATTTCTGAGGTGAAGGTTCGTGAGGTGTGTTCTCTTTCTTAATCTAGAACAGGAACAGGCGCTTGATCAATCCAATGAATGAACTGCTGTAAGTAGCGCTGAAGATAGCGTTTCGTTGACTCATCAGTTAGTACCTTTTGTTGAGCATCAACTTTTTCATGAACTTGCGAAATCAGCATTTTTTGAAATGGTAAAACATGAACTTGCATAGCTTCCAGTACTTCTCTCGTTTGTTTTTGAGCAAAAGCGGTACCGAAGCCTCCTGGAGTTGCTCCAATGAGACCAACTGGTTTTCTGTTTAAAACAGAAGAAGTCCGAGGTCTTGATGCCCAGTCCAAAGCATTTTTTAATACTCCTGTAATTCCGGAATTGTACTCTGGACTTACAATGATAACACCGTCAACATCTTGAATCGCAGCTCTAAAGGATGCGACAGATTCTGGTGATCCGTCAGCTTCTAAGTCTTCATTAAAAAAAGGCAGGCTGCTTATTTCGATCCAGCGATATTGAGCTGAGTCATCTAATGTAGTCAATAACTCAGCAATCATTCGGTTATACGAATTCTTTCGTAAACTTCCACAAATAAGACCAATGGTTTTTGTCATCTATTCACCTCCTCACTTGGAATTAATTTCATATTACCATGGTGTTTCAAATATAGATATTAGTTTTATATATAGATAAATTAATTCCTTCTTTGTACCTAATTTAGGGTTAAACTAGCGTTTTACCATTACTAAAGGAATTATTTTAGTAAAATTCAGTCTAATTCTCTCACTTCAAAAGGAATCAAAGCTCTTTCAATTTGATCTCGATGGGTTTCGTACTGTTCAGGAAGCATGAGCTTTTCTCCCATTGTTTCAAGTGACTCATCATGTGCAAAGCCTGGAGGGTCTGTTGCAATTTCAAATAGAATGTCTCCGTGTTCTTTAAAGTAAATCGCATTAAAGTAATTTCGATCTCGGACAGCCGTCACTCCGTATCCGCTATCGGCTACGTATTTCTGCCATTCCAACTGATCTTCATCATCTTTTGCTCGCCATGCAATATGGTGAACCGTTCCAACGCCCATTTGCCCGCGTCCAATGGTTGTTAATTTTAAATCGATGATATTTCCAATGTCAGCTGATGATTGAAAACGTATAAAATCTCCTTCTTGCCCTACTTTTTGTAGCCCCATTACGTCTTCTAATAATTGAGCTGTTTCATCAGGTCGAACCGATAATAACGTAGCGCCTCCGAATCCTTTAATAGCAACATCCGAATTAATTTCACCAGCTTGCCACGTATTCTTTTCACCCTCTTCTCTTTCCACAATCTCTAGATGCAAACCATGAGGATCGTCAAACTCTAAATACTGCTCTCCAAATCGCTCCATCTTTGTAGCTGGAACTCCAAACTTAGCTAATCGCTGTTCCCAAAAGCCCATCGCACCTTTTGGAACCACATAGGAAGTTACGCCAACTTGCCCGTCGCCTATTTTTCCTTGTCGTGCATTTGCCCACGGAAAGAATGTGATAATCGTTCCAGGTTTTCCGCCTTCATTCCCAAAGTAAAGGTGATACGTTCCTGGATCATCAAAGTTTACCGTTTGTTTGACCAAGCGTAACCCTAACACGCCCGCATAGAAATCAACATTTTCCTGAGGATGACCTACAATCGCCGTGATATGATGAATACCCGCTGTTTTTTTACTCATTACTACCATCTCCTTCGATACATTTTTCGTCATATGTTTCGTTATCCCTCTTAAAATTACAACTATTTATCGTAAATATCTCGAATTCGAGATATTAGTCAAAAAATAAAAGCACCTTGCTTATTCCAACCCATTTTCTCTTTTAGAAAATAAAAGTATCTAGTGCATAATAACCTGGTCCAGCAATTGCTACACTGATCGCTACAACTAAAAGCGTAAGGTTATATTCATACCCATTTTGTGTTGCCCAGTATCCATTTGGACCGTGTACTTTCACAATCGCCATAATCATTGTTCCGGCAATCAAAAGTGCTCCAAGCGGCGTAAGAAGTCCTGCAGCAAATAAAGCTCCACCTACTAGCTCAGATAAACCAGCCATTAACGCCATTCTAACGCCTGGCTTCATTCCGATAGATTCAAACCATCCGCCCGTTCCTTTTAAGCCGTGGCCGCCAAACCATCCAAATAACTTCTGAGTTCCATGAGCCATAAAAGATAATCCAATGACCAAACGTATTAACAACAAACCAATACTCACAATTTTTTATTCCTCCTATTTTTTCATCATCTTAAAATCTCGAATTAAAATATCTTGAATTAAGGATAATTATAAAACTATACGTTTTTACTGTCAACATAATTTTTTTATAAGCTGCTTAACAACGTATAAAAAGAATATTCATTATCTTATGTGGATATGAACCTTTTACCTTTTTTAAACATAAAAAAGAGCTTCAAACCTGATAAGTCTTCAGGCTGAATATGATGACTGACTCCAGATCTTATCTATGCTTCCACTAAAAAAAGGAGCATTTTCAACATGAAAATGCTCCTTCTACATGCATTCTATTCCGCTAGAAGAACGTAATCTAGAGCTCCTGCTAGCATAAACGATTCCCTACAATTAACGGTTTACTGAAAAGGTAACAGGATATTCTACCACACCGTACATTTGCGGTGCGGGAGTTCGTTCTATTACTGAACCTTTTTTCACTTGAAGATCCGCACATTTGCTTAGCAGTTCTTCAAACGCAATTTTTGCTTCTAAACGGGCTAAAGGAGCACCTAAACAAAAGTGAATTCCCTTCCCAAAAGTAAGGTGCTGATTTGGCTTACGATCCGCTTGAAATACATTCGCATGAGGAAATTTTGCTTCATCTCGGTTAGCTGATGCTACCCAAGCTGTCACCGCGTCCCCTTTTCTAATTGTCTTACCTCTAAGTTCAACATCTTTTATAGCAATACGGGAAGGTGCCTGTACGGGTGGATAAAACCGCAGAACCTCCTCCACCATAGTTGGCACAAGTGAAAGATCATTTGTCACTTGCTTTTGCAGACTTGGTATTTCAGTAAGAAGCCGGACTCCATTTGTAATTAAGTTTGTCGTCGTTTCGTTACCAGCAGCTAAAAGCAGTATACTAAATTCTAATATTTCGCTATCTGTAAGCTTACCTCCGTCAACTTCTGATGAAAGTAAAGCTGATATGATATCTTGTTTAGGATCTAGACGTCTTATATGCACAATTCTATGAAGGTATTCCTTTAATTCATCGCGGGCTTTCTGTTGTTCATGCTTCACTGCTTCATACGCTTCAGGCTTATTTTCGCTTACCCCTTTTACAAGGATATCTGACCATTCCTTAAACTTCTCTCTGTCCTCGGCCGGAACGCCGAGCAAATCAGCAATGACGATGACGGGAAGCGGCATGGCAAAGTCATGAATCATCTTCATTTCTCCTTTATCCATGACATGTTGCAGCAGCTGGTTAGTAATGTCTTTAATACGAGGAGCAAGATTATTAATTTCTCTAGGCGTAAATGCTTTATTAACAAGATCGCGCATTTGTTTGTGACGCGGAGGATCCATCCTTAATAAGTTTTCTCCTTCTACCATTCGCTGCTGCTGAGAAGAAAAGAGCTCGTGGTGTTTAAGAACGTAGTCTACATCTTCATATAAAAAGATATCCCAGCACTTTCTTTCCTCATCATAGCGTACGGGATTTTCTTTTCGAAACATTTCATAGATTGGAAACGGGTTAAAATACTTCTCTTTTGTATTTAATTCTTTCATGGGCGTTATTGGGGCTAAGTTAATCACTTTTTTGACAGCCATTACATACATCTCCTTTAGTACGCCAAACTACTACTTTATTTAACGAACAAAATATAGTGAATTAAAAGTTTATAAGTTGTATTATACAACTTATAAATAATTGTCACAATAGTATTAAATATCTGTTTTTTATAAATCTACCTGTTGTTTAATAACAAAAAGAATTCTCACTTTAAGAACGCCAAAAATTGATCTTACATAAAAAGGAATTACAAAAAAGAGATCCTACAGCAAGATAGTACGCTATCTGGTCTCTTTTTTCAGCCTTTTCGTATTTAGATAGTCTACTTTAGATGAACTTAGACGTCTGGAGCCATTTTTAATTTAGTTCTGTAAATCATAATCTAACTCTTACCTCCGTCCCGTCAGCAGCTTTGACATCTACTAGCACCATTCCCTTATGTTTCTTTAGTTCCTTGACGATAGGCTTTAGCACGCTTTTATCTATTAGCGGAAAAGTAAAGTTCAGCTCTTTTCTTTTAAAATGTTCTTTTGTCCATTTATCTATATGCTTCTGGATAAATTTCGAAAAAGCAACGCTAATAGCAACGTTTAAAAGAGCATATGGAATTGGGATACTAAACCGAGCTTCTTTGGTTTTCACTTTTACATGAATCATAAGCGCACCGTTACTCAATGATGACTGAAACGGTATCTCCGTTCGCCGATTTAATATCAACAATCTGGCCATCTAACTCGTTTTCAATTGCTTCAACAATCAGATTTATGTCTATATCTTTTACATATTTTTCTGATTGAGGAATACTTGCTGCGATGCTGTGTCCAGCCATTAACACCAGCTTGACAAGCTTTATTGGCAAATTAACCTTCACATTATCATTTTCAGTTGAAACAACTCGAATTTTCAACGTTTTATCTAAATACGCATTCCGTTTCTTCAAAAGTTTATTGCCTGTTTCTTCTTTTTCTTTTAATACTTGAATCAGTTCTGATCCCTTTTCTGCATCAATTTTTCCTTCTTGAACCATTGTTAACACTTTTGTAATTTCCTCTTTCACAAAAATCCCCCCTATTCTTCTTTTAAGAGCTTGATGGCTTCTTCTGCTGTAATTTCACCATTTTCTAACATAGACACAACTTTTTTCTCGTCTACTTCGTTTTTCTTTTTTTCTACATATCCAAGAGATGAAATGATGTCAGTCAGCTTGCCTCGGACGGTTGGGTACGAGACGCCCAGTTCTTTCTCAACTTCTTTGATATTTCCTCTGCACGTTAAAAATACTTCTACAAAATGAAGCTGATCACTCGATAAAGATGCCAGCTTAGATAATTCAAACTCATTTTCAATCGTCGTGTGACAATGGCTGCACTGCAGCTTGGTAATTTTTAACGTTTCACTGCAGACAGGACAATTTGTAAGTACTTTATAAGCCATAATCAAATCTCCTTCTTTTAGTTAATTTGATTATACAACAATTATTTAATATTAAAAACAATAAAATTAAATAATTTTAACTAATAAATTAAAAATTTAAATGTAAATTTCAATAATATTAATAATCTATTTTAACTCATCCACAAAATTAAATAAAAAAGAGAAGGATAAAAGCCTTCTCTTAAACTACATAATTGTTTTTAAACTATCATTCAACCACTCTATTTATCCTGCAATTTGAGCCCTAGTAAAAGTCCCATTTATATTTCCTTCTACAACGATACTATGTCCTGCAAACATATCTCCATCAGAAAAATAAAAATCAAAATCACCTTCTGGATAAACGGATATAGTGTCTAAACTCATAAAATCCATAAACATTTCTTCTGTAATTTCCTCTATTTCATCCTCTTCCTGTAGCCAATCGTTTGCTAAATCGACCAGTTCCGCTGCGGCATACATTCTAATTTTTCGGCTCCATTTATCCTTCTCCGCAAAAAGTGTGTGTGCTGTCTTCAGCGCAGATTTCATCATACTTTCATCTTCATGCCAGTCGAAATACAGCTCGCACTGTTCATTCTCCCAAGCAATGTTTCTTTCAAAAACTTTAATACCCTTTTCAAGTGTAAACTTGCCAAATATCTCATCATGATAATAAACCGGCTTTACTGATTCTTTTACTATCGTTTCTAACTCTCCGTCTTCATACTCTGGTTCCAGAATGTTAACGAGCATCATTGAATCCGTTCCCGTACGTACTTGTAGCTTTACAACGGTATTACTTTGCAGTAGATTCATTGCTTTTTCCACTTCTTCCTCGTCCACTAGCCATCTAAGCTGTATCTCTTCTTTTTTGACAGCTTCATTTTCATCTAAACTTTTCCATGCGATTAAATCAATTGATGCTGTCCATAACGTCTCTTCACTGGACATTCCAGCACCAATCCCTACTGAACCTGTAACCGCTGCTATGTCAATTACGTCTTCTGAGAACTCTTTTTCAAATGTCTTTTTTTCATTGAATTCACTCATTTAATATACATTCCCCTCTTTAACTGCTGTTGAAAAATTCGCCCTAAATATATAGTCACAAACTGATATGTTAATTCTCTGCTTTTATCTCTTTATAGCGGTCCACCTTCAAAACCAATAGGCCATCCGCTTCTATTGAACTTTACTTTATATTGAAATACATTGGGATAATCGCCGTAAACAAAAGCTAAATAACATCCTGCAAGAATATGTCCGTCAAAATTTAAAAGCTGCCCAAAACTTACAGCGGACAGATAATAGACACTAAATTTTTGTGCAGAAATGAACTGCTTTAAATACTCGAATGACCTTTTAAGATAGATATGTAATTGTTTCAATATACAATCCGCCATTTCAACAAATTCCTCATATGGCTTTTCACTATTTCCCTCTATCGTAATTTCAACTTCTTCCCATTCTCCTATATCCGTACTCCAAAACCATCGCCTTGTAACTGGGACTTCAGCTTCATTTTCATCAAGTGGTTTAGATAGAACAAGTTTTTCATACCCATTTTGTTTGAAGTTAGAGATTGTATAGGTCCGTTCACAGAACTCAAAATCACTCATTTATTCCTCCTCCCTTCCATGCTTTTACTAATTATGTAGAAATATGTTTTTAAGTTTCTACGTTTAATTTTAGTATTACACAAAGCAGACATCAATTGGATTACTCAGCCTCTTTCAATAAAAATTCTTACGTTTTTCTGATTACTGTTACTATAATAAGAAAGAAGCACATTACCTATAAATTATAAGTTGGAGGGCTAACCAATAAATAAGAAAATCGCTAATATTATCGTCTTTTTTGTGTGGTTCCTTTTCTTGTTCCTTCTATGGATCATCTTCTCTTTTTCTAACGGGCAAGATGGCCAATGGTGGTCCATGTATCATTTGAACGCGAATCAATATGGTCCTTGGGCTTTAGAGATTTCTTATATAAAGATTAGTGTTGCTGCTGTTATTTTCTTAGTAATAGCCTCTATCATAAGTTTTCGATCTAAAAGAAAAAGATAAAATCAACTAAGATACTGCTCGAAAAAAAGAGTTTCTACCATAGTTTTTATCTTTCTAACTTAAACCCTTCCCCAAACCTAAAAAAACACCTCCAAGTTATTGTTAGGTACTACATACCCGTTTTTTAACTTAAAGGTGTTTTTTATTTGTCTCACTCCATGGGGTCAGTCCCTACAATGGTCTGTGTTTTTTATTAATGCGCCTTCTGTTCAACATTGACTCTCTTGATAAAGAACGAGATAACCAATCCAACAATTGAAACAATAATCGCAAAGACGAACGCATGTTGAACACCGTTGGTAAAGGCAAGAACTTGGTTTAATGGATCCATTTTATCTGATACCGTCTCAAGGAAGCTCCTTGAACCTGATGACAGAATCGAGATTCCAACAGCTGTTCCAATTGCGCCAGAAACCTGCTGCAAGGTGTTCATAATCGCTGTTCCATGCGGGTACAGCTCCGGTGGAAGCTGGTTTAAACCATTTGTTTGAGCTGGCATCATAATCATCGAAATGGCGATCATAAGCGCAATGTGCAACCCAATGATAAACCCTGTTGACGTTTCCAGCGTTACGGTTGAAAAACCATACATGGTGCCGACTACAATCAAAAGACCAGGAATAACTAGCCATTTGGGACCAAAACGGTCAAATAATCCGCCCATAACCGGTGAAAGAATTCCGTTAATAACTCCTCCTGGAAGAAGCATTAGGCCAGCGGCAAAGGTTGATAAAGCTAATGATGTTTGTAAGTACAGAGGTAAAATCATCATGGCAGACAGTAGTACCATCATGCAGACTAGAATTAATAAAAGACCAATTGTAAACATTGGATACTTAAAGGCTTTAAGGTCTAACATTGGCTCTTTCATCTTCGTTTGACGAATAGAGAAGGCAACTAGTGCAACAGTTCCAATCACAAGAGTTAGAATAACCTGTAGACTTCCCCAGCCCCCGCCTTCTCCAGCGCTGCTAAATCCAAATACAATTCCTCCAAAACCTATTGTTGAAAGAACAACAGAAATCATATCGATTTTTGGCTTTGTTGGTGTGGTAACGTTCTGCATAAAGAAAGCTCCAAACACCAAGGCAACCACTAATAATGGAAGTGAAATCCAGAAAATCCAGTGCCACGTTAATGTTTTTAAGATTAAGCCTGATACAGTTGGTCCAACAGCTGGAGCAAACATAATAACAAGGCCGATGATTCCCATTGACTTTCCACGCTTATGCGGTGGAATAATAACAAGAATCGTGTTGAACATAAGCGGTAAAAGTAAGGCAGTTCCCACAGCTTGCACGACACGGGCAATCATTAGCACCCCAAACGTTGGTGCGATAGTGGCAATAAATGTTCCGATAATCGAGCAGATTAGCGATGCTATAAAAAGCTGTCTCGTCGTAAACCGTTGAAGAATAAAACCTGAAATAGGTACCAGAATTCCTAACGTTAATAGATACCCTGTTGTTAGCCATTGTGCCGTTGTTTCGTGAATACCAAAGCCTGAAATTAGCTCTTTTAACGCCATATTTAGCGCTGTTTCACTAAATAAACCGATAAACCCGGCAATAAGAAACGACGTAATAATCGGCAGCGCTTTGATGTTAGAGCTTTCGGCTGCTGTTTGTTGATTACTCATATTAAATTGTCTTCCTCTCTTTTACGTACTCTTTTTGGTGAATTTTTTCTATCTCAATGATAAGTTGATTAGCAGACAAACGATACATACCGATATAAAGATTAGTAATAAGTTTAAGACATTGTGCTGATTAAGCTTTTTCCTTCTCTTCTCTTTTGACCGGATTGCTTTTTGTCTTCTAAATTCGTTTCTTTCCACAGATACCTCTCTCTCCATTTCATTTCTAAATTACGTATGTAAACTGTTTCCCATTTATGTATATGCTTTTTCAATAAGCAAGATAGAACTAAAAAATGAAAAGAGGAAAGGCACATATTTATACCATTCCCCTGCACAAAGGAAAAATGAATTTCCACTTTGTATCCAGAAATATTGTAACACAGCTATAAGCACTGTTTCTATCTAAAATATACTAAATAATGATATCTATATACCTATGAATAACTAATAGTTCTGAACAGAATGATTGAATTCAGTGTCTCCATTTTAAGATATGTTCATTTTCCGTTTGAAGCAGCTTCGTCATATAAACGATTTGTCCCGTATGATAGGCATAATGTTCAACGGCATATAAGATAACACTTAAGCAAGACTGTATTTTACTTGGTTCTGGAATTAAGGTACTTGTTGTAGAGGGCATTTGTATGGATTTTTCTAAATCGTTAAAATCAAAATTCCCGATAACTTCTTTACTTTGTTGTCGTGTAAGGATTAAATTCTCTATCAGCTGATCAGCGTTCATTACTCTGTTGTCAGTAAACTCTTTAGATCGCTGTCTAATAAAAGGCTTACCACCAATTATGCTGGCGATAAATGCATATTCGCTGCCGGCAAGATGTAAACATAAGTTTCCAATACTATTCGTTTCTTGACGGAGCTTTTTCCAAATGTCATCATCTTCTACTCTACTAATACAAGTTTGAATTATATTCAATTGTGTATCAAGGGATTTAATACTTTCTTTTATGAAGGAATTCATCTAGGTTCTCCTTTTGTATTTTTACTCTATTTTATGAATAATTATACATATTTCCAGCTATATTTGCACTGTATTTTTTGTATTAGTTATTAATTTACATAAAACATGCCTGTAGAGCGTACATGTAGAAATGAAAAGAGCAAACTCCCTTGCACGTGAGTTT
This sequence comes from Priestia sp. 3CA3, assembly GCF_056836725.1. Taxonomy (NCBI): domain Bacteria; kingdom Bacillati; phylum Bacillota; class Bacilli; order Caryophanales; family Bacillaceae; genus Priestia; species Priestia sp. 3CA3. Next base: position 763,250 of record NZ_JBXENJ010000002.1, read on the forward strand.
GCTCTTTCTCTTCTTTATTCAAACTTCTTCAGTTTAACTTATTGTCCTATATCCTTCATCCTTCTAAGAGCTTTTCTATATTCTTGATCTCTCATATGCAGCATTTTATCAGGAGAAGGTTTAGGCTGGCCAAACTTTTTCAAAGCTTCTCTATACTCGCTTTCACCAATGACTCCATTCGAAACAATCTCTTTAGGCGAACGCTCAAAAACGGGAGTAGCTTTTTTACTGTGAACCTTTTCGGTACTCGGCTTTTCTTTATTTTTTTCTTTATCATGCGACTTATGAGCCAGCTTGTGTCCCTTACCTGTTAAAAACATCAAAAACGAGAGAATGAATACCACAATGCTCAATACACACGAAAACGTAGAAAAGGTATGATACGTAATGATTTCAGATTTTACATGTAGAGATTGCGTGAAATTTTCTTTACTAGCCACCTGGCTCTCTGCACTTACTGTCGCCAGGTGATCTTTATACACCTTTGCAAAAACAATACTGCTGATTACAGGAATGACCGCAGATACTGTCACTCGTATAAATTGAACCGTGACCATCCGAGGGACTAAGCTTGGTAGTGGTCCGCCTAAAGCAGCACCCATCAGACCTGCAGCGACTGTGAATCCTACTCCTGCGATTAAAGCGGCAAAGCTGATAATAAAGAGAAAAGCTGAAGCATGACCGTCCACATACATCCACTGTATGTTTACTCCCATAATAATGACGGCTCCTATAATACCTAATACGCCCGGCCCGACTTTATCATATAATACGGCACTTAATATGGCTGCAATTACTATCCCGGCAAAAAGCCCGATATAGATCAGTGACATCTCTCCTTTATCAAAACCAGATTCACTTTTAAGCAATCCTTGTAGGGATAAAAGAGTGAGACTCATACTAATATTTCCTATAACAGCGATTAAGATAGCGAGAGCTGGTTTTCGAGAAGCCACTAATCGAAAGGGAATTAAAGGATTTTTAATATGCCATTCTGCTATAAATAAAAAACATAAAAAAATGATGCTTCCTACTATGCCTATCCATACATAAGTAGATGCCCATCCTGATTTTTGGAGATTAAGTAATGTAAACGTAATAAATGCAGTAACCATAAACATTAACGCTGCACCGATGATGTCAAATGGTTCATGATGTTTTTGCTGTTGCTTGGCATGATCATTTGTTAAAAATTTGTAGCTAAAACCTATTCCCAGTAAGGAAAGTACGGCCGCTATATAAAATAACCATCTCCAGTGTCCGTAGCTTTTCACTAACATTCCGAGAAAAATACCCACAACGCTAGAGCCATAAAATCCGCCAATAAGAATCAGTAATGCCAAGTTCCGTTTCTGAATCGGAAAAGAAAGAACCAGCATTGGAATCATCATCATAAGTGCTAAACCCGTTCCTGTCCCTTGTAAAAAACGACCAATTCCCATTCCTAAGAAGCTGTTAGAAGCAATACTTACGATAGCTCCTATAAGAAACAAACACATCGAAAGAACATAATTCCTTCTCTCCCCTAACTTGTGTCGAAGGATAGGTCCAAACGGAATACAAAATGCAAAGCTTATAACCCCTATTAAAACCGGTGTTATCGAAATATAAGATTGATTGTGAAACGTTTGTTGGAGAATGTCACGTATAGAATTTAATGACGTGTTTAACATTAAACCAGGACCAATAGCTAAAACTGCCAGTAAGGAAATCCCCCAGTGTTTTTCTATTTTCATACCACAATTCCTTTCTGCCTTTCATGATTGTAAAATATCTTTATTTCAACAAACTAAAAAATAAAGCTTCAGTAAGGAAGCTTTATTTTATTTTCTAAACCTGCCACTCGAATTGGCCCTAGAAGAGTTAAACGGGTTAATTTATCAGCCATAAATGCAGGGCTAAATTTCATATCGCTTTCTAACCAAGAACAAATGACACCTATATGAGCTGATGTAATATAGCTAATCAGGATATCTTTAGGAATATCCAGTCCATCCTCTTCTTCTCCAATCGAAGAGATTAGCTCTCCGTACACTCTTTTCTTTACAATTTCCGTCATATGACTTCTGAATTGAGGCAATCCTCGGTCGCTTAGCATGACTTTAAAATAATCCGCGTGTTCGTAGATGAATTCAAAAAGCTTTAAAAAAGAAACAGACTCATCTTTTTCTTCCACTTCTGAGGAAGCCTCGTTATTTTGTTTAGGCTTTACCTGCTCTATTAGCTCTTCTAGAACTTCATTCATAATCTGAACAAGAAAGTCTTGCTTATCTTGATAATGTAAATAAAATGTTCCTCGCGTTAATTCCGCTTTTTCCGTAATTTCTTGAATCGTAATGGACGTGACATCTTTCTCCTTAAGAAGTTCGACTAAAGCGTCTCTTAAGTATTTATTTGTTCTTTTTATCCTAGGATCTACTTTTTTTTTAGTCATAGTTGATCTCCTTGTATCACTTTTATTAAGACATACGATGGACTATTTAAACTATCCTGTATCGTCAACATACATTTTATACATAATGTAAACTAATGAACATCATGTATATTAAGTCTCACAAAGTATTGCCAATCTGTCAATATCAAAAATTGGGTAGGGTTAAAACATTCCATTGTTAGAGACGGATTGCGTGAAATCTTTTGTAAAAACGTTCAAAAGAAATGGTATTAGAAATGAAGGAATAGTAAAAATTGATATTATGGAGGTGTTTTCTTATGAAAAAGTTTGAAGTAACGTTTCATTTAATCAATGGTGAAATCAGTCATATAGTTGAAACTAAATCACTTATTCGTGCAAAGAACTACATACAATATAGATTTGAAGATAAAAGTAAAGTATTGGACTTAGCAAATGACTTAGTACTCGTTAAAAGCAGCGTTCAATACTTTACCGTAGCTGAAAAAGAATAAGTAATGATATAAACAAGGTAGAAATTGCTTGTTCCACCGCTGTTAATTTCCATGCAAGGCTTCGCTTTTCGCAGGCGGCAAGTGAGTCTGCAGGAGTCTTTCGCCTTGCTATCCAATTAACGGCTACAAGCACCTACATTCACCCTCATAACAAAAAGATCCGAACAGTTTATCGTTCGGATCTTCCTTCCACTAAACTACTTTTAAGCTCTTTTCTCGCTATTTTTTCACCCAGTTATCATTACTATCCTTTTTGTACTTTGTTTTCACTGCATTCCAAGCGACTTTATGCGCCGTAGCTTCTTCTTTGTATTCGTCACTCGCTGAGTTAAATGCTTCTTTATAAATTTCCTGAGCATGATGAGGAAGGTTATCTTTTACTCCATCAGGCAATTCTTTTAATGAATTGTAGGGCATATAGTATTCCTCCTTGAAAACGTCTTTTACTACTGATTTACCTGTTCTTAATGAGTATAAACATTTAATAAACTCTGAAAACCAATTGGAGTTTTGACTCTATAAAAAAGAACAGCACCTCTCTAGGAAGCCTGTTCTTCAAGTGAATCTAATTACCCTTTAAACATCAGCGGGGAAACACCCTTACTTAAGTTCCATTTACTTAAGGTAATCAATTCAATTTCTTGATCAGCAAAGAAACAAATACCTTTTGCATTTTCTACAGGGTAGATTCTGCTCGTCATCACTTTCTCGCCTTCATTAATAAAAACTTCAATGGACGATTTATCGACAAAGAGATGAAGATGCAGGTGGTTATCATTTAATCCAACAGGTGCTTTTCTTACTCCTCCATCACCTTCACCTGAGTTATTGCGATTAAAGATAAACAAACTTTCTAATCTATCATAGGTTAAAAGCGTTTCTTGGTGAGTTTCGTTATCTGTTCGCAATTTCACTCCGAACTTTGAAGCGGCTTTTGCGTTAATTTTCACTTCAAGTTCGTAACAATCACCTGAAATACCTGCAAGTTCTTGTTCTCCACTAACGATAATATTTTTATACTGCACGTGATGTTGACGAAGCTGCTTAAGCTCTGGAATTGGTTTACTAATTATGTTCCCTTGTTTAATAGAAAGCTCACGCGGAATAGTCATTGCTCCTGTCCAATTGTATTTTTGTTCAGGCATGCAGCTTTCCCACATAGCCATCCACGCTATCATAATTCGTCTGCCGTGTTCATCTTCTGTTGTTTGAGGAGCATAAAAGTCAAACCCGTAGTCTAAAAGTTGAAAATCCTCATGTTGAAGCAGCCCCGTTTGATAGTCTAATTTCCCTTTTACATATCCAGCTTGATGTAAGTTATGATAGAGATCCCCTTCTGGTTTTACTCCTTGAGGCGACATGACAAGCACGTCCTGTCCGCCGAGACTAAAAAAATCTGGACATTCCCACATAAAACCAAGATTCCCTTGGCTTTTGGCCATTATATTTATAAACTCCCAATCCATTAGATCTCTTGAACGATACAAAAGAACTTGGCCCTCATGATCCTTCGTGCGTGACCCAAGAACACAATAATAATAGTCATCTTTCTTCCATACTTTTGGATCTCTAAAATGATCAGGGTGAATATTCCCTTCAGGCACTGAATCAATAACTGGGTTTTGAGCTGCTTTATTAAAATGAACGCCGTCTTCGCTTACAGCAAGACACTGAACTTGTCGTAAATCCGTATCATAGTTAGCTCCCGTCCACACATTCCCTGTATACATGGCATAAAGCTTTCCATCTTTTTCAACTGCACTTCCTGAAAAGCATCCATCTTGGTCATATTCTTCACTCGGAGCAAGAGCAATAGGGAGATGTTCCCAATGAGTGAGATCTCTACTTTTTATATGCCCCCAAAACATTGGCCCCCACTCGGGAGAGTATGGATGATGCTGATAGAATAAATGATACTCACCTTTGTAAAAGCAAAATCCGTTTGGGTCATTCATCCAATATGCCGGTGTAGACACATGGTATTGTAATCGCCAATAATTCTGATTAACAGCCTCCTGCTCGTTTAACACACTCTTCATTGCCTTTGAGATTTTTTCTTGATGTTGATTTTTTAATGTTTTCAACCGATTTCTCCCTGCCTTTCTCTACGTGAATGAGTTACGTGTGATAAAAAGAGATTAAAACGATGAATCAATCTCACAAACAATGGATTCGTAAGGTCGCAATTTTAGTTGATTTGGGTGTAATTCCAAATGATCGTAGTTCGATAAAATAACTTCTTTCATAGTAAAATCTAAGTTTAAAGCTACTTCTTTATGACCAAAGTTAGCGATTACCGCTATTTTTTTATTATTAAACTCCCTTGCGTAAGCCATGATTTGTAGACTATCTTCAAACAAATCTTCGTATTTACCAAAAGCAATAATCTCTGAATATGGACTGCTTTTTCTTAATTTAATTAAATTTTTATAGAAATAAAATAAAGAATTATCATCTTTTAAAGCATTCTCAACGTTAATAGAAGAGTAATTAGCATTTATCTCTAGCCACGGTGTGCCTTGGCTAAACCCTGCATATTGAGAATGATTCCACTGCATAGGTGTTCGGGAATTATCACGGCTGCGTCTCCAAATTGCTGCTAATGCTTCTTCTTTTGAGAATCCTTCTTTCAGCGCAGAGTGATATTGATCAATTGAAGCTAAGTCATTGTAATGCTCAATCGACGGATACTCTACATTTGTCATTCCGATTTCTTGTCCTTGATAGATGAATGGTGTGCCTTTTAGTAAAAAATAGACCGTAGCTAACATTTTTGCTGACGTAGGTCCTATATCTTCGGGTTTAATAAATTTGTTTAAAGAACGAGGCTGGTCATGGTTTTCTAAATAAAGTGCTCCCCACCCCGTATTGTTATAGAATGTTTGACTATCAGAAATGGCTCTTTTGAAATCAAGCAGATTCCACTTATGCGGTTCATACCATTTTCCTTTTTTTCCTACGTCTAAATCAACATGATCGAATTCAAAAAGCATACTAAAATGTCCTTCTTCTCCCGCGTAAATAGGCAGTTCTTTGTGTGATACTCCAGGAGCTTCCGCCACAGTTAAGATATCATGTGAAGCAAAAGCTTCTTTACTTAGTTCACTTAAAAATTCATGAATGCCTTCTTGATTTGTTTCAATTACATTCATTTCACCATCCGAATTAGCAAAATCCTGTCGTTTTTTTATAAATGTAATGGCATCTACTCGAAAGCCGCTAATTCCTTTTTCTAACCACCATGTGACCATTTTATAGACGGCATTTCGAAGATCAGGGTTTTCCCAATTAAGATCAGGCTGCTTTTTAGAAAATGCATGAAGATAATACTGTTCTGTTTGTTCATCATACTCCCAACATGAACCGCCAAAAATAGATTCCCAATTATTAGGAGGGTTTCCGTCTTCTTTTCCATCTTTCCAAATATACCAATCTCTTTTCGGATGATTTACATCACTTTTTGATTCTAGGAACCACTCATGTTCATCCGAAGTATGGTTAACGACTAGGTCCATAATAATCTTTATATTTCTTTTTTTGGCTTCATCAATCAGTAGATCCATATCTTCCATAGAGCCAAATTCTTCTGCAATGGCTTGATAATCAGAGATGTCATATCCGTTATCATCCATTGGAGATTGATAAACTGGACTTAGCCAAATAACGTCGATACCTAACTCTTTTAAGTAATCTAATTTTTGAATAACTCCTTTTAAGTCGCCAATTCCGTCACCATTCGAATCGTAAAAACTTTTCGGATAAATTTGATATACAACTGCTTCTTTCCACCACTGTTTATTCATCGTTACAGCGCTTTCTGGATTCTTTCTTTCGCTTAGTTGAACCATTTCTTATCAGCTCCTGTGTATTTATATTAAAATGATGTATATATTCTTCTGTTTTTATGGTATCGATACCATATGTGATTAAAAAAATTTATGTTATTAAAAAATCTGATATAACCCTTTATACCTCACGCTTCTATACTTACCTCAAACTCTTTGTTCTAGTATGCGATAAATAGCTGAATGTAGAGGAACTGTCTTCTGCTTTAAGGTAAATTTATTGTATTATATTATGGGAACGGTTTCAATTACTTTTCTGAAAATTTTTCAAAAAAGGTGAGAACTAATAGATTTAGCTCTCACCTTCATCTGTTATCTCCTATCACGTTGAGCTTCGAACAACTAGCTCGATTGGGAGTTCAAACGTTTCTACTGTCGATTCAGAATCATTCAGCATATCGATCAGGATTTCCATTGCTTTAATCCCCATTTGATCAATCGGTTGTCGTATAGTTGTTAGCTTTGGATCTAACATTTGTGCAAGAGGTTGGTCATCAAAGCCAATAATTGCCAAATCATTAGGTATACTTAGACCAGACTCTTTGGCTTCGATCATCATTCCTCCAGCAATTTCATCACTTCCTGTAAATATAGCCGTTGGGCGATCCTCCATTGACAGGATTTTTTTAACTACTTGTTTTCCGTCTTCAATACTATGTTGATTAACAAAAATCCATTTTGGATCCGGCTGAATTCCTGCCTCTTGAAGTGCTTTTTGATAACCTTGGTTACGGTCCTTGTCCTTACCTTCCTCAGCGAACAATCCACCTGTACAGTACCCGATTTTCCGGTGTCCCTTTTCAAGTAAATGCTTTACGCCTATATACGCACCCTTATATTGATTTAATCGAACGATTGGAACATTTGCGTTGTTTACATATTCGTTGCACAACAAAATAGGACCATACTCAGTAAACGGCTCTATGAGACTCCAGTCATTTTCAATGGACGTCATAATAATTCCGTCAACTTGCTTTGTTTTCAGTAAATTTAAAAATGCTAATTCTTTCTCTTTATCTTCATTACTTTGAAAGATTAATACATGATAGCCCTTTTTATAAGCAACTTGTTCAATTGAATCGACTAAATAAGAGAAAAATGGATTTATAATCTTTGGTACAATAACACCAATTGTAGTCGTTACCTGTCCTCTTAACTTTCTTGCCGAAGGATTTGGCGTATAATTAAGCTCTTTCATTGCTTTTAGCACACGATTTTTTTTCTCTTCTGAAACATACGAATGATTGTTTATAACACGGGAAACCGTTGTTTTTGATAACCCCGATAATTTGGCTACGTCGTATATTGTAGGCATGTGTTTATCACTCCATCACTAACTGAAATCAGTTTCATACTTATTTTACGTTAAAAAAGAGGCAAAATGCAATGAATGAATTCGTTTGCAACTCTATACCATCTGTTCAATAAGAATACAGTAGAATCCCTATAGGTCTTTGAAACAGCCCTTTTTATATAAAATGTTTCATGATTAATAAATCAGTACATATCAAATTGTTTATTTTATATGTAAGAAACCAATACCATATTAAAAAAACACATTACACTTAAACAAACCTTTTTTTGAAGGTATTTTTGTTAATTATTTTCTTGTTGACATATGAAATCGGTACCATATATAATACAATCAATCGAAAACGCTTTCTAAATAATATTTAGATACATAAACAGCAAAGGGGATTTAAATATGGAAAACAATAAACTTTATTGGAAACTAAGCAGTTTCTTTTTCTTATTCTTCTTATCTATTGCCTCTATTTTTACTTTTTTTGCTATCTGGTTGGGACAAAGCCTTAACCTTTCCGGAGCAGAAACAGGTATTGTTTTTTCTGTAAACGCTGTCTTTACTATGCTTTTTCAACCTCTTTATGGATATATCTCTGATAAATTGGGGTTACGAAAGAATTTATTATACTTCATTTCAATTTTAGTTATTTTATCTGGACCGTTTCTAATTTTCATCTATCAACCTCTTTTAAACTGGAATTTTTGGGTAGGAGCTCTGACAGGCGGAGCTTATCTTGCCATCACCTTTTTAGCTGGAATCTCAGTCATCGAGTCATATATCGAAAAAGTTGGCAGAAAGTATGCGTTTGAATTCGGTCGTGCAAGACTTTGGGGATCAATAGGAGCTGCCGTTGCTGCTGCTATTGGAGGACGAATGCTTAATATTAACCCTGATATCAACTTTTGGATTGCATCGGGATCAGGCGTTATCTTATTACTTGTTATTTTCCTTACAAAAGTAGAAGTATCTACTATTGAAGAAAAGAAAGCAAAGTCCCTTTCTATTCAAGATTTAGGTAGCTTATTTAAACGAAAAGACTTCTGGATTTTTATGATTTTTATGCTCGGGACTGGCTGCATTTATAATGTTTTTGACCAGCAATTTCCTGTATATTATGCCTCCCTGTTCCCAACAGAACAATTAGGAAATCAAATCTTTGGTTACTTGAATGCAGGTCAAGTCTTTTTAGAATCCGGGATGTTATTAGTTGCTCCATTCATTGTGCGCAAAGTAGGTCCTAAAGGCGGTTTAATTTTAGCGGGAATCATTATGATTTTACGCGTAGTAGGTTCAGGGCTAGTATCCGATCCATACAGCATTTCCTTTATCAAGCTTCTTAACGCACCAGAGTTTGCCATTATCATCGTTTCTGTATTTAAATATCTGGCTACATATTTTGATACGAAATTCTCTTCCATCTTATATTTAGTTGGATACCAATTCGCAATGCAACTAGGAGCGGTTATACTCTCCCCTATTGTAGGAAACCTATACGATTCCATTGGCTTTCGTCACACATACTTAATCATGGGAGTTATCGTGACTGTCTTTACTCTATTTGGTGCATTTCTTTTAAGAAACAACAATCAAGCATCTAAAGATAATAATGATTCAAAGCTTACTGCTTAGAACAAGGAAAAATATTTATTAAATGTGATTCTCGTAATTTTGAAAGCCCTTGCTAATTGTAGCAAGGGCTTCTTTTTGATGAGTTTCTTCTATTAATAATATATGGAACTAAAGTATATATCTTTTCAAAAGAGTTCATGGATAAAAACAAAAAATAAAACGCTTTCATTTTTTTATTCTATTAACTCATTTCCTTTGTTACAATGAAATTATAGGGATTATAGCAGAAGGGCAGATGGGACATATGAGTACAAATCTATTGATCATTTTAGGGGTTATATTTCTGACAACAGTTGCTATCACTATTTTAATTAAGATTCCTGAAGAGGAATAAACTACATCATAAAATAAAATAAAAAGCCACCTCATTCTTTTGATATTAAAAAGTGAGATGGCTTTTTCGAATTTTAAGCATTGCAAAAGTTTAAGAAAGATTAGGTCTATAAATAACTATAGCATATTAATTGAAAGGTTGTCATACAATTTTAGATAGAAAGAATCCCCTTCTAGTAAAGTATATACGTAAACAATGTGTGAAAAAACAAGAATTTTATTATGTCGTTGCTGTACATACTACATTTTAAGGAATTCATATGATAGTTAATTAAAAAAGAACTCCACTTATGGTAATCAATGATATAATTACCTTTAACTGTATAAGAGGTGATTTTGTTGATAGAAGATTTATTTGGAGGAACACTACCGTTTTTGCCTTCCAAGGAAACAATGGCTGCTAAAAAGAAACTTAGTCTATTACGTAAGCAAAAATGGTTTAGAGCTGCTTATGGAACAGAAATTATCTATAACAATCGGGTTAAAGAATTTATAGCTAGCTTTGATGTAGAGTATCTGCTGAATGATACTAATGAAATAAGATTATTCCGTCAGAGATTAGATGAGCTTCTTAAGGAAGAACGCCTTAGTTAAGAAAGGATCTACGAACTATGAAAAAATCGAATAAAGATCACTTACTTTGGAACATGTTAAAGCTATGGATTTCTATACCTAGAAATATTCGTGTAGCATTTCTTTGGGCTTTTATTTTAGGAATCTCCTACTTGGGGTGGGTCAAGCTAGCCCACAGATTTATTTAGCATTAGTGATTTACCTCTACTAAAATTCATTTTAAGCAAACAAGAAGACTAGAAAAGATAAAAAGCTGAACTAAGTATAAAATTAAAGGAGAACTGCCTTGAGTCGCTTTATAAAACTAGTTGTTACATCCCTTTTATCTACTGCTATTTTTGGTGCTGTCTATGGGATAATCAGCTTAACACCTGAAAGTGAAAAAGAACCTAATATTTATTACTTCAGCTTTACAGATACATTCGTATTTACATTCATGTATACTTTACCCGTTTATATAGTTGTTGGAATTATTTGTTCCTATCTAATTGATATGCTAGCACATAACATGCAGACAAGAAAAATGTACTTTTCTAAGCTATTAATGTACTCGTTAGCAGGAATAGTTCCTGGTTTAGCATTTTACTTTCTGTTTGAAGGAATTCAGTTAGATTATCAATTGTTATTTTATTTTTTTGCCCTGGGTATTTTTGCATCTAATACTTTTTATCATGTTTTGCTACTTATAAATAAGGTTTTTAACAGAAAGAAAATTTAATTAAGGTTTGCTTTTGCTTCTAACGCAAACGTACATTATGATACAGAAGGATTTTCATATATATTATAAAAAAGAATAATTTCAGAAAGAGGAAAATGTGTGAAACGTAGTCGATTGTTGCTTTTGTCGTTAGTTAGTAGTTTGTTAGTTATTCTGGTATCGTTATTCCAGTGGGATCTGGTTGATATGATAACGGAATTTTTAATGTTGCCTGTTTGGTTATTTGTATATGCCTTCTTTATCATCATAACTGTATGGGCATTGATTCATCTTTTTAAAAATAGAAAGTGGCAGCCGCTTGTTATTCAGCTCATTACTATTATATTATGGTTCTTCTTTCCCTTTACTCAAGTCAACTTAGATTTGAACTTTAAAATCCATCAAGAGAAGAGAGAAGAAGCTGCGGCTAAAATAGAAAATGGCGTGATTAAACCTAACGTACCCGATAGTCCATCACTTATTCAATTGCCAAAAGAGTATACTCAATTGTCTAAAGGCGGAGGCGACATTGAAGTAGAAACAAAAGGAAAGTCGACATCAATTCTTTTCTTTACGTACCGCGGGATGCTAGACAACTTCTCAGGATTTGTATATGACCCAAACGATCATAAACCTTCAAAAAGCGATTTTGACGGAGATTTTAAACAGATAGAAAAAGTACATAAGAACTGGTATTATGTATCTTCTTATTAAAAATAGATACTACTTAAAAACTGGCCCCAAATCGTTAGGCACTGTCTGACAATTGGGGCCGGTTTTTAATTTTCATTCTTTAATTCAAGCTCTCTACTTCAGAATGCCGTTTTTTATCTACACGGTCAAAGTAAGCTTGTTCAAGAATTTGCATATAATCAGCCTCGGTAATTAAGCGGACGTTACTTGGCGTTGAGTTGTTTTGCATAGCCAACTTTACAATGCTCGGAAAGTCTTCTTTCTTTACACCCTCTAGCTCTTTTAATTTAGGAATATTTAATGATTCTGTTAATTCTATAATTCCTTGAATTAATTTTTCAACAGCTATTTCATCTGAATCTGAATCTTTGGCAAAACTCATATACCTTGCTAATGTAGCATGCAGCTGCTTATTCTCCATAGAATTAAATCGTAATACGTATGGTAAAAATACTGCGTTAGCAACTCCATGCGGGGTATCATAAAGTCCTCCAAGCGCTTCTGCTAAGCAGTGTACCGAGGCAACATCTGCAGATCCAAAACAAAGGCCAGCTAAGAGACTTCCTTCCAGCATATCTTGACGAGCCGCTTCATTTTTACCATCGCGGAAAACGATAGGCAGTGCTGAAACAATCGTTCTCATTGCTTGAGCCCCAAGCGCTTGTGAAATAGGATTTGTTACTTTACACGTATAGCCTTCAATCGCATGAACGAGTGCATCAATGCCAGTCGCAGCCGTAACAGAAGGAGGAAGACTTAATGTTAGTTCAGCATCAAGAATCGCCAAGACAGGTCTTAATGAACTATGTTTGAGGGTCATTTTTCGATGTGTAGATGCTTCCGTAATTACGGCAGAACGAGTAACCTCTGACCCTGTGCCTGAAGTAGTTGGAATACAAATAACTGGTGCAATGTTTGAATACAGGAGTCGGCCGTCTGCATAGTCAGATGGTTCTCCGCCGTTTGGACCGCACAGTGCAATAGCTTTTCCTGTGTCCATTGCACTTCCGCCACCAATGGCAACAACTGCATCTGCACCAAAGTCACAAAATAATTTTGCACCTTCCAAGCAGTTCGTATCTCGAGGGTTTTGTTCAATTGAATCAAATACCAGCACTCGGTAACCAGAAGCCTCCAAGGCAGTTACAATTGGTGAAACTAATCCTGCACGAACCACACCAGGGTCACTCACGACTAAAATTGATGAACCAATATTTAAAGATGTCAGCATTTCTGGTAATTCTCTAGCTTTGCCCATTCCTACCTCAATTCGAGTAGAACAAAAATAGTTATAAGATTTCATTTATACCCCTCCCGTTGTCTAAAATCAAATACATACCTTAAGAAGCACTATTTTTAAAAATTTCATCATGGCCGGTAAGCTTACTTGTTCCATTCTGAAGCTAATATACCCATAAAATATGTATCTACGTACTTCCCATCCACATAGGCATGGTTTCTTAATTTCCCTTCGATAATAAAACCAATCTTTTCATATAGTGCAATTGCTTGTTCGTTTATTCCTCTTGTGGTTAAATAGATTTTATTTAGACGGAGCTGTTTAAACCCTAAATCAATCATTTGCTCCATAGCCATTCGACCATATCCGTGACCTCTAGATTCTGAAGATAGGAGAATTCCTATACTAGCTCTTCCATGTCCATGGTCTATATCCTTCAGAAATATCCACCCAACTAATTCTTTTTCATCGCTTTCAATTCCTAAAATTAAATCGTTGTTCATTCTTTTGTTTTCTACTTCTTGTACCACCTCTTCATAAGTTAAAGGTGTTCTGCCTATCATTCGTATTGCCCGTTCATCATTTAACCATTTATGAGGGTTAATTCATCGGTTTGAGATATTAAATCAATTCTCTGATTTCCTTTTTCATAATAAGTCGAGGCCCCTTCTCGGTCCCTTTCCTTCCACCCTTTTGATTTAATCACTAATTTATATCCTAACGGGATGCCATTTTCTTCAGAAGCTTTAGACCAATCATATATGTTTACACGTTCTTTTCCTTTTACTAACTTTGCATTTTTAGGGACAGGGAAACTGGAAAATTTATCAGATGGGATATAGGCAAAGAATGTAACAAAATAGAAAATTACCGCTCCCATTAGTAAAATTCCTGTAACAGTGATCATCACGGTTTTTTTCAACTTATCGCCCTTCTTTCAATGACATTTTATAATGCGGTAGATCTTATAACTCGTAAAAGCATTAAACTTTCTGTTCGAAATAATTATTAGGTTGGCACCTGTTATCTTAGATTTAACCTACTTTTATATTGATTATTTTACCATTAATTATAATTAAAGGAAATTTTTTTAAGGATTTGCACCTTAAGAAATATTTAAATAGAAAAAGAATCCTTTTATAGCGTTGTTGACACATTGTTTCTCAAAAAACAGGATCAATTTTTCTCTAATCTAAGGTTGTTCCTTCTGATAAACCCTATTGCATTATTCCGATGTAATAGAAGAAGGATTTTTACTTTTTAAGATAGAATAGTTTCTTAAAGAGTCATAAAGGAGTTGATTTTATGTCTAAACAAACAAAAGATAGAAAAGAAATAAAGCTTTTGGATTCTCAACTTTACTTATGTGAGGAAATTCGAAAGTTGTTGAGGAAAAAAGAAAAAAGAAGTCTAGCCTTTGAACAAGAGTATACAGAACATGATATATTACACATTGCTTTAAACAGATTAATGAGTGAGCTAATCTCTAGACATTAAAAATTTCATCTATTATATTTGATATTATTCGAAATAGATACGTTTAATATAAAAATAGACAGAATATTTCATTAATATCTTTACTTTGTAAACGTTTTCATTTATACTAAGTATAGGTTGGATGGCATGAGTGGCTGTCATAGTATTTAGCGTAGGCGGGGCTGATATGAGGGAACAGGGCATAGAAGAAATGTCCTTTTTTTGTTTGGGCAACATTTGTTAGAAACTAGGAAATGTTATAAAATTTCTTTCAAACGCTTTTTTTGTTTCGTATGCCCTATCCAGTCTAGAAATTGAAAAAGACCACCTCTTCCCAGTTACAAGAGGTAGCATTTTTTAAAATTGAATGAACAGTAGTCGTTAAATAATGCTTTATTGCATCTTGATTAAGTTGCTTAACTTAAGGAACGGTATTCACAGACAACATATTCACCGCTTTTTCCAACAGTAAAATATCTTCTTCAACCATTCTTTTCATATCATCGAGATCAAGTTGAATATATTCTTCTTTTAAACGTTCTAATTCCCTGACGAACAGGGATCCCGTATAGTACCTATAATTTGTCACTACTATTTATCCCCTTTGTATGCTCTTAATAGATGTAATTCCCCTTTATTCAGATTAACAACCAATAAATTCAAAATTTTTTAAAAAAATCCTTCCCTGATGTAGGCAAAGGATTTTTAACTTGATTAAAATAGGGAAAATATGTTATTAACGTGGCCGGATTTTTAGTTTCATATACATACAACGTTTTATCGTTCTACTTTGATTTTAAATCAAATTTATCTTCTTTCCCATTCCATTTTATTGTCACGTGATAAGGAGCGTTGCTGCTTTGAGTCGAACACCCGCTGCAGCTTCCATTTAAATTAATTTTCCCTTCTGTCTCGTCATCCGTACCTGATAATTTGCTTGTTTCCCCTTCAACAACATAAGAAACTTTTCCTACTTTCTCCTTGTCTTTTCCTTTATAGATGATACTGCCTTGCCCATTTTCAGTATTCTCTCCTTTATTTAAAAGATATAAAGCTTTCCAATGATCTCCTTCACCTTCGAAACGCACACTTTCTTCTTTGGTACCACAGCTACCCAATACTAATAAAAAAATAGATATAAGTCCTAAAAACAAAAACTTCCTTTTCAATTTAAATCCTCCTACACGGTAAAAAATCACCCCAATATACTATTAGGTGATTTTTTGTTAGTATCTGTTCTTTTTTTCAAGTAATTTAATTAATCTATCATTTTGTTTCACTATCGTTCTTAGCTTAGCTTCTAACGAACATAAAGTGATAAAGACGGCTATAAATCCTATAATGACAAAAAACATATTAGCTGATATCCCCCATACATCATTTTATTTTCAGAACAATATCTATATAATAACATTTTTTCTATATTTTATATCATAATGTTGTTTCTTAGTTAACATAATAAATAAAAGGAATAGGAAAGTGTTCTCTTAAAGGAAACCTTCAGGGCGGCCATTTAAACGTTCTAGCTATACCAAAATACAGAATGAATATGCCTTCACCCACGAACTCAACAGCTTTCCTTTATAATAAATACCCTTTCTCTAGCTAATAATAAGTAAGTAAAATATGTATATACTATAAACTAACACCATTCTTAAAAGTCTGACGGTTACGAACATCTACCTATAATTCAGCAATGTTTCCATCTAAATCATGGTTTCTCTTCTTCTATTAAAGGGAATTAAACCCTAAAAGTGAACCTTAAAAGGAGACCATCATGGTTACAATTGAATCAATTATCATAGGTATTGTTTTTATCCTCATTCAACTATACGCATTAACGATTGTCGAACGTTCTCCAATCGGGGAGCAAAAGCTGCTCTCATTATCAGGCGGTGTAGCTATTGCTTATGTATTTATTTATATCTTACCGACGCTTCATAAGAAACAAGAAGAGTTTGGAGGATCGCTAGCCCTTGATACTGAACTATATTTTCTTGGTCTTCTCGGCTTACTCGTCTATTTTTCGGTGTATTCATTTGCTCAGACAAAAGCAGCCACACACCTAACGGAACTGACCGTTTATATGGTACAGGCTAGTTTTTTTATGATTTATTCTTTTATCATTTCTTATGTCGTGTTTTCAACCGATGTTAAGCGAGTTGAATCAGTATTCTACGGACTGGCTATCAGCCTTCATTTTATCGGATGGTCTTACCATCTAGGAAAAAAACATCCGCGCTTACACAAAACTAGAGGTCGCTATATGCTGGCCGGAGCAACTTTTCTTGGGTCAATTTTGGGCGTCTTTGGCCCCTCATCAGGACTGCTTATTGAGTCGATGATTGCTTTTAGTTCAGGTGCAATGTTATTTAACGTCATCAGTAAAGAGCTCCCTTTTGAAAAACATGCGCATTTGCCTACCTTTTTAATCTCATCTCTTGTCTACGCCGCTACAATGATTTCGTTAAAAGCTTTTTTCAATTGGTAGTTGCGAGGTGTTGGGACAAAATAAAAAGAGCAGCCATAAAGGCTGCTCTTTTAAAGTATGGTTTTTATTACTAGATACACTGCAGCAATCGATGCAAGAACGATAAGCACATTTAAAATACGATGTTGAGTAGCTAAGTGGCCTCGCTTCATTTCTGCACGAGTCAATGGTTTATTTTCATCGTGATTTCCACTCACTCTATTACATCTCCTATCCTGTTTAGGTATTGGTTCTGCCAATTTAAGCAATAAGCTGATCTTTGTCAGCTGCTTCTTCCTTTTTTATCTTCCCTCTACATAAGATATAGAAAACACTAAACATAACAATCGACCAAATAAGGTTAGCTCCTGGCTCAGTGTTAGCTACCTTAAACAAACTCGGTATAGACCCGAAAACAGAATCATTCGTTGTAAGGAACAGAGCGAGAAACATGTTGTTGGCTGCGTGTGCGCCAATGGTAATTTCTAAGCTTTTTGTTTTAATCGCGATATATGTAAGAGCAAAACCAGCTACAATATAATCTAGTCCCACCAATATAATGGATTTATTCATTTCAGGATTAGCAAAATGACCTATTGAAAACATTAGCCCAACAATAATAGCAAGTAAAATTGGACGCTTCACTTTCTTACCCACCCATTGAAGAAGAAGTCCTCTAAAAAACAGCTCCTCCGTTGTTGTTTGAATAGGTACTAACAAAAGCGTAATCAGTACTAACAGGGCATACTCTTTTAAACTTACATGATTCCATGAATAATCCGAGTGGTTAAACACGACATCAATTAATTGTGAAACGATTAGTAACAGACTAAAAGCTACAAAAGACCATATTACTTTCTTCCAATTCACACGTTTGTTAGCAGTGATTAATGATTTCATTTTTCGTTTGTGAATAAAACGAATCCCGATCCATAAACCAAAAATCCAGCATATGTACATAATATGAGACAACAGAAAATCAAGATTAGCATTGATTCCTACAGCTAATCCGCTATCAAAATCAACATATGATTTTCCACTTTCATCAGCTGCAACCATTATCATTTCAGCAATAATATAAATAATGGATCCTAACAGCATAAACACAGAAGCAAGGATTGTTGTACTTACATAACGCTTCCAGCTATTTTTTCCTTCTTCCACATTTAAATAGTTTTTCATTTTATTCTTACTCCCTCAGCCTTCTCTTCTCAACTACATCGTTCTTCTCTACTTCGTTGTTGTCTAGGCAATGTAAAAATCTATTAGGACCCGAAGTCCTGCAATTATGTTAACTACCGCCTGCTTTTTACCTTTGAAGATAAGGGAAGAGACTGAAAACATTAAGAAATTACAACTCTACCCATTACCTCTTTATATAAAATTTAGCGCCTTAAAAGCCGTCAAAAAACAGCTTCTTCTAAAAGAAGACTCGACACTAAGTCATCGTTAACCTTTATATCCTGCTCATACGTGCCCGCATACACATAATTTTGAAGAAAATACTTGCTACTCAAGAATATATATCCTAGAACAACTAAAATAAATATTTTTTTCAACATCGTCCTCACCTTTTTATCTAAAGTTTTCCCCTCGCGGCTGCTTCCACAATCGCTAAGGGCTTATCCATAAATAGCTTTTCATTTTTTAAAATTAGCTACCATTCTATCTAACATCGCAAAAATGTATATAAGTTACAAATATATTACATTATTATTACAAATGTAACAATTACATTATAACTAAGAAAAAGAGGATAATCAATATGAAGTGTTTAGTAAAGCAAATAAAATTGCTAGATTAATATGATGCCTCTAAATAAATCAAAGCATTATGCAAAAGTGCACACGTTTTCTAGCAGGAATATTTAAATATTAAATAAGAATATTTTTGGATTTTAATTGAAATTTTGGTTGTATATTCTATAATGATGAAGGTGAACCAAAGAGGCTGGCGAAAAAGGTGGATTTAATATAGTTGAATAAGTTAGTGGTGCAAAGTACTAATGCTACAGTCCAGAAGTTTAGACCGTAACAAAAAAGCATAGAAAAAAACCATGCTATAGCACTTTAGAAGAAGGTGAAAATAAAATGATTTTTATACCTATACTATCTTTAATAATTGGTTTGTATCTGTTAGTTTCCGGAATTTTTATAATTATAAGGGATAAAAATACAAAAGAAAAAACTAAAAAAGCTTTAGTTTTTTTAGCAGTAGCATCGGATATAGCAACCGATCCAGTGTCATCTTCAGGATTCCGAATTATGCTTGGTGCTGTTTTATTAATAGCTGGATTCATTTTATTATAAGAATACACCTTAATAATTCATTGTATTTAAAAAGGTTCCATCCATTTAGAGATAGGAACCTTTTTTATGATCAAATATACAGCCTTGATACTGATTTAGCTTAATCAGTATCAAGGCTATAACCATTTTTTAATTGTTTTGGATCTGATGGTGGTATACGAAATAGCTGTTTTAAAAAATCATCGAAGGTGTCTGCTATTTTAATATACTCCCATTCTGTAGTGTCGTATGTGGAAGCTGAGAAGTTTTCTGCGATATACATAACAGCAGGATTTTGCAATCTATTGCGATAATCCAACACGACCCAATAGTGAAAATCTGTCCATAACACCAAAAATTCACCAGTGAGGCTAACTTCTTTTAATAGTTCTTTAGAAGACAAGATGCTTATATCTTCCTTTTCAAAGTGTATAGGATTAATATCACTAACACTTGCTCTTTGCCCGTAAGGAATACTGTCAGTATCTCCATCAGGTAACATAAAGTATGGATAGTTAAGTCCTCCACCATTTCTGATTTTCAATAAATCCAATAATGAACTAGGTAACTTAACATCTAAAATAGCTTCAGCCTGCTTTATGATTTCATCATTTATCGGATAATCTATACGCTTATATTCACTATCGTCGCTCCAAAAACTATCCCCTCGATAAAATTCTTTTTTCAAAACTTCACCTTCTTCCCACTTAAGTATTAAGTAATTGTTTTAATTCCTTTTTTAAGCTTTTATAATGCCAATGAATATGATCAAGTTCTATCTCTATTTCAATTAATTATTGGATTAGCTTTTCTTGATTTAGTGAAGAACGAAGAGTTTCTCTAATTAATCGATCAAGTTTATTATTGCTTTCATAAATGTCGTTTACATCAACTGCTAATTCCACATACTCTTTTTTTGAATCAAGTAAGGAAAACTTCTTTATTAACTCATCTACAATGATCGGTTTCACTTTAACCGCTCCCTTTTAACCCTTATGTATTTTAGATATTTCCATCCTCTATAAAAGATTATTAAAACTGGTTAGAGTAGTTTATTAGAATAGTTCAGTTCCATAAATTTCTTCATTCGCGATATTATTGACTCATTTTACCATACAGCGTGTACCTTTTCTTCTAATTTATTTGTTTGGAGAAAGATATTTCAAATACAGATCTTAATAAAATAGCACCTTGGATATTTTAAATTCAAATTACCAATAATACCGTTACATGTCTTTTGCCTAAAAGGAGCTAAGTAGCGATGGAACTGAAAAGAATAGTAAGCATCACCTTTTTATCAAGCGTTATCTTATTTTCGGGACCTTTATCATTGGTCAATGCATCGGTAAATGATTCTAAAATGACTGTAAAACATTCAGTGAAAGAAGAGCAGCCTAATATAAAGATTTTAGCCACTGGAGGTACGATTGCAGGCTCTTCTGAAAGCAGCACAGACACAACTGGATATGAATCAGGAGCTCTTAATATTAAAACAATTATCAAAGCTGTTCCTGAGTTGAAAAAAATAGCGAATGTAAGCGGAGAACAGGTCGTAAATATCGGAAGTCAAAATATAGATAACAGCATTTTGTTAAAGTTAGCGAAGCGAATTAATACACTATTAGCTTCTAAGGATGTTGATGGAATTGTCGTGACGCACGGATCTGATACGATGGAGGAAACGGCTTATTTTCTAAATTTAGTAGTAAAGAGTGACAAGCCTGTGGTTGTGGTTGGTTCAATGAGACCAGCTACCGCTATAAGTGCAGATGGACCGCTAAACTTGTATAATGCAGTGAAAATTGCCTCTACGAAAGACGCACGAAATACCGGCGTTTTAGTAGCGCTTAACGATCGAATTGGTGCAGCTCGTTATATAACCAAAACACATACAACGGCAGTAGATACGTTTAAATCTCACGAACAAGGATATGTAGGAGAAATAGCTGGAGATAAGGTAATATTTTATAACAAACCAACTCGCAAACATACAACACAATCAATATTCGATGTATCAAAATTAGATAATCTTCCTCAAGTAGACATCATATATGGGTATCAAAACGATTCTAGGAACTTTTATGACACAGCCATAAAAGCTGGAGCAAAAGGAATAGTCGTTGCAGGAGCAGGAAATGGACTGCTATCTGATGCTGCCCTAACAGGTGCTAGAGATGCGGTAAAAAAAGGCGTAGTTATTGTTAGATCTAGCCGGGTAGGAAGCGGAGTTGTGACACATGAAGAATCAGATGATAAAGATACGTTTGTGACATCCGATTCGTTAAATCCACAAAAAGCCCGTATTATTTTAATGCTTGCTTTAACGAAAACAACGGATCCTCAAAAGATTCAAACCTACTTTAATGAGTATTAAATCAAAAATATCTGTCATCCTCTGTTTTGGCCAAATTTTTTAAGAACAATCGGTAATGACAGCTTATAAGAAAGACATAAAGAGGTTGAGACATCACTAACATACTTTTATCTCAGCCTCTTTGAATTAAGAAAGAAACCATCAGCAGGTTCCTTATTCATTTCCCCAGTTCTTGCTTTCTATAATTAAATGATTTGATGTGGCGTCTAGCACACGCCATACCAAGGTCTTACCTTCTATATCTTTTAACTCGATAATGCCCTCTAGCTTATTGGTATTCACATGGACACGTTTCTCATCTATTCTTTGCGCACTTTTTAATCTCGTCCCAAATGTTGCAGGACTTTCTTCCGTTAGCTTTACAATTACATTTATCATACGCTCGTCAGAAACATAGTTTTCGCTGTTCTCATAGTTCTTATCAGCAGGCTTAATGGCGTGTTCTAACCCAGTTTCGTATTGGCGCCAATCAACAATTAAAAAAATCGCAAATACGAAAGACACTGTGAGTAACAAGCCGTATGCAACATATCGTTTCATTTATTTTTGCTCCTTTCGCAGGAATAGGTTGTATCAGAAAATAGTATCGTATCACTTTAAAAAATATTCCTTTTTCAGCATAAAAGAAGGTATATTTTTTAAAGTTTTCTGCTTACGGAGAGTACAATAGGACTTATCACGAGCTTAATGTAAGTCCATTGCGAACAATTCGTTCAGCAGGAAAGACAAGAGAAAAATCCTGTTAGAAAACTAAAGAATTCCCCTTCTCTATCACAAGCTTCTCATTGCACTGTAAGAGCCCGTAAACATACGTTTACGGGCTCTTGTCTCTCATTCATAAGATATAAATAGAATAAGTTTAATATGCATATTTTATTTAACCTACGTTACTTTTCAAGATGTTCTCCAGTTATTCGAACAAAACTTTCATTTCTATCTAATGGAACAGGAGGACGCTCGCCTAAAGGAACCTTCCAGTGCCACCATTTGAAGATTCTAGCAATGACGAAACATAGGATAGATATTCCTGCAAAAATCCCAACAAACGTCCAGTGCTGTCCGCTTAGCAGCATAACAGGCCCTGCTGACCATGCAAATAATTCTAACGGCGTATTAAGCGGTCCAACTACCGCTGTGTCTGTAAGTGTTTTTGATTTATTGTTAGGATCAATAATTCTTAGTAATGTAAGTCCGATAGCGAATACACCTGTTGAGTAGCCATACACAAATATAGAACGTTCAAACCAGCTTTCATAGTTCATAGCAGGTCCAATTACGACTAGCATCACCACCACTACTACTATGCCTGAAAGCATTAATAAACCAAGTGGAAGTGCATATTCAACAACAATCGGTAATTTAATTGACGCTACACCGAAAAATACAAGAAAATCGGTTGCTGCACTTCCTAAACGATCGACTATCTTACTATCAACGTATTTGTAAACGCCTTTTTCTCCTTTGCCTAGCAATATGTACATAAGCAGTGCTATCAAAAATGCTATTGTAAACGTTGGGAATTCTAGTCCCCAAGCAGTAGCAATATAGTTATTTAATAGATAGCCCAAACCTGACGGCACAACTAATAATGCTAAATGAAAAGCTAATGGGTCCATGGCAATTGGTGAAATCGTGTCATTCCCCATTGCCGTTCTATTTTTAGGCTGAACTAATCCTGTTTTTAGATCCTCCGAAATTTCTGAAAAATCTTTTACATAATGAGTATAACCTTTTCGAGTTGCCCATTTTATAAAAATAAGTCCACCAAAAATACCTGCTAAAATACCGCCGGTAGCAGCTGTCATTCCTAAGTCCGTTGCATTTTCCCAGCCTAAATTTTCGAAGGTTGTGCCTACCGCTGCCGCTGTTCCATGTCCTCCATAAAATCCGGCTGCCAGCAGTAAACCAAATCCGTTATTAATTTCTGGAGCAAACTTCGAAATTACTAAAATAGAAAAAACAATTGGAATAGACATTTGAAGGCCTATACAAAGAATTTTATAAGTGGCATATGCGCCCATTCGATTAATATCTTTTTTCATATTGCCGGGTGAAAAAGAAAACCCGTTTATTCCAACTGCCGCAAATACAAAAATGGTAATAATCCCTGCGTAGGAGCTAATATCTTCAGAAAAAGGTAGGATGTTTAAAAAGCTAGGTCCTAATGCTAAACCTAAAAAACCTGCCAATAAGCTTGCTGGAATAAAACTTCTTTGGATAAATTTAAATTTTGCACGAAGCAGCATACCTATTAAAATCAGAACACTGGCACAAGCAAAATCTACTAATATCGTATATACAGTCATTTGTACCCTCCTTTTGCAACGTTAAATACTTAATAAATCAGCTGATCTTGTTGATGTAGCGGGTGGTGCTGGGTCTAGCTTTTCCCCTTGTATATGTAATACGTCCTCTGGTCTGACCCAAGGTCTATTTTGTATAGCACTTGTTTCTTCATGTGTAAGGTATCCTTTATAAGCGGTTAAGCTGCGTCTTAAAAATCCATCTTTGATACAGGCTGATTTTACACCCGAATTTAGGATGGACTGAATATGTGGCAGCACGGACGCTGCATAAGCTACAGAAGTAGAGTTAGCAATCGCTCCAGGGATGTTGCTTACACAGTAATGAACGACACCATTTTCAATATATGTAGGATGTTCATGAGTTGTTTCACGGAAAGACTCAATTGCACCATCAGTATCATTGCTAATATCTACAATAACTGATCCCTTTTCCATTAAATTGAGCATATCACAATCTATTAAATAATCTTTGCGTTCCTTTGGCCATTTCACACAGTTAATCACCATATCAGTTTCAGGAAGCAATTTTTTAATATTTTGCTTAGTTGATAGCTGTGTATTCACTTTTTCATTATACGTTTTGCCAATATCTCTTAACGTTCCATAATTTACATCCATAACCGTACACCACGCACCTAATGAATGTAACACCTGCAGAGCTGACCTTCCTACTAGTCCTCCTCCAAGAATCAGTACCTTCATACCAGGAGCTCCAGCTAACCCACTAACAAATTTCCCTTTCCCGCCGTTAATTGTCAGCATAGCTTGCAGACCCATTAACGCACCTTGCTTTCCTGCTGCTTCACAGTTTACTGAACCAAATCGATGTGAATCTTCCGCAGTGAACGCGATACATTTACTATCGAGTATAGCTTGTACCTGCTCTTTGTGTGCCGCTGGATGGATACACGTATAGATAATTTGATTTTCCTTGAGCAACTTATACTCATTTTCTTCAATTTCTTTAACTTTTGCTATAAAGTCACATCTTTCATACATCTCTTCTGTTGTTTCTACTATTTCTGCCCCTTCTTTTTTATACTGTTCATTCGTAAATCCCGCTAAGGCGCCAGCATCTTTTTGAACAAGAACCGTATGGCCATCGTCTTTAATAGCAGCAACCTCTAAAGGTGTCATAATGACTCGATATTCTCCCACTTTCTTATCTTTTAATACGCCAAATACCATGTTGATCCCCCTAAGTTAGTTTTGTAAATGCCTCTCCTTCATGCGTGGTCTTAAGTTTAAAGAAACTATTATAAATTTTCAGACTAAAATAAATGTACCTTATCTTGCTCCACACAAACTTTGGAGAGATTGTTCTAATAGAACCTTATTCTGCATTTACTTACCAAATTATAAATTAAAATGAATAAAAATTCAAAATAATTTGAAATTAACATCTGTTTATACGTGTCATGACAAGCTGTTACCGTATTAACCTTGCATAGAAAAAAAGGTTCCACTCATCAACATTCAATGAGTGAAACCCTTTTTTGATTATCTGCGGCTAGCTGTGCTTCTGCTTTTTTGCAGATGAGCTTTGTGCCGTATAGCTAACAGGCTACTTTGTGACTGAAATACTGCCGTTATGAGTGGCTAATTTAATAATATTCTTTCCTTTTCCAATAACAGCGTCCCCATCATATTTATTCAAGATATCTACTTTCCCGTTGTCGACAGAAACGTTAAATTGAACGTTACTTGGTTCTTTTTCCGTCGTAATCTTAATCTTTCCATTGTGCGTTTTAAAGTCAATATCTCGATCAAGTTCTTCTGTTTCAAGAGCGATGCTTCCGTTATGCGTTTCGCCTTCTAAACTACCTTCCACGTTACTCAGCGTTATTTTCCCGTTATTTCCTTTTGCTTGAACCGTTTTTGCTGCAGCATTTTTTATGCTTGTAAGTCCATTGTGTACGCTGGTGTTCAAGTTTTGTGAATCAATGTTCTCTAATTCTACACGTCCGTTGTTTGCGCGAATGGAAACATCTGCTGCGCGTAATTTTTTAACAGACACATACCCATTGTTGCTGGAAATCCCCAATGAATTATACTGTTTTTCAGGCAGATAAACGTTGATGGATAGCGGTTTTAATACACTAACAATGTCAAAATTGACCCAGCTGCGCTGTTGTTCACTATAAGAGATAAAAAGCGTTGAATTTTTAACGTCAGTAGTGAAGTCTCTTTTTATGTTAGGAGATGTTTCGCCTTTTAATGTTACTTTGATATCATTGCCTTTACTAGGGTATACATGAACACTAGTATTATCCGTATCGATGTTTACCTTTGATACTTGATTGCTTTTAATAACTTTTTCTTTTGAAATAGGTTCAGGATCAATAGCACGATACGTAAGGAGGCCTCCTATAATCCCAACAAGGATGAGAATACCTGCAAGAATGGAGAGTTTCTTTTTATTCAGCACGTTTTAAACCGCCTTTCACGAGTGATACATTGTATTTTAGATAACGTACAAAGCCTTTTATAGCTAGCTTCGTTACAACTAACATACCCAACATAATAAAATATCCAATTCCGCAAAATGCTAAAGACATAAATAAATTAAAGAGAAAAAAGCCGCTCGAATGTACAATAGCCTCACCAAGAACTAGAATCGGAGATAGCAAGAAACATAGACCTATGGCCCAAGCTGACAAAATAAAGCCAGCTAATGCGACGGCGGGTCCAAGAACAATCACTACATTAAAAAAAGCTAAACCGATTACGGCCCACGTGGCTCTTAAGATATTTTGAGTTGTTGCCTTAGCTGTTGCTTGCTCAACATGATAATCTGCCAGCAGTTCTTTAGCTATTTGATTCGGAGAACCTAGCGACGTTACAATTTCTTCTTCCGTTTTTCCTTCTTCTAAACCGATGGAAAAATGTTCTTCATAATCTTGTAAAATATCTGCTCGTTCTTTTGAAGACAATGGTTTTAAGGATTCATTTAATTGCTGTAAAAAGCTACTCTTTGACATTGTTCACACCTTCTTTAATTAATTGATTAACACCTCTTGAAAACTCGTTCCACTCATCGACAAGTTCATATAAATAATCTCTTCCTTTATCTGTGAGCTGATAATACTTTCTTGAAGGACCTTCTGTAGATTCTTTTAAATACGTTGTAAAGTATTCTTCTTTAGTTAACCGGCGCAGCAAAGGATATACGGACCCTTCTGATATTTCAATTTGATCGGAGATTTTTTGAACTAGTTCATATCCATAGCGGTCTTTTTTATCAAGCAACACAAGGACACAAAGCTCTAAAACTCCTTTTTTAAATTGCACGTTCACTGTTCTTCACCCTTTTCTTTTCACAGTCCACTACTGTTTATTGTATAGTACTGATTCATAATGATTTCCTAATAATTACAATATATCACCAGCTATTGTTTATTGCAAGGTACTGTTTAATATTTTTTTAATTTTAACCATTTTACAGTCGTAGGGTGTTTTTTTATAAAGCAAGGTTCAATCTTCTTTTCTAATTAGCTTGTAAATAAAATTATTTTAACGTACCCAAAAGAAAAAGTAGTCTATAGCTATAGACTACACAGCAGCGATCATGTCAGGCTATTTATCCTTAGCTTGTTGGATAAATAAAAAGAAAACCGTTATTAAAATAAAATAATTTAGAGGATTTTTGAAAATATCCCCTCCTAAAGCCAATTGTAATAAAATCCATAAAGCGAAGATCACTAGTACGGCTGGTATTATAAGCTTGTTCATACATCACTCATCCTTCGTTTAAAATAATAAAGCAATCATGGCTCTCTATACTTGTTTCATACTCTAACATTAAATCCATAAATAGCTTTAAAAGCATACTGATTGAATGTTTATAAGAATATCACTTTTAAGATAAAATTTAACAGCTGTTATCGCATTTGATAGAAATGTCTTACGTACATTTGATTTTTTTGTAATAAATTGAAGAAAAAAGAAACCGTTATTTTACATTTTCAAACAATAAAAAACAGCCAATTTTATGGCTGTTTTAAAGTAGACTGCTATCAAAAATTTCATTTTCTAGGTGGT
Organism: Priestia sp. 3CA3; assembly: GCF_056836725.1. Lineage (NCBI taxonomy): Bacteria > Bacillati > Bacillota > Bacilli > Caryophanales > Bacillaceae > Priestia > Priestia sp. 3CA3. The sequence continues at coordinate 791,428 of NZ_JBXENJ010000002.1, forward strand.
GCAAATCTTTCATTATTCATGAATTTTCCATCCATTTAAGGCTTTGGCCGTATCGGCGGTAAAATGATCAATGATTTCACTTTTCCCGCTGTCCATAGCAGTAATAGCTGCCATGTCTTCCTCACTTAAAGTGAAATCCCAGATGTTAAAGTTTTCAGAAATACGTTCTTTATGAACAGATTTTGGAATGGTCACAACACCGCGTTGAATATGCCAGCGCAAAATAACTTGTGCGACTGTTTTTCCGTATTTCGCACCAATACCGGAAAGTAATTCATTTTGGAAGATATTATTCTGACCTTCTGCAAATGGTCCCCATGCTTGTATTTGTACCCCGTATTCTTCCATCACTTTTTTTGCATCTTTCTGTTGAAAGAACGGATGATTCTCCACTTGGTTTACAGCTGGAACAACTTCATTATTTAGGATTAAATCAACTAAACGATCCGGATAAAAGTTGGATACACCGATAGCACGAATTTTCCCTTCTTTATAAAGCTCCTCCATTGCGCGCCAAGAGCCATAATAGTCATTAAACGGCTGGTGAATTAAGTACAAATCAAGATAGTCAAGCCCTAGCTTTTCTAAAGAAGCATAAAAGGCTTTTTTAGCATTTTCATAACCTTGATCTTGAACCCAAAGTTTTGTTGTAATAAAAAGCTCTTCTCTTGAAATACCGCTTTTTTTGATGGCCGCACCAACTGCCTCTTCATTCATATAGGCCGCCGCTGTATCAATTAAACGATACCCTGCTTCAAGCGCGTTGGATACGGCCTGTTCACATTGAGCCGAATCAGGAACTTGAAATACACCGAATCCTAAGATTGGCATTTCCACACCATTGTTTAAAGTAACGTTTTGCATATAAAATTCCTCCTGTTTTACATCGTAAGTTTGGTTAACCTTGTACAAACATTATCCTAATCCCTTCGTGTAACACGAGGTCAAGAACTTTACATAAATTAAGTTAAATCTTTCAATGAGGAATTAAAGCGTATACGGTGAAGGAAGTGGATAAACTATACTTCAGCTTTATGTTCTGCAGGGTATTTGTTTAGATTGCTTTGAGGGTACTAACAAATTTATTAACTTGAACGATCACCCTCCTCTTGCCTTCGTGTTACACGAATGTGATAGGATGTTAACCAATAATAAAGAAAAAATATTTAGGGAGTGGCGAAAGTGTATACGGTGAAAGATGTAGCTAAGCTACTTGATATAACGGAACATACCGTTCGTTTCTATACGGATAAAGGATTAGTGCCGAGTGTACAGCGTGACAAAAACAACACTCGCCTTTTTGATCAAGAGTCCATTAACTGGCTTACAGGTGTAAAATTTTTAAAACAATGTGGAATGACAGTAGAAGACATTAAAACCTATGTGAATTTGTGTTTAGAAGGTGGAAGTACCATTCGTGAGCGCTATGAGATCATTTTAAAGCAAAAAGAGATTGCTCAAGCTCAGTTAGAGGAAGCTAAAAGAACCGTACAGTATATGGAAGAGAAAGCAAATCACTATCTTGACATTATGAACGGATTATCTCCAGATGACACGAACCCTGGCGAATGGGAGCTGCTATATAATAAACCATTCCAAGGATCTTAACATCACCTCTATATCAGCAGAAAAAAGGCGTATCTATCATACCGCATAGATACGCCTTTTTACTATACTCGTTTTTCAACTTTCACTCTATTTAACATGTCCCGGGCAATTACAGCTGTTTTACTCCATTTATTTGAGCTAGACCGATGTCCTGTTAGTTTCGAATGTGTGCAAATTCCCCCTGCAGTTCTTTTAAAAACGCATCAGCTGCAGCTGAAAGAACATGATGCTTTTTCCACACAATATTTAAACCTGATTCAAGTCTTGGCTGTAACGGTCTGAAACAAAGATTGCTGTTAGTAGACGTATTGACTATTTTATCAAGTGTTATGGCATACCCAATGCCTTCTTCAACCATAATGGCCGCATTATATGCAAGATTGTATGTAGTAACGATGTTTAATTTATGAAAGTCTTCGCCAAACCAATCCGAAAATTCATTTTTTGAAAATGTCTGCTTCATGGCCTGTCGTGAACAGATTAGTGGAGCGTTCAATAAATCCGCAGCTTGAATGCTTTCTTTGAGGGCAAGAGGACTGTCTCTTCTCATCACAACGCCCCAAACATCTTTGGCAGGGATATTAAGATAATTGTATTTTGAAATATCAGCCGGTTGAATTAAAATGCCAAAGTCAAGCAGCCCCTTGTCAAGCCGTTCCGTTATATCTTCTTCGTTTCCGCTGTAGAGGTGATATCGTATATTTGGATAACGTACCTGCACATCTTTTGCGACTCGTGCAATATGTTTCATTGCTTCTGTCTCCCCGCCCCCTATATAGATATCACCACCTATTGTTTCTTCCATGGAACTAAACTCCGCCTCTAATTTATCGACCATATTAACAATTTCCTCTGCCCTGTTTCTCAGAAGCATTCCTTCATCTGTCAAAATGATACTGTGACTGCTGCGAATAAATAATTTTTTGCCTAACTCTTGTTCAAGATCTTTTAATTGTCTAGACAGTGTTGGCTGTGTCACATGCAAAACATCAGCGGCTTTCGTGATGTTTCCTTCTCTTGCAACCGTAAGAAAATACCGCAAAACTCGAATTTCTATATCCCTCTCCTCCTTTCATAAGCTTTAGTATATACACTCCAGAAATGCTTATCAAACATATCATGATATAAGATATAAGTATTTTTTATATTTGGAAGAAGCCGTTAGAATAAACAACAAAGAAGTTCATATCACACCATCAACATCTTTAATAATTCAATGTGGAAAGGATCTTAAGATGAAAAAAATGTTATATCTGCCTTCTATCTTAGTAATAAGCGCTGCACTCGCTGCTTGCGGCAACAATCATTCTTCTGCAACCGACCATAATGCCAGTAAGCATTTAAACCGCGTACCAGAACAAACAGAAGAAGATAGTATTTCAAATACAAGAATAAAGTTAACGTTCAACAACAAAGAAGTGTTTGTTAGGATGTACGATAACCCAGCAAGTAAGGATTTTCTAGCTCAACTGCCTTTAACCGTAACGTTTGAAGATTATATAGGTAAAGAGAAAGTTAGTATTTTACAAAAAAGATTATCTATAGATGATGTACAAGCCGGAGACCTATCCAAAAAAGGAGACTTTGCTTATTACGCTCCTTGGGGAAATGTAGCTATTTTTTACAAAGGTCTTGAAGATGCTACAAACGACCTTATCATACTAGGTCAAATTGAATCAGGAAAAGAAAATGTTGAAAATGTTGATGGTGATTTTACAGGTAGAATTGAAAAAGTGACTAAGTAAAAACATGACAATACACCTTTAAACACCCGCTTTACAGCCACGAGAACACAACATTTTTTAGAAAGAAGGATCTTTATTTTATGTCTAAACAAAACAAGCTACTTATATTTGTCTTAACTTTAGGAGCTTTCGGTATTATCAATACTGAAATGGGCGTTATAGGGATATTACCCTACATTGCGGATCACTTTCATATCAGTGTATCAAAGGCAGGATGGCTGGTGAGTCTCTTCGCGCTTACCGTGTCAATATCCGGTCCAACGATGCCGTTATTATTTTCGGGAGTCAATCGCAAGAAGGCAATGCTGCTTGTACTTGGTATTTTCATTTTAGGTAACATTATCTCTATCTTTACTTCTAATTTTGCTATTGCCATCATTGCGCGTGTGATTCCAGCTATTTTTCATCCAATTTATTTTTCAGCAGCTTTTACAATGGCAGCGAACTCAGTCAGCAAGGAAGAGGCTCCAAAAGCTGTTTCAAAAGTCTTTATTGGCGTATCTGCAGGTATGGTACTTGGTGTGCCAATCGCAAGTTTTCTTGCAAGTACAGTCTCGTTTCAACTATCAATGACGTTTTTTGCTGTTATTAACGCGATAGTATTTATTGCTACGTGGGCATTCTTCCCTTCTATGCCTGTTACAGAAAGACTTTCATACGGAGAACAGCTCAGCGTATTAAAAAAACCCGTTACTTGGCTTTCTATTATTGCCGTCCTTTTACTGAATTCAGCAGTATTTGGGGTATATAGCTATCTTGCTGAGTATCTTAAAAGCGTTACGAACCTCTCTGGACAATTAATTAGTTTCATGCTGGTTCTGTACGGTGTGGCAAATATTATCGGAAACATTATCGCAGGGAAATTACTTACGAAAAATGCCATTAAAACTGTAGTCGTTTTCCCTTTCGCATTGGGAATCGTTTACATCATTTTATTCTTCATCGGACAGTTTACTTGGCCGATGGCTATCATGACTTTAGTTTGGGGAATATTTGCTGGTATAGGAACGAATATTAATCAATATTGGATTTCCTCCGCAGCTCCAGAAGCCCCTGATTTCGCGAATGGATTATTTTTAGCATCCGTTAACTTAGGAACAACCATTGGTACAGCCGTAGGTGGACTGTTTATATCAGGAATGGGTATACAATACGTTGTACTAGTAGGCATCTTGTCATTAGTATTGAGCGCAATATTTATTTTACCAAGAAGTTATATGAAACGTCCTGTAAGTCAACTTTCAAAATAAGACATTAACGCAACTTTCTTTCGGGATCCCTAGTAGGATCCCTTTGTTTTCTTTTATTACATCTATGAAAAGCTGAATTCTATTCTAGTCAATACTTACAGAATTAATAAATAAAAAATGGAGGATTTGAAATGGAAAAACATACTAAAGTTGCACTCGTCACCGGCGGAAATCGGGGTATTGGCTATGAACTAGTGAGACAATTGGCGATGAAAGGTTTTAAGGTCATTTTGACGAGCCGAAATTCAGAAACCGGACATAAAGCCGTGCAAAAACTTAAAGACTCTTATCTTGATGTTTCGTTTGTAGTGATGGATATAAGCAGTGAAGCCAGTATCCGCCAAGCTGCAGCTACAGTAAGTGAACAATATGGACGATTAGATGTGTTAATTAATAACGCGGGCATATATTTAGATAAAAATCAAAAATTAGTGAACTTGGACCCTTCTGTTCTAGAAAAAACGCTAGAAACGAATTTCTTCGGTGCTTACCACGTAATCCGTTCCTTTATGCCTCTTATGGAACAGCAAGCCTACGGAAGAATTATTAATGTTTCCTCCGAATATGGAGCAATGAGTGAAATGTCTTCTTCAGGAGTGGGCGCTTATAAGTTATCCAAGCTTATTCTAAATGGCTTAACGCAATTAATAGCTGCGGAAAGCACCAAAGATATCAAAATTAACGCGGTCGATCCAGGATGGGTAAGCTCAGATATGGGTGGACCATCAGCTCCAAGAACGCCGCAGCAAGCTGCTAGTTCTATCCTTTGGTTGGCAACGATTGGACCTGAAGGACCTTCCGGAGGCTTTTTTAAAGATGGAAAACAAATCAATTGGTGAACTTTTATGGCGTTAAGGCTATTTCCTATGACATCTTGAACGCATAATAAAAACCCTACGGATTATTAGGAATAATCCGTAGGGTTTTTGCTTCTAAGATACATACGATCTATTATTTTATGCTATTATATTCCTCATCTGTTACTGGTTCTAACCATTCCGGCGTACCGGCAGTGATGGCAATGTGTTCAAACCAGCTGTCTTTTGCAGCACCATGCCAATGTTTGACACCATCATGCGTCACAATAACATCTCCAGCTTTTAAGAATTGTGCAGGTTTTCCTTCTTCTTGGTACCAACCTTCGCCACCCGTTACTAATAGAAGCTGAAATCCATCACGATGAATATGCCAGTTATTGCGGCATCCAGGTTCAAAGGTTACATTTCCAACTCCAACGTTCACTTTAGGATCTGCGATTAAGGTTTGAAGATAGCTTTGTCCAACGAAAAATTGTGCATATGCTTCATTCTTTTCACCTGCTGGAAAAATAACGCCATTTTTTACTTCTTCATGTTTTGCCATTTTGATTCCTCCAATAATATCATTCATAGTTGTATCTCTTGGCTCATTCGTTAGCCGTTTATTTTAATTTCCCGCCAAATACCGGGAAGTAGCTGTGCTCACCATAATCTTGAATAGGTTCGACATTTTTCAAAATTTCCATATCTGCATCGCTGATCACAAAATCAAGCTTTGCATTGATTCTCATATGATCTGGATTTGCCGTCTTAGGAATGACTGCAAGACCAAGCTGAATATCATAGCGCAGGCAAAGTTGAGCAACAGACACTCCGTATTTATCAGCTATTACCTTCACTTCTTTATTATCAAGAACCGCACCGTGCGCAATTGGTGAATATGCTTCTACCAAGATGCCATTCTTCTGGCAGAACTCAATTAACTCCAAAGGCGTATTGCTCACATGTGCCAATATTTGATTGACCATAGGCTTGATTTCACAGCTAGAAAGAATATTCTCTATATCATCCTGAAGGAAGTTAGAAAGGCCGATTGCCTTTACCTTCCCTGCCTTATAAGCATCCTCCATTGCTTTCCATGCCTCTTTGTTTTCTTCGAAGTAGTGTTTCTCTTCTCTAAACTCCGTCCAAGGCTGTGGACTGTGGATAATTAGAAGATCAATGTAATCCAGCCCCAACTTTGTTAAAGACTCATCAATGGAATTCGTAACTTCCTCATAAGTTTTTGCTTCTGCTGCAACCTTTGTTGTAATAAAGAGTTCTTCTCTTGCAACACCGCATGAACGGATTCCTTCGCCTATGCCAGCTTCATTCATATAAGCTTGTGCCGTATCAATATGGCGATACCCGCTAGATACCGCATCGCGCACTGCCTGAGCTGCCTGTTCGTCATCAAGCAGCCACGTACCAAGACCTAATAGTGGAATTTCTACACCGTTTGATAATTTATACGTTTCGTTAAACATGTTTTTTATCTCCTTTGAATTGTTTATTTTTCTATACTTTAAAAGTATCTATCTGCCTGTTAAAAGTAAATCAACATTGATTGATTAATCAACATCTGTCTATAATTATAAAAGCAAATAAAATCCTTTCAATCGTTAATTGAAGGCAATTCGTTGATTACTCAACAAATGAAGAGGTATTGTTGAATATCTTTTAAAAAAAGTGAGGTTTTTAAAATGGCGAAAGTGGATAGAAGAATACTCAAAAGCCAAGAGGCTATAAAAAATGCAGTGACTGAATTAATGACCCAAAAACGATTTGATGACATTACCATTCAGGATATTGCCGACAAAGCAAATGTTAACCGAGGCACGATTTATCTTCACTATATGGATAAATATGATTTATTAGATAAGATGATTGAAGAACATATGAACAACCTCGAAGAACTATGTCATTCGGCTGCTGATATGACGTTCCAAGAAGGAAATTATGTTTGGTTTGAATATTTTGAGCGTCACCATCTCTTCTTTTCAACCATGTTAGAAAGTAAAGGCGCTCATTATTTCCGCAGCCGTTTTCTCGAGTTAGTCATCCAAGAGTATGGTCCTGAAGTTGATACAACTGAAGGAGAAAACAAAGGGTTTCGTAAAGAGGTTGTTATTCAGTTCTTTGCCTCGGCCGTTGTAGGGACAGTAGAATGGTGGTTTAAAAACGGGATGCACGTTCCAACCGATGTAATAGCCGAGCAAACCGGCATATTGTTAGATCGGAATTTGGAATAATTTAATCCGTTTTATACGTACACATAAATGAAAATTCCCCCAAAGTGTAAAAGTGGCAGAAACTTTCTTATTAGAAGATTATATTAATAAGCTGAGTTAGAGATGATATGACTTGCAGTCAGATAAAGAGATCCTCTCAACATAAAAGAACAGCACTAAACCTGCTGAGTATCCATAGGTTTAGTGCTGCTCAAACATTTTGTTTTTTTAACGGATATTGATTTTTACAGAAGGAGTCATTTCTATCGGGAATAACTCTTTATTTTTTAGTTAATTTATAAACAATGTTTAGCTAGTAAAAATTAATCCAACTTCTTTATAATCTTTGCGGGGTTCCCTCCCACTACTACATGATCTGGAACATCTTTTATCACAACAGCTCCGGAAGCGACTACAGCATTATGTCCAATTGTAACGCCTGGATTGATGACAGCTCGTCCCCCAATCCATACATTATCTCCAATCGTGACGGGCTTGGTATATTCAACTTCTGTAATTCGCTGTTCTGCATTCACAGGATGAGTATTCGTATAAATATGTACGCCCGGTGCCATCATGCAGTTCTTCCCTATTGTAATTCGTCCCCCATCTAAAAGTGTGCAGTCAAAGTTCGCATAAAAATTTTCTCCTACGTGGATATTGTATCCGTAGTCGCATCGAAAGTTAGATTCAAGGTAAATGCGTTCTCCTGTTGAACCAAATAGTTCCTTTAGTAACTCCGTACGCTTTTCATAATTCGTCTCATCTGTACCGTTAAACGAACGAACAAGCCTTCTTGCATCTTCCCGGTCCTTTACTAATTCTTGGTCTGCTGGAAAATACAGCTCGCCATCCACCATTTTTTCTTTTTCAGTTTTCATTGATTCATTCTCCATTCTTGTTATCAAATTTCCCACTAGATTGAATTCGTTTACATTTTATCATGATAGTCAATACAAAAATAAGATGTTTATAGATTCCGGTCAATAGCTCGAACACAAAAAAGCTAAGAAACCACGCTGCTTTTGTACCATGGACAGCTACTAATTACTTTGTATATGTTTCCTTAATAATCGAAACAGACGCTGCTCCCGTAGCAAGTAAAATACCTGAGATTAAAATCATGCCCGGCATAGAAGATCCGATTATTGGGAACAAAGCAAAACTCAAGCAAGAAGCTATAATTTGCGGCAAACAAATACTTCCATTAAATAACCCTAGATATGTTCCCATATTCTTTCCTGACAGGGCGTTCGTAAGCATCGTGAACGGAAACGTCATCATAGCAGCCCAAGCGATGCCAATTAAAATAAATGAAGCAATCAGCATCCATTGATTGTGAATAAAAAAGACAGATCCAAAACCAATACCGCCTAGCAGTAAACTAAAAGCATACGCTGGCTTACGTTTGTTGTTGGCTACGCGTGACAAAACTAGTGACCAAATGACTGCGGCAATCGACTGTACAGCTGATAAAATGCCGAACCAGTTACCAGCTGCTTGATAGCCGGAGCTAGACGGCTGATTCGTATACCAAACGTTTTCAGCGACTGCACCTGTACCGTATGTCCATAAATATTGAAAGCCCATCCAGCAGAAAAATTGAACAAGTGTGACCGTCCAAAAAACCTTTGGAGCGTTGCGAAGCAGTTTAAAAACGTTTACATTTTCTTTTGTAGCTTCATCTGGAATACCATGGTATGCTGCAAATTCTGCAGGTGAATATTCTTTTACTTTAAGTATTGTAAATAAACTACAAATAATTAACACAACGGCTCCAACATAAAATGAAATAACAACTGATTGTGGTACTACCCCTTTTGGTGCACTATTTGATACGCCTAATACCGTTAAAACAAAAGGGAAAATACAGGCTAGCACAGCACCGCTGTTTGATAGAAAACTTTGAATAGAATAGGCAAACCCTTTTTGCTCTTCATTGACCATGTCTCCAACCATCATCTTAAATGGCTGCATGGCTACATTTGATGATACGTCCATAAACAAAATAGTGATGGCGCCAAAAGTCATAGCAGCCACCGCACTAAAACCAAAACTGCCGGCGTTTGGCAGCAAACACATAACAATTACGGCTACAATTGCGCCAATCAGTAGATAGGGGATACGACGGCCAAGCCTTGGCATCCAGGTACGATCTGAAAAATAACCAACTAAGGGCTGAACCACTAAACCGGCCAACGGCGGTAAAATAAAGAAAAAGCCTAATGTAGTTGGATCAGCACCGATTGTTTGAAATATGCGTCCCATATTTGAACTCTGTAATGAGAATGCCATTTGTACACCTAAAAATCCAAAACTAATTAACCATATGGTACTGATCGGTAGATAAGGTAAGTTTGGCTGAACGCTTTTTTCACTGGTTTCAACGATTCTTTCTTCTAACATAACTGCCTCCTATGATTCAATTAACAGCCGCAAAAGATAGATGTTCTGATGTAAAGTGCTACGACATTCGTTGTGAACGTTTTCAAAACAACGATGAATACTGTAAATGTTAGTGTCTTTGGCTGGCTGTTTTCTATTTTGCTAGATTACTTCAGGAATACGGCATAACTAATAGTCCTGTCTAAAAATGCTGTTTGAGTATGTAAGAATTTTCACTATCTGCTCATCCGTAAGCTGCTGACTATCGCTTATACCTTCTTAAAAGTTTCATAAAATCTAATTATTAAAAACATTAGAATACTTTTATTTGAACATTATATACTAAACTAATAATTTAATGCAATCGTTTGCACAAATTATTTTTTAAATATTTAAAGACCTTCGAATCTCGTGACGCTATGCGTACATACTCATTATCATCGCTTTAATATTTCTAAGTCAAAGGAGGCTTTACTCTTGAAATCTTATAAAAAACCCAAAGAATATACGTATTCCTTGGGTTTGAGTTCCTTTAATTCACTTAATTTCCTTCTGGAGCAATCCATAATAGAACAGAGATTATCTGTAATATAACTTTAACTGAAGGTTTTTGTAACCATAAGGATTATAAAGAAGATAACCGCGAAGAAAAATCCTTGACTGACAGGGCTAGTAGTCTTTTTACCTAAGGATTTTCGGGTAAATAGCTTGAAAAACAATGGAAACAGAATGCCTCCAATGATTGCTGTAATTAGTGCTTTAACTAACATCCAATACTCCTTTCTAAAAACTGTTAATATCCCTATATAGCTGGTTCAGTAGAGAAAACAACATCGCCCCATTTCCCGGGCAAATATTTTGGTAACCAATTAGGAATGTTTAAGAGTTGATCCCTTTAGCTATCACACTACTTTCTTATGTAAAAGGTTTTACAATTAAAAGCATAATAAACATGATAATCGCAAACAAAGCTCCCTGAAGAACAAAGTTTATTGGCCTATGAGTAGCTTCACTTGCTTTTAGAAAATACTTTGACCATCTTGTATGCATCATTACTTTTGCACATAAGCTAAATAAAACCCCCGCAACGATTGCAGCAACTACTGTTTTTAAGATATAAATTCACTCCTTTCTAAAACAATTGAAGCATACCCATAACTTAACATAAACACCTAAATCATACAAAAAAACCATAGAGTCGAAAACGTATGGTAATCGCCCGTAAACCATTCGTTTACAGACGAAACTGTGAATTAGACTACGAAATTTTGTGAAAAACCGTTCGTTTCCTTACTACTAACATCTTTATCTATATTACTCATATTTAATAAACCCTCTAAAAGAAAATAATAGCCAATGTTAATGTTTGTATGACTACAAGTACAAAAACAGGCTTTAAGATTCCTTAAAGCCTGTCCACTTACCTTTCTTCCTGAAAATCCCTTTTTATACTCCAAAACATTCTCATTAAATCTTCATAAAAAAACATCGTTAGATAACCTAGTATGGTAACCCCCGCTGAAAATTTACCTAAATCTAAAAATAACCCTACGAATACAAGAATGATTCCAACCACAAAACCAGGATCTGAAAAATCCTCGCTCTTTTTTCAATCAATTGCTATTTTGCTTTGAAATGATTGATCTCCCTTAATCAATTCATCCAGCGTCACATTATAAAGCTCACTTAACTTAATAAGGTTCTCAATATCCGGATACCCTTTATTATTTTCCCACTTATAGACGGCTTGTCTAGATACATTCATTTCCCCAGCTAGGTCTTCCCTGGACATCTTTTTTTCTTCCCTTAGCTTCTGCAGCTGTTCCCCTAAATTCACTTTCATCACCTCTAAGGCTTAGCTTACAATAAATATGTAAAAAATTCCATAAACGCTTAGTAACAAGCTGTAAACCATTGGTTAACGCGGCAAATATAAAGCGTAATCACTGGACATGTACAAATTCAACACAGAAAAAAAGCTAGCATAAAGCTAACTTTTTTAAGTTAGAGATAAAGGCAGGCTAATAATTAGCAACCGCCAAATCCTCCCCAACAAGCACAGCCAATAATGATTAATAAGATAAACAGCACGATAATTAAAGCAAAACCACTGCCACCGCCGTAACCGCAGCCGCCGCCATAACCATAGCCACAACCTCCGCCATAACCGCCAAAGAACATAAACTCCACCTCCTTCTTCTTCATACATTTAGCATATGATAAAAAACGAAATGTGCTCCACGAAGTGGATAAACTACGTTTTATATCACTATAAAAAAACAATAACCTTTTAGTTTCTTTTACATACAATGAAGCATCCTCAGATCCCATATACGAGTTTTACGCCCTCTGCAATAGAGTGTTTGAATTCCGCCCAATCAGTTCTATTGCGTATAAAAGCACTCCCTCACAACCTCGAATAAAAAAGTCTTTCTCAAATTAGAGAAAGACTTTTTTATTGTTATTAACAGCCAAATCCGCGGCCGTAACAGCTGCATCCAATAATGACAAGAAGAATAAACAGAACAACTAATAAAGCAAAACCAGAACCAGCTCCACCATAACTAGACATATAAACACTTCCTTTCGTGATATTTAACTAAAGGAAAAAACTTTAAACTTACATGGGTTAAGGTATTATATGTAGACACAGCTCATATCGATTGGATTTTGGTCTAAAATGGGCTATTTTGTTTAACGATAGCTAAATAACATCCTAAATTTCACATAGTAAAAACCCTTCATTGTTAAAATGAAGGGACTTTTTTGGCTATCAGCACCACGGACGAGGTCTAGGAGGACAGCTTGGAGCACAAAAATGTTGGTGCGTTTCCTGACATACAACGGATTCTGTATGCGGGAATGAGTGCATATATTTATAATTTTTTTGATAAACATTTGTAGTATGACTCGGATGCACCACTGGCACAAACACATCTTGACCAGTAAAAGATGTATTTTGTTTAACTGGGTCATACTGAGCAGGCATGGTTTGAGGAGGCAATTGACCACAAGGTTTAGCTTGAGGATAACCACAGTTACCTTGCTGAGGATACATAGCCCCGTGATAACCACCGTAATTAGAGTGCTGATAAGGATAGTTGTTTCTCATATTAAAAATCTTCTCCTTTCTGTTAGTAGACTCCTATTACTGTATGTGAAACAACAATAGAATGTTTGGACAAATACCTAAAAAAGACCCTAAATAGTTAGGGTCTTTTTTACTAAGAGAAAAAATGTGTATCCTTAGTAACATAGCTATGATACTAAGAAATAAAAGGTTTTTTAATGCCCATTATTCCTCAAGATTAACATCTATCGCTCCGTTATTAATATTATTTAAAATGGTTTTGTTTTTATCGTCTAATTCATTACGTAAAAGTGAATTACGCGTCGCTTCGTATAAATCGTAGCTTCTTTCATCAACTGGAGAATTATGATCTTCACATATCATTCTTTCTGATTCTTTGGATTGACCTCCCATATCAGTCACCTCCTCTGTATAGTATGTGAGTTGATTAGAAAAAACATAAGAGCTTTATCTGGCTACTGTTAGGTAAGGTTTAATCAACGGTTAGCTGTTTCTGTATATTTTGTTTACATATGACCTTAGGTGGACACAACCGTTTCTTGAGCTTGCTTGTGAATGATTTCTGGAACTTCCAGCAGTGAATGAACGGTTATCATTTTACCTTTTGGCGCAATATCAATTTCAACTTGGTTATAGCTCCACTCCAGTTCAGAAGGTACGTGAATCGCATGTATCCCAACTTCTACTGCCGGTCTTATATCGGTTTTTAATGAATTGCCAATCATCCAAGTCTTTTTTGGATCGTACTTAATTTGGTTTAGTATCTCTTTTAATGCAGATGTATCTTTTTGTTCAGAAATAAATACCCTTTTTTCAAAGTATTTAGCTAGCTCTAGCTGAACAATTTTTCTACCTTGATTTTCCTCGTCTCCACCTGTGTGTAAGTAGAGATCATGTCCTTGTTCTTTAAGCTTATCTAATACTTCATACATATTTGGCAAAGGCTCTACCGGTACTTCAAATACACTTTGACCAATTTTTTTGACTCTTTCGACTCTACCTTCATGAATATCTTGATGATTTTGTTCACTAAAAAACAAATAAGTAGCTACTAATGATTCTGGAAAACGGGAAGAGTGAAGGCCGTACTTTTCGATGCTTTTTAAATCTATCTCTAACTGCTTTTGTTTTATTTCTTCCTTAGTCAGCTTCTCAAACCATTCCTGCAATTGAGCCACAAAAGCATTTATGGTGTCTCTAAAATATTTATTACAGTGAACAAGCGTATCGTCTAAATTAAAAAGTAAGGTTTGCTTCTGCATTTCGTGAAATCCTTTCTACAATGGATGTACAGACAATATATATATATATATACTAACCGCTTTACCTATCCACGCCTAAAACCAAGATGAATTTTCCAATACCTTAGGCACAAGTAATTGATTACTACACTGAAATGAGAATATTTAGTGGAAAGATCCTTCTAACATATAAAATAGAAGGATCTTTTTATAAAATAAAACGCTGCAGAATATTCCTGCTAATAAATATAACGTTCAAAATATTCTCTATTCATATTTGTTTTGAACGTAGAGGTACTCAGTCCTGAACGATTTATTAGCGGTTGGCTGCCTTCGTCTTCTTTAGGTATATTCATTTCAAGACCTTGTATAGTGAAAGGATCATACATATACGTTGTTCGTTCAGTTTCTGTATGCGACATTAACTTCACCTCTATTAATAGCCCTCGTTTTTTTAAATCATGTTAACTCGTTTACAGCAGATCCTCTAATAAAAATAGCTACGTTTCATAGGTCTTTTCGCTAAAAAAGATCCGCCGTTTTCTACTTTTTTTATTACGTTGTAATTTCTTGTGGCTCTTCGCCTTCAAGGTCAGTAAAGAAATTTTCTAAGGATTCCCTTGGGTCAAGAGCACGTCCGTCTTCTTCGACAATACGGTTAAGCGTAGGATCATTATTGCTATCTTTATTTTTATAGTTGTTATAATCAACTCTTTCTGCAATTCCTGAATTATCAACGCCTTTAAAGTCTTTCTTTGGCATAAAAACACCTCCTAGCCCTATTGTTTGAAAATTTGAAGATAAAATAAGTGGAAGGTTAAGTTATATTTTTATTTCCCCAGAATTAATTAGATACTTGTTGCTAAGAGATATGTACAACATGCTTAATTGTTTTACGAAATGGGGAAACTAAAACGTCAAAACTGAATTTACAGAGGAAGAATAACTAAACACACTTCTTAAAATAGCTATAAAAAGCAATCATTTTTATTAATCCAAAGACTAATTCTTTAAAGAGTTAGTCCTTTGTCATTCAATTAGTATACTCTTGAACATGAAAAAAGAATGACAAATGAACTGTCATTCTTTCTCCTACACATGGCAAGCGTATAGTTTTCTTCACAAGGAAATGAAACATGTAATTCCACTTTTCACAGCGTAACTTGTTTCTACTCTTTAGTATCATTAAATGATAAGGTCTAAACACCCACAAATTACCATGTATATACTTCTTGTCCTCTAGGAAACTTAAGGAAAACAAGGAGGTGACACAACATGGCAAACAACAAAAGCAGCAACAACAACGAATTATTAGTATACGGTGCTGAACAAGCAATCGATCAAATGAAATATGAAATCGCTAGCGAATTTGGTGTAAACCTTGGTGCTGATACAACTGCACGTGCAAACGGATCAGTAGGCGGCGAAATCACAAAACGTCTTGTTCAATTAGCTCAGCAACAACTTGGCGGCGGACGCTTCTAAGACAACTTTATAATTGATGGCTGAAGGAAGAATGGATCTCCATTCTTCCTTTTTGTACGAATAAAAAAGGAAGGAGAGATTATATGCAGCAAAATCAACCGGCTAAAGAAAATGCCGGCTTTACTGAAAAATCAGCAGCTTCTGCAACAAATGCTCAAAAAGTAAAACAAGAAATCCAAAGAGACATAAATGAAGGACAAGGTGCAATGACTTCTCGAGAAGCAGGCGCAATGCGCGATTAAAAAAACACTTTAAGCAGTTTTTAATCACGGACTCTTTATATAAGAACCTATAAAAGTACCTCAATTAACCGAGGTACTTTTAGCAGTCTACTCTATTTCGACGGGGGAAATACTGTGACTTCGGGTGTGTTTCATTAGGTCTATACTGGTGAAACACAAAGGCAAACGGTCTAATCCCCAATATATAAAAGGCGAGCCTGCCTTGTCCACCTGAAAAATAATTAGTTTGTATTTTGTCTCTCGCCATTCAGCCCTTCTTTTATGTACGCGTTAACCTGACTATTTGAAAGCAACCCAATATGTCCAATGCCATAAAGTTGAATATATTTCTATATCTTGAACAAACGAATCAAGACGCCGTGAAGCATCTAACCATCTCTTTATTAACATAATACCAATTGTTAGAAACAACATGTAAAAAAGCTCTCTATCGAAAGGGACTGACCCCTGTTTTTGAGACAGGGATCAAAACACCTTTTAAACGACCAGTTGCCGATATTGTACCGGTGACTGGTTGTTTAGTTTTGTTTGAATACGGGCATTGTTATAATACGTAATATAGTTTTTGACGGTTTGCTCTACGATGGTGGTCGTAGTA